>DATJBB010000009.1:0-104621 GCA_035515635.1 Nitrososphaerales archaeon
CTCCCGAGCGTCTCTGAATTGGTCCAGGTTCACTTTGCGATTCTCTTCGCCGAATCCTGACGGGTCGGCGAAAATCGGCATGCGAACAGACTCATCGGACGGGCTAGCATTGGTCGAAGGGAAGATGCGAGAACTTGAGGCGAAGAACTAGAATTGCGGGTGTGGCGATGTCTGAGGACGACAAGAAGGCCCGCGCCGAGGCGCTGAAGGAGCACGCAGAAGGCAAGAGCGTGCCTTTCTTCCTAGGATAGACATCCTTCACCCTTGTAACAGCTTTGGATTGTACGCAGTAATCTTGTTCCACGCTTCCTTGAGCGCGTCAACATTCAACCTCATTTCCTCTTCCTTCTTCTCCGCGGTTAAATCTCTCCACTCGATTCGAGCACCTATGAAGAAGGTGGCGTCAGCATTTTCTCCGGTGGGCTGCAAACTAAGGGACACATGACGCACCGATGAGACCTTGGCAAGGATGGCCTCGTAATCGTGGATTCGCCTTTCAACCGCCGGGAACTTCTTAGCAAATGTCTTTCGCCCGAGTTCCGGATTTGCATAATCTATCTTCATTGCTGCAATTATTCCCCTTTCCCCATAGATGGGTCCAATCCACTCGGTGCTATCTCCGATGTACATCGACCTAATCATTAGGTTCCCCTCTTGGTCTTCCCAGAGGGAAGACGCATATGGAGTGCCTTTTGGCAACCGGAACTCTCTGCCGTGAAGATACCATGAGGCCCGATCTGCGGTCGGCGGGAAGTCTTGCGAGGCTTCCCTTATGTCATATTCCAATCCTGTGACTTTGGAAATGACGTCCCGAAGCGAATAGGCCTCCTCGGCCACTGGCGTCATCCTACCACGCTCTTTTGACATGTAATTCGCCTCGATTGCTTCCAAGGTCTAATTTCAAGCTCGCTACATAAGCGCCACTAATTCGTCCATATTTGGGATGTTCCTTCTCGTCATCGTGACGATTTCTAACCTCCTTGACCGCCTTTTCGAGTCCAGCATCAACATCACGCCACCATCTGAGTTCTACTAAGACTAACTCTCCCGTCTTTCTGTTTCTGGAAAGAGCATCGGTCCCATTCTTGAAAGGGTCACGCCCCGGACCATTGCGGTCGAAGGGATGTCTCTCCAGCTCCTCGTATCCCATCTTTGACCAAGCGGCCGCACCCAAGTCCTCCCCAATACCCCCTCTCTCGAGAAAGTACGGCGAATTCGACCACTTCGCCCTGGCCATCCGGTCGTTGATGTAGGAGGCGAGGTCGTCCTCAATCCTGATTTGATGGTTCGCCTCGAGCCTGTCCCCAGGAACAACCTTGACCTTCTCCGAGATCTCCTCCATCGACATCTTCTCTCCCAGGGATTCCTGCCCCGAGCGCATGGTGACCGTCCGGTCGCCCATCGCGAACCTGACCTCCAGGCCTCGCTCCGAGGCGGCGAACGACTTTATCCTCCAAGCTATGGGTTCTGGCCTCGCGCCCTCCTTCTCGAGCCTGGACGACTGCGCCAACTTCGGAGCGACCCTGTCCCCCTCGATCCAGAGCCTGATGTCGTGCTTGAACGGCTCGACCTCCAGGTTGAGGAACCTATGCAGGCGGTGAACTCCCAGCTCGTGGTGCTTCGCCTCGAACCTCCTCCCGTCGACCTCCAGGTGGAGCCTGTCGCGCTCGAGCGACAGTCTGACGTTCCCTGTCGCTCCGCCCGCGCGCTCGTTGAACTGGTCGACGAAACGGTCGACCGTATACTTCCTTGCGCTCACGAGCTCCAGGACGTCGTTGTGCTTCGCACCGATGTTGGCTATGCTGAGCGGCATGGCCCCCTCGCCGGGTTGCACCCTGCCGTAGACGGTCTTCTCAGACTTGTCCTCCGAAGACAGGTTCCTGACCGTCAGCTCGACCAGCCTCTCCTCCTCAGGAGCCTTCTTCATGGCGTCGACGTCTATGCCCAGCGACTCCAGGGCCCGCTTCTGCGGTGTAAGCCGCGTCGTCGGCCCTTCACCGCTTACGGTGAGGGTGCGCTTCTCTGTGACCGACTCGACGGTGAGGACGTGTTTCTCCCCTGGCTTGACATCCTTTGACAGCTCGCTCGGGACGGTGATGACGACGTGGGTGCTGTCCCTCGAGCCCGTATGAGTCGTCTTGACGTCGTGGGCGCCGTCTATCTTGAAAGCAATCTCGTACGTCTTCTCCTCTTCGAAATGGAACTGGGTCCTCTTGTCGAAGGTGGCCTCAGGTATGTCGAAACGCGTCGACTCGTGCCCGTCTCGCCCGCCGACGCGGTAGGCCGTGGAGTGGAAGGTGCCCATGGCCCCGGATGGCTCGGAGCCGGCCTTGGCCGACTCAATCGCGGTCTCGGATGCGCTACGGGCCTGCGATGGCTCGGCAATCTCCGGCGCATGTTCCTTCCCAGAATGCTCCAGAGGAGGCTTTTCGATTTGTTCCTGTGGAAGGTCGTTGTTGTCCTCTCTGAGCCTTGCATCCTCGGCGGCAGGCCGATCTCCTCGCTGACGCTCTGATTCCCGAATCTCCCCGGCCCCCTGTTGGGATTGTCGCGGTTCTGGCGACTCGGTGCGAGCGGGCCGCTCCAAATCTTCGACGGAAGCCGCCGAACCTTGCGCGGGCGCGTTCTTGGCATCCTTCTCCACGCCCGGCGAAGGCTGCGCCTTCTCACCACACTCCTCGACGACCCTTCCGTCGCAGTGATACTTCTCGCTGATTTCCGCCCTGAGTCTTCCGAGCTCGCCTTCGTCGTGCGTTTCTGGCTCGCGAGGAGGTCCCTCGGGGCCGGGCCGGTCCTCCTCTCGGACGTCACTACGCGCGGTGGGCTGCTCCGGCCCGGCGGCTTCGGGCCGCTCGGAGTACCTGTCCTCCATCTTCGTGCGGAGGTCCTCGAGGCTTTCTCCCCTCCGCCGCGCGACCTCCGGGTCTCCCTCCCGGACCTCTGGCGTGCTCCCACCCTACGCCAGCAGGGCCGCGAACAGGAGAAACACACCGAGCACGCTGAAGCCCAGGTTGAGAGGCCAGTTGTCATAGGCGAAGTGTGCGAGCGCCCGCCGCTGGAAGCTGGAGACGAACACGCCTCCCTCGGTGAGCGAGTCGAGCAGGAGGTGGCTCCAGGCCGCCAGCACCCCGAGCGACGCGAAGAACCTCAGGAGCACTGGGTCGGGCGGGAAGATGCCAAGGGAGGCGGCCGGGATGATCAGGACAATCGCCCAGACTGCGGCGCCCCAGAAGGGAGCTGTGATGACGGAGTGCGTGAGGAACGTCCGCCTCTTGACGCCGTCCTCGTTGGCGTGCCCGAGCTCGTCGATTAGAGCGTTGGTAAGGACCGTCGCGACGGTCGCCAGCAAAAGCAGAATGACCAACGGGTCGCCGAAGAGCGTGACTATCCAGATCATCAGGCCGATGGAGAAGAGGTTGTGGGTCGCCGACTTCATCCTTCCTCGACCTCTTGCGGGTATTTCTTCGCCAACTCCTCTCTGAACTCCTCGAGCTCGAGGTCCTCCGACTTTTCGCCCTCCGGCGGACGCTCCTCCTCGGGGCTCTCCCCTGTCTCAGGCACGCTCCTTCCTCCTCTGCCTCTGGACGACTTGCATGAAGAGTCGGGGGAACCGCTCCCTGTCCTCGTCGTCGAACGGGAGGTAGAACTGGACGGCGTGGTTCAGGAGCTTCGACTCTAGCTCCAGAGTCTCTTCATCGGTCTTCGCGAAGCTCGCGGCTGCCTCGAAGAGGAACGCGGCCAGCGGCTCGGTGGTCCCTGTCTTGAGCCACGTCTTATAGGCCTCCATGAACCGCGCCTGGAACCACTCGGTTTCGACCATTTGCACGACGGAGTCGTAGATTGGGGCTGCTGGCGCCCGAGGCAGCGGGTTCTTGAGATAGAACTTCGCCATGTGCTGCCTGACCTGCTCGTCGAGGACCTGGCCGACCGGCATGCCCAGCCGGTGCGCCACATCGCCCACCTTGACCCTGATTGGCAGGGGGTGCTTCTCCACGCTCAGTATCGCCTCGCCGGGGGTCAGCGCGGCGAGCACCGCCGCCTGCTGCTTGGTCATGTTCGTAGCCCCTGAGACCACCTCCCTGTCGTCGGCAGCGGGGAGCCGATGGGCGACCTTGGTCGCGGTGTTCTTTATCGCGTCGGGGATTATCTTGTGGGGATTTGCTCGACTATCGCCAGTCCCTCGCCATAGGCCCGCACTTCGGCGAGCATGTCGGCGAACTGCTCGACCATCCTCTTGCGCGGGTCGGCCCCCTCCGGGTCGCCCTTGGCGGTGGAGAGGTTGGGGAGGAGCCGGTGCGCCTCCTCGATCAGGGTCAGGTGCCGGAGCTCCTTCGAATTCCCTTGCGTCTCCCGGTACTCTGCAAGGTTCATCAGAAGCACGGCGGCGACGAAGGCCTTCTCCTCGCTGCTGGCGACGCCCTTCAGCTCGATTATGGTCGGCCTCCGAAGGACGTCTTCCAGTGGAACCGACGAAACGGTGTCGAAGAGAGGCCCCTTGCCTCCGAGGGTCATGCTCCTGATCCTCGTCTTGAGCGCGGCCTCGATGTCCATCGTAACCTTGGGCTCGTATCCGAGCCGCCGTGTAACCCGCTCCGCCGTGGCCAGGAAGTCTCCGAACGAAATCGGCCTGCCTCGGACGTTCTTCCTGACATCCCATCGGCAGGCCTTGTAGGTCTCGGCGAGGACTTCCTTGACCACGTAGGGGAGCGGTGCGTACGAGACGAAGCTGGAGTTCCATGCCGCTTCGAGGTTCTCGAGATGGGTCTGGACCTTGACTCCCGGCGGGGGCTCGAAGATGTTCAGCCTGAACGGCGCCGTCTCCTCGTCCCCCAAGGTGAAGACCTGGATGCCCGGGATGGTGACGATTAGCGCCCTGTATTCGCTCTTGACAGGCTCGATGACTAGGAACGGCACTCCCAGCTGGTGGAGCTGCGTGAGGAGGTTGAAGCACGACGTGGTCTTCCCGCTGCCGGTCATACCGGTGATGAAGCAGTGCTTGGTAAGCGCGTCGAGGGGTATCCGTGCCTCATGGCCCGTGGGCGAGGAGTTCGTCGCTATCGTCCCGAGCGCGATCTCACCCTCGAGCTTCGGTGGGAGCTCGAACTCCGCCGAGGGGAACACCCGCGTCCCCAGAGCGACCTGAGGCAGCCACGCGAACGGGACCGCCTCGCTCGGAAGGAGGATGGTGTACTTACCCTTGGGGTCGAGCTTGTCTGCGTCTCCCTTCGCCCTTCTCGTCCTGAGGGCGGATGTGGAGCGATGGCTCGAGAGGGAGCCTACGAGGACGGAGGCGGCCCCCTCCGCGACCCTCTTGGCCGAAGCAGGGTCTTCGCCCAAGCCGGTGATCCGCACCCAGCACTTCATGGCCAGGCTGGATTGGTGGCGCTCGACCAGCTTGACCGCCTCCTCTAGCCTGACCTGCTCGAAATAGTCCTGGAAGGGAGCGGTCTGCTGCTCACCCTGGAGAGACGACTGTGTTGTCCTCTGCCCCTCTGCCTTCCTAGCGAGGCGTTTCTGGTTCGCTCGAGAAAGGTGCCTTTGGAAGAGGTTGGTCCGTGCCCTCTCGAGAATGAACTGGTAGTCGCCGCCGTACCGGTTTTCGAGGAAGAACCTGGACAGCGGCTCGAGCGGGTTCTCCATGGCCTCCGGAACCCCGGTCACCGAAACCGAATGCCCGGGATAAGACGGGCCCTTTGGAACCTCGCATGGCTTGGCGTTGAACTCGGGCAGGTGTGCTCTTACAACGCCGAGGAGCCTTTCCTCAAGGTCCTGGCGGCCGTGCGCCCCCCGCGCGAGGACGAAGATCCGGCCCCTTCCGTCCCTGAAGCTGGTCCGAATCTCTGTCCTTCCTCCGAGCGACACTAGAGCCTGGACGAGGCGCTGGAACCTGATGGCCTCCCCCCTGACACGTTCGGGCCTCTCCTTCCCGCGGACGTGGCTTGTCGGCGCCACTTCGAGCTCGACGGCCGCCAGGTCCCGCCCGGCGGAGTTTACCGCCCCTTGCAGGGGGTCGAACAACCCGCCTAGGGCACCTAGGACCGTCTTGGGCGACGAGATTCCTAGGAGAAGGGTGCCAATACCCGCCAAGACGAGAAGGGCGGTAGGCGAGATACCGGGCGCAGCCAGTTTTTCCGCCCCTGCTGTTCCGACATCCAGACCGAATGCGAAGAGTAGGGCTAACGAGAGGAACTTGGCGGACTTGGTCGCGACGTGTTTGATCCACGCCCCAGCATGCCCGAACAAAGCGAGCGCAAGGGGGGCGAACAATAGTGTCCCGACGAACAACGCGGAGGCCACGGTCAGGAGGAGGTAGGCAGGGGTCGAAGCGTTGGGCGTCAGGCCGAGGAATCGGGTCGCAAGGTCAGCGTAGGAGACGATGGTCTCAATCAACACGTAACTTAGGAGAGCAATCGCAGAGAAACAGGCGAGCCTGACGACGACTCCAAGCGTGCCCAAGTCTCCACACTATCGCGTTCCCTTGTCGTAGATCTTGACGACCGCCCTCAACTGGGCCCTGCTGAGCTCTACCGCCGGGCTCGCCTGCGACCTGACCATCACCATCTGCGCCTGCTGCGAGGTACCGGCATCCAGGATCCTCGTCCCGATGGGCTCCCCGCCCGTCGCCACCAGGCTGCTCAGGAAGGCCGTATACTGGTCGGGTCCTGGCCAGGTCAGGCGGTTCCCGACCGCCTTGAAGACCTCCATGAGGAAGGGCGGGTGGGCGAACTCCCGCTGCGGGGGAGGCATCCTTCCCTTGCCTTCGCGGCCCTGGGCTGTTTTCCTGTATAGCGCGAGGGACCTTGCGAAGCCGCCCTCCTGCCTCATCGAAATCAAATCGTAGGTTCCTGATGCCAAGGCGGCCGACCAATCGCCCTCACCCAGCCTCGCCGCCTGAAGCGTCGGCTGGAACAGCGCGACGGCTTGCCTCGAGTCCAGGGGGAGCAAGTAAGCGCCGAGGGCGGCCAGTGATAGGCTGGCATCCCTGAGGGCTTCAAGTATCGCGGCCTCGGCGGACTTCTCGGTCACCGCCGACCGCTCGACCAGGACGTACATCGACGGGCTCTCCGAGGCCGAGATCACCACCGTTCCCCGTACCCCGGCCATCGCCTTCGGGAGGTCTCTCGTGAGGGGCTTGACCTCGGCGACCGCTGCCCAGGCGAATGGAAGGGGGGAAGACCTCAGGAGCACCGAATCCACGACGGTGACCACACCCGACCCTGGGAACCTGATACCGACCCTTCCCCAGGCCAGCACGAGGAACCCGAGGAGGCCGAAGACGGCCGGGGAGAGCGTCCCGTGGGACGCTACCGCAACTGCTGCGAGCAAGAGGAGGATTCCCCCGACCGCGTCTCTTGCCCGAAGCCTCCCTCGCGGCCTCGAGTTCCCCCGAGGTCCGTCTTCTTCCTTCGACCTCCCCTTCCTCGTGAATGCCCGGAGCACAGGTGGGACTAGGAGTATGGCGAAGATGAGGAGCCCGACCTGCCAGACCCCCGCCCCGAAGAGCATCAAGCCGACAGCGACCGCCACGACCTTCCCCAGCCACCCCATCAGTGGAACCCCTCGTCGTCGATGAAGGTGTGCCCGTACCTCGACCAGTCCTCGAGGGCGGGGTGCCTGTGGACCCAGAGCGCCCTCCCGTCGCTCTCCTTGTCTATCTGCTCGTCTGGGTTGACCGAGGTTGCGTCGCCGTTCCTCTTGGCGGTGTGCTTGGTCAGCTCGAAGCTGAACTTTGCCTCGTGGCCGAGGGTGATGCCGCCGTAGGGCTTCCCCCGGTCCCAGGCGGCCATGGGGTTGATCGAGGCGTGGCTCGTCACCACCACGGCAATCCCGAACTGGATGCAGAGGCGCTGCGCGTGGGCGAGCATTATCGCCATCCCCGCGCTCCTCGCCGGGAGGTCCTGTGTCCCGAAGAACGACGCCTTGAACGGGGCGGAGATCGAGTCGTAGACCAGGAGCTTGGCCTTGGTCTGCTCGACGAGGTCGTGGAGGGCCGACTCGTAGACGGGGGTCGACTTGAGCCTCAGCTCGACCCGCCCGTTCTCGGAGACTATCTTCTGGACGTCGTGGCCGTGGAGGGCGAGCAGGTCGATGATGTCCGGAAGCTGGATCACGAAGACGGCCGGCTCCTTCTCATCCTCGGCCAGGTCGACGGTGAAGTCGGGCGAGAGGACGTCCGCTATGGCGCTCAGGTGGTTGTCGTTGTACGCGACCCCGATCCGGTCGAGTAGGCTGCTCACCGAGGTGACCAGCTCGCTCCTCGAGACCGGCATGCCCTTCTTCTTGGTCGCGCGGGTCGTCCTCTGGAGCTTGACCTCCTTGACCTGGACCTTGTCGCCGAACCTCTTCTCGAAGCCCGGCTTCCGGTAGCCGACCAGGTAGCTGAAGTATGACTGCTCGGTGTCCAGGATGACAGCGCTGTGGCCCGCTGCCACGGTGGCGTAGGCGGCCTGGAGCGAGAGGATGCTCTTCCCTAGGGCCTTCTCCCCGAATATCTGGGTGATCGTCCCCGTCGGTAGCCCCCCGTCGGTCAGGAGGTCCAGGGCGTGGCAGCCCGTCTGGAGCCTCTCCAGCTGGGGCATCAACTCGGCCGCCTCCCGAGCACCGCCCAGCCCTTCTCCGTGAGGGACAGGCCTTGCATCGTCCGCCCAGAGCCCGGGCGCTCCGTCCTCGCCACTGCGATGTGGCCCTCTGACTGAAGCCTGTCGAAGGTCTTCTCGACGAGGTCGGGGTCGAACTCGGCGGAGAGGAAGGAGACCAGCGACGCCCGGGTCGCCCCCTCATACCCGGCTATCTCCTCGAGTATGCGCTTCGCCAGCTCGCCCTCTGCCGACGGGGCGGAGGGGGCGCCGGTCCTCGACTCCCCGCTCCGCGGCTCGAACTCCCGGGGGACGAAGACCTCGCTCGAGCCGTAGGTCGGGTTCTGGAACATGAACATGTTCGGTGTGAGGACGAGGCCGCTACGACCTGACTCGTTCCATGCCGCGCTGGAGAGCACCCTGACAGCGCACGTGTCGAGATAGTCCTTGTCCAGCCCGTAGGCAGCGTCGGAGGCGAAGACCTTCGGGAGGGGGGCTGAGACGAACGCGGTCAGGAAGCGCTGGCTCTTCCTGAAGACCGGGCGGTCCTTGAAGAGGCGGTTCGCCTCGGTCAGGATCACCACGTCCGGGGCTTCGAAATCCCCGCCATCCATCATCGCGAGCAGCTTCGCGAGGAAGAGGGCGACGGCGGTCTCCGCGGCCTCGGGGGAACCGGCGCTTCGGAAATTCAGGACCGCGCTCTTCCCGACCACCTTCCGAACCGCGCCCTTCTCGCCGACCAGGTTGAGAGACCGAAGCGCCTCCAGCCTGGCCCTGAGCCTGTCTACCGCTCTTCCCCTTGCGGCGTCGGGCGACTGGATCAGGTCGGCGAGGGAAGAGGGGCTGGCCACGCCTCCCTCGTTTGCGATTATCTGAGCGATGGCGTTGAGGCTGGCCTCCTGCTCGAAAGAGAGGTCGAGAGCCGTGGAGTACGCCCCCGCCAGGAGCTGGGCGTGGGCTACAGGGTTCTCCTCGATTCTCATCGAGTCGTAGATGAAGAACGAGGCGTCGTAGCGGTCGATGTAGCCCGAGACCATGGGCGAAACCCTCCCGTCCATGTCGAGGAGGAGAGTCCTGAGACCAGCCTGGTCGCAAGCGTAAGCCACCAGCGGGGCGACCAGATTCGCGCCCTGTCCTAGAACCGCCATCCCGCCCCTGAGGTCGTCGAGCGTCACCTCGAAGCGCCCTCCTATCCGAGTGAACCCGAGCCAGACCCGGGTAGTTGCCGAACTCATGTGCGGAAAGGTCGCAGCCCGCTTATAGAGAATTGCTCAGGATAACCGCTCATTTATCCTGAGCAAGGCTTATCTGCCGGAGCGGCAAGTTCACCCGACTTTATTACTTCGGCTCTCACCGAGGCCGACAGTTGAAGAAGAGGGAGAGGACCCTAATAGTAATGGAGATCCTCTCAATCCTCGTCAACGGCCCGAGGATTCCCACCAGACTCGCGCAGTCCGTCGGCGTGAGCTTCGACGCCTTCCTCCAATACGTCAAGGAGATCGAGTCAAGGGGGTTCGTGAAGAAGTCGACCATCGACGGCCGCGAGATGTACTCTATCTCCCCGGAGGGCAGGCAGCTCCTGCTCGACTGGCAGAGGATATGGGAGAAAATCTCCCCGGACTCAGGTTAGCTGAGCAATGGTTTTATCCGCGAGAGACCCCGAATAGCCACTTGCCAGGAAGCGACGAGAAGGAACCGTCAGTTGAGATCATCGAGGCACACGGCTCGTTCGTCCGGCACGTCGAGCTCGGCTCCGCAAGGATGCGGACGCTCTCGATAATCACAATTGTGGTCGCCTTCCTCCTCTTGGCATCCTACTTCTACCAGGTCCTGACCCCCTTCGCGACGGGGACGAGCGTCGTCACGGTCAACCTCCTCGACCCGACGCTCCTCGCCTTCGAGGTCGTCCTGATACTTGTCACCTTCGCCTGGCTCTACGTCGGGGTGGTGAACTACCTCTTCGCCTCGCGCCTCGGCAGGCAGATCAAGGCGGCCCGCGCAGCAGAGAGCCAGCTGGAAAGCAAGCTAGGCCAATGAGCCTGACCATCTAGCCGCGGTTCTTTTGCAAGAGGGCTGTGGTCTCCATGACGGAGTTCCCACCCAGGCGAACAGTTCGCCGAGCGACGGGGCAGGAGTCGACCTCACGCCGCAGTGGCCGGCGGCTAGCCGGTGGACGCCTCTCGCCCCTTGTGCGCGGAGAGGGCCTTTGGAAAGACGCGAGTCTCCTCGGCGAGGGCGTGCTCGTCGAACAACCGCCTGAGCTCGTTCTCGCTCGAGGCGAGCTCGGCCGCCGGAAGCGACGCGAGCTTCTTGACCGTCTCCATCAGGTCGTAGATCGGCCTGTGCTGTCGGAAGACCACGATGGCATCGTCTGCCCCCTTCAGGCCGTACGCGTCTATGAGAAGCCTCAGGACCTGCGCTTCCTCATCTGCGATGTGCTGCCTGAACAGGGCATCCAGGCCCCTTAGTATCCTGGCCGCGGAGGCGAAGTCCTTCTCCGACGCCGCTCGCTCGACCTCCGCGAGGCCGCTCTTCATCTTGCCGTGCTCGGCGACCAGCACCGAGATGAGCTCGTCGAACTCCATCCTCCGGGACATGAGGTGAACCCTGGAAAGGCCGTCCCAAGATATAAGACCGCGGAACCGGAGTTCTGCCCGACCAAAAGGATTGATTGAACCCGGCGTCAATCCTCGGATAAAGGAACCGCGTCTCAGCCCCGGGTGTGCCCCGGCCGACGTCTAACGACGTAGATGGCGGATGCAGCAACAACTCCAATGATCCATATGCCAAGTGGCTCGTCCCATTGCTCCAAGGAACCCAGGTAACTGGATTGTGCGAAGATGTCGAGACTTGAAATGGTGACCTGGCCTCCATGCACCTCTTGCGTGCCATCGCTGATGGTTCCAGTAAAGTTCAGTGAGACAATCACCGGCCCCGGCTCAAGGTATGCTACGTCCGTCTCGTTGCTGATACCCTTCCAGTCCCCCGCGCCGTCCAGCGAAACGTTGAATGGAACAATGACGGTATTCACTGGCGGCGATGAATTCGCGAGCCTCGCGTGATGGATTTCTATGGTCACCGAAGATACCTTCATGAAGCTCGACAGGTTCCTACCCGGGATGCCGACGAAGACGAAGACGGTCGTGGGAGTAGGAGTCGACGTCTCTATCTTTCCTTGAATCGGTGAAAGCGATAGCGTCATTGTATCAAAGAAGGAGATGCTTCGACCTCCAGACAAGAGCGTCTCCCGCAATGAGCCGCTTCCCAGGTTCTCCGGCGGCGTTGATGGTTGCCGCAGTGGCGAGACGGCCAGTCCAGAAAGCAGAATGATTCCCATGGCTAGCGCGTATGGCGCGATGGCTTTGAAACGACTCGGCCTATTCGCCATACCTCCTTTCGCAATCGAAAGACGGCTTTAACCATCGCACCCGCGACTTCAGGTAGAAACATCGCCCGTCGAAAGGACACAGCAGGAACCGACAAGAGATAAGAGACCCCCTCGCCGCGCGCGAGACATGCTCGAGGTCCGCCTCCTGGTGGACGACCCGGAGAACTGGATCAAGAGGGTCGCGGGCGAGTCGACCAGGGTCAAGATAATGGACGTGAAAGCGCCGAAGCCGGGCGTTACCCAGAACTTCGTGGAGCTAGCATCCGAGAGGATGACGCCAGAGGAGCTCCTCGACCACCTCCGCAAGTCCGACGGCGTGGTGCGCAGCGACCTCTCGCGGGTCGACAAGAACCGAGTGATGGGGACGGTCACCACCCACGACTGCCCGGTCTGCTCGACCTTCGCAGGGCTGGACTGCTTCCTCGTGTCCGCCTCCACGAATGAGCAGGGGAAGATGGAATGGAGCGTCTACATCAACAGCGACACCGGCCTCAAGGCCCTCTGCAGGAGGCTCGACAGGAACAAGGTCGACTATACCATCCTCGAGAAGACCTACCACATGCAGAAGAGGCAGATCACCGCCAGGCAGGAGCAGCTGGTTAGGATCGCCTTCGACCTCGGCTACTTCGAGTTCCCAAAGCGGATCAACCTCGAGCAGCTCTCCGAGAGGCTCGGGGTGAGCACCGGGACCTTATCCGAGATACTGAGGCGCGGAGAGAAGAACATCCTCTCAAGGTACTTCGAGGCAGGCCACCCCTAAGTCCTTCGGGGAGAGGGATAAGCCCGGGCCTCTCCCTACCAGGGGGAGATGACCAACTCGAAGATTCCAGAGTCGCTGAAGGAGGAACACGAGGCCTTCGTCGAAGGCCTAAGGGCCCGCTCGGCGGGCAAGGACCAGACGGGAGTCGCGCTGAGGAGGCTGCTCAAGGTTCTCGAACCGCACGTCGAGAAGGAGGACGAGCTTGTGCTCCCGTTGCTCGGCGCGCTCGGGGGCCTGGCCGCTGGGCTCCCACTCGAGGGCGCGGGCCCGGTGATGCGCTCCTACGAGAGATACGCGTCGCAGTACAAAGACATGTTCGCCGAGCACCTTCCCATCCGGGAGGCCTTGAACAAGGCCAAGACGGCCGCGAGGCGAGAAGGGTACGACGAGGTCGTCGAGTTGCTCGACGCGCTCGCGCACCACTCCAGGGTCGAGGAAGAGGTGCTCTACCCCGCCGCTCTCCTCATCGGGAGAGCGGCCCTCCAGCCCACCGACGCTCCCCCCGCGCCCATGGGAGACGGGCTGTCGTACTTCGCCCTCGACTACGGAGCGCCCATGTCTCAAGTGAGGAAGACCCTGATGGTCAGGCACCACGACATCGAGGAGATGCTCTCCGAGGTCGAGGACCTCGTCAAGAGGGGGAAGCCGAGGGTCGCGGTCAGCCTCCTGAACGTCGCGACCCCGCTGATCCTACGAGCGGCCGTCGAGGAGGAGGCCAGGGTGATGCGGGTGGTGATGCAGAGGAACAAGAGCCGCAGCCAGCGCTCCGTCGCCATCGCGCGGGAGCACAGGCACATCGTCGAGTTCCTGAAGCATCAGCTGCCCGAGCTCGGCAAGTCGCCCGGGACGTCAGGCAAGAAGATACTCGAGTTCGTCAATCTGATGCGCAACCACCTCGCCGAGGAGGAAGAGGTCGCGTTCCCACTGGCCGCCTCGGAGCGATAGCACAGCGCACTGGGGGCGCGTCCGACCCGTCCTCACGGCCCGAGCTGCGCTTCGATGGCTTCCTTCAGGAGCGACCTGTGACAGCGGGCTGGGTCTCTGTCGGTGCATAGGAGGGTGATCGTGCCGACCCTCGACTCTTCCGCGAGCCTCCTGAGGAGCCCCTCCTTTCCCCTCAGGCTCTTCTTGTACTCGGCGGCGAACCGGTCCCACGAGATCCTCCCGCCCTTCCACCTTGCGATCAGTTCCCTTTCCGTGCCAAGTTCCTTGATCCAGAGGTCGACCTTCGCCTTGGGGATCCCCCGAGGCCAGAGCCTCATGACGAGGATGCGTCTACCGTCGCCAGGCTCAGGACTGTCGTAGACGCTCTTCTCTATCTTGATCAAGGCCGGGTCATCAGGCTTGTGAGGCCGGGGCGGATAGCCTTTCGCCGCTCGCGGCGGTGCCCGCGGCCACGCGCGCCTCCAGACTGTCCACGAGCCTTTCGTATCTCTCACGGAACGCCGAGTCGAACCTCTCCTGCACCTTGCCGAAGTCCTTCGCCAAGCTCGCCCGGTCCTCGTCCACGAGCACCTTGCCGCTCATTGGGAAGAGGAGGAAGTCCTCCCTCCAAATGTGCGCCGTGTAGAGTTCGGCTGCGTCGTTGAGGACCGCGGATATGCCTCTAGCCGCCCCCTCCTCGCCCTGCCTGTACCTCTGGACCGCGGAGTTGAGCGCCTTGACGATGCTCCTCCCCTGCTGGTGCTCCATCTTGAGCGTGCCCACGGGGCAACCCCTCGACGAGACGCCCCGCCGCACCAGCGCCGGGAAGAACAGGTCCTCCTCCTTCGCGTGGTGACAGCCATCAGTGAACCCAGAGAAGAAGTCCGCCAGGTCCGAAAGGAGCTTCTCGTCCACGAATCCGGAGTCGACCTCCCTGCTCACCGAAGGGAGAAGCCTGACCACCCTCGAGATGAGCTTGTGCTCGTCTTCGAGTATGTCGACCGCTGACAACTCTCTTCACCCGACCCCGACCGAGGGGGCGTCTCCGATCTTCTCCCGGTAGGCTCGAAGGTCTGACCGTGAGACCAAGCTGCCGTCGTCGAGGAACAACCCTCCCTCGATCGGGCAATCCTCAAGCGCATAGTCGGCGAGCGCCCTCATCACCTTCAGGTCGTCGTCGCTCGGGGCAGTTCCAGCGGCGGCGCCGGGCGACCAGCTCTCGAGCCTGCTGAGCAACGACTCCACCGTCTCTCTCGTGAACGAGCAGCCATCCTCGACCAGGATGCCTCCGTCGACCGGACAGTTCTCAAGTGCGAACCTGAGGTTCGCCTTGGCGACCCCCAGCTCCTGTTCTGTGAGGGTCAGCCCCGCGTTTGTCGTTTGTACAACTTCTGATGCTTCCAAGACGTTTTCACCTGTCATGCATGCTTCACGTCTGGAATACGGCTTGTCCCGAAGATTTTCGGGGTCGCCTCACGCCGGGCCGCGTGGAGCGGCTACCGGCCGCCGGCCTCGCGACCGACCTGCTTCAGGAGCGACATCATCATCCTCGTCAGCTTGCCGGTGTTCGTGTTGCGCGGCTGTGGAGAACAGATGGAGAAGTCCTTCACCTCCTGAAAAGACGCAGCGGTCGCTTCTTTCCCTCTCGAGTGGACGGCCGCCGATGACGCGCACACGTTAAGTATCACGTGCTAATAGCGCCGAATGAGTTTTGAGTTGTTGTTCGCAGAGAAGGCCCGAGCCGCGGTCGGTAGGGCTGCGATAGCGGGAGCCGTCGTAATCGTCATCGCGGTCGCGGGGGTCGGGGCATATCTTGCGCTCGGGCCTTCGTCTCAGTCAACCAGCTCAACCACCACTTCGAGCGCCAGCTCCTCTGTGACTCAATCTGCTACGAGTACGGCGCCGACATCTTCGACCACGTCGACGTCCTCTTCTTCGACCTCCGTCACGACCACCACATCATCGACGACGTCAACATCGAGTCCCTCATCATCAACAACCACGACAACCACGACCACGGCCACCACGACGACATCGACCTCATCGTCGAGCACCTCGAGCGCTTTTTCATTTGACTTCGCCCTAGGGACCGTGCCTGACCCAATGCTTGTGGGCGTGGGCTCCTCAGCGACCTACCCCTCGCTGACACTCACGGCCCTGCCGGCAGCGGCCAGCGGGAACGAGACGATCACGCTGAACGCCACCGTCCCGACCGGTCTGTCCATTCAATTCTTACCGAATTCTGTGAAGCTCAACACGGACAGCAGGGCCTCCGTGGGGCTGGTGGTCAACTCGAGCCAGAGCATGACGCCGGGCGATTATACAGTCAAGGTCGGGCTCTCTTACGGCGGGGTCTCGAAGTTCACCTCGATCACAGCAAGGGTTGTCCAGTACCTGATCTACGAGACGGGCAATGCCTTCAGTCCCTCCGCTCTGACAGTGAAGCAGGGCAGCACCGTGTACTGGATCAACTTGGACACGCCGGGGGCAGACCCTGAGATACACCAGGTCAATTTCACCTCGGGCGCGTCAGCCGTGTCCGCGGACATGATGCAATTCGACACATACCACTATACGTTCACTACTCCAGGGACGTACGCCTACCTCTGCAAGTACCACGTGGGCATGAGGGGGACTATCACCGTGACCGCCTGACGGCGATGCAGCTCGCTTGCCCGGCGACGGCCTGTCTGGCGCGCCGAGGGGACCGGATAGAGGAGAGGATAGGCAAGTCCCCGTAGGGGGACCGCAAGGGTTTTTTCGTGGGTCAATCGGACCTCCCCCTCCGTGCGAGCCGCTCGACGAGGGCGCCTTTTCATGCTCTGCGGGATCCCCGGGAGCGGCAAGACCACTATCGCTCTCGCCATAGGCGCTAGGCTGGACAAGTGCGTCCACATCGAGACGGACGTCGTCCGCGGGATGATAGCCAAGCCGCAGTACGCCTCGACCGAGTCCAGGTTCGTCTACCGCGGGGCCTTCGCCATGGCCGCGGAGGCCCTCAAGAACAGGTACGACGTCGTGCTGGTCGCCACCTTCCCCAAGGAGGAGGTCAGGCGCGAGGCCATCGACCGGCTCGGGAACCTCTGCGAGGCCTGGCTCATGGTCTGGGCTTGGTGCGACCCCGAGCTGGCGTTCCGAAGGAACTCCCAGAGGAACCCGCGGGTCCGCCGGGAAGACTTCATGAGGCTCTGGCGGACATACGAGCCGCCCAGGGACGCGCTGGTCATCGACTCCCGCTCCACCTCCCCCGAGGAGGCAGCCAGGAGGATCCTCGCCACTCTAGGAGGGGACGGAGAGTCGGCCCTCGCGGGCCGACCTTCCTGATCGGCCTGGCCTCCGCTGACGGGCTTCGAGGATGCGCCTGGTGCCGGACGTTCAGAGATTGCTATCTCGCGCGGACGAGTTGGACGACAGGCTCCTTCGCTTGCTCTGTCTTCTTCTGGGCGCGCGAAATCTCTGAAATCACGTTCAGCATCGTCTCAAAGTCCTCGTATTCCAGTTCTTCGCAGTCGCACATGGGAAATCTGAAACGACCCTATCGATATAATCCTTGTGCAGGTTTCTTCTTGAATCGTCGATTCCCCGAGCCCGCTCTTCGCGGATAGCCGTATCTGGAGGTCCCTCCCAGTTCCTCCCTCACCCTCCTGAACAGCGAGACGAGCATCTCTTCCGAGAGCTTCCCGGTGTTGGTGTTCCGAGGACTGGGATGGAAACTCGCGAACACCGGTGGCGCCACTCCCAGGGCGTACCTCTTCCCGTGCCCGAAGGCCATCCCTCGCGTCGCCGCCCCGCGTCCCCTGGCGTACCTGAGGTAGGCGTCGAAGGCCCCCTTCCCGAGGGCCACAACCACCCTTGCGTTCGTCAGAAGCCTCAGCTCCGCGCCGAGCCAACGGCTGCAGTTCCCGAACTCCTCTGCCGTGGGCTTGTCTTGAGGAGGAACGCACTTCACCGCCGCCGTCAGGTAGCAATCGGTGTACGCGAGACCGTCGTCCCGGCGCTCGGAGGTCGGCTGGCTGGCGAACCCTGCCTCGTAGAGCGCCTTGACCAGGAAGCTCCCCGACTTGTCCCCGGTGAAGACCCTGCCCGTCCTGTTCCCGCCGTGCGCTGCCGGGGCGAGACCTATGACGACGAGCTTGGCCTCTGGGTCGCCGAACCCTGGGACGGGCCTGCGCCAGTACTCGTCCGACCGGAAGGACTTCCTCGCCGGCACCTCCTCCCTGTACCTTGCCAGCCTTGGGCACAGGCGGCATTCGTAGAGCGCGTCGGCCACCTCAGGCAGCGAGCGATACAGCGCGGACTCTCGGCGGTCCAACTTCTTGCCGACTGACACCCTCCTGTGTTCTTAAGGTCCAGTCCTCCCTGACGACCACGTAACCCCCTGGAAACCTTAAGGCAAACGCCCGGACCTGGCGCCCTGATGAAGGCCAGGCTCATCTACACAGGCATCAGGGTCAAGGACCTAAACAAGTCTGTAGACTTCTACACCAAGGTCCTGGGGATGAAGGTCACAGGGAGGACGAAGATAGAGCCGACCAAGGGCGAGACCGTGGGCCTGGTGAGCGAGGACGGCGGCCACCTCCTCGAGCTGAACTACTACGGCAAGGGGAGCGACTACGACGTGAAGTACGGGGTTGGCGAGGCCCTCGACCACCTCGCCTTCCAGGTGGACGACCTCAAGAAGGCACTGGCGGACGCCGAGAAGGCCGGCTACCCGGTCGTCCTGGACATGAAGACCAAGACGAGCCGGTGGACCTACATCAAGGACCCCAACGGCATCTACATCGAGTTATTCGGGAAGTAGCCTCCATGGCGTACCTGCTCGGGATAGACGACACCGACTCGCGTTTCGGCCATTGCACCACCCACCTAGGCTACCTGGTAGTGTCCGAGCTCTCCCGGCTGGGCTGCCGCATCCCCGCCTACCCGCGCCTCGTCAGGCTCAACCCCAACGTCCCCTTCAAGACGCGGGGGAACGCCGCGGTCTGCGTGGAGTTCGAGCCGGGCCCGAGCTGCTCCGGCGACCGGGCCTTCGAGGCCGCCCAGCGCCTCCTCGAGGCGGAGGCAGACGTGGCCAACGGGGCGAACCCCGCCCTCGTCATGGTCTCCAAGGACTCCGACCTGTCGTACTTCCGCCACCTCTACCTCAGGGCACTGAGCGGGGTGGTGAACTACCGCAGGGTCATTGCCGACCTCTCTGAGATGAGAGTCCGCCTGACCCTCCTCGGGAACGGCATGGGAGCCGTCGGGGCGGCGGCGAGCCTCGGCTTCTGGCCTTCGTCCGACGACCACACCTACGAGCTGATCTCCTACCGCAGACCCGAGAGGTGCGGGATCCCGAGGGGCGTGGTTCCCCAGACCGTGAAGGAGATGGAGGCAGCGACATTCCCCCACACCTTCAACAGCTACGACCACGAGTCAGGACGTGTCCTGGTCGCGCCAACGGGGCCCGACCCCGTCCTCGCCGGGCTGAGGGGCGACTCTCCCCACGCAGTCCTCGGCGCCCTGAGCCTGGTCGACGTCGGGGAGGACGCCCTCGGGCACATGGTCTACGCCACCAACCAGTGCACCGACGCCCACCTGGCCAGCGAGCTCTCCCTGCCCCTCAAGGCCTACTCGGCGGGCTGGCTCGAGGGCCGCGTGGTCTCGACGAAGACGCTCCGGGGTAGCCACCTCAGAATCGCGCTGGGGGTCGGCGGCTCCGAGGTGGGGTGTATGGTCTACGAGCCCTCCGGCGACCTGAGGCGGATGGCCCGCCTCCTCATGCCGGGGGACGCAGTCCGAGTCTCGGGCGGCGTGAGGAGGGGGTCTTCCAAGAACCCCGCCACCCTCAACGTGGAGAGGATACACGTCCTCCGCGCGTCCTCCAAGGTCCACCCTGGCGTCTACCTCCCCTCGCCTCGGGCCCAGAGGCACCTGACCAAACAGCTCCTCCGCCTGGGGAACGAACTCGTGACGGAGCACGGATTGGTGGACGGCTGGATCTCAGCGAGGTGGCTCGGCTAGTCGAATCTCGGCAATCAGGCAGTGGCAGCCACGTAGCCCTCGGTGCGCCTCTTCCCGATAGCTGCCGTCGCCAGGGCAGCGCCAAGGGCCGCCAAGCCGAAGGCGATGGCCTGGATCGGTGCGGACGGCGAGTAGAGCCTCAGGCTGGCCGGGCCGTCTTGCAGGGCAGAGGCTCGGGGCAGGGCCTGGGTCCCGCCCGGTATCGGCACCGGCTGGATGGTCGCCGGCACGCCTCCCTTGAACTGCGAGAAGGTCGGAAGAATCGAGACGCTCCCGATTCCAGTCCCTCCCGCCCCCAATACGTTGATGGTCCCGTTGACCGAATGGTCGCTGTCGAGCGACGAGTAGTAGAAGTAGCTCCCAGGAGTGGTGAACGTGTAGCTGTAGACGCCGAACTGGGTGATCGTCGACGAGTTAGCCCCTGGGATAGTGGTGAACACCACGCTGTGGACCCCCGACCCCGTGCTCTCGCCGCACCCGCTCGCCAGCGGCCCGTCGAGGTTCTGCCAGTAGACCGTGCTCCCCACGGTCACGTTCAGCTTGGCGGGAGTGAATATGTTGTGCACTATGACGACGCGGTCCTGGACCACCCTCAGGGTGAAGCTGACGCTCTGCGAGTCGGTCCCTGACGCACCGTTGATGGTGATCGTGTCGTTGCCGACCGCGGCGCTGCTGCTCGCCGTTAGGTCGAGCGTCACGTTCGAGTTGATGACGCTCGGCTGCAGCTGCGCCATGTTCGAAGGAACGAAGCCCACGGAAATCCCGGCGGGACCCGTGCCGTTGAGGGCGACGGTCTCGGCGTTGTTCGCCAGGCCGTGGCTGATGGTGAGGACCACTATCTCGGTGAAGCCTCCCGGCGAGACCATGGCGTGCGAGGCGTAGTTCAGGCTGAAGTAGAACGGATACGAAGGCAAGGAGGAAGTCGTGCTTGAGGTCGTCGTGGTCGACGAAGTCGTCGTCGTGGTCGTCTTTGAGGAGGAGGTGGTGGTAGTCGAAGAGGTGGTAGAAGTCGACGACGTCGTCGTGGTCGTCGAGGTCGAGGTCGAGGTCGAGGTCGTGGTCGTCGAGGAGGTCGAGGTCGTCGACTGGGTTGTGGAAGATGGGGTCGAGCTCGACGTTGTTGTCGAGGAGGTCGACGTCGTCGTGGTCGTCGATGGTGTCGAGGTGGTCGAGGTCGTGGAGGAGCTCGCCTGGCTGGTGGTCGAGATTTGCGAGGTGGTCGAGGTCTTCGAAGAGGAGGAGCTGATCACAAAGTAGCCGCCGACCGCCACTATGAGGACCACGACCACGACGGCGGCAGCGACCGCCGTGCTGATAGAATGTCGCGTCTTGTCCACCGGGGTGCGTCCCCACTTGGCCCTGCTATCCTTCCGCCGAGACATCTGAGCCGGTCCCCTCGGGGGCGGTTTATATTATTTAGCGAAGGCCTTGCCTACACGGGCTCGGACCCGAGGAGAGCCCGGGGCGGCGAGACAACGCTAATTAGAAAGGCACGGGAGCCCGCTAACGTGTGGCCTCGGACCAAGCGCTCGACGGCGACGGGACTCTTGGAACTGTCCGTCTCGGCCGTCCTGTGCCTTCTCATCCTCACCAGCCTGGCAGGCGCTTCGGCGGCGACGCCCACGATTGGGGTCTCCCCTACGTCCGGCGTGGTCGGCTCGACCACGACGGTCACCGGTAGCGGCTTCCCCCCGGACACCCAGGTGGTCCTCGGTTGGACGTCGGTGAACGCCAGCTGGAAGGTCCAGGCGGTCCCCACGCCGCAGGTCACGGGGATCAGCAGCGCGCCGCTGCTCTACAAGCTCGGGTCCACGCAGAGCGACGCCGCCGGGTCATTCACCCTTCAAATCACGGTGCCCCAGGACTACGGCGGCTCCCACAACATCCAGGCCTACGCCACGAACGGGACGGCGATCAGCCCCGTCGCGGCCTTCACCGTGGCGCCGAACTTCCAGATATCGCCCAGCAGCGGACCCGCAGGGAGCCCGATAACCGTCGTCGGGACCGGGCTAGGGACGGGCATCTACTCCACCAGCTACCAGCTCTACTGGGACAACAGCTACGTAGGTTACCTGACCGCCGTCTCGACGGGCGGGACGGCGAACTTCACCGTCTACGCCTCAGGAGCCCCAGGGCCGCACTACGTCTCGATCTTCGAGGGAGGGAACGGCCCCGGCTACATGAACCCGCAGCAGGCCCCTCCCTCGGTGTCTTACTACGACCCTCCGCACGTACCTTTTCACGGCAACTTCACGGTGACGCCTGAGGACGTCGTCCCTGCGGCGTCATCCCAGGTCGCACCCACCCGCTTCACCTCGCAGGGCGAGGCGGCCGGGTCAATCGCTCTGGCGGCGGCCCTGGTGGGCGGGGGCCTCTTCTTCTACCGCAAGACCCCCGAGGAGCGCAGGGCGATCTCGAGGACCGTCGCCGTCGTGGCGATCATCGTCCTGCTGGCCGCGGCGGGAGTCGGACTCTACGCGACCGTAGGGCAGCAAGCGGGGGCGAAGGCGCAGACGTCGACCTCCTCCCAGTCCTCGGCAGGCGTGGCCTTCGTCCCCGTCGCGACGGTCTACCGCCCCCAGATAACGGTCCCCCAGAACAACGCCACCTCCGGCCCGAGAATCAGCGTGTCTCCGGTGATAGTCGGCGTCGGGGACAACATCACCGTCTCCGGAAAGGGCTTCGCCCCCCAGACCCAGCTCCCGCTCACCTGGACCACGAGGCAGGGCAGCAACCTCCTCGGCTACAAGCTGGTCCAGAAGCCGCTGAGGAACGTCACGGCGGGCGCCGACGGCTCCTTTTCCTTCACCATGAAGGTCCCCCCCGACCTGGGGGGGATCCATTACATCGCCGCAGGAAATCTGACGTCAAGGTCGAATGGCACCCTCTTCATCCAGAGGACGGCCAGGCTGAGCGCGACCCAGGGGCCTGAAGGCACGACCATCCAGATAATAATGCAGGGCGTCGGATGGGACTTCAACACCAACATCGCCGCGTTCGACTATGACAACTCCTTCGAGGGCTACGGGTGCGGGTTCAACAGCGGAGGGAACGTCACCTTCACGATCCAGGCCACCGGCGGCCCGGGGATACACAACATCGACGTCTACCCGTCGGTCTGGTGGGGGCCTGTGAACTTCGCCGACCAGCAGCCCGTGGTGTACAGGCTCGCCCTCCTGACGCCGCAGGACCACCCCGAGCTGATGCCCTCGTTCCACTTCACCTTCCTGATAACCTCTGCCTAGGGGTCCTGCCTCTCCACGCCTCACAAGACCGCGAAAGGCTTAAGATTCGAGCCAGGTCCTCGGTGGACCGGCGGTGGGGCTCGCCATAACCGCTCGCAACAAGTTGTGAGCCAATAGCTCCTACCAAGAACAAAGCGAGCGGGATTGGGAACAAGATGAGGCTGGACCTCGTGTACTTGGCGGCGGGGGCTGTGCTGGGGGTCTTCACCCGCTACTACATCACGAGCGAGAACCTGTTCGTCGGGAGCCTCCCCGTCTCGGTGCTCACGGTCAACATCATCGGGAGCTTCATCCTGGGGGCGACCGCCGCCGCCGTCTCGGGGCTCGGCCTCAGCCAGGACTACACCCTCTTCATAGGGATCGGGTACTGCGGCACCCTGACCACCATGTCGACGTTCGCGTTCGAGACGGTCAACCTCATAGGCGTCGGCGAACTCGCGACCGCCGGGGCGAGCATCCTCCTCAACGTGGGCTGCTCGTTCGGAGCGATAGTTTTAGGAAGGGCGGTAATCAGTCTCCTGTTCGGCCTTGGTTAGCTCGTCGGGCGAAAACATGCCTCCATCCAAGAAGATGCTCAAGCTCACCGTCATAGTCAAGGCTAAGGACTCCTACAAGGGCAAGCCGGTGGTGGACGTCCTCATCTCCCTCTACAGGGGCGCCGGGATCTCCGGGGCGACGGTCACCCACGCCGCTAGGGGCTACGGCGCCAGGGGTGTGGCCAGGGCCGACGTCCTGGGCCTGTCGGTCAACCTCCCCACCATAGTCGAGGCGGTCACCGACGGCGACAAGGTCGCGAACGTCCTGCCCGAGATCCAGCGGATGATCGGGACCAACGGCCTCATCACCACCTCCGAAGTCAACGTCTACTGAGCGGGCAACCCATGACCTTCAGCAGCATCCTGTCGGAGGGAGGGGATACGTACGAGGGCGCCCAAGTCCCCGACTTCTTCGTCGACCTCAACCTCGACCAGGTCGTCGCCTCCGTCGCCGCCCGGAGGGAGGAGCACGCCCTGAAGCCCTTCTTCCTCGCGCCCCTGGAGACCGTCGACGCGATCAGGTACCGCAACGAGGTCGTCCAGGACCTCGAGGTCGCGGGGTTGAGGGCAGCCGTCGAAGACTTTTGCCAGAGGATGCGCACCATGAGGCAGCGGCTCGAGCTGGCGAAAAGGGTCGCGAACAAGTACAACCGGCAGGGCTGGTTCCTCAACGCCGTGGAGTCGTACTGCGAGGCCGTCGACTCCCTGATCAAGGGCCTGGAAGCCGCCGGGCCGAGGTCTCGAGGCTTCTCGACCCTGCTGGACTTCCTCAAGGGGTACGCCGAGAGGGGCGAGATGGCCTCGCTCCGGTCCGAGACCGCCAAGCTCAGGGGAGACCTGTCGGCGGTGAGGTACACGATACTGATCAAGGACGGGACGCTCACCGTCCGGCGGTCCGAGGGCGAGGCAGACTACAGCGCCGACGTCGAGAGGACCTTCGAGAAGTTCAAGGAGGGGGCGGTCAAGGACTACAAGGTCAGGTTCTCGGCCTGGCCTGAGACCAACGCGGTCGAGACCGCCGCGCTCAACTTCGTCGCCAAGCTCTTCCCCGATGTCTTCCGGAGCCTCGACGAGTTCTGCGCCAGGCGCGCGGACTACGTCGACAGGACGGTCTCAAGGTTCGACAGGGAGGTGCAGTTCTACCTCGCCTACCTCGACGAGGTCGCCCCGCTGAAGGCCGTCGGCCTGCGCTTCTGCTACCCGGAGATCTCAGGGGAGAGCAAGGAGGTCGAGAGCCGCGAGGGCTTCGACCTCGCGCTCGCCATCAAGCTCACCCGAGAGAAGACCCCCATCGTCACAAACGACTTCCTCCTCAAGGGGGACGAGAGGATATTCGTCGTGAACGGGCCCAACCAGGGGGGTAAGACGACCTTCGCCCGGACCTTCGGGCAGCTCCACTACCTGATGAGCCTGGGCCTCCCCGTCCCCGGGAGCCGAGCCAAGCTATTTCTCTACGACCGGCTCTTCACGCACTTCGAGCGGGAGGAGAACATCGACAACTTCCGGAGCAAGCTGGAGGACGACCTCTTCAGGATACACTCCATCCTCGAACAGAGCACGCCCAGAAGCATCATCGTTGTCAACGAGGAGTTCAGCTCGAGCACGGTCAAGGACGCCGTCGTCCTCGGGAGGAAGGTCCTCGAGCGGATAGAGGAGCTGGACGCCCTCTGCGTCTACGTCACCTTCCTAGAGGAGCTCTCCCGCCTCAAGAAGACGGTCAGCGTCCTCAGCACGGTCTCCCCGGAGAACCCGGAGGTCCGCACCTACAAGATACTGAGACGGCCCGCCGACGGTGCGGCCTACGCCGCGGCGATAGCCGACAGGTACCGTCTCTCGTACGACCTGGTCAAGGAGCGCATCAAGCCGTGAAGTCCGTCCTAATGCACAGGGACCGGAGCTTCGACCTGAGGAGCGCCCCCCAGCCCGGCGAGGCGGCCCTCGTCCAGGACCTGGAGCTGGACGTGCTGTTCGACGCGATGTCCAACGGGGACAAGTTCGTCCGCGAGGCGGCCATGAGGGCCGTCCTCTCAAGCCTGAAGAGCGTCGACGAGATACTCTACCGCCACGACGTCCTGAGGGACTGCATGAAGAACCCCGAGGCCGTCAGGGCCCTCTACAAGAACTCGGTCGAGGCCCTCGAGTCGGAGGGGCGCGTCTGGACGTGGTTCGACGCCGGCTCCCCCAACATCATCCTGACAAAGTCGGTCGAGGTCCTGATACTGCTCCTCGTCAAGCTCAAAGAGCTCCGGGACCTGGTCGACGCGCACAGCGCCAAGTTCGACTCCGATGGCTTCAGGGCCCTCTTCGCGCTCCTCGAGAAGGAGCTGACCAACGACTACCTCCTGACGATCCGGGCACACCTGGCGGAGCTGAGGTACGACAACGGTGTCCTCATCGGCGCCGAGCTCGGCGACGGCAACAAGGGGGTCAACTACTCGCTCAGGAAGCCGCAACAGAGGCCCAAACCGAGCGTCATGAGCAGGGTCCTCGATAGGGGCGCCCCCGACCAGTACACCTTCACCCTCGACATCCGGGACGAACCCGTGGCGAAGATGCTCTCGGAGCTCAGGGAGATGGGGGTGAACACGGCGGCCAACTCCCTCGCCCAGTCTGCTGACCACGTCCTGGGGTTCTACGGGGCGCTCAGGGCGGAGCTCGCGTTCTACCTGGGGTGCCTCAACCTCCGGGACCGCCTCAACCAGGAGGGCGAGCCCACCTGCTTCCCGGTCCCGGCCGCCATCGGCGAGAGCAGGCTATCCTTCCAGGGCCTCTACGACGCGTGCCTCGTCCTAAAGTCGAGGCAGAAGGCGGTGGACAACGACCTCGCCGCAGACGGCAAGGACCTGATCGTCGTCACGGGGGCCAACCGGGGAGGCAAGTCGACCTTCCTCAGGTCGGTCGGCCTAGCCCAGCTGCTGATGCAGTGCGGGGCCCTCGTCCCCGCGAAGTCCTTCGCCTCCGACGTCCGGACGGGGATGTTCGTCCACTTCCGGCGGGAGGAGGACCCGACGATGAGGAGAGGGAAGCTCGACGAGGAGCTCAGCAGGATGAGCGACATAGTCGACAACCTCTCCCGGAACGGGATGGTGATGCTCAACGAGTCGTTCGCCGCGACAAACCAGCGAGAGGGGTCCGAGATAGCAGGTCAGATCGTGAGCGCGATGCTCGAGAGCAAGGTCAAGGTGTTCTTCGTGACCCACCAGTACGACTTTGCGAAGAAGTTCTACGAGAAGAGGATGCCCAACGCCGTCTTCCTCAGGGCCGAGAGGATGTCAAGTGGGGAGCGGACCTTCAAGATAGTCCCCGGGGAACCCCTCCAGACCAGCTACGGCGAGGACCTCTACGACAAGATATTCTCACGTGCTGGCTAGAATAATAGCGAGGGGTGGATTTGAACCACCGATCTGCGGGTCCCTCAGTGGGTCTTATGAGCCCGCCGGGATAACGACCACTCGCCTTTTGGGGGCGGTCCTGGCTTCCCCACCTCGCTGTTCTGGACTCTGATTTCTGACCCTTTTATCCTTCTCGGAGTCCTCCAAGGGCTCTGCCCTGTTTGACGAGTGACTCTCGACCGTGTCGGCCGCGGGCGACCAACCTTCAAATGCAGAATGCCAACTGATGGGATTCCCAGAAGAACGTCCCATAGTCATACGCCATTCCAATCCCGAGAACGGTGAACGAAATGGAGACCGCGCCCCCGGTTTCAGTCACTTGGGGAGGGCGATTTCCTCGGCGTCCCCTCCCACCGCCTCGCTGACGTCGTCCTTGAGCTTCCTCAGCCTCTCGACGTCGTGCCCCTTCTTCACGAACCTCTTGACCTCCTCCTGGAACGGCCTCGCCTTGTCCCCGTCCAGCATCTTGTCCGCGAAGCACACTATCTTCTGCTCGAGGGTCCTCGGGACGTACTCGCCCGGCGGGAACCCGAGCTTCGCCGCCTCGTCCGTAGAGATGCCCGCCCCGACGTGCCTCCTGACTATCTCGACCACTACGCTGTCGACTCTCTCCTTGGTCAGCAGCTCCGCCCCGACGTAACCGTGGCTCACGAGCTGGGTCTGGCTCCTCCCGATATCGTGGAGGAGCGCCCCCGCCACGACCGCCCCCATGTCGAGGACGTGGCCCTCCTGTACGGCCCTCTCCGCGAGCGCTTTGGATATCCTGGCGCAGGCCTGGCAGTGCGCGATGGTCCTGTCCTGGCTGCCGTACTTCCTGTGGAGGTCCAGGGCCTGCCCCGAGTCGGGGATCATCAGCGGAGGTGGTCGAGGTGAAAGGTGGATATGCTTTGCTGGGTCACTTGGCTATGTCTTCTTCGAGCTGGTTGATCTTCCACCGGAGGGCCTCCTTGAGCTCTGTGTTGTCTATCCTGTTGAGGGGCCTCTGGCACGTCGGGCACTTGAAGAACGACTCCATCGCCTCCTCGAATGTCCTGGTCAGGCACGTCGGCGTCCCGCAGAAGTAGAACTCCCTCGTCTCTTCGTGCTCCAGCCTCTGCTTGAGCCTGGTCAGTATCTTCTTCTTCTGGGTCTGGATGAACCCGTCCGTCTGGTCCCTCTGGGCCTTCCACCTGTAGACGAACCAGCCCCTCTTCGGGTCCCTCACCCTGACGCCCGATATCAGGCTCCTCCCGAAGAGGTCGTAGAGCGCCTTCCTCACCGTCTTTATCTTGAGACCGGTCGCCGAGGCGATCTCCTCATCGGTCGCGTTCTCGTTGTTGAGCAGAGCCCTGGCTACCCTGACATAGTCCGGGCCACCGATTAACCCCGCGACCTTGACGAACGTGTCCTCGTACTCTATCTTCACTTAATGTTCTACCCGCTTCCCTCTTGCCGAAGGGACGATCCTCAGCTTATAACCGCCAAACTCCTTCTTAAGCTCTTCCCCCTTTTGGAGCTCGTGGACAGTTATCGCCAGGGCCGCGATCTCGGAGTGGGGCTGCGACGTCACCGCGACGTTGTAGTCGGCGGCCTGGTAGACCTCCTTGGGGACCTTCGGCCCTCCCACGGCGATGAGGAATCTCTTCTTCCTCCTCAGCTCCGCCGCCACCTCCTGGAGCGGGCTCCCATACATCGTCAGGTGGATCACCGTCCTCCCCTCGTCCTTGGCGTCCTGGAAGACCTTCTTCCACCTGCCCTCCAAGACCTTGAAGTCGCCTCCCCAGGTCTTGTTCACCTCCCCCACCGTCTCCACCAGCTCCCTCTCCACCTCCTCCAGGTAGACGGCCTCCGCCCCCAGCGCCCTCGAAACCAGGCAGAGGTGGGTGAGCGTCCGGTAGTCCCTCACGTACCTGTGGCCGACCCTGACGACCCTGACGCTCTTTAGGGTCAACCGTGGGGGACCTTCCGCTCTAGTCCCTCCTCCTCGGCGACCTCGGTCAGCTTCGCGTCGGCCACACGAAGCAGTTCCTCGAGCCCTTGACCCGTCCTGGCCGAGACCGCCACGACGTCGGCCAGCCCGAGGAGCCTCTTCCTCTCCTCGATCAGCTCCGCCGGCGCCAGGTCGCACTTGTTGAGGACGACCACCGTCCTCGAGGGCTTGACGAACAGCTCGTCGAGTGCCCGGGCCGAGCTCTCGTAGCTCCTCCCGAACTTCTCCGCGGACTGACTGACGTCAAGGAGCAGGAAGACCACGCTCGCGTAGGAGATCTCCTCCAGCGTGGACTTGAACGACTCTATCAGGTAGGCGGGCAGGTTGCTGATGAACCCGACCGTGTCGGTGAGCAGGGTCTTCCTCTGCCCCACCGCCATCGCCCTGGTCGTCGGCGCGAGCGTGGTGAACACCCCCGCGTCGACGCTCTTCGACTCGCCCGTCAGCCTGTTGAACAGGCTGGTCTTGCCGGCCGCCGTGTACCCCGCTAGCGCAATCGTCGGGAACGCCAGCTTCCTCCTCCGCTCCCTGAATATCTCCCTCCTCTTGGCGACGCCCGCCACCTTCTCCTTGAGGGTGGCCACCCTGCTCTTCATCATCCTGGTGTAGACGTCGACCTCGTGCTTGCCCAGCCCGAAGAACCCCGGTTGCTCCCCCTTCCTCGCCATCTTGACGCTCTCCCTCGCCCTCGGGAGCTGGTACTCGAGCTCGGCCAACTGCACCTGCAGCTTCGCCTCCGCGGTCGTCGCGCGCATCGCGAATATCTCGAGGATGACCTGCTCCCTGTCCTTGACCTCGACCTTGCAGAGCTTGGCCAGCGAGTAGGCCTGCGACGCCCTCAGCGTCCCGTCGAAGAGGACGACGTCCGCCCCCTTCGCCTCGACCTCCCTCCCGACCTCCTCCGCCTTGCCCGACCCCACCCCGTACTTCGCGTGGTTGAGGAACCCCTGCGTCACGAGCCCGACGGGTGCGTACCCCGCCGCCCTGGCCAGGGCGTCCGCCTCCTCGACGGTGTCTCCGTCGGGGCGGGTTACCAGGAGCGCCCTCTTCTCGTTCAGATCCCGGTCGGCCTGCCGCCCTCGAGTTCTGAGAGGGAGACTAACAGATTGATCTTGAGCTGGTGCATGAACTTCCTCGCAAGCGGGACGTCGGGCTTGAGCTTCCTCGACTCGACCATGGAGATCAGGGAAGGCTTTTCGTTGAGCAGCTTGCCCAGCTGCTCCTGCGAGAGACCCATCTTCTCCCTGGCCTGCCTGATGATGACGTTGTAGTCCGGGTCGACCTCCTTGTCGGAGTCGGGCTCGACGGGCCTGGGCCCCTGGAAGACAGGGTTGATCGGCCTGAACCCCCTGCCCTGGATCGGGCTCGGCCTGTTCCTCCCGGGGGCGGGGGAGAAGGCTGGACCGACGACCTTCCCGAGCCTCGCGCAGTTGTCGCACACGACCATGATGGCCCCGTCGATCTCCACCCTGTTCGGGGAAGCTCGCAGCGGGGAACCGCAGACCTCGCAAGCAGCCTTCATCGAAAGTCCTCGCCGCCGTGCTCGCCTTAAACGTTCCCACCCGAGAACCGTCGGTCGCAGATTTTTTTAGACGGCCGTCCGGGGCTTGCCAAGAGGATGAGGCTCCTCGATGGACGAAGGCAGTTCGCGACGATGCTCGACTATGAGTTCGGGCCAGGGACGAGCGGAGCCCTCCCCAAGGATGGCCTGGAGTTCGTCTACTCCAAGCGCTCAGACAGGATGAAGCAGGTCGTCCACGACGGAAAGCTCTTCGCCACCATCAGGCCGAACGGCGCGATAGCCCCGACGGTCTACGGCGCCTCCACCCTGGCGAGGTCCAAGGCCTACCTGCAGAACTCCGTCGTCGTCGAGGAGGCCGCGGTGGAGTTCGTCCGCGAAGGCAGGTCCGTATTCTGCAAGTTCGTAAAGTCGGTTGGCAAGCACGTCCTCCCCCAGGGCGAGGTCGCGGTCCTCGACCCCCAGGGTAACGTGATCGCCGTGGGGAGCGCCAAGCTTCATGGTTCTTTCATCACACAGTTTAAGGCAGGGGTCGCGGTCAAGGTCAGAGGAGCGGCCGGAAGTTGAAGGTCAACGACAGGAACGCGCGCAGGATGATGGAGCGGATGGGGATCAACCAGAAGGAGGTCCCCGACGTCGAGGAGGTCGTCATCAGGACGCGCACCAAGGACCTGGTCATCGCCGGCGCCTCCGTGTCCGAGGTCAACTTCCAGGGCAACAGGATATTCCAGGTCGCGGGGGAGGTCGAGGAGGTCGCCAGGGAGACCAAGAAGTTCTCCGACGAGGACGTCCTCCTAGTCCAGCAGCAGGCAAACGTCACCAGGGAAAAGGCCATCGCCGCCCTAGACCAGTCCGACGGAGAGGTGGCGAAGGCGATACTGCGCCTGACCTCCTGATACGACGCGCGAGAGCGTTCAACTGGCAGATACGCATAAATACGGTTCGGCCAAGCGTCGAAATCGCAGACACTCACATGGCAGTAGTCGACCCTCAAATTGCAATCGCCGCAGCCATTGTCATGGCTGGCGGGCTTATCGGCACCGGCATCGCCCAACAGGGCATCGGCGCCGCGGGCATGGGAATCATAGCGGAAAAGCCCGAAAAGTTCGGGCAGGTCCTGTTCTTCTTCGTCATCCCAGAGACCCTGTGGATCATCGGTTTCGTCCTCGGAGTAATCCTGCTCCTCAACATCCTCTAAGGAGAGGTCTATCCCCATGATGGGCGTAGACGCTCTTCTCAAGGAGGTCGAGGAAAGGAGGGCCAAGGCCCTCGAGGCGCTGGAAGCCGAGTACGCTGCCAAGACCGACGAGGTCAAGAAGCGAACCACCGAGCAGGTGGCCTACGTAACCGAGTCGGCCAACAAGGAGGCCGCCACCCAGGCCCAGAAGGAGTCGACCAGGGTCGAGGGCGCCGCCAAGCTCCAAGCAAAGAAGGCCGTCTTCGACGCAACCGAGAGGCTCCTCGAGAACAACGTCTCGCTCCTCAGGCAGGAGCTGGCCGACCTGGCCGTCTCCCCCGCCTACAAGGACCTCCTGGGGAGGATGGCCCAGTACGCCACGAAGAGGCTGGGCGGGAAGATCTCGGTGGTCTGCCGCAAGGCCGACGAGGCGACCCTCAAGGCCGCTGGCGCCAGGATAACCTCGGCAGACCTCAACGCGATGGGCGGCTTCAAGGCGGAGAACGCCGAGGGGACGCTCGAGCTCGACCTCACCTTCGAGGAGATACTCCGCGGCCGCGGCGACGAGGTCCGCGCGGCTATACTCGGCAAGGAGTAGCCACGCTCAATGAACTCCGCGCAGTTCGCAGGCCTGGGGAGGCTGCGCGCGCTGTCGCTCTCCTTCCTATCGAAGGACAAGCTCTTCGAGCTCGCCCGCGCCAAGGACGCCGCCGAGATCGCGCAGATGCTAGAGTCCACCTGGTACGGTCCCGAGATAGATGCCGCCGCCTCCATCCACAAGCCCCCCGAGCTGATCGAGGTCGCGGTCAACCGCCAGCTGGTCAACATCAACCGCACGGCGATGCAGGCGGTCCCCCTCTTCGGCAAGGCCGCCCTGACCAGCTACCTCGCGAAGTGGGACATCGAGAACATCGAGCTCGTACTGGCCGCCAAGAGCCTGGGCAGGGGGGTCGAGGAGACCGAGGCCTTCCTCGTCTCGTCGCGCAACCTCCCCGTCGGCCTATCCTCGGCGGTGATCCCCCTCTCCGACCTCCAGGCGCTCCTCCAGCAGCCCGACATCGAGGCCGCGATCAACTACCTCGTCAAGTACGGCTACGGCGCCGTCCTCCTCCAGCAGCTCGGCGAGTTCAGGAAGACCAACGACCTCGGGGTGTTCACCGGCGCCCTCCAGAACCTCTACTACTCGAAGCTCCTATGGGAGCTCAGGTTCCTCCAGGGGGACGAGGGCGTCCTGAGAGAGTACATCCGCTCGGAGATATCGAAGCGGAACCTCCTCAACCTGCTAAAGTCCAAGGAGTCGAAGCTAGACAAGGAGATCTTCACCAAGCACCTCATCGACGGGGGGCTCGTCCCCGCGTCAGGGATGCTGGAGGCCTACGCCTCCTCAGACCCCGCGGAGGCGGCCAAGCGCCTCGAGCCCTGGTTCGACCTCGCCGCCCCCATGGAGAAGTACACCCAGTCGGGCAACCTCACGGAGCTCGAGGTCGCCTTCGACAAGCTGGTCGTGGCGAAGTTCCTCCCCAGGTTCCGGAGCCTTCCCATATCGGTCACAGCGGTCTTCGGTTTCGTCCTCCAGGCCGAGTTCGAAAGGCAGAACATCAGGCGCATAACCTACGCGAAACAATACGGAATGACCGAAGAATACATAAAGACGGTAATTCTGGCGGGTTAACAAAAATGAGCTCGAGACAAACCACCCAGACAGGCAAGATCGCCGTCGTCGGGGAGAAAGAGCTCGTCCTGGGGTACCGCCTCCTCGGGGTCGAAGACGCGACCACCACCACCAAGGAGGACGCCCAGAAGACCGTCTTAGACTACTTCAACTCGGGCAAGTACGGCCTGATAATTGTCGGGAGCGAGGCGAGGAAGGGGCTCTCGGCGGCGACGAAGGAGAAGCTCGAGTCGTCCATAGTCCCGCTCGTCGTCTTCATGCCCTCGACGACCTCGACCGTCCAGGAGGAGTCTCTCTCCAGGCTCGCAAAGCGGGTCCTCGGGGTCGACCTCAAGGTTGGTGCTTAACATGGCAACAGGAACAGTGTTCAGGGTCAGCGGCCCGGTCGTGGCGGCCAAGGGCCTCGAAGGTCCGAAGATGTTCGACGTAGTCCGTGTCGGAGAGCTCGGGCTCGTGGGCGAGGTCATCAGGCTCCAGGGCGACACGGCCACCCTCCAGATCTACGAGGACACCACCGGCCTCAGGCCGGGCGACAAGGTGGTAAACACCGGTCAGGCCCTCTCGGTCGAGCTAGGCCCAGGCCTGCTCACCTCGATCTACGACGGGATCCAGCGTCCCCTCAACGTGCTGAAGGAGCAGAGCGGTGACTTCATCAGCAGGGGGCTGACCATCCCGGCTCTAGACGAGAAGAAGAAGTGGGACTTCAAGCTCGTCAAGAAGAACGGGGACAAGGTGGTGGAGGGAGAGATAATCGGCGAGGTCCAGGAGACCCCGCTCGTCTCCCACAAGATAATGGTGCCGCCCGGGGTCAACGGCGAGCTCAAGGACGCGAAGGCAGGCAGCTACACAATCAGGGAGAAGGTCGCCTCCATCAAGACGCTCGAGGGCGACGTACCGATCCACCTCGCGTCCAAGTGGAGGGTCAAGACCCCCAGGCCAATCACGAGGAAGCTCCCTCCAGACACCCCTCTCCTCACAGGCCAGCGCGTCTTCGACACCTTCTTCCCTGTCGCCAAGGGCGGCACCGCGGCCATCCCCGGCCCCTTCGGCTCAGGCAAGACCGTCTCCCAGCAGCAGCTGGCGAAGTGGTCTGACAGCAGGATCATCGTATACGTCGGGTGCGGGGAGCGGGGCAACGAGATGACCGAGGTCCTCGCCACCTTCCCCGAGCTCGAGGACCCGCGCTCCAAGAGGCCTCTCATGGAGAGGACGATCCTCGTCGCGAACACGTCCAACATGCCCGTGGCCGCGAGGGAGGCGAGCATCTACACCGGCATCACGATAGCGGAGTACTACAGGGACATGGGCTACGACGTCGCCCTGATGGCCGACAGCACCTCCAGGTGGGCGGAGGCCCTCAGGGAGATCTCGGGCAGGCTAGAGGAGATGCCCGGCGAGGAGGGCTACCCAGCCTACCTCGGCAGGAGGCTCGCGGAGTTCTACGAGAGGGCGGGCAAGGCCGTGGTCCTCGGCCCCGAAGACCGTAGGGGCTCGGTCACGGTGGTCGGCGCCGTCTCGCCCCCTGGCGGAGACTTCTCCGAGCCCGTCTCGCAGAACACCCTCCGCGTGACCAGGGTCTTCTGGGCGCTCGACGCCAGCCTGGCCGCCCGCAGGCACTTCCCCTCGATAAACTGGCTCAACAGCTACTCGCTCTACACCGAGGACCTCCGCGCCTGGTACCAGAACAACGTCGCCAAGGAGTGGCCCGACCTCAGGTCCGAGGCCATCAACATCCTCCAGAAGGAGGCCGAGCTCCAGGACATCGTCCAGCTCGTCGGGTACGACGCCCTCCCAGAGTCGGAGAAGGGCGTGATGGACGTCGCCAAGATGATCAGGGAGGACTACCTCCAGCAGTCCGCCTACGACCCCGTCGACACCTACGCCTCGATCAGGAAGCAGTACCTTATGCTGAGGACGATCCTCAACTTCGGGCACAAGGAGGCGGAGGCCCTCAAGACCGGAGGCCAGGCCTCACAGGTAGCCGCGATGCCGGTGAAGTCCAAGATATCGAAGATAAAGTGGACCCCCGAGGACCAGGTGGAGGCCTTCGTCAAGGAGGTCGAGGGCGACATGGAGTCCCAGTTCGGGACCCTCGCCCAGGAGATCAAGGTGTAGAGAATGCCACAGCCAATTTCCTACAAGACGGTGAACCAGGTCGCAGGCCCGCTCCTGTTCGTCGACAAGGTAGAGAACGCGGCCTATGGCGAGATGGTGGAGATCACCAACGCCGTCGGCGAGCGCATCAGGGGCCAAGTCCTCGACACGAGGTCGGGGCTCTCCGTCGTTCAGGTGTTCGGCGCGACCATGGGCCTCAGCGTCGGCCAGACCTCGGTGAGGTTCCTCGGCGAGACCGCGCGGATCTCGGTCTCCGACGAGATGCTCGGCAGGGTCTTCGACGGCCTGGGCAACCCCAGGGACAAGGGGCCTGCAATCGTCTCGAAGACCAAGGTGGAGATAGTCGGCTCGGGCATCAACCCCTACAGCAGGGAGGAGCCCTCGGAGTTCATCCAGACGGGCATCTCGTCCATCGACGGGATGAACACTCTGGTCAGGGGGCAGAAGCTCCCCATCTTCTCGGCGGCAGGCCTCCCCCACAACCAGCTCGCGGCACAGATCGCCAGGCAGGCGAAGGTCCTCGGCGGCTCCGAGAGCTTCTCGGTCGTCTTCGCGGCGATGGGGATCACCAGCGAGGAGGCCAACTACTTCATCCGACAGTTCGAGGAGACGGGAGCGCTCGAGCGCACCGTCCTCTTCCTCAACCTGTCCTCCGACCCCTCGATGGAGAGGATCCTCACTCCCAGGCTCGCGCTCACCACGGCGGAGTTCCTCGCCTACGAGCGCGAGTCCCACGTCCTGGTCATCCTCACCGACATGACCAACTACTGCGAAGCGCTCAGGGAGATATCGGCGGCCAGGGACGAGGTCCCGGGCAGGAGGGGATATCCAGGCTACACCTACACCGACCTCGCGACGATCTACGAGCGCGCGGGCAAGATCAAGGGGAGGAAGGGCTCCATCACCCAGATCCCGATACTCACGATGCCGGCCGACGACAAGACCCACCCCATCCCCGACCTCACGGGCTACATCACAGAGGGCCAGGTCTACGTCAGCAGGGAGCTCGAGCGCAACGGAATCTACCCGCCCATCGACGTCCTCGAGTCGCTCTCCAGGTTGATGAACCAGGGCATAGGCAAGGGCAGGACGAGGGAGGACCACAGGGGCCTCGCCGACCAGCTCTACGCCTCCTACGCCCAGGGCAAGGACATGCGCGCCCTCTCCGCCATCGTCGGCGAGGAGGCGCTCAGCGACACCGACAAGAAGAACCTCAAGGTCGCCGACAGGTTCGAGAAGATGTTCGTCAGGCAGGGCCCGAACGAGGACAGGAGCATCGAGCAGACCCTCGACATCGGCTGGCAGGTCATCGACCCTCTCTCCGACTCGGAGATCAAGAGGATCAAGCCTGAGATGATAGAAAAGTACAGGCGTAGAACTACCGCCCAATAGGAACCGAGACCGCCTTGCCAAGCGCCCCCAACGTCCGCCCGACGAGGATGGAGTACCTCCGGACCGTCCGGCGCATCGCGACGTCGCGCAAGGGGCTGAAGCTCCTCAAGCTCAAGAGGTCGGCACTCATCTTCGAGTTCTTCTCCGTCAGCAAGAAGGTGGCCACCCTCAGGAGCGGCCTCCAGTCCAAGCTGATCAGCGGCTACGAGGGCATCCACAACACCGAGATGTTCGTCGGGACGCTCAGGCTCGAGTACGAGTCGATGCGCATCCCGAAGATGCACGAGCTCACCCTCAAGAGCAAGAACATCATGGGCGTCAAGATACCCGAGCTTAGCACGGAGGCCCGCGGGGCGGCGGGGCAGGAGTACCTCCTCGAGGTCCCCACCTCCGTCAACCAGGCGATAAAGTCCTTCGAGGCCGTCCACCAGATGGTCCTCGACGTCGCCGAGAAGGAGACCGCCCTGAGGAAGCTACTCGTCGAGATAGAGAAGACGAAGCGCAGGTCCAACGCCATCGAGAACGTCCTCATCCCGAGGCTCCAGGCCAACGCGCGCTTCATCAAGTTCAGGTTCGACGAGATGGAGAGGGAGAGCTTCACCAAGCTCAAGACGGTCAAGAGGAAGATGGCCCAGAGGGAGGGAGTGTAGGTGTCCGACGAGCAGACCGAGGAACAGAGGAAGCCCGGAGTCCCGAAGTACTTCTACTGGGCCAAGAGCCCCCCGAAGCCGAGGAAGGTCCAGAGGGGGTTCGTCAACGTCCAGCAGAAGAAGTTCTACATCGTCCAGTTGGCGTTCAGGCTCGCCCAGATAGGGGCGATCGTCGCGGCCTGCGTGCTGATATTCTCGGTGATATGATGTCCACAGACTACACTGACACGCTCAAGAAGATCAAGGAGACCGAGGAGGCCTCCAGCAGGGAGATACTCGAGAGGAGGAAGGCCCTGGAGGAGAAGCTCCGCTCCCTCGAGGCCGACTCCGCGGCCACCATAGCCGACGCCAAGAACAGGGGAGACACCCACGTCGCCGACGAGGTGGAAAAGGCCCGCATGGCCGCCCAGAAGGGCGCCGACGCCCTCCTCGCCAAGACCTCCAAGGAGGCGAGCTCCATCGCCGCAAAGAGGCTGGACAAGAAGGACCTGAAGAAGATAATCGAGAGCACGCTATTCTCGGAGTTCAAGTGAGACAGCTTCATGCTGAAGCCCGCCTCGATGCAGAAGATAGCCGTGGTAGGGCTGAGGGACGAGAGGAAGAGGGTGGTCTCCGTCCTCTACGACCTGGGCGCCGTCCAGATAGAGCCCCTCTCCAAGGAAGCCTCGGGCCTCCTCAAGACCGAGCCTGACACCGACGGCGCCAAGGAGGTCTCAGAGCAGCTCCTCAGGATAAGGGCCCTGAGGGCCGCCCTCCCGCCTGTCCGGGTCACGGAGAGGAGGGGCTTCTCCTCGTTCGCCGAGGTCCTCCAGGCGTCCAAGGGCATAGCGGTCGACCAGGAGGTCTCCCAGCTGAGGGAGCGAGCCGAGAAGCTCACCTCCAACCTCGAGGAGCTGAGCGGCCAGACCGACCTGGTCAGGAACCTCCAGTTCGTCAGGCAGGACCTCAGCATCTTCGACCTCGAGGCGGCCGTCTCCTTCTTCGGCTCCCTCCCCGCCGCCTCCTTCGCCGCCCTCCAAAAGGCGATGGAGCACTCCGGCGCCGTCGTCACCCACTCCTCGGGGACCGACCCGGTCAAGGTCATAATCACCGTGCCCCGCGAGGGCCTCGAGAAGTTCGGCTCGGCCATCCAGAAGGCGGACGTCAAGCTCCAGCGCGTGCCGCCCATGAAGGGCCTCCCGGCCGCCGTCCTCTCCAGCCTCGAGGCAGAGGCGAGCGCGAGGCGCTCCGACCTCGAAGCCGTCAGGTCCCAGCTCCTCTCGATCTCGCAGAAGAACTACGCAGCCATCGTCCAGGTCGAGGAGCAGCTCTCGATAGAGGCCAGGAAGCTCGAGGTCGTCAACAGCTTCGGCTTCACCGACACCACATTCGCGGTCGAGGGCTGGGTCCCCTCGAAGAGGTTCGACTCCATCAAGGACGCCCTCGGCAAGGCCTCCTCTTCGACCAGGGTCTTCGCCGTCGAACAGCACGGGGACGGCCACGGCCACGACGCCCCGCCGACCCTCCTGGAGACCCCGAAGCGGCTGAGGTTCTTCGAGTCGTTCATCCGTTTCTACACCATCCCGCTCTCAAACGAGGTCGACCCCAGCATGATATTCGCCGTGGCCTTCCCCATCTTCTTCGGGCTGATGCTGGGCGACGTCGGGTACGCCGTGGTGATCCTGCTGATATCGATATGGATCATCAGGCGGGTCAACCACCTCGAGAGGAAGACGAGGATGCCGAGGGCACTGAGGTCCTTCGCGGGGAGGATACTCGTGCCCGCCCAGTTCAAGAAGCTGGCGAAGGCGATGGCCATCGGGTCGGTCGTCGGGATGGTGATGGGCTTCATCGTCAACTCGTACTTCGGCTTCCAGCTCAACCAGTACTTCCTGGGCCCCCTCCACGTCGGCCCGGCGGACGGGACCTTCCTCAACCCGATATCCACGCTGGGTCTCAAGACCCTCCTCCTCTACTCGGGGTACATCGGGCTGTTCATGGTCTCCTTCGGCCTCGTCCTGGGCATGCTCAACGCCTATTGGATGCACAACGTGAAGCACATCATAGGCAAGTTCGGGTGGCTCTGCACGGCGCTGGGAATCGCGCTGACGGGGCTCGCGCTCCTCCACCACGGCCAACTGTCCTCTCTGGTGAACCCCGTCTCCAACCCGCTCATCGCCGTGATAATACTGGGCATAGCGCTCGTCATCTACGGGGAGGGAGGCCAGGCCATCATCGAGCTCCCGTCCATAGTCAGCAACATCATCTCCTACACCAGGCTCCTCGGGATACTCCTCGCGTCCTTCGTCCTAGCCTACCTGATCGACAACCAGGCGATAGGCCCCACCTCGGCCGGGACGCCGGGCCTGATCTACGGTGGCGTCGGCCTGGCCATCCTTGGCGTCGTCCTCTTCGTCATGGTCCACGTCTTCAACGTCATCCTCGGGATACTCGAGCCCGGCATACAGGGGGCGAGGCTCATCTACGTCGAGCACTTCTCCAAGTACCTCCACGGGGGAGGGAGGGCGTTCACCCCGTTCAAGGGCCCGCGCACCTACACGGTGAGCGAGACCGAGGGATAGCCCCTACTCGTTCGCCGCCTTCTCCTGGATTATGTCTATCTGCTTCTGCCTGATCTCCGTATAGAGGTTGCACCAGTCTCTTCCAGAGACCAAGAGCGAGAACGCCTTGAGCTTCGGGTGGTCGCACATCCCCCTCTCCAGTATGTCGGCGTTGAGCGGGTCGTTGGGCTTGAACCAGACGCAGGCGAGGCAGTTCTCGTATTGCCACGTTATCCTCTTCAGGCTCTTCTGAGGCTCGGGCTCGTCCTTTCCGCTGCTCATGGCCTCTCTCGAGGGGCGGCTTCCGCTTTAAGCTTGAGGGACCGTCTTCTCGGGGGCCTTTCCGCAGAGCCGCTCTAGGGCGTGGACCGTCCCGCTCCTAAAGTGCCCCGCCGTCCACGACGCTGTGATCTTGAACAGCCCGGTGAACTTGACGTCCCAGTTCGCCTGCGCGGTCTTGCCGACCACCCTCGCCGTCTGCACGCCCTTGAAAGGCCCCGAGTTGTAGACCCACGTCACCGTCCTGCTCAAAGGGTCGACCGTGATGGTCGCCTCGCCTGACCCGCCGAACGCGAACCTGGTCCTCACCCTCACCCTCTCCATACCATTGCCGTCCTTCTCCCTCGCCACGACCTCGAGCGACCTCGTCCCATGCCAATACTCCGGTATCTTCTCGACGTCGGACATCCTGCGCCAGACGTCCTCTGGGTCGCCCTGGAACTCCAGCCTCTCCTCTATGAGCACATGGGAGGCGCCGTCCTACGACGCTATAACGATTATTAGGCCGAGAGGGCCCTTGAAGCCGGCCTAGAATGGTCTACGTCAGCGTGAACTACAAGTTCAGCCAGAGGTTCGACGTCCCCGTCGACAAGGCCTTCGCGTGGGCCATCGACTACGAGCCAGGCCCCGGAGACTGGAAGCGGATGGGGCTCGAGGGCGACAGGAAGGTTACGAAGCTCAACGACGACACGATAATCCTCGATGACACTCGCCCGACAAGCGAGGCCCCCGTGACCAAGAGGCGCCTCATCAGGATAAACCACGACAGACGCTCTTTCGTCAACACTCACATCGGCGGGCCGACCCCGCACTCCCAGTTCGTCTACGAGTTCTTCCCGGAGAAGGGCGGAGGCTCTAGGCTCGACTTTACCGGGATGCTCGTGCTGCAGAGCAAGAAGAGGATGTCCCCGGCCGAGGTCGCCAGGATGGCAGAGGCCGAGCGCGAGGGCGACTCGAAGATATGGAAGAACCTCGCCAAGGCTATGGAAGCCGAAGTGTAGTCCCCGAACGAAGAGGCTGGTCTTCTACTCGCACTTGGAGTAGCCGCAACTCGTGCACTTGAAGCAGCCGCTTTCGTAGATTATCGAGTTCTCCCCGCAGTCCGGGCACGTCCCTCCCTGCATCAGCGGGGTGGCCGACTCCTTCTTGACCTTCCCCGCCGTCAGGACCTCGAGGGCCTTCGCCACCGCGTCGGGTATCGAGAGGAGCTGGACTCCCTCCTCCCACGAGACGTACTTGCCGCGGATGCCCTTCAGCATCTTGATGACGCTCTGGATGTCCCCTCCGTGCTGGAGGTATAGGCTGATCAGCCTCCCTATCGCCTCCGCGTCTGCCTTCTCGTCCCCTCCGAGCTTGCCCAGGGTGACGAAGACCTCCTTCAGGCCGCCGTTCTCGTCAGTGTTCGCTGTGACGTAGAGCCCTCCCTGCGGGAGCTTTAGCTTCAGCGTCCGGCCCGTCATCACCTTCGGCCTCTCGAAGGACGCCGCGGGGGCGGGCTTCGCCTCCTGCTTGACCTCGGCCGCCTCCTTCTTCTCCAGGTTCTTCGTCTCGAGTATCCCCTCCCTGCTCCCCTCCCTGTACACGGTGATCCCCTTGCACCCCAGCTTCCAGGCGAGGAAGTAGATCTTCTCGACCTCCTCCGTGGAGATGTCCTGGGGGAGGTTGACCGTGCTCGAGATGGCGGTGTCGATGTGCTTCTGGATCGCCGCCTGCATCTTCACCCTCATCTCCGGCTTGATCTGGTGCGCGGTGACGAAGTACGGCGGGAGGTTGCTCTCGTCGGCGACGCGGAAGACCTTCATGTACTCCCTGACGAGCGGGTGCCAGACCTTGAACTCGCCCTCGCTCAGGGACTTGGACCTCCTCGTGTAGTAGAGGGCGAAGACCGGCTCCACCCCGCTCGACGATCCGACGAATATAGAGCCCGACCCGACAGGCGGGACTGTCGTCAGCGCGGAGTTCCTGATCCCCTGCCTCTTGATCTTGTCCTTGACCTTGGTGTCCAGCCTCTGGATGAACGGCTGTGCGAGGTGCTTCTTCGCCTCGAAGGCCGGGGCCGGCCCCTTCTCCTTCGCGAGGTCCGTCGAGTAGTCGTAGATCGCGTTGGTCAGCCTCTCGAAGAGCTTGTCGACGAACTCTACCGTGGCCTCGTCGTCGTACTTCTTCCCCATCTTGATGAGCATGTCCCCGAGGCCGGTAGTCCCCACGCCGACCCTCCTCGACCAGAGCGAGGCCTTCTTCTGCTGGGGGAGCGGGTGCTTGTCAGCGTTGTAGTCCAGGACGTTGTCGAGGAACCTCGTCGCGCACTGCGCCGCCTTTGTAAGGCCCGCCCAGTCGATGCTCGCCCTGTCGGTGAATGCGTCCTTGACGAACGCGCTCAGGTTGATCGAGCCCAGGCAGCAGCACCCGTAGTTCTCGAGGGTCTGCTCGCTGCAGGGGTTGACGCCCTCGACCGCCATCCCGTTGTACTCGGTCGTCGAGTCCCTCTTGATGGTGTCCCAGAAGATTAGGCCGGGCTCGTCGCTCTGCCACGCCGCCTTGACTAGGGCGTTCCAGACCTCGCGCGCCCTGACCGTCCTCTCCATGCTGACCTTCTCGTTCTTGAACCTCAGTGTGAAGTCCGCGTCCTTCTCGACCGCCTGCATGAACTCGTCCGTCACCTTGACGGAGATGTTGGCATAGTTGACCTTCCTCAGGTCCTTCTTGACGTTGATGAAGTCGAATATGTCTGGGTGGTCGACGCGTATCGTTATCATCAGAGCGCCCCTCCTCCCCGCCTGCCCGATCGTCCCCGTCGTCGTGGAGAGGAGCTCCATGAACGACACCGACCCCGAGCTTACGATCGCCGAGTTGTTGACCGGCGTCCCCCTCGGCCTGAGGAGCGAGATGTCGGTCCCGACCCCGCCGCCGAAGCTGTAAGTCCTCGCCGCCTCCTTGCACCAGTCGAAGATCCCCTCTATCGAGTCCTCCCTGATCTTGAAGAAGTAGCAGTTGAGGAGCGTCGACCTCCTTGGCTGACCCGCTCCGAACATTATCCTCCCGCCCGGGACAAACTTGAACTCGTCCAGCAGCCAGTAGAACTTGTCCGTCCACTCCCTCTTCTTCTCCTCCCCAATCTCCACGGACGCGAGCTCGCGGGCGACCCTCTGCCATAGCTGCTTGGGGATGGTCTCGATCTGTTTGCCCGACTCGTCCCTGAGCGCGTACTTTTCGTAGAAGACCCGAGCCCTCAGCTCGTCTCCCCCGAACGCCTCGAGCGTCTCCTTTGGCAGGACGACCTCGTTTTTCTTCTGGAGCTGCTGCTCCATCACCTCTCCTTCTTTTTTCGATGACTCGACCTCGGCTGTCATTAAACTAAATCGCCCGCTCTCTCCATCTGGTGGCTTTATCAGCCCTTGGTGGATTTTTTCTTGACACGTGCAGACTTTAATACCTTCGTAGAATACACAAATGCATCAGACTGTTCCGGGGTCAGGTTGCGCTAACGCTTACGTGAACGAAACGAAGGACGTTCGAGTCTTTCCCTAGGGGCCACTGGGGAAGATTTCTCCGCGATCTATCCGGGAGCTCTCGCCGCGATTCCAAATCTCGTGTGACATCACGATGTCAACATGAGTTGACCGACTCGAGAACGGCCAGACGCGGAGCTATTCAGCTGTCGAATATTGCGCGGTCGCCGTCGAACGGCACTTCGCGCACCTCTCGGTCTTCGCAGGAAGCTTCGAGCCGCAGTTCCTGCAGAACGACACCGTCCTGTCCACGCTGAAGAACTCCAGCTTGGGCACTGCGCCGAGCGCCAGGTTGTAGATCCCGCGGAGGTCCAGCGCGCTCGCGTCGAGGAAGACCGAGAGCCCGCCCGCAGCGCCTCGCCCCACCTTGTCCAGGAATCCTATCGTCTCCGCGTTCCCCAGGTCGTCGGCCGTCAGCTTCGCCGCCTGCGAGTAGCCGCGCCTCTCCAGGCTCTGGAGGTTCGCCCTCCCATACCTCTCCGAGTCGAGCTGCGCGAGCCTCGCCGCCCCCTCCTCCTCGATCAGCGCTATCCCCAGCCTCTCGCCCTTCCCGGACTTGTCGGACGCCGACTGCGCCGCCGTCCCGAGTATCTTGGACGCGAGCTCGGCCCTGGCCGCGGGTGCCGCCTCCTTGTTGAGCCCGGAGAGCGCCTCGTCAAGCCCGACGAGGTTCATCACGAGGGGCATCGCCTCCGACCCCACGTTGTCCGACCCGAAGCTCAGCGCCGGAAGGAGTCCCTTGTTCATCACTCTCTCCAGGAGCCTCCTCCTGGTGATCATCGCGTCGGACGCGACGCCCATCAGCATCGAGAGCTTCGCCCTGAAGTAGGTCTCGTCCTGGTTCGACTCGTACGAGAGCCTCGGGAGGTTGATCCCAAGGTTGTGGAGCACGCTGACGTTGTCCCCCTGCTTGTCGGCAGGGAGGACGTCGAGGTTTATCCCGAGCGAGCTCCTCCTCTGCCCCGACTGGAAGAAAGAGACCCTCCCCCCGTGGAATATTATCGCGGCGGCTTCCTTGAGGTAGGACGCCTCCTCCGACTTGTTCGGCTTGGCGAGCAGGAGCCTCACCTCCGGCCTCGGGACCTGGTCGATGTAGTCCCTGTACGCGTCGAGGGTCGCCCCCAGGGTCTTCTCCATCAGCTCCCTCCCCGCGTCGTCCTTGACGTAGACGTCGAGCTGGAGGGAGATGCCCGGCTTCTCCAGCGGGTGGAGCGCCGACGAGACCTGGTCGAAGAACCTCAGCAGGGCGTCGCCGACCTCCTTCTTCGTCCTCGACCTCGTGAACTGCGCGAGGTACTGGAGGAAGTTGTTGAACACCACCTCCTGGTTGGCCTCCTTCTTGACAAGTGGCACGATGTTGGCGATGACGTTGACCGCCTCCTCGAGGTTGGTCGGGCTCTGGAGCATGGGGACCCCGGGGAGCCTCCCCTTGGGGTTGAACCCGGACGCCCTCACCGACAGCAGGTCCAGAAACACCGTGTCGGGGAGGAGCGCCCACGTCCCCGCCTCTGAGATGTGGATGTCCCCGTTGAGGTGCGCGTCGGCCACGTCCCTCGGCAGCTGCTCCAGCAGCAGGTACTCTGCGAAGACCGACTTGCCCGTCTGGTGGAGGAGGGTCTCCGCGTCGCCCTGGTCACCCCCCGCCTTCGCCAGGAGCTGGGTCACGTCGAACACGGGCATCCCCAGCCTCGTCAGCTTGTGCCTATACTCCTCGAGGTTCTGCTCGACGAGGAGAGAGTTGACCATCTCCCTGATGAGGGGGGCGGTGAGGTACTGCGTCTGGAACTTGTAGAGCCTCGACTCGGTCTCGCTCGTTATCTTCTGCGCGAGCTCGACCGGCATCCCCGCCTCCTTGACGAGCGACTGGAGGATCTTGTCCGCGTTGAACTCCTCCATCGCCTGCCTGCTTGTCCTCACGTACAGCTTGCCGCTCTCGATGAGCGACTGCTCCTCTATCTGCCGGGTCAGGTTGAGGACGAGCCTCCCCAGGTTGGTGACGGTGTACTTCCTCTCCTGCCTGTTGAGCTGTATGAGGAGCTGCCTGACGAGCTTCCTGAGGTGGTAGGCGAACTTGCCCGACTCCTTCTTCGACTTGAACCCAGCGAGGGACTTGAGCGCGCTGTAGGTCAGCGGGCCCTTCACGTTCAGTATCTTCAGGATCTCGAGCCTCTGGGGCGAGGCGATGACGCTGTAAATTGTTCTGACACGCCGAGGAGCTGCTTGCATCTTCCACACGCTTCGAGGCCGAATCTATATAATTGTGACACCCAGCTGAGTCAAAAAAATTCCACCGCACCCGAACGCCGACCTCGCCGATCCTGCACGGTCGCCGTAGGTGTAATTTTCGCTACTCAGGGTGCTGCAGGCCGCCGCGGGGGCTGCGCTCGACGACTAGAAGTTGGTGGGGTCGCCCGGATTTGAACCGGGGGTCTCAAGCGTTCTTGAACGCCCCCTCCTGGGACGCTCCCAAGGCCTCTTCTCTTGATTTGAAGCCTAGACCAGACTCGCCCTGCAGCGCTGAAGGCTACAGCCTAGCCGACGACCCCTTCGCATAAGGTTCCTCGGTGACTCGTATTATACTGTATCTCAAGGCGTGGTCGACCCTCCCGGCTCCAGTCTCCGCCACTGCTCCCCGACGCGCCACGCTCCGCTGGCGTTTTCCCGCAACCCAGATAACACGGCCCGCACAGGGGACTGCGAGATGAGGAGGCCCGTCACGGGCAGGCTTGTCAACGTCAACGAGCGACCCCTTTCGCCGTCGCCGGCCAGGCGCCCGACCGACCGCCACTCAAAGCTGATGGACGTCGTCCCGCGCTCCCTGTACCGAGGGGAGATCTACGAAATATTCGTGACCGACGACCCAAAGGCGGCCCCCGGCGGGACCATGAAGAGGTTCTCCCTCGTCGGCCACTTTGAGGTCGAGCAGGGAGGGTTCGTCAGGGCGGGCGACTACGTCCTCGCCGGGGGGAAGGAGCTGGGCCCCATCGTCGGATACAACGCGTGCCCCGCCCTCAGGGCTCCGGAGAGCGTCGTGATACACATCTACGTCAGAGGCAAGGAGCTCACCAACGGCGGCGACCTCGGGCTCCGCACCGATGACGTGGTCACGACCAGGCCGGTCGACCCGAAGTAGGGCAGAGGCTCCAGCCGCCCGCGACCTCTGCGCCGGTTAAATAGCGCGGCCTCCCCCTCAGGAGGAGCTTAAGGAACGCAGACCTTGAACAAGTCACTGAGGTTCGCGCGCTACCTCCTGCGCTACAGGCTGCAGCTCCTGCTGACGGTGGCCGGGATAGCGGTCTCCGCCTACTTCCGGGTCCTCGTCCCCCAGTACATCGGGATAATCACCGCCGCGGCCGTCTCCAAGTCCAGCGAGGGCACCCTGATCTTCTTCTCCCTCGCCATAATCGGTGTTACCGCTGTCTCTAGCGTCGGGCAGTTCGTCTACACCTACGTCAGCCAGTACATGGGCAGCAGGGTGGTCTTCGACCTCAGGGACGACCTGTTCTCTGCCATCCAGGAAAAGTCCTTCGGCTTCTACGACAACAACCAGCTCGGCGACCTTATCGCTAGGGCGACGGGCGACGTCGAGGCCGTCCGCAGGTTCCTCACCCAGTCCGTCGTGCAGCTCCTGTTCACCGCCGCCCTGCTCGGGGGCGTCACCCTCCAGCTCCTCTCCCTCAACACCTCCCTTCTCCTCCCCACCCTCGGCCTCATGCCCTTCGTCGCCCTCACAGGGTACTTCTTCGACAGGCGCCAGAGCCCCAACATGAAGACCATACGGGAGAAGTTCGCCGACCTCAACACCGTGATGGCAGAGAACCTCAACGGCCTGAGGGTGGTCCGCGCCTTCACGAGGGAGAACTACGAGATAGACGGGTTCGACAGGGTCAACTCCGACTTCTACAAGGCGAACATCCAGGTCGCCCGGACCCGGGCCACCTACATACCCCTCATGCCGTTCTTCGTCGGCCTCAACACCGCGGTCCTCATCTACTTCGGCGGGAGGCTCGTGATGAGCGGCACGATAGGGGTCAATGACCTCCTGGAGGCCTTCGCCATCCTGATAATAATCACCCCCAACGTGAGGTTCCTGGGCTTCTCGCTCAGCTCCGCCCTCAACGCGTGGTGGGGGCTCGATCGGATCTTCGGCACCATGGACATCGTCCCCGAGGTCGCAGACTCTCCCGACGCGGTCGACTTGAAGACCGTCCGCAACGAAATCAAGTTCGAGGACGTGGCCTTCGCGTACGAGCCTTCGAGGCCGCTCCTGAAGAACGTGAACATCACCATCAAGGCGGGCGAGACCCTCGCCATCGTTGGCAAGACCGGGTCAGGGAAGAGCACCTTCGCCAACCTCATCCCGAGGTTCTACGACGTCTCCTCGGGCAGGGTGACCATCGACGGGGTCGACGTCAGGCACCTGAGGGCCAAGTCCCTCAGGAGGCAGATCGGGATGGTCTCGCAGGAGACCTTCCTCTTCTCGAGGACGATCCGGGAGAACATCGCCTTCGGGGTCAAGGGGGCATCAAAGGAGGACATCGTCCGCTGCGCGAAGATCGCGCACGCCGACGGCTTCATCAACTCATTCCCCAAGGGCTACGACACCGTCGTCGGCGAGAGGGGGGTGACCCTCTCCGGGGGACAGAGGCAGAGGGTGGCGATCGCTAGGGCCCTCCTCGTCAACCCGCCCATCCTGATCTTCGACGACTCGACCTCCAGCGTGGACGTCGAGACCGAGCACGACATCCAGGACGCCATGAAGACCATGCTCTCAGGCAGGACCACCCTCCTGATCACCCAGCGCCTCTCGACCGTGCGGCTGGCCGACAGGATCGCGGTCTTCGACTCCGGCCAGCTCGTCGAGGTGGGCACCCACGAGGAGCTCATGGCGAAGGACGGGGTCTACGCGCAGCTCTTCGCAGCCCAGTTCATGCAGAGGGAGCAGGCAGCGGGGAGGGGCCCTTAGATGGGCTGGCCCGGGTTCGGCGGCGCCGGCGGTCACGGTGTGCGGGGGACCGGGTCTGTCATCGAGGGCGACGACGCCCGGACAACGTCCGACTGGGTGCTCATCAAGAGGCTCCTCCGATTCATGCGCCAGAGCCGGAGGTACCTCGTCTACATCACCCTCGCCCTGGCCGTCTTCACCTTCACCACGGTGGTGGGCCCGATCCTCACGGGCGATGCCATCGACCTGTACATCTTCCCCAACGGCGTCCTCGGGACGGACTTCGACGGCCTCGCACTCGTCGCGGGGGTCTACGTCGCCATCACGGTGACGATGTTCGTGGCCGAGTACACCCAGACCTACTTCATGGCGAAGACCGGCCAGGCGGTGATCTATACGCTCAGGCGAGAGGCCTTCGACAAGCTTCAGCGGGTCTCGCTGAAGTACTTCAACGAGCGGCCCATAGGCGCGGTCATCTCCCACGTCACCAACGACGTCGACGTCCTGAACGACTTCCTCGCCTTCCAGTCCACGCAGCTCATCTCCGGGACATTCTCCATCGTCGGGATAATGGCCGTGATGCTGGTGATAAACTGGCAGCTGGCGCTCTACTCTCTCACCATAGTTCCCATGCTCATCGTCATGATACTCGCCCTTCAGAAGAGGATGAAGAGGAACTGGATGAACACCAGGAGGAGCATGGGTGTCCTGACCGCCAAGGTGGCGGAGAGCCTCGCGGGCATCAAGGTCACCCAGTCCTTTGCGGCCGAGGGCGACGACAAAGAGGAGTTCACGGCCACCAACAGGAGGAACATGCAGTCGAACGTGGAGGCTGCGAAGATATCATCCGTGATAGGCCCCGCCGCCCAGCTCATCCAGTCATTGGGCATCTTCGCGGTCTTCTACTTCGGCGCCCTGATGGTCACGGGTGGACAGATACAGATTGGCGTCCTCGCGACCTTCTACATCTGGCTCAACAACCTCTTCAGGCCCATCCAGCAGCTCACCCTCTTCTATCCGCAGTACCAGTCTGCGATGGTCGGCCTAGACCGTGTCTGTCAGATCATCGACGCGGAAGTGGACGTCAACGAAGCCCCCGACGCGGCCGAACTCAAGGACCCCGAGGGCGCCATCGACTACAACCACGTCTCATTCAGGTACAAGCCAGGCGAGCCAAACGCTCTGAGCGACATCGACGTACACGTCCTCCCCCGCGAAATCATAGCCCTGGTGGGGCAGACCGGCGCCGGCAAGTCGACGTTCGTGAACCTCCTCTTCAGGTTCTACGACCCCGACGAGGGAACGGTCCTCCTCGACGGGCAGGACCTCAGGAAGCTCACGTTCAAGTCCCTCAGGACGCACATGGCGATCGTCCTCCAGGACCCGTTCCTCTTCTCGAACACCGTGATGGAGAACATCCGCTACGGGAACCTGAACGCGACGGACGACCAGATCGTCCAGGCGGCCAAGGACGTCGGCCTCGACGAGTTCATCAGGGGCCTGCCCAACGGATACCGGACCCAGATACGCGAGTCCGCGACCAACATATCGACCGGGCAGAAGCAACTCCTGTCGCTCGCCAGGGCCCTGGTGGCAGACCCAAAGGTCCTCGTCCTCGACGAGGCGACCTCGAAGGTCGACCCCCACACGGAGCTCCTGATACAGAGGGCCCTCGACAGGGTCTTCAAGGGCAGGACCACCATCATCATCGCGCACAGGCTATCGACGATAAGGATGGCCGACAGGATCCTGCTGCTCGACCACGGACGGATCGCCGAGCAGGGCTCCCAGGAGGAACTGATGGAGAAGGGCGGGGCCTACGCCAAGCTCTACAAGATGCAGTTCGAAGGACCCCTTCCGGCCCAGAGGAAGTGAAGCGCCAGGGCGTCCGGCTAGGTGGGATAGGCCCCCAGCCGCTCCATCGCTCCCCGCTCGAACCTGGTTGTCACCAAACTTCCGATTGGCGGCCGCCTTCCCTCCGTCCTGAGCCCCCGGAGCATCTCCCCGAGGCGGGCGAGGTCGAGGCCCGCACCGACCGGCCAGTCTCCCCTGAAGAAATCCCAGAGCTTCCTTATCCTCCCCTTGGGGACGTCCGGCCTCCTCCTGAAGGCCGCCTCGACCCAGGAGTCAGCGTCTTCGCTGAAGAGCCTGGCCGCCTTCATCAGCACGGTCGCCACGCTCTGGACCTCCTCCGCCTCTTCCTCGAGCATCCTCTCCGAGGCGACCCCCACGAACGACGGCCCCTGTGGCATCCCCTCCCGGTACTTGGCCAGCTCCTCGCCTCTCGCCAGGACTCTTACTCTGCGGTCCCCCTCGAACTTCGCGATGTAGTTCTGGACGCTGGTCAGCATCACGTCGATCTTCCCGTCCAGTAGCATCTCCGCCTTCTGCAGCGGGTCGAGGTCCTTCACCCAGACCACCTCTTCCCGCTTCAGCCCGTTGAGCCTCAGCAGGTTCGCGACTATCGGAGCCCAGTAGTCGCCCTCCGCCCCAACGCCGAACCTCCTTCCCCTCAGGTCCCCCATCTTCCTGATGGACGGTGCGGACATCATCACGAACCCGGCAGGAGAGGATGTCTTCTCCGCCTTGTTGGCCCAGAAGATCTTCCCCGGCCACTTGCGCTCCGCGACCAGCCTCAGCCCATCCAGCGTGGGGAGTTGGGCGAAGACCGCCTCGCCCAAGAGCAGCGCCGACGTGGCGCCCGGAGACCCGAGGCACTCCTTCACCTTCAAGTGGACGCCGGCCGACTCGAACATCCCGAGGTCGCAGGCTAGGATGGGGACAGAGCCCGGGTTGAGGGACATCGGCTTGATTCGCTCCGCCCACAGGAGGTTAGACTCGCTCGAATCAATCGCCTACGTCCTGCCGGCGGACCGTGCGCCGCACGAGCGGCAGCCCGAGGTGACTCCGTCGCCCAATGCCGGGTCCGCTGGCCCGCCGCTTTGGACATAAACCTTCATCGGCGATCCCATATCACCTCAAGACGGGTCCGAGGCCAGTCCCGAGCGTTTAGACCGTCGTTCCGGTTTCAATAATTCTAACTCAAACGCTAAATAACGAATCGCGGGTCTCCACCGCCAGAGTTGAGCCAGTGGCTCCACCCGTTCTCTGACACGTCCAACACCGGGTTCTCTCCTCAGACCCAGATAACTGCCAGAGACGTCGGCTCCCTGCGCGTCCTCTGGTCCTGCGAGGTCGCCCCAGAGGGCGCCGTCCCGACGGAGACCAACACAGCCTTTCGCGTCGGCGTCCAGACGACTCCGCTTATCGTCGACGGCAGGGTCTTCGTGGCAGACGGGTACAACACGGTCTATTCGATAGACGCAGAGACCGGGAGGATGGTGTGGAGGGTCTCGGTGGGCGGCTCCCCGACGAAGGGGGCCGTCCACGGCCTCAACTACCGCGACGGCTCGTTGTACATGGTCGGGCCCGACGGCACCCTCTGGGAGATATCGGCCGAGGACGGGCGCGCGTCGAGAAAGATCCAGGGGATCGGAAAGAGGATCCCCGGTTCCACCGGGGTCTACAGCGGCGGGAGGACGCCTGTCTTCTATCGCGACTCGGTCATCGTCGGCCTCCCGACACAAGGGGCGAGCGAGACAGGGTCGGGCCGGGGCTTCGTGGCATCCTACTCCCTCAAGGGAGGCGACCTCCTCTGGCGCTGGTTCGCCGTCCCCCCAATCAAGAAGGGGCCGAAGCGTTGGCACCGCGACGCACGCAAGGGCAACATCCCGCCCTACCCGAACGACTGGGGGAAGACCAGCAACATAGGCGGGGGCGGCGTCTGGGGGACCATGGCCGTTGACGAGCAGGCCAAGAGGGTCTTCTGCGGTACCGGGAACTCCGACCTGTTCGTCAACGCTGACCTTGACGTCCCCGGCCCCAATTTGTACACGGACTGCATAGTCTCCCTGGACGCGGAGACGGGGAAGATGCGCTGGTACTACCAGGCCACGCCCCACGACCTCCTCGGTTGGGACGTCGGCTGGAACGTAATCGAGGCCGACGTCGACGTCGACGGCAAGAAGACGAGCGCGGTGATCGCCGGATCGAAGAACAACCATGTGTACGTCCTCGACGCCGGCACCGGCAAGCCCCTCTACGCGCCAGTCCGCATCGGCTACAACAAGACGACCCTCAACGCTGGGAAGGACGGCGACGCCGACATGACCTCCTCCCTCACCCCCGGAAGGTACTCGCCGGGGCACCTCGGCGGGATCAACGCCCCGCTAGCGTTCGCGTACAACACGATCTACGTGGCCAGCCAGCGGGTCGACATGGACGCCAAGTACGAGACCTCCAACTACATGGGTAAGCGCGTGAAGGGCATAGTCCTCAAGAACTCCGACGCGCCCCAGTACTCGTCCCTCTACGCCATCGACGCGGGAAGGGGCGAGGTCAGGTGGGTCTACTACATGAAGGAGACCTACCAGAGCGCCTCTATCACCGCCAGCGCGGGGATGGTGTTCGCCACCGACAGGAAGGGGACGCTCCACATCCTCGACGCCCAGCGAGGAACGCCCCTCAGGACGATGGCCCTGGGCGGCTACGGCCGCGCCGGGGTCGCCTTCGGCTCCACCACGGCGGGTACTACGAGGATGTTCCTGCCAATCAGCGGCGCCACAGGAGAGCCCAACAGGGTGCTCTGCCTGGGGACCGCGTAGCCTCGGCAGCGGCCCGCCTCATCTCTGGAACGACTTCCAGGGGGTGAGCTTGCGCTCGAGGACCTTGAGGCCCTCCGATATCGACGCCCCGATGACGGAAAGGACCAGGACCGGGACGAAGTAGTCGTTGAGCTGGAAGGTGTTGCCGTAGTTCACGATCAGGCCCCCGAGCCCCGTGATCGCCGTGAACAGCTCGGCCACCACCACGCCCAGAATCCCCACCGAGGCTCCGAGCCTTATCCCCGTTATGATGTTCGAGAGCGCGGCGCGGAGCATCACCGAGGTGAACAGCTGTGCCTTGGACGCCCCGAAGGAGGAGGCTGCCTCGAGGAGGTCCTTGTCGGTGTTCAAGACCCCGTTGTATGTGTTTATCACTATCGGGAAGAACGCGAGCAGGACGACGATCGCTATCTTCGCCGTCACCCCGAGCCCGAACCAGGCAACCATCAGCGGGATGAGGGCGATTCTCGGCATGGAGTTGAACAGGTTGATGAACGAGTCCACGGCGTCCCCGACGGCCTTGATCCCCCCCATGACGAGCCCGAGGGGTATCCCGATGCCCAGCGAGATGGCGAAGGCCGTCAGGAAGACCGTCATGCTCTGCTCGAGCGCGAGCTCGATGGTCCCGTTCCCGAACAGCGCTACGGTAGCCTTGACCACGGCCAAGGGCAGGGGGAGGAAGAGCGGCCCGAGGCTCATGGCCGCCAACTGCCAGACGACTATGAGGCCAACGAAGATGGCTATCCGCGTAACCCACGCCGTCCTCCTGCTCCTGTTCTTTGCGGCGATCTGTCCGCTCATCGGCGGTCAGCCAGCCTAGGCGTCCACTCTTCCCCCGCGAGGGGCTCTGCGGCAGCCGACTGGACCTTGACCCCGGGGAACGTGCCCGACTTGGAAACCATCTCCCTCAGGCGGGTCCAGAGGTGGCGCCTGAGCACAGGATACTCCGGCTCCGAGCGGACGTCGTACGTCCACCTCGGCCTGCGGAACGGCACCTTGATCTCCTCCTCGACCCTGCTCGGCCTCGCTCCGATCAGGACGATCCTGTCGGCGAGGAGGAGCGCCTCGTCGAGGTTGTGCGTCACGAAGATGACGGTGTTCCTCTTGAACTGCCAAAGCTTGAGCAGCTCCACCTGGAGGAGCTCGCTGGTCTGGGCGTCGAGCGACCCGAAGGGCTCGTCCATCAGGAGTATCTCTGGCTCCAGGGCCATAGCCCTCGCGAGCCCGACCCTCTGCTGCATACCGCCGGAGAGCTCGGACGGATAGCTGTTCTCGAACCCCGTGAGGCCGACCTGCGAGATGTACTTCACGGCGCGCTCCGAGGCGGTCTGCCTGTCGACGTGGTTTATCTGGAGGGGGAAGAGCACGTTGGCCATCACCGTCCTCCAGGGCATCAGCCTGAACGACTGGAAGACGAAGCCCATCTTCGGGCCCGGCCTTGGATGGTCCGTCCCGTCTATCAGGATCTCCCCAGAGTCCGGCGGTATCAGGCCGTCGATTAGCTTGAGGAGCGTGGTCTTGCCGGACCCCGACGGCCCGATTATGACCACGAACTCGTTCTCCTCGACCCCCATCGATAGGTCCTCTATGACGTTGAGAACGGAGTAGCCCTTCCCCTGCCGGAGCGGGAACGACTTTGAAAGGTCCCGGACCAGCACCTTAGAGGCCAAGGCTCTCCCCGGGGCTATCTCTTCCCTATAATCTGTCCCAGGCTCTCTTCGAAGGAGGAGAGAGGCACGACCGCCATGACGAGCGTCGTGGTGGTGGCCCCTGATATGGTGCGGCCTATCCCGTCGAAGGCCGAGCTCACCCCGAGCTGCCGTAGGACGTTGTCGACAAGGGTCGTGTTGACGAAGCGGGCAGCGCTGATCACCGGCACGTTCTGGGTGACGAACTCGCTCGTCGTGTAGAGGTAGTTCGCCGCCTGCTGGGCCCGGGTCGTGTTGATTCCGCCGTTGATGGCGAACCCGTGCGTGTACCCGTTGTACAGCGCAGTCAGCTGGGTGCTGTTCATGTCGGGCCTCGCCTTCTCGGCCAGGCTGAGCCAGAGGGTCTCGTTCGCAGCGAACGCGCGGTTGGCTGTTATCAGGCCCTTCACCATCTCCTGAAGGAGCGCGGTGTGGCTCTGCAGGAAGCTGGTCTTCACGATGAGCCCAGGAAGCGCGGGCGGCGCTAGCTCCGCGAACTGGGTCGCGTTGACTATGAAGGTCAGGTTGGGTATCGCTGAGAGCGCGGGCAGGTTCTGAGCCGTGGTCACCGTCGCGTCGAGCGACCCCTGCTGCAACCCGGCCACGCGAGCTTGGACCGAGCTCACGGGCACCCAGTTTATCGCCGTGGAGGGGTTGTAGGAGACGCCCAGCGCCGTTAGGACGGCGATCGCCTCCTGCTGGTCCGCACCTCCCACTCCCGAGATCCCGATGTTCTTGCCCGCTAGCTGGGCCGGGCTCGTGATGGAGTTCTTGCCGATTATGAAGAACCCTCCTGAGCAGGTGAAGCAGTCGCTGGCTCCGACGCCCATTATCGCCGTAAAGTTCGCCTGTCCGAGGGCCGTCGTCTTGAACGCCTCGGTCGCAGAGATGTCGGCGACGTTGATCGAGCCAGACTCTAGGGCCTGAAGGATCGTCGCGCTCGACTGGAGGGCGTCGATGGTCACGTTGACGCCTTGCTGCTGGTAGTAGCCGGCTTGGTTCGCCAACCACTCCGCCGACTGGCCGGCGTTCGCCACGTTGGCGGTCGATCCCGTACCGAAGGTCCCCAGGATCAGGCTCCCCTGAACGAGAGTGCTGGTCGAGACCGACGTGGAGGTCTGGGTCGAGACAGATGTTGAGACCGACGTCGAAGTCACGGTCTGGGTCGACACGACGGTCGACGTCGAGGGCGTGGCCCCCGGCGCGAGGAGGACGTATGCTCCGCCCCCGACGATCAGGACCACCACGACTCCCAGAGCGATATAGGCCGAGCGCGAAACACCTCTACGAACGAGCATTTACATCTAGTGAAGGTGCGACGTTATATCAGTCTACCGTAAGAATAATCCTGACAAGAGATGAAGCCTAGGAAGGATAGACTCCCAGCTCCTTCAGCGCGAGCTCCTCGAACCTTGTCGTGACCCACTTTTCGATAGGCAGGTCACCAGCCATGGCTATCCCTCCCTCGCTCCTCAGCTTCTGGAAGATCAGCCGGAACCGCTTGGTGTCGATGTCCCCGTTGACCGGCCAGTCCCTCTGGAAGTACTGCCACTGCCTGCGAATGCTGGCCTTCGGTACATCCGGCCTCCTCTTCGCGGCGGCCTCGACCCAGGCATCGGGGTCCTCGCTGAACATCCGCGCGGCGCTCATGAGCGTCTTGCTGATGGCGGTGAGGGCATCTGGCGACTCCTCGATCAGAGCCTCGCCGGCCACCGCGACCAGGAACTCGCTCCTTATCACGAACTCCTTCATCGCCTCGTCGTCGAGGAGCAGCCGGATCTCGCCCTTGCCCGCGAGCTTGCTGAGGTACGTCTGCATGGTGACGAAGGTCGCGTCGATCCTGCCGTTGAGCAGCATGTCCGCCCTCTCCGACGGGTCGAGGCCCTTGACCCACGTGATCTCTCCCCGCTCTATCCCGTTCGCGCTGAGCATCTTCGAGATTATGGGGTCCCAAAAGTCGCCCTCGGCGCCTATCCCGAACCTCTTCCCTCGGAGTTCGTCCACGCCATAGATCGAGGACGTCGAGACGAGCATCCCCGCCATCTTCCCCATCCTGCTCGCCCAGAAGACCTTCGCGGGCGGTCTTGCCTCGGCGGCCAGCCTGACGGCCTCCGGCAGCTGTAGGTGGGCTATCTGCGCCTCTCCAGCACGGAAGGCGGCAGAGGCGGCCGGGCTCCCGAGGAACTCCCTGATCTTCACCTCGACCCCTGCCTTGGCGAACATGCCCATGTCGCAGGCGAGGGTGGGGACCGACCCCGGGTCGAGGGGCATCGGTTTGATTCTCTCGGCCCACACAAGGCGCGTCCGGGCGCCGCCGGATTTAGACAAGCTCGATTCCCCGCCTCGCGTACCCGTATAAGGTTAGGGTGGCGCTCTCCCCTTGGAGACGAAAGGGTTTCCCCTAACGTAGTATCTCCACAGGTGCTCTCGTCCTCTGCTGATGCCGATCCTCGCAGACGTCCCGACATCGACCGCCCTTTCGCTCGCCATCACGAAGAGCCTCTTCGACTTTGTGAGGTCCTCGCCGTTGAAGGCCTTGTCGATGGAGAGGGCTTCCGTGAGCTTCCCGGGGCCGTTGGTCAAGGCCAGGACGTTTGACATTCTTCTGTTCGTCTCCATCTCTTCTATCCCCTTCACGGGCTCGAGGGCCCTGACGAGGACGGCCCCAGGCTGCCCCTCTCCCTCCGTAGTAAAGTTCAGGCACCAGTGGTTTCCATAGGAGAAGAAGACATAGACGTGCCCAGCCTCGCCGAACATGATGGCGCTCCTCTCGGTAGGGCCCCTGTACGAATGGCTCGCGGGGTCGTCGCTCCCCCTGTAGGCCTCCACCTCGACTATCTTCCCCGTGAGCACCTCGCTCCCGATCTTCCTCACCAGGGTGCACCCGAGTATATCGCGCGCGACATCCGGGGTGTAGCGGGCGAAGAATTCCCGCCCGAGCCTTCCCATGATGAGGGCAGGCTTCGACCCCGCTTATCAGGCCTGCCCGGCCCCGCGAACTCGTTTTCGTCGATTACACATAAATAATGAACCGAGCGACTGTAAAGCGCAAGATTGAGCGCTCCGGCGAAGAAGGACCCAAGACTTGCCGGCATCCTCTCAATACTTCCGGGCCTAGGCCAACTCTACAACGGCGACACGTGGAAGGGCGTAGGACTGCTCGTCCTCGGGATCGCCCTGCTCTACTTCATAGTCACAGCGGCCACCGCAAAGCGTGGAGGAGGCGACCTCGAAGGCATCGAGATAGCCTTCTTCATCCTCGTGTGGATAGTCAATGAGTACGACGCCTACACAACGGCCAAGACCATTGCTGAAGGCGCGACCTGAGCCCCTTCGCCGTCCTTGTTCCTAAGAAGGTCCTTGAACGCGGGCAGCCTCCAAACGAAGCGCATCGAGAAGGCGTAGGTCACAGGGTAGGACACTATCGCCCCGACGATGCTCCCGAGCGCGGGCGAGAGCGATATAGACGCGAAGAGGACGAGCTGCACGACAACGATGATTATGTTCCCGAGGAGCTTCGCGAACTGGTACTTCGCCCACCTCACCGGCCAGCTCGCCGTCGTCCTCGAGTCATGCTTGGTCACCGTGACTCTCTCGTTGACGAGGAAGGCCGCGGTCGAGCCTATCCCCAAGGCTAGCGCGTCCAGCCCCAGGATCGTTGGAGAGTCGGAGATCTCGGGGACCTCGAGGGTCTTGTAGAGCGCGAAGAACCCCAGGATGAGTATCCCCTCGGCGATGAGGAAGCCCAGGCCGGTGGCTATCGCGAACCAGACGATCCTGAGGACTGCGAACCTCTGGAGGCGCCCGAAGCGGGAACCCTCCTTGCTCAATGGTCAACCCGAAGGCGGTGCGGGGATAAGCCTTCGCATGTTGTGGCTTTCGGACCCTCCGGGGTCACGGCCGGAGGTCCGACAATTTCCCCAGCCACGCGGTGCGAGTGAAATGCCAACGTAGGAGGCGCGGTGAACCCTTTATGCACGGCGACACCTGCCACAAGGCTGCGATCCCTGTGACGGCGCCCGGAGTCGGCGAGGCGAGTGCCTTCGGTGGGTGAGCCAGGACTCGTCCGGCTGACAAGCAAGTATCCCTTCGCCGAAACGATCAGCAGGCTGGAATCGGCGATAGCTTCCAAGGGTCTGACCCTCTTCGCCAAGGTAGATTTCAGCGGAGACGCGGCGAGGGCGGGCATGACGATGAATCCGACCCTGCTCCTCGTCTTTGGAAGCCCGAAGGCTGGCACGCCCTTGATCGTGGCGTCCCCGACCCTCGCGATCGACCTCCCTCTCAAGGTCCTCGTCTCCCAGGACACGAAAGGCCAGGTCTGGGCCTCGTACAACTCCCTTGAGTACCTGAGAAGCCGCCACGACGTCCCTGATGACCTGCTGAAGAACATCGCAGGCATCGAGCCATTGGTGCGGTCGGCTGTAGGGGCGTGAGCATGTCCCGGCGCAACCTTTTTGCGCTCGCGCCAGCCTAGAGAACCCGACATGTCCGCCAGGACTGGTTCTCGAGACGTCGTGATGTCGTACATCAACGCTCTCGACGGCCAGCGCTACGACGATGCGCTCGGGCACCTCGACGACCGGGTCCGGATTCGCGGCCCGGCCGGCGAGACCTTCGGGAAGCCCCTCGACTTCATCGATATGCTCCGCAAGTACCGGGGCAAGTACGACGTCAAGAAGGTCTTCGTGGACGGGGACGACGTCTGCGTCCTCTACGACCTGAAGACGACAGGACCCACGGTATTCATGTCCTCGTGGTACCAGGTCAAGGGCGGGAGGATCGTCTCCGTACAGACCGTCTTCGACCCCAGGGCCTTCGGCCCGCCTCCCTGACGCGACCCCGCCTCAGGCTAGATTCTCAGCGCAGGCGCAAGGAGCCCGCTAGGGAGAAAGGGGGCACGAGGGGTGGTGGGGAGGGCCGGATTTGAACCGACGGTCCACAGGTATCGCCGCTCCATTGGGATATCATCCACGCGAGCGTGTCATCAAACTTTTTTCGTTTGACCACTGGAGCCTGTTGCCTTGCCTGGCTGGGCTACCTCCCCACCGGGACGGCGAACCAGAATCGGGGATTAAAAATTCGACGTAGGCCCCCATCGGCGGCCTCGGTTCGCGAACATTCTTCCACAAGGGTTTTTGCCTAACCCGCTCTCAAAGACAAGGTGCCATGGCGAGTTCGAGGACCATCGCGATGGTCGCGGCGATCATAGCGGTAGTGGCGGGCGCCTCTTTCTACGCAGGGCTGGCCAGCGGCGGTGCTAGGACTGCGACCCAGACGACGGTCTCCGTTTCCACGCTCACGGTCACTCCCAGCTCCCAGTCGCAGGCCTCGAGCACGGTCACCAGCACGTCCACTTTGTATTCGACCGAGACGACCACCATGACCTCGACGCTCACATCGACAGAGACAATCGCGCTCAATTCGACCTCGGGTCAACTAGGCCCTTGGGTCTCCACGACCCCCTACCCCGGGACCTACGGCCCGAGCAGTTGCATGGCGACCGCCGACTACCTCTACTGTCTCGGAGACGGCACCAACGCCACGTACTTCGCCCCTATCTCCTTCGGCGGCATCGGTCAGTGGACACGCAGCACCGACTATCCGATCCCGGTCGTTGGCGAGGGATGCGTCGGAAGCTCGAACTACATCTACTGCCTTGGAGGCGTATCCACGGCTCCCGCGGCGATGGCCAACGACCAGTACGGGAGGGTAGCAAGCGCGTACTACGCGACCGTCTCGAGCTCCGGCATCGGGGAATGGAAGGCGACGACGCCGTTCCCCTACGTCCTGGCCTCGACGCACTGCATGGCTTACTCGTCCTCCATCTATTGCATTGCGCCATCATTCGACGGGAAGGGCTACAGTAACCCTGCTCGGACGTTCTTCGCGCCCCTTCTATCTATTGGAATTGGGAACTGGAACGAAGGACCGGGGCCAGTCTCGGAGGGCGCTGGCTGCTCCGGAGTGGGGGGCTATGCCTACTGCTACGGAGGCGCGCCCTGCTCCCCCAACCCTCCCCCGAGCGACTGCTTCAGCCCTTCCTACTCGGCGCCACTGTCTCCGAACGGCGTCGGGATCTGGAACTCCTCGACCCAGCAGCTTCCAACTGCCGTCTTTGACCCATACGGTTCCGCCGAGTCTTTCATCTATTACTTCAGCACTCCAGTCTTCTACGCCCATGTTTCTGGAGATTCGATAGGAGCTTGGGAGACAACCACAAACCTTCCAGACGGTTTCGTTCCCACCACCTGCACCTCGAGCGGTCCGCGATTCTACTGTGTGGGCCCCGGCGACGGCGGAGCCTACTTTGCTCTTCTTGGGGCTCCAAATCCAACCGCCTATGTCCTTGAGAACCCACCGCCGTTCCCCAAGGCGGAGTACATCGTCCGTCCCTCGAACTATGGCTGTACCGGGGATAATGGAGAGACCTGCTTCGGGAACAACATCGACGACGCGGTCGTCTTTGACTGCGCGAGCTCGGCGGCGAGACCTTCGGGCTGCGAGACCTTGGTGGTCAACCCATTGAACAGCATGCTCAGCTACAACATAACCATCTGGTATCCTGCCTACAATCCGCCCCTGCCGAACGCCAACTGCGAAATCCTGCCGGAGTTTGGTGGGTACAACACTCCCGAGAACGCCTGGTGCATCTCGATAAGCCCGACCTCTTTCATCGTCGCGGAGCCCATCCACATGAGCCCGCCCCAGCAGGTATCCTAGCTCAGAGCGGCATCGGGAGGTCCGTTGCGGTGACTTCGCGGAGCTTCCTCCTGAACGACGAGTCCAGGTGCTCCAGGTCGGACGGGTAGAGCGAGACGAACTTGATGTTGTGCCTGTGGTACTGCGCCATCTTGTAGCGCATCTGGTCCCTGTATCTCGTCCTCGTCATCCCGGCGTCCGCGTCTACCAGGCCCCAATACTCCACGAAGACGTTGTATGCTGGGAGGAAGAAGTCGGGCCTGGCGATCTTTTTGAACGACAGGAACCTCCTCGACCTCGCGACCTTCTCATACTCGTACTCGATGCGGTTCCGCGTGAAGTAGTCGGCGACCTGCTTCTCGGCGTAGCTCCTCACCGTGACGCCGGTCACCGTAACTGACTCGCGGCCGTACTCTCCTCTCTTCCGAGTCCCGAAGAGGGTCCGTAAGAGGCCCAATTCGAGCCCGCCCGACGGGCAGAGGAGATATGCTTTGTGAAGCCTGTTTCTGGCACCGTCGCTAGGGCGCCCGAGTCAAGAAACGCGTAAATCCTCTCGCCGGGACCTACCCCACCGATGGCCAAGAAGCGAGCGAAGAAGGCGCCCAAGAAGACGATGACGGCCAAGCCCAGGATCCTGATACACGAGAAGTAACGCTCTGGCGGGTCATATGAGCCCGGAACCGCAGTTAGGGCAGACCCGCCCGAAGCGCGCTGTGCACGAGGGGCAGTAGTGGAGCCTGCAACCCTCGCAGGTGCTGAACCCGACACCGAGCCTATGACACCCCGCGCACCCCGCGGGGACGTTGACCATCCCCATGAGCGGATGGAAAGACCCCGCCCGAGAAAACGCTTTCGCTCGCCTAGTGGACTTCGGCCGAGAGCATGTCGATCTTGGTGATGATGCCCTCGACCTTGTCGCCGGTCGCCACAAGGACCGCCGGGACGAACTTGAACAGAGAGAACAGAGCCTCGATCGGGGTGTCAGTGCTCACGATTGGGAAGCTCGGCTGCATGACGCTAGAGACTGGCTTGGTGAGCAGTGAGCGCGGGTCCTCGAGCCCGCTGAGGAGCGCCACAATCTGATTCTCGGTTATCGAGCCCGCGAGCTTCCCTCCGGAGTAGACCGGTATCTGGGAGATACTGCTCTTCCTCATCATGTTGATGCTGTCGGAGAGCGACATGTTCGCCTGGACCGAGACCACCGGCGAGGACATGACGTCAGAGGCCTTCTTCCCCTCCATCCTGATGTGCGACCTCAGCGCCTCGGAGATTGCCTTCATGGTGCTGAACGACGGGTCGACCAGGCCGGACTCGAGCTTCGCGATGAGCGACTGGCTTACGCCCGCGGCCTTCGCCAGCTCTGACTGGGTGATCCCGAGCTGCACCCGGATCTTCTTGAGCTGCTTGGGGTCTATGGTGGAGACGGACATACAGAAGACCCGTGCAGTTATTCATATATGAATTTTTGGGGTGCCGAATTTAGGATAGGTTTACTGGCTTGCCCGCCGTCACCGTCTCCTTGGGGAGGCGGTCCTTCCACTTGGACAGGAACTCCATGTCCTCCTTCTTGTTGCGGAGCTCGTCGGGGAGCATGACAGGTATCTCGTCGATTATCGGGTAGAACCTCCCGCACTCGTCGCAGAGGAGCGCCCCGTCCACCACCACGTCGGGGTCTTTGGACGAGAACTCGAGCATCTTGAGCGGGTAGTGCTTGTCGATGGGGCAGGCCAGGATATCGAGGAGCTTCCGTCGCATCGGCCAAGAGCTATGCTCAGTTTGTTATAACGGTTCTTTCGCTCAGGCGCCGAATATCGTCTTGAACGTGTCGCTCCACCCGCCGGTGTTCTGGAACAATGCGGTCTGCTGGTACGTGGAGTACGCGTCCCTCAGGACATAGTCGGACGGCAGGTACGAAAGGACGTCCGCCCCGAGCGAGGTCTGGTATGGGAGGTGGTTGGTCTGGGCGATGGCTTTCTGCCCCGCGCTAGAGATGAACCACGCCTCGACCAGCTTTGCCATAGCCGGGTGGGGTGTCCCGTTGGTTATCGCCAGTACTCCCGGGGTGTAGACCATCGGCTCGATGTCTACTATCTTGAGCGGGGCGTTGGGGTCGCCCTGCAGGGCGGTGACGTAGCTGTCTATCGTGTCGATGCCTATCGCGGCGTACCCGTTCAGGACGTCGGACTCGGCGTCCCCGGCCGCGCCGGTGATCATCGGGTTGTTAGCCGCGATCCCCTTCATCAAAGCCGTCCAGCTTGCGTTCCCCAGCTGCGTGTACAGGTAGTAGAACTCCGCCGTGGTTATCGAGAGAGCCGTCCCCGACTGGAAGGCGATGTTGTTCTTGTAGATGGGGCTCGCCAGGGCAGACCAGTTCTGCGGAACGGGCAGGTGGTCCTTTGCAAGCACCGTCGGGTTGTAGACCATGTGGACTATGGCGAGGTCCTGCTGGATCCAGGCGGGGCCTATTGCGTCCGATGAGTAGTTCATCAGGTAGGCCTCGGGCGATGTGTAGTTCATGAAAGCCCCGCCTTGGTAGTCGGGGATTAGGCCCGCCAGTGTCCCGTCGACGATGTCCGCCTCGACCTGGTGGGTGGCGTAGTCGGAGAGGACGTGGGTCGTCTCGTCCGACTGGGACCAGCTGATGTAGTTGACCTTGCCCGCCGCCCAGGGGAACTGCGCGTCGAACGCGGGGCCGTAGTACTCCTGCCAGTTACCCGCGTCCTGCGTGGTGTAAATCGTCAGGCAGCTCCCGGTCGTGGAGGCCGCGCACTCCGCCTGAGCGGCCGAGGCGAGGTCGTTCATCACCGTAGAGGCCACCGACGTCGTGAACGTGCTGCTCGACGTCGTAGTGGTGGTGCTCGACGACAGGGCGCTCGAGCTCGAGCTCGTCGTCAAGAGCGAAGTAGAAGTGCTTGACGTGCTCGTCGTGCTCGCCGTCCCGCTGTTGGTCAGGAAGTATCCTGCGAGGGCGGCAATCACCAGGACGACGACGATTGCTGCGCCGGCGATGCTGTTGGAAACCCCCTTCCTGGAACGGCGCACCACCCGAAAACCGCCCTTTCGGGCCTCTGCGAACTAGATAACTCTTTTTCAGGAACTCGGCGCTAGCTCGTGACTACGACTTCGCCGGCCATGGTCTTGCCCACGGTCGTGCTGTAGTAGGTGAAGGTCCCCGGCGTGTTGAACGTGTAGCTCCAAGAGTCGAAGAGCTGGCCATCCAGGCTCGGAGATGCCACGTTGATGTTGGTGAATGTCACGTCGTAGTAGCTGTCAGGCCCGTCGTTCTGGAGGTTGAGCCAGTAGACCGTCGACCCCGCCTTCACCGTAAGGTTCCCCGGGGCGAAGGCGTTGTCGTAGCCGATCACCAGGTTCGGCGTCACCTTGACGTTGAAGGTCACACTGGTGTGGTAGGAGCCCGATGAGCCGGTGACCGTGACGGGGTAGTCCCCGGCAGGCGTGCCAGGAGCGATTGCGATGTTCATCTCCTCGCTCGAGGATCCGACTATGGAGATCTCCATGTAGTAGGTGTTCACCACGTCGCTCCCGAAGAACCTGAAGGACAGGCCTGGAGCCGCCGTCGCGTTGAGGGCGACCAGCTCGTCCCCTACGTCAAGGTTCCCAGCCCCCTGTAGGGCGCTCGGCAGCGGGATTATCGAGAGCACGGGGTACGTGTAGTTCCCTCCCGGAGCCCCGAGCATCGTGAGAGGATATGCCGCCAGCCCGAAGTTGGCCAGCGGGGGCGTCGCGGTGTGGGTCGCGAACGTCGCCGAAGTGCTCGCCGTCGAGGTCGAGGCGGTGGAGCTCGTCGTCGCGGTGCTGGTGGTGGAACTCGAGCTCGTGGACGTCGTCGTGCTAGAAGACGACGGGGTTGTGGTCGAGGTCGTTATGTTCCCTGGGACGCCGTGCCCGGCCTTTGGGTACGAGATGCCGATCGCTCCCCCCACTACTATGACGACGAGTACCATCAGGACAAAGGCCGTGCTGCTGATTGCACGCCTGCCCTTCCCTAGGAGCATGCTTCCGAACAACGCAACGCCACCTGCTCTTAACCGTTTGCACGAGAGCTCCAGCGGGACCTATTGAGGCGCCATCAAAAGGGTTAAATTCCCTCCGGGCATGCTCGTCCTCAGCCGGCCATAGCGTGCGGGTCCGACCTGGACTCGTCCGATCCCAGAAGTCAAACCGCATGTCGCATGGGCGCTAGTGAGCTCCGAAAGGGCTCGTGAAACTCATGTGCCGGCGCCCATCCAACCAATCCCATTTTGCTTCCCGTCGAACTCGATTTCGGTAAAATGTTTAAGTCCACCCTTCATGGAGCGATTTCTGTCATTTGCCCTCCATTGCCAACCTAGCTCTGCAACTGGGTCTGGGAAGCAGCGACCTCAGCACCATACTCAACCTTGCGTTCTACGTGTTCTTCTTCGGGTTTGTCTTCTACGGTCAGAGGATCCAGGTTTACATCGTCGCAAACGACATTTCCAGGGCGCTCACACGCCTGAAGCTGATGAAGGACAAGTCGAGGAAGGAGGCGGTCGACTACTTCGTGGGCACGGGCAAGACCACCGCCGACCCAGGCCAGAGGATAGACCAGTTCCTCGAGTACGTCACCATCATGCCGGTCGACATCGACCCGCAGGGGATCGTCGGCAAGATAGAGCACATCACCCAGACAAGGGACGAGAGGGTCAGGGCCGAGGTCAAGGGAATCCTGCCCAACGCCGACCCGGTCAAGGTCTCGGTGGCCGAGAACATTCTCGAGATCGCCGGCTCGCTCAACATGATCCACAAGATTGTCAGGCACTACTACCTCCTCGGCAAGAAGACCAACTCGTACATACTCCTCGTCCAGCTCCAGATGATAATGCCCCAGGTCCTCCTGGAGGCCGACGCGCTCATCAACGCGGTCGACACATTCAAGATGGGAGAGCCGGTGGGCGACGGGATAGGCCCGATAATCGCGTCCAAGTACATGGTCAACCTCCCGAAGCAGACGGTCGCGAGGGACACCGTGATGTCGGTCTCCGAGTACAAGGGCAGGACGCTCTACATCCTAAAGGCCGAGGGGCCGATGGGCTACGTCGGCGAGCCCGGGGTCGCGATACAGAAGGTGATCGAGGAGATGAACGTCCCACTCAACGCGATAATCATGGTCGACGCGGCCCTCAAGCTCGAGGGCGAGAAGACCGGCGACGTCGCGGAGGGAATAGGCGCGGCGATAGGCGGGATCGGGACGGACAAGTTCCGCATCGAGGAGGTCTCGGCCAAGCACAAGGTCCCCGTCTACGCGATCCTGGTCAAGCAGAGCATACTCGAGGCCATCACGGTGATGCGCAAGGAGATCACCGACGCGACCGACAGGGTCCACGGGATAATCGCCAACCTCATCGAGGAGAAGACCAAGGAGGGCGACAAGGTCCTCCTCGCAGGCATCGGCAACTCTCTGGGGGTCGGACAGTAGGATGAGCATGCCCCCCGCGGCGCAGGTCCCGCCCCAGACTCAGCAGGGCAAGACCAAGCTCTCCGTCTTCACCATCGAGGAGTGCCCGGCTTGCGGCCAGAAGACGAAGCGCCCCTTCCAGACCGGCGACTACGTCACCAAGGACGGCGCCAAGTGCTCAAAGTGCGGGAACACGACGCGCTGCACCCTGATCTACGCCGAGCCGACCCAGAAGGCTAAGTAAGGATAACCAGGGCGTTTCCTTCCAGCTTCATCGTGTGCTCGAACTGGGCCACGGGGGAGTTCGAGGCCTCCACCAGCGTCGGGTAGCCGCGCGCTATCCTCCTCTTCTCCAGCTCCTCCAACAGCTTCGGCAGCCTCCCGGGGGCGTACCCGTCGGCGTACCACCTCGGCGTGAACGGGAGGCTCTTCCTGTCCTCCCATATCCTGTCGACAAGGTCGTCGAGCTCCCTCACCCCGGTCCTCTTCCTCATGACCAGCGAGTAGATGGTCACCCTCTTGTCCTCCGGGTCGTCTATCACGTAACCGGCCGCGTCCCCCGGCGTCAGGAACGGCTCTATCGCGAAGACCTCGTCCCTCCTGAGCGTGGGCTGGTTCGGGGCGTAGACGTTGGGGATGCTCTTCCCCGCGTGGACGGTGTACTGCTCGACCGTGTGCCCGCTCAGGTTGCTTATCGTCTTGAACCCCTCGCGCTTGGCAGCCGCCTCTATCGCCCGCCCTATCTCGCCCGTCCTGGGGTCCCGCTTCGCGACCTCTATCGCCGCCTCTAGGGCCCTCTTGGTCGTCTCCACCATCAGCTGGTACTTCGGGCTCTCGGTGACGGTCACAGCGGTGTCGGCGATGTACCCGTCGAAGTGCACCCCGTAGTCGACCTTGACCACGTCTTCCTCTCCTATCCTCCTCTCGTCCCCGTCCTGCGGCGCGTAGTGGGCGGTGACCCCGTTGATCCCGATCCCCGTGGGGAACGCCGGCCTCCCGCCCCTCCTCGCTATCTCCTCCTCGACCCTGGTCGCTATCTCCAGGCAGGTCTGCGGCGGCGAGACGTTCCCTAGTATCCACTCGCGCAACTCCCTCGCGAGCTTCCCCGCCCTCGTGTACTGCTCGGGAACCCTGGCCAAAGCCCTTCCTCCACCGGCCTCGACCGGAGCGATTATTATTGTCGTCAGGCCTTCGCGCGAGCAAGGTGAAGCCGGCCAAGAGGTTCTCCAAGGTCGCGACCGGGGGGACGTTCGACCGCCTCCACGCGGGGCACAGGCGCCTCCTGGAAGGGAGCTTCGCCCTCGGGGACGAGGTGGTCATCGGCCTGACCTCCGACGAGTTCGCCAGGAAGGAGGGGAAGACACCGTCCCTCTCCTACGCGAGGAGGAGGGCGGAGCTGGCCGCCTACCTCAGGGAGGCCTTCCCCGGGAGGAAGTACGTGATCGCCAAGCTCGACGACTACTTCGGTCCCGGCATCGCGAGCGAGGACGTGCAAGCCCTCGTCGCCAGCCCCGAGACTGGGAAGAGGGTCGACCTCGCCAACCAGCTCAGAGCAAAGCGCGGCTTCCCGCCTCTCGAGCTCGTCACCGTCGACTGGGTCCTCGCAGACGACGGCGAGCCCATCTCCTCCACCAGGGTTAGGAGGGGCGAGATAGACCTCGAGGGCAGGCTCCTCAGGAGGGGCGCCCGCTGATCCCGCGCGGTGAGGCCCTCCCCCTCTTCGTCATCCAGGTCTCGGTCGGCGTCGGGGGGAGCTTCCTAGCGGCCGTCTTCGCCAGCGAGGCATTCCTCCACGGAGGGTTCTTCGTCCCCTTCGCCATCGGCGTCTTCCTGGGCATCGGCCTGAGCGTCCAGACCTTCGGGAGGGTCGGGTTCACGAGGTACTGCCTCGCGACCCTGGTCTGGCTGGCCGTCCTCCTCCTCGTCGGGCTCCCCTAGCGTGGGAGCATTTTAATCCGAAGGGCCCGGAGCGGCCCACGTGGAAGAAGACAGGCTCGACCCCTGGGGGGAGGGCCACATCAGCAACTACGAGCGGCTCCACCAGGAGTTCGGGATTGAGCGCCTCGACTCTGTCCTCCCACGACTGAGCAAGCCCTCGCTCCACATGCGGAGGAAGATCGACTTTGGGCACAGAGACCTGGGGCGGATAGTCGAAGCCACAGAGAAGGACAAGCCCTTCGCCGTGATGAGCGGCATCAAGCCCTCCGGCGACTTCCACCTGGGTACGAAGATGACGGCGGACGACATGATCTACTTCCAGTCGCTCTCGAAGCGGGCGACCGTCTACTACTGCATCGCCGACGTGGAGGCCTACAACGACAACGGCATCTCTTTCGCGGAGAGCTCGAAGACCGCCATCCGCAACACCGCCGACATCCTCGCGCTGGGGCTCGACCCTGAGAGGGCGGTCGTCTACAGGCAGAGCGAGGAGATACGCGTCATGCGACTCTCGACGATATTCTCCAGCAGCGTGACCAACAACATGCTGAGGGCGATATACGGCGAGAGGCAGATAGGGCTCTACCTGTCCGCCCTCATCCAGGTCGGGGACATACTCATGCCCCAGCTCCCGGAGTTCGGCGGGCCCAAGCCCGTGGTCGTGCCGGTCGGGGCGGACCAGGACCCCCACATCCGGCTAGCCAGGGACCTCGCCAACGCCTACAAGGGGGACTTTGGGTTCATCCCTCCCTCGTCCGTCTACCACAGGCTCAACAGGGGGCTCGACGGCAGCCCCAAGATGTCCAAGAGGAACCCGGGCTCGTCGTTCAGCCTAGAGGACCAGCCCAACCTCGCGGCCAAGACGATAATGTCCGCCTTCACCGGGGGGAGGGCGAGCATCGAGGAGCAGAGGAAGCTCGGGGGCGAGGCAGACAAGTGCCCGGTATACGACCTCTACCTCTTCCACTTCGCGGTGGAGGACGACTACGCGAGGAGGGTCTACGACGAGTGCTACAAGGGGGTCAGGATGTGCGGGGAGTGCAAGCAGGAGCTTGCGGACCTCGTCAAGAAGTACCTGGCGGAGCACCGCAGGAAGCGAGAATCCTTGATGAAGGACGCCGAAGAACTATTGAAGACCAGCAAGAAGAGGCTTGCCGCGTTAGCGAGCTAGTACTGCATGGAGAAAACACCGCTTCACCCGATTGAGCGCAAGGTCCTCGCCTCACTCGCCGACGGCCCAAGGTCGTTCGACGACCTGGTGTCCGCCTCCGCCCTACTCCCCGACCAGGTGAGGCGGTCCATCTCCTGGCTGTCCTCCAAGGAGCTCGTAGCCACAAAGGAGGTGACGAGCGTCACACTCGTGGTGACCGGCACACCTGCCGAGCTGAAGTTCCTCGAGACCCTCCGCGACCACGGCGGCGAGGCTTCCCTCAACTTCCTCAGGAGCGCGGTCGGGGGGGACGCCGGGTTCTCGGCAGCGATGGGGCGGGCCATCTCAGCCGGCTGGGTCGAGGTCAAGGAGGGGATGATGGGGCAGATAGCGGTCCTCAAGGACAAGGACGCGGGGAAGGAACTCCAGGAACTCCTCGCCGAGATGAAGAACGGCGTGGACGAGAGGGCCGTCCCCGACGCCGAAAAGTCAATGGTGGCCGACCTGATCAAGAGGGAGCTGATCGAGAGGAAGGAGAACAAGTCGGTCGAGGTCGCGATAACGGAGCAGGGGCGCGACGCGCTCCTTTCGAGCGAGGACCAGGGGTTCGACAGGCTCACACCCGAGATCCTCTCCTCCGTCAGGGCGACGGGCTCCGACGTCAGGCTCAGGCCCATCGACGTCTCGGCGAGCGCACCCAGGTTCTACCCAGGGAGGAGGCACCCCGTCAAGGAGCTGATCGCCGAGGTCAGAGAGGCCTACCTCTCGATGGGGTTCGCGGAGATAGTGGGCGACGCCGTCCAGCCCGCCCTCTGGAACTTCGACGCCCTCTTCACCCCCCAGGACCACCCCGCGAGGGACCTTCAGGACACCTTCTACCTCAAGGGCAGGAAGGAGCCGTCGATCTCGAGGTCGGGGGTCGTCGCCAGGATAGCCGCGGCGCACGAGTCGGGCGCGGGGACGGGGAGCAAGGGCTGGCGGTACGCCTGGGACGTCGAGGAGGCGAGGAGGCTCGTCCTCAGGACCCACAACACGGCGGTCACGATACAGGCCACCGCAGCCTCCGGCGGCAGGGAGACCCGCGTCTTCTCGGTGGCCAGGGTCTACAGGAACGAGAGCCTGGACTACAAGCACCTCGCCGAGCTCCACCAGATGGAGGGCATAGTGATCGGGGAAGGGCTGAACCTCCGCCACCTCATGGGGGTGCTGACCAAGTTCTACGGCAAGCTCGGGATGAGCGGGGTCAAGCTCTGGCCGTCGTTCTTCCCTTACACCGAGCCCTCGATGCAGGTGATGGTCTACTACGACAAGGTGGGCAAGTGGCTCGAGATGGGGGGCTCCGGCCTCTTCAGGCCCGAGGTCACGCTCCCCCTGGGGGTCAAGAAGCCCGTCCTCGCGTGGGGCTGCGGGCTCGAGCGCCTGTTGATGCTCAGGCTCGGACTGGAGGACATCAGGGAGCTCTACAACAACGACCTGGCCTGGCTGAGGGAGAGGAGAGAGATTGCCGGTCCTTAAGATCTACTACGCCCGTTTCGAGCGCCTCACCGGCCTCCCAAGGAAGCAGATACTGGACAGGCTTCCCTACCTGGGCCTCGACATAGAGGGCACCGAGAGCGACTCGGTGAGGATAGAGTACAACCCCAACAGGCCAGACTTCTCCACCGACTATGGCATCGCCCGCGCGCTGAGGGGGCTGGTCGGGAAGAGGCTCGGGGTCGAGCCCTACAAGGCTGCCAGGGGGAAGGTCGAGGTCCTCACCGACAAGTCCCTGGCCAGGGTCCGCCCGTTCATCGCCTGCGCGGTCGCCCGCCGCCTCAAGCTCGACGACGAGACTGTAAGGCAGCTCATCTCGATGCAGGAGGACCTCCACAACGGCCTGGGCAGGAGGAGGAGGAAGGTCTCCATCGGCCTCCACAACCTCGACGCCGTCACGCCTCCATTCACCTATACGGGCAAGGACGCTGGCTTCTCCTTCGTCCCGTTGGGCTGGGAGGAGCAGATGACGGTGAAGTACATCCTCGAGAACACGGACACTGGGTCGGCCTACGCCAAGATACTCGAGGGCGCCCCCGTCTACCCCATACTCCACGACTCCCAAGGGGTGGTCCTCTCCTTCCCGCCGATAATCAACGGCCAGGCGACGAAGGTCGACAACAAGACGCGCAACCTCTTCGTCGACGTCACCTCCACCGACGCACGCCTGGGGAACGAGGCGCTCGCGATAATCTGCGCCGCCCTCGCCGACGCGGGAGGGAGGCTCGAGACGGTCAACGTCGTGGGCCCCAAGGGCAAGGCCACGGTCACCCCCCTCCTCGCTCCCTCCAAGATGAGGTTCGACCTCGACCTCACAAACGCGGCGACCGGGCTCGCACTCACCAAGAAGCAGGCCAAGGACTGCCTCCGGAGGAGCAGGCTCGACCTCGACGGCAAGGGCTTTGCGACGATCCCGAGCTACAGGGTGGACATCATCCACCCCGTCGACCTCGCTGAGGAAGTCGCGATAGGCTACGGGATGGACAAGATCACCTCTGCCTACCCGCCCAGCCCCGACGCCGGGAGGCTGGACCCCGACGTCTCCGCGATCGAGGCGATGTGCGAGACTATGACCCAGGCGGGCTTCAACGAGACGATGAGCTACGACCTCATGGACGAGCCGTCACTCTACTCTAGGTTCGGGAGGAGCTCCGAGGCGAAGCTGGAGGTCGAGAACCCGAGGAGCATGGAGCACTACCTCCTCAGGGACTCGCTCGTCCCCTCGCTCCTCGCGGTCCTCGGCCGGAACACGAAGAACGAGTACCCCCAGCGCGTCTTCGAGGCGGGTCGGGTCTTCATCAAGGAGGGCGACAAGGTGAGGGAGGTCTTCGCCCTCGCCGCGCTCTCGGCGCACGCCAGCGCCTCCTACACCGAGGCCAAGATGCTCCTGGAGAGCCTGGTCAGGCGCCACCTCCGCGCCTCGGTCGAGACCGCCCCGGTGTACCACTGGGCCTTCGCGGACGGACGCGCCGCCCAGGCCTCCCTGGCGGGCAAGCCGGTAGGCTTCCTCGGGGAGGTCAAGCCCCTCGCCCTCGCGGCGTCAGGTCTCGACATGCCGGCGTGCGGGTTCGAGATACACATCCCGAAGGCCTCCGGATAGGGTTTTAACCCGGATAGGCGAGCATTCCCCGGCTTCCGTCGTACTGCACGAAACAAACGGCCACCCGTGAAGGCAACAAAATTGCTTTGATGAGCGGATGGTTTACCCAGTCGTGCTACAGACGGAAGCCACTCAATGAAGAGCGACGGGCTGTGCAGGCTAGGTGTCGGGCTCTACGACCACAGCTGTCCCCGCGACCTCACGATCAGCCCGACGTCGCACCGATCACGCGGGTCAATCTGTACCCGGAAGCGAAGGGGGTGGTCACGACGATCAGGTCGGCTGGGGGCTTGTAGGGTTCCGCAGAATCATCGGAGGCCTTCATCTCGCCGTTTTCGAGGGCCCTCCAACTCTATACACGCGAGTCGCAGGCCGCGGGATCTTCACGGAACCCTCGAGATAGGCACTTAAATCAGGGAGACGCTGGAAACGGTCGGCCCGTACAAAGAGGCTCGGCGACGGCGGCGGAAGCCGCAGGGTGATCCGGACCGTTCAGAGGCGGGCCACACATAACGTTAAACGCCGAGGCGCCCCACTCCAGGGAGATGCGCTCAGCCGCCGACGCGCAGCGCGACGGAGGGAGGTTCCGCGACTTCGCCTCCTTCCTCCGCGACCTCATCAAGGAGCTCAACGACCTCTCCACAGAGGGCGCCGCCGTCCTAGTGGAGGGAAAGAGGGACGCCACAGCCCTCTCCCTCCTCGGGTACACAGGCCCCATCTTCACGATAGCCATCCTGACCTCCAGCCCCTCCTCGAGGGAGAAGCTCAGGAGGACGGTCAAGGAGATGGTGATAATGACCGACCTCGACGGCGAGGGGCGGAGGCTCGCCTCCAGGTACCTGAGGTTCCTGTCTCAGGAGGGGGTCGCAGCCTCACTCGACCAGAGGCGGAGGCTCGCCAAGGCCTCACGAGGCGTCTTCCATCACATCGAGAACCTCCGGAGGTTCGCTCTGGAGGTCCAGCACCTCCCCCAGGCGGGCTAAGCGTTTAAATAAAGGCCGAAGGGCGACCGGCCTGTTAAGCTCAGTAACGTTAGCTAGCTTTGACATGAGTTGAATGGAAGCAGTTGCCGGATTCGGCGATAGTAAAGTACATGGTGAAGCTGAGGTTCGACGTAGACGGAGTCGTCGAAAAGGCGGACCTCATCGGGGCAATCTTCGGCCAGACCGAGGGTCTCTTCGGCCCTGAGATGAACCTCAACGAGCTCCAGAAGACCTGGAAGGTCGGAAGGATAGAGATCAACCTAGAGTCCAAGAACGACAAGACCTGGGGCAACATCTACATCCCGATGTCCACCGACGTCAGCACCGCAGCCCTGATCGCGGCAGCGGTGGAGAGCGTCGACAAGGTCGGCCCCTGCTCTGCCAGGGTCCTCCTCGAGGGCATCGAGGACGTGAGGGCCTCCAAGCGCCAGCAGATCGCAGAGCGCGCGAAGGACATCATGAAGGAGTGGAGCTCCAGGACGTTGAGCGAGGGCGAGAACGTCCTCAAGGACGTCCAAGAGTCCACCAAGAGGGCGAGGGTGGTCAACTTCGGGGTCGAGAACCTCCCGGCGGGCCCAGGCGTCTACACCGCAGACGGCGTCTACATCGTCGAGGGGAGGGCCGACGTGGTCCTGTTCCTGAGGGCGGGCATCGAGAACGTGGTCGCGGTCGAGGGAACCAGCATCCCCCAGTCGGTGATCGATCTCAGCAGGAAGAAGAGGGTCATCGCAGTCCTGGACGGCGACAGGGGCGGAGACCTCATCGAGAAGGAGCTCGCCCAGGTGATGAAGGTAGAGAAGGTGATCCGGGCGCCCGATGGGAAGGAGGTCGAGGACCTCACACCCATCGAGGTCCACCAGATGCTAAGGGGAGAGCTCCAAGGCAGGGCATCCTCCACCCGCGAGCCGAGAGGGGAGAGGCAGGAGCGCTACGAGAGGACAGAGCGGCCCGAGAGGCGCGAGCGATACGAGCGGCCCCCAAGGGCAGAGAGGTACGAGCGGGCCCCCAGGGCCGAGAGGTACGAACGATACGAGCGCGCACCCAGGGTGGAGGAGGCGGCGCCAAAGACCCCCGCGCTCCCCGCGCCGGTGGTCGACAAGATCAAGGAGGTCTTCCCGACGATAAACGCGACGCTCGAGGCGATGCTCCTCGACGAGAGCCTCGGCGAGAAGGGGAGGATGCCGATAAGCGAGCTCGTCGCCAAGATGGAAGGGTCGGGCGCAAGCTTCCTGATTTTCGACGGCATAGTCACGCAGAGGCTGATCGACGCCGCGGCCAAGTCGGGCGTAAAGGGCATCGTGGGCCACAGGGTGGGCGAGATCAAGAACATGCCCGAAGGCCTGAGCGTCACCACGTTCAGGGACCTCCAGCTCGAGTGACCCTCGCCTCGAGCGATAGACACATAGGCGCTGGGCGCCCTCTCACACGCGCCTCTTGATAGTCAGCGAGCTCGTCCCGAAGCAGGGCATCGCCAAGCTGATCGCCGAGTCCCCCGACGACCTCTGGACGCTCCGGAGGCTCCTAGCCCCCGGCGACACCGTCGTATCCAAGACCTCGAGGGTCTCGAAGAGGGAGGGCGACTACACCAGGCCGGACAAGGGCGAGAGGATCAAGGTCGTCATCGCCCTCAAGGTCGAGGGGATCACGCTCGACAGCAGCGTTGGGAGGCTGAGGATCAGGGGCAAGATACTCGAGTCGAGCGACGAGTACATCACCAAGGCGGGCTCGCACTCCGTGCTAGTCTCGCCCGGCCAGGAGATAACCGTCGAGAAGCACGAGTGGACGCCCGCCGACACCCGCCTCCTCGACTCCGCCACCGCATCCGAGAAGAGGTTCCTCCTGGTGGCCATCGACAGGCGCGAGGCTGGCGTGGGCCTCCTGACCGGGTCGCACATGGCCATCCTCTCGACGATAGATTCTGGCGCCTCGGGCAAGGGCGGAGCCGGGACCAAGGAGGTCGACATGCAGCCCTACTTCCGCAAGGTGGTAGACGTCCTCAAGGCCTCTTGGCGCGATGGCGACTGCGTCGTCGTTGCCGGCCCCGGAAACACGAAGCTGACCATGGAGAACATGGTGAGGAAGGACCCCGAGCTCAAGAAGAGCGAGGTCCTCGTCGAGGGGTTCGACCTCTCCGGCTCCGACGGGGTCAGGGCGCTCGTCAAGTTCGAGGCCTTTCGGAAGGTCGCGAGGGACAGCGTCCTCGTCGAGGTCCAGGAGGCGGTCGACGAGGCGATCAAGCGGCTCTCCCGCGGCGAGAGGCGGGTCGCCTACACGCTCCCGCGCGTCGCGGAGGCCGCTAGGGCGGGGGCGGTGGACAGGTGCGTCGTCTCGGACGACGTCTTCGCCAACAAGGTCGACGAGGACGCCCTCGTCAAGGCCCTGAGCCTTGTCGAGGAGAAGGGCGGGAAGGTCTTCATGGTGGACTCGTCCCTGGAGATGGGGAAGCAGGTCTCCGCCCTCGGGGGGATGGTCGCCCTCCTCCGCTACGACCTCTGACGGCCTAGGCGGAGCAGGGCCCCCGCGATGACGCACCCCGCCCCCAAAACCAAGAGCGCGTCCAGTCCCTGGACGGGCGGAGCTCCCACGAGGGGTAGCCCGATCCCCGAAGGGGACTGCAGGAAGGGCGGGACCATCGCCGATGGAGGCTCGCCGGATATTTAACCGGCCACTCTCACGATGGGGAGAAGACGCCCGTGATGTACGGGCCCGCTATCATCGCGAACAGGACTAGGAAGAGCAGCAGGGTCAGCCCGGTGGTCACCCTCCTAGCAAGCAGGTCGCTTATCCTCCCCCCGGGCGCCCCCCTCAGGAAGCTCTCGAACGCCTGCCCGCCGTCGAGCGGGTAGATGGGGAGGCAGTTGAAGATCCCTAGGCTGAAGTTGACGAAGAACATCCAGTAGAGCGCAGAGGCGACCGCGGGGGTGGCCGAGCCAAGAGGCGAGGAGTAGAACCCTGCGAGCTGGTCCGAGAAGGGCACCTGCGACTCGGCCCTGGGGAAGGTGGGGATGTCGACGAGGTAGCCCAGGGGCGAGCCCTTCCACATGCTCGCATAGCCGCTGGCGGTCGACTGGAGGGTCTGGTAGCTCGCCTCCTCGACCCCGAGGAACGGGTAGGTCACGGTCGAGGTCTGGTTGTTCGCCGTGTTGTAGATCGTCTCGGTGTAGTTGCTGAGGGCGACGTTGTCAAACGTTAGCGTACGCCCGTCCCTCCAGACGGTCACGTTCACCTTCTCCCCCACGGCGAAGCTCCCGTTGTGCAGGACCCCCAGGTCGGTTATGGGCGAGCCGTTGAGCGCGGTGACAAAGTCGCCTGGTTGGATGCCCGCGACGTAGGCGGGCGAGTGGAGCGAAGCAGAGTCGGGGACGACCCCCACTATCGCGGCCCCCTTGGCCGCAGGGGTCATCGCCCCGACCGTGAGTATCAGGAGGAGGACGCAGACCACGCCGACGACGACGTTGATCCCGGAGCCCGCTGCCAGGACCCTGATGGAGTCCCTGCTCTTCACCTCCTTGAGCTGCTTGTCGTCCACCTCGACGAACGCCCCGATCGGGAGGAACGCGAGGAGGAGGACGCCCGCCGACTTTATCCTGAGGCCGAGGCTCCTCGCCACAATCCCGTGGGAGGCCTCGTGGATGACCACGGCCACTATCAACGCCAGCCAGACGCTCAGCGGCAGATACGGGTTGAGGCCTGGCAGGAGGAAGTTGGCCAGGGGGGATATCGTCCGGATCGTAGAGACTATCGCCGGGCTCTGGGGGGAGAAGTAGAGGGCGACGACCTCGAACCCGATGACGTAGAGGGACAGCGCGGCCGCCACCGGCATGATTATCGTCAGGATCCAGGCGATGGGGGGGCTGACCCTCCACCTCCCGATCCTGTCCATCTGGTCGAGCCCGCGCTTGGTCCTGAGCATGAAGAAGATGAACCAGCGGGACACCCGCTTGTACTCCTGTCCATCCGGGGTGGGCTCTGACACGTCAGGATCGGCCTACTTTTTCCGCTCGCGCCGCGGGAACCCTTTAAGGTTATGCACCCCGCGTCCTGCCGAGGGCCTGGACTTGGACTGCTCGAGGTGCGGCGAGAGGCCGTCCTACTACACGCGGAGGTACTCAGGGGAGGCCCTCTGCGCCGAGTGCTTCAAGGAGACCACCGTCGAGAAGGTCACGCGGACCATATCCAAGCACGGCATGCTCCGGCGGGGGGATAGGGTCGGTGTCGCCGTCTCCGGGGGGAAGGACAGCCTTTCCCTCCTCAAGATCCTCCACGAGATAAACGGCGGGCCGAGGCCGAGGTGGGACCTCGTCGCGCTCACTGTCGACGAGGGGGTCGAGGGCTACCGGGACGAGGCGATAGACCACGCCCGGGCGGTCTGCGATGAGCTTGGCGTCCCGATGGTCCTAGTCTCCTACTCGGGCTTGTTCGGGTTCAGCCTAGACCAGGCCCTCGACTGGAAGGACGGGCGCGAGATGTCCTCCTGTAGCATCTGCGGCGTCTTCAGGAGGCGCGCGATCGACGAGGCCGCCGCGAAGGCCAAGGTGGACGTCGTGGCCACCGCGCACAACCTCGACGACCACGTCCAGACCTTCATGATGAACCTCCTCCACGGCGACGTCGAGCGGCTGGAGTGGGCCGAGCACTCGCCCTCCGACGAGTTCCCCATCCGGAGGGTCAAGCCGCTCACCGAGGTCTACGAGGAGGAGGTCGCCCTCTACGCCTACCTCTCGAAGATCCCCTTCCAGAGCACCAGCTGCCCGTACATGCACGAGGGCCTTCGCAGCGAGGTCCGCGACTACCTGAACGAGCTCGAGGCCAACCACCCGGGGATCAAGAACGTCCTCCTCAACTCTTCGTCGGAGGTCACCTCCAAGCTCTCCTCGGCGAGGCAGGCCGCGCGCGGGACGCGGGACAGGGCGACCGTCCCCTGCGAGAGGTGCGGCAAGCCCTCGTCGAAGGGCGTGTGCGGCGTCTGCAGGGTGACCGAGATCGTGCGGCAGCACAGTAAATATACCGGACGTTAGCAATCCGCCATCGGCGGGTAGGGCAGGGGAGGTCAGCCGTCTCCTTCACTCAAACCGGCTACATGGGGTGCCAGTAACCGTCGGGTAAAGCCATCCCTCCTCTTTCCTGCGCGCCCGGGCGGGATGATCCCACGCCGGAGCAGGCGGTCGCGAGGTGCGGGCCCCTCGAAGGAGGGGTTCTGACTCTTGACTGTCGAACCTGGTGAGATCCGGGAGGGGGCAACCATAAGGCGGCACGGCCACGTTGCTCCGTCTACGTGTGGGACCGTCCGGTGCGCGCGACTGGGGGAGGGCGGGGTGGTGAACTCCGACGGGTCCGCCACTCTATCCGCTCCGGCCGTTTCCACGGCTGAGAATCGACCGCCTCCTTAAAGCACGGCGAGCCCGGATGCCGCAGGTTGGCCCAGACCTCCCTCGGCCAGGAGATAGACGCCGCGAACGCGAAAGCGGTGGGCCGGATACTCGCCGCCGAGGCGACGCTCGTCGACCTGAGGCCGGCCATCAAGGCGATCCCGGGATACAAGCGCGACCTCATCACCCACGCAGGCCCTCCGATCGAGTGGGACCGGATGGTCAAGGTCCAGAGGGTCGCCGTCATCAACGCCATCCGCGCGGAGGGGCTGGCTGACACCGCCCAGCGGGCCGAGCGCCTCGCCCGGACCGGGGAGGTCAGGATAGAGCCCAACCACAACTACGGGAACGTCAGCGGGATGTGCGGGGTGACCTCTGCCTCGAGCCCCGTCCTGGTCTTCAAGGACAAGGTCCACGGCAACGTCTCCACCGACTGGATGCAGACCGACCTAACGTCCTTCGCTGACAGGTACGAGAGGGGGATAAAGGAGGTCCAGTTCGTCAAGAAGACCCTCGCCCCTGTGATGGCCGCGGCCATCAAGGAGGCGGGCGGGTTCAACGTCAAGGAGATGCTGTCCAAGGGGATAACCATGGGGGACGAGCTCCACGGCAACTTCGAGGCCTGCAGGGGGGTGTTCCTCAACTGGCTCCTCCCCCACGTAGTCAGGACGGGCTTCTCCAAGGAGACGATAGGGATGCTGGGCGACTACTTCATGGGGAACGGGGGGAGGTGGTACTGCGGCAACCTGATGATGGGGGCGTGCAAGGTGATGATGGACGCGGCCAAGGGCATCAAGTACAGCACGATAGTCACCTCGATGGCTAGGAACGGGGTCGACTTCGGGGTCAAGGTCAGCGCGACGGGAGACAGGTGGTTCACGGGACCCGCCGGCCAGATCAAGGGATTCATCTTCCCCGGCTTCTCCCCCGAGGACGCCGCCCCCGACATCGGCGACAGCGCGATATCCGAGTCGAGGGGCTTCGGCTGCACCGCGCTCTCCGCCGCCCCGGCCCAGGCCAGGCTCTTCGGGGGCGGCCTCCAGGAGGCCGTCGAGCACACCCGCCGGATGAAGGCCGTCTCCGTGGCCGAGGACCAGATGTTCAGGATCCCCTACATGGACTTCGCCGGCGTCCCCGTCGGGATCGACGTCAGGAAGGTCGTGGAGACCGGGACGGTCGTCAAGGTCGACACGGGCATCGCCCACAAGGACGGCGGCCACGGGATAATCGGGACGGGGATCGCCGAGGCGCCCATGGAGGCGTTCAAGAAGGCCATAACCGCCATCGCCGCGGAGTACTCGTAGCCGCGGGTGGGGCCTGCCGTGGCTGAGATGTCCTGGGGCAAGGCCGCTTCGTACACCCTCGGGATAGTCTCCTCCCTGGCGATATTCTCTGCGATCCTCGAGGCGCTGGGCTACAACCCGGCCACGAGCATCGAGGGCCTCGCCTCCGGTTCGCTCGGGACCGCCTTCCTGGCCTCCGAGACCTTCTCCCTCATGGCGCCCCTCCTCCTGGCCGCACTGGCCTTCCTTGTCCCCTTCAGGGCCAGGTTCTACAACATCGGTGTCGAGGGCCAACTCTACGTCGGCGCCCTTTCCGGGTACCTCGCCGCCTCGCACCTCGGGGGCCTGCCGGCCGCGCTCGCCGTCCCGGCGATGCTCCTCGCCGCCGCGGCCGGAGGCGTCCTCTGGCTCGCTCTCCCCCTCCTCATGCGGATAAGGCTCCAGGTCAACGAGATATTCCCGACCTTGGTGATGAACTTCATCGCCCTCGACCTGGTGAACTGGCTGACGGCCGGCCCGCTCAAGGACCCCCGTTCTGGCAACCTCCAGACCCCTCCCCTGCCGACCTCGACTTGGCTCCCCACCATCGTGAAAGACACCCAGTTCAACGCCGGTGTCGTGATCCTCGCCCTGGCCGCCCTCGGGGTCTACGTCGTCATGTTCAGGACGGTCCTCGGGTACGAGATCAGGGCGTCCGGGGCGAACCCCCGCGCGGCTAGGGGGGCGGGGATCGACGTGTCGAGGAGCATAGTCGCCGTCGGGCTGATGAGCGGGGCGCTCGCGGGGCTGGCCGGCGTGGTGGTGATCTCGGGGGTCGACCACGTCCTCGCGCAGAACTTCTCCCCCGGGTACGGCTATCAGGGGATCTCCGTCGCCGCGCTCGGCGCGTTCCATCCCCTCGGGATAGTGGTCTCCTCCCTGCTCTACGCCGCGCTCTCGGTGGGGGGCGAGAGCCTCCAACAGGGCTCCGCCGCGATACCTATCCAGCTGGTCTACGCCCTCCAGGCGATAATAGTCCTCTCGGTGCTCGTCGTCCAGAAGTGGATTGGCGACCGAGGGCTCGGGGGGCGATGAGGTCTGGTCGACTACGGCGACCTCGTGGTCTCGATTCTCGCTGCCAGCCTCCCCCTCACCATGCCGATTCTCTACGCGTCGGTGGGTGAGGTCTACGCAGAGAAGTCGGGCGTCCTCAACATGGGGATAGAGGGGGTGATGTCGCTCTCCGCTTTCGTCTCGCTCTGGGTGACCTTCAACACCGGGTCGTACGTCTACGGGCTCCTGGCCGGGGTCGCCGCGGGGGCGGTGATGGGGCTCCTCCACACCTTCGTCACCGTTAGGATAGGAGTCAACCAGCTCATCGCGGGGTTGATGATCTACTTCCTGGCCTACTCCATCGGCGACTTTGGGTATGCGATAGTCACCAAGAAGACCTACCTCCACGTCAGCCCCATCTCGCCGCTCCACGTCCCCTACCTGTCGGGCCTCCCAGCGGTCGGGCCGATCCTCTTCAGCCAGAACGTCCTGGTCTACCTCTCCTTCGCCGTCGCCCTTGTCGCCGGCCTCGTGATGTACGGGACCACCTGGGGCCTCAAGATAATGGCCGTGGGTGAGAACCCAGAGGCCTCCGACGCGGCGGGGGTGAACGTCAACCTGGTGAGGCACCTTTGCGTCGTCCTGGGCGCCTCGCTCGCCGGCCTCGCGGGGGCGTCCCTCGTCCTGGGATACCTCGGGCTCTACGCGACCGGTGACACCCTAGTGGCGGGGAGGGGCTGGATCGCGATAGTCGTGGTGATCTTCGCGAGGTGGAGCCCCTACAAGGCGATAGCGGGGGCCTGGGTCTTCGGGCTGGGCTACTCCATAGCGGCCGAGTTCATAGGCTCGGGGCTCTTCTCGAGCTTCGGGACGGCCTCGGGATACTTCCTCCTCGCCATACCATACATCTTCGCCATCCTTTTCATACTCGTCTTCCACAGGGGGACCAAGTCGCCTTCCTCGCTCACCGTCCCGTACAAGCGCAGGTAGCGACTGCGATTGCGTTCCCAACGTTGGGAATCGTGACCTGCCTATAAATCGGGCCCGCCCCTCACCCAACTAAGAGAAGACTCACTTTGAGAACCCAAGAAGTAGCAGTCTCGACAACCGCTGCGGCGGCCGCGGTGATACTTGTCATCGTGGTCGCGGCGATCGGGCTAGCGATAGTGATCCCAGGAAAGACCACCACCACTACAGTGACAACGTCTGCATCTACAACGATGATGACCACCTCCGGGGCGAAGTACAAGCTCGCCCTCCTCGTGGGTGGTGACACCACCGACGACGGCCTGAACGACCAGGGAGTGATGGTCGCCCAGTGGATCCACGACACCTACGGCTGGAACGTGTCGATCTCCCAGGACGTAGCCTACTCCAGCCAGGGCGCCCTGATGACGTCCTACGCTCAGGAGGGCTACAACGTGATATGGACCGACGGCAACCAGTTCATCGGCACCACTGAGGCCATCGCCGCCCAGAACCCCAAGGTCGACTTCATAATGACCCCGACCTACGACGGCGACAACATCACGTCGAACGTCGTGGCGCTAGGCGCCCAGAACCAGGCGACCGGCTACTACCTCGCCGGCGTGCTCTCGGGGAAGATGACCAAGACCAACGCTGTAGGCGTCGTCATCGGACAGTGGTTCGCGGCCCTCTCGTACGAGTTCTATGCATACAGGGCTGGCGTCAACAGCGCCAACCCGACGGCCCAGGTCTACCTCACCGTTCCCGGGACCTGGAGCGACGCGACCATTGGGTACCAGGACGCGACGACGATGATCAACACGGACCACGTGGACGTCCTCGTCCCCATAGCCGACACCACGGGGCTGGGGGTCATCGCCGCCGCGACGGCCACCAACACCACTCTCATAGGGACAGTCCTCGACCAGGTCGAACTCTCGCCCCAGAACATGATGACGAGCGTCCTCCTCAACATGACGGCGTTCATACAGCCGGTCATCCAGCACGTCATGAACGGGACGTGGAGCCAGATCGGAGGCAAGGTCCAGGACCTCAACCTCGGATACCTCGGTCCCTTCCACGCCTACGACACCATAATCCCGACTGCTGTAAAGCAGCTCCTCAACCAGACGGCCGCGGGCATAGCCAACGGCACGGTCAAGGTCCCATTCAACAACACGCAGAGCCCGCCGACGACGCCCTAGCGAGGCGGCCCGACGAGCGCTGCACTCCTCTCCTTTTAATCTCGCAGACGGCTAGGTGTCTCGATGAGCGAGCAAGCCCCCGTCCTCGTAGAGATGAAGAGGATAACGAAGAGGTTCCCAGGGGTCCTCGCCAACGACTCGGTCGACTTCTCCCTCCGGGCCGGAGAGGTCCACGCCCTCCTCGGGGAGAACGGCGCGGGCAAGACCACCCTGATGAACATCCTCTACGGGCTCTACCGGCCAGACTCGGGCGAGATATTCGTGAGGGGGGAGCGCGCCAACATCAGGTCCCCAAGGGACGCGATCGCCCTGAAGATCGCGATGGTCCACCAGCGCTTCGAGCTTGTCCCCACCCTGACCGTGGCCGAGAACGTCGGGCTCGGCCTCAAGGCGCGGAGGGAGCCGTTCCTCAACCTGGACGGCGTCGTCAGGAGGATCGAGGAGCTCGGGCGCACCTACGGCCTGAAGGTCAACCCCTCGGCCAGGGTCGAGCAGCTCTCCGTGGGTGAGCGGCAGAGGGTCGAGATAATCAAGGCGCTCTACAGGGAGGCCGACGTCCTCGTCCTCGACGAGCCCACCTCAGTCCTCACCCCCCAGGAGGCTGAAGGCCTCTTCCAGTTCGTCAGGTCGATGGCCGCCGAGGGGAGGGCGGTAGTAGTGATAACCCACAAGCTCCCCGAGGTGATGCAGGTCAGCGACATGGTGACCGTCCTTCGGCGCGGCGCCGTGGTGGCCAACGTCGAGACCAGGCTTACGAGCCCCGGGGAGCTCGCCGAGAAGATGGTGGGAAAGGAGATCATCGAGTCCGGGCGCGACGAAGGCCCCCTCGGCGAGGAGGTCCTCCTGGAGCTTCGGGAGGTCTCCGCGCTCGGCGACAAGGGGGTCAAGGCCCTCGACAGGGTCTCCCTCACCCTCCGCGCCGGAGAGATCCTGGGGGTGGCGGGGGTCGCAGGGAACGGCCAGGCAGAGCTGGCCGAGGTCCTCTCGGGGATGAGGAAGGTGACGGGAGGGCGGGTCTTGGTGGGCGGCCGCGACCTCACCGACGCCTCGCCGAAGGACTTCATCGAGCAAGGGGTTGGGTGCATCCCCGAGGACAGGGTGGGCTCCGGCCTGGTCCTCGAGATGTCGATAGCAGAGAACCTGGTCATGGAGCTGAGGAACACCCAAAGGTTCTCCAAGAGGCTCCTCCTCGACGGCGAGCAGGTGAGGCAGAACGCGAGGCAGCTGGTCGAGGAGTACTCGATTTCGTGCGGAGGGGTCGACGCCCCCGCCTACACCCTCTCGGGGGGAAACATGCAGAAGCTGCTCCTCGCCAAGATACTCTCCCGCAAGCCCAGGGTGATAGTCGCCTCTCAGCCGACCGCCGGCCTCGACGTGGGGGCGGCACAGTTCATCTCCGAGAAGCTCAAGGAGCAGAGAAGGCTGGGGGTCGCGATCCTCCTCATCTCGGAGGACCTCAACGAAGTCCTCACGCTGAGCGGGAGGGTTGCGTGCATCTACGAGGGGAGGATAATGGGGGTGGTCCCTTCCGAGAAGGCAGACATCAAGCAGATCGGGCTGATGATGGGAGGCGTCGCCCAGGCTTGACCGCCGTCGATCCCCCCAGGCTCGAGGCCGTCACGGTCGGAGAGGCCGCCAACGCGATCTTGGGGGGCAGCAGGCGCGGACGCGTCGAGGGGGTCTACCGGGGGGCCGTCAACGTCTCCCTCCGAGGCGGCCTGGTCAGCCTGGTCCCCGAGCCGTCCGAGAGGGGGCCGATCAACATCAACGTCGCCCTCCCCGACGGCCGACCGATGTCCTCCTTCGGGCTCCAGGCGGGGGACAAGGTCAGGGTCTACGGGACGACGCTCGACGTCGGCGGCCGGCTCCTAGTCTCGACTCGCTCGGCGGGCCTCTATTCGCCCAGCATGCGCTTCGAACCCGTCCTTCCGCTCGAGGAGCTGAGGAGGAACCTCCTCGCCGCCAGGCGGACAGGCTTGGCCCACGGGAACCTCTCCGGCCTCGGGGAGCTCCTGCGCGCCGAGGGCGGCCAGGACACCCGAGGAAGCCTCGGCCTCTTCGCGTCCGCGGCCGCCCCCCGCATCGAGGCCCTCGAAGAATCGGTCCGCCGGGGAGACGCCGCGCTGACCGCAAGGGCGGTCTCGGAGCTGACGGGGCTGGGGCCCGGCCTGACCCCCTCCTCGGACGACATGCTAGCGGGCATGGCGCTCTTCATGGTCCTCTGCTCCAGGAGCTCCCACGTATCCCGCCCGGGCTTCGAGGCCTTGCTCCGCGCTTTGGGCTCCGGGGCCAGGGGGAGAACCACGGCCCTCAGCGAGGCCTACCTCAAGGAGGCCTCGGCGGGGAGGGGTAACGAGGCCGTCGTATCCCTTTGCGAGGCGCTCCTCACAGGGAGGGAGGGGGCTGTGGTGAGCCGCACCAGGCGCCTCTTGGGCGTGGGCGAGACGTCGGGCACGGACACGCTCCTCGGCGTGGTCATAGGCGGGGAACTCTGCGTCGAACCGGCGCATCGGCCTGGAGGGCACCGACCATGAAGAAGGTCGTCATCAGGAAGGGGATCTACAGAGACTCCATCAACCTCATGCAGATGTCCACGGCGCTCTCGAAGCTCCCGGGCGTCTCCCAGGCGGCCGTCGTGATGGCCACCGAGCTCAACCGACGCGTCCTCGCGGAGGCTGGGTTCGCCGGCAGCGACATCTCCCGCGCCGCGACGGACGACATGATAGTGGCGGTCGACGCCAGGGACGCGAAGTCCCTCGACGCCGCCCTCGCAGAGGCAGAAGACCTCATCCTCTCGAAGGGCCCGGGGTCGGCGGGGGAGGCGCGCCTGCCCGGCTCCCTCGAAGAGGCCCTGCAAGCCGTCCCCGACGCCAACATGGTCCTGATCTCAGTGCCCGGGAGGTTCGCCCGGAGGGAGGCCTCGCACGCCCTCTCCAGGGGGCTCAACGTCTTCCTCTTCAGCAGCAACGTCTCCCTCGACGAGGAGCTGGAGCTGAAGGAGGCGGCGCGAGAGCGGGGGCTCCTGATGATGGGCCCCGACTGCGGGACCTCCATAATCAACCACAAGGTCTTCGGCTTCGGGAACGCAGTCAGGCCAGGGCCGATCGGCATAGTCTCAGCCTCGGGGACGGGGCTCCAGGAGGTCTCGACCCTGGTCCACAAGAACGGCCTTGGGATATCCCAGGCGATAGGGACGGGCTCCGGCGACATGTCAGAGCTGGTGGGCGGGATAACGATGGCCGAGGGGCTAAGGCGCCTCGAGGGCGACCCCGAGACCAAGGCAATCGTGCTCATCTCCAAGCCGCCCTCGCCCAAGGTCGCAGCGAAGGTCCTGGCCATGGCCAGGGACTGCAAGAAGCCAGTGGTGGTCAACTTCCTCGGGGCCGACCTGACCGCGCAGGCCCTGGGCAGGGCGAGGGGAGCCAGGACGCTCGAGGACGCAGCGCGCGCCGCCTGCTCGGCGGCGGGGGCCCAACCCCCGAGCGCGGAGGCCGTCCCGCGGGAGCTGGTCGCTTCCGCCAGCCTGGAGTGGCCGAAGCTCGCCGAGAGCCAGCGGTACGTCAGGGGGCTCTTCGCGGGCGGGACCCTCTGCTACGAGGCACAGGTGGTCCTCGGGCCAGTCGTCGGGGACGTCTACTCGAACGGCCCGATTAGGCCGGAGCTAAAGGTGGAAGGAGAGGCTCCGAGCAAGAAGCACGCCTGCATCGACATGGGCGCGGAGGAGTTCGTGGAGGGGAGACTCCACCCCATGATAGACTTCGCCCTGCGCAAGACCAGGATAGCGAAGGAGGCCGCCGACCCGGAGACCGCAGTCCTCCTCCTCGACGTGGAGCTTGGGTACGGCTCGAACCCAGACCCCGCGGGGGAGCTCTCCCCCTCGATCCGCGACGCGAAGGCGGCGGCGGCCTCCCGCGGGAGGTACCTCCCGGTCGTTGCTTCGATAGTCGCGACCGAGGGCGACTTGCAGAACCTTGCGAAGCAGGAGGCGACCCTCAGGGACGCGGGCACGCTCATCGCGCCCAGCAACGCCTCGGCCACGCGGCTCGCCGCCATGATCGCCTCGAGAGGCAAGGGAGGTGCTTCCTGATGCCCAAGGCCAAGCCCCGGCGGGGGGCGCCGGGGATATTCGGGCGGGACCTCAAGGTCGTCAACATCGGGATTCCCACCTTCGCCGACGACCTCTCCGCCCAGGGGGTGACCGTGGTCAAGGTCGACTGGAAGCCGCCCGCAGGAGGAGACTCCGAGATGATGAGGCTCCTCGACAAGCTGGGCACCTAGCGCCGACCAAGCATAATTAGATGGGCCGCCACCGTCCCCACATGCCAGAGGACGACGGCAGGAAGCTCGGGTGGATCGACGACTACCCGTGGGTCCTCGACTTCACGGGCAACATGCTCGCTTACCCGGGGACATATCCGGGCCCTGACGGGATGAACTACCCGGCGATAACAACGCTGGAGAACGCAGCGATCAACGCCAGCGCCACGAACAACCTGAAGGCTCTGGTATCAGACAGCAACCAGATGAACGCCCTTGCCAACAAGAACGTGATGTACCTGTGGACGTACGACAACGTCAACTTCGTGACCATGACCTCCAACGTCCAGGGCCTCTACTGGAACCCTGGCCTCGGCAGCGCAGCGGCGAACGGGGTCGGGCCAGAGTACATGGCCTCGCTCTCGATAAACGGCTAGTCGAGCCACGATTCTTTATATCGAGAACCAGCCGGGCACGGGTGGAGCAGGGGTCGCCTAGCCTGGTAGGGCGAAGGATTGCTAATCCTTTGTCCGCAAGGATTCGTGGGTTCGAAACTCGCATCTACAGGGTGCGGGCGAGCGTCCCACCCCCTGCGCCAGCCTATCCTCCTAGCAGTCTTGACCCGAAGTTAACGAGGTTCCCTTCCGGGTCGATGTGGTGCCCTTCGCGCATCTTGTAGTCCGTGTCGTGCGGCTCGCGCAACCTGCGCACCCCAGCCGCCTTCCATTCCTGGTAAAGGGCGTCCGCGTCCTCGCACCTGATGTAGATCCACGAGGCGGTCTTCTCCGGGTCGTGCTCCGGGTTGACCGCAAAGTGGAGCGTCACGCCCTCCCGCTCTGCCATCGCAAAGTCGTCTCCGAAGACGTTGAATGTGAAGCCCAGCCGCTCGTAGTGCTCCTTCGACCGCTTCAGGTCTCGCGTGGCCATCCCGGGAGCGACGCTGAGACAACGGCCTCGTCGAGGGCCCATTCCCTTCACTCTTCGCTATCTAGTTTGCTGAAGAAGCAGCTGTGCTTGCCCGTGTGGCACGCTGGCCCCACCTGGTCGACCATGTAGAGGAGCGTGTCGTTGTCGCAGTCTACCAGCACCCTCCTGACCTTCTGGACGTGCCCGGAGGTGTCGCCCTTTATCCAGAGCTCGTTCCTGCTCCTGCTCCAGTAGGTCGCCCTCTTGGTCTTCATGGTGGCCTCCACCGCCTCCTTGTTGGCGTACGCAAGCATCAGCACCTTCCCAGTCCTCGCCTCCTGGGTCACGACCGGAACGAGGCCTTTTCCCTTGGCGAAGTCTATCTCCCCGATCTTCGAAGTTTTCAAGGTCTGACCACGACCCCCCTCGCCGCCAGATAATCTTTCACCTGACCCACGGTCAGTTCCCTGTAGTGGAACAGGGAAGCCGCCAGCGCCGCGTCACAACCCCCCGGCCCCAGCGCCTGGTAGAAGTGCTCCAACGTCCCAGCCCCTCCGCTCGCAACCACCGGCACCCTGACCCTGCTCGTTATCGCCTTCAGCAGCTCGAGGTCGTACCCGAGCTTCGTCCCGTCCCTGTCTATCGAAGTGACGAGGAGCTCGCCCGCCCCTAGGGACGCCGCCTCTTGCGCCCACTCGACGGCGTCTACCTTCGCCGTCTTGGTGGCTGAGTGGCTGAACACCTCGTAGTCGATCCCGCCACCCCCCTTCGCCCTCTTGGCGTCGATGGCCACGACCACGCACTGGGACCCGAAGACGTCTGCGAGCCTGGTGATCAGTCCAGGGTCCTGGAGGGCCGCCGTGTTGACCGCGACCTTGTCCGCCCCGCTCGCGAGGACGAGCCTCGCGTCGGCCATGCTCCTTATCCCCCCGCCGACGGTGAACGGTATGTCCAGGCTGGCCGCGACGCTCCTCACCAGCGACCTGATCGTCTTCCTCTTCTCAAGGCTGGCCGTGATGTCGAGGAAGACCACCTCGTCCGCCCCCTCGTCCCTGTACCTCGACGATAACTCGACGGGGTCTCCCGCGTCCCTCAGCCCCTCGAACTTCACCCCCTTGACGACCCTCCCCTCCTTGACGTCCAGGCAGGGTACGACCCGCTTGGCGAGCGTCATCTCAGGTCCCCCTCGAGCTCCGCCTTTGCCACCCGGAGCTTTATGCCTCCGTCGTAGAGCGCCCGCCCGATGATCGCCCCCGCCGCGCCCGCCTTCGCCAGCTCGCCCAGGTCGTCGATGTCCCTTATCCCCCCGGAGGCGAGGACCCTCATCTTGGACGACGAGCAGAGCCTCCTCGTGGTCTCCACGTCTGGCCCCTTCGCCGTCCCGTCCTTGCCCACCGATGTCGCGAGCATCGTGAGCACCCCCGCACTCTCGAGCTGCTTCGCCGCCTGGAAGACCGAGATGTCGACGCTCGACGTCCACCCCTTGGACATCACCTTCCCCTCGGGCGAGTAGTCCGCAGCGACCACGAACTTCTCCGGGCCCCGGTCGTCGAGGAGGACGGACAGGATCTTGGGCTGGGCGTAGGCGAGCGTCCCCAGGATCACCCTCGAGACCCCCCAGTCGAGGAGCGCCTCCGCCGCCTCGCGGCTCCTCACCCCTCCGCCCACCTGGACGGGGATGTGCGCCCTGTCTACGATGTCGCGGATAACGTCCTTGCTGGAGCCCCTGCCGAACGCCGCGTCGAGGTCGATGATGTGGAGGCCGTCCGCGCCCTCGCGCTCCCACCTCGACGCCGACTGGAGCGGCCCCTCCTTCCAGCTCGTCTTCTGGCTCTCCTTCCCCTGCCTCAGCGTGACCACCGACCCTCCGAGTATGTCTATCGCCGCCCAGAGCTGCATGGCGTCCGCTACCTCTTGACCGTCTGGAGGAAGTTCCGGAGTATCTTCCTCCCTGCCGCCCCAGACTTCTCCGGGTGGAACTGCGTCCCGTGGACGTTCTTCTCGCTGACGACCGCTGGGAACTCCACTCCGTACTCCGTGGTCGCGACCACCCACCTGCCCTTCGCGGCGGGGTAGAACGAGTTGACGTAGTACACCCAGGGCTCCTCCCCGAGCCCCTCCACCAGCTCGGAGCCCCCCCTCACCCGGACGGTGTTCCACCCTATCTGGGGTATCTTCATCCTAGAGGGGAGCTTCCTGACCTCTCCGGGGAAGAGCCCCAGCCCTCGCCCCGGCCCCTCCTCGCTCTTCGCGAAGAAGAGCTGGAGGCCGAGGCAGACACCGAGCAGTGGCTTGCCCGACCTCACGGCGTCCCGTATCTTCGCCATCGGGAGCATCTTCGCCGCCTGGTTGAAGCTCCCGACCCCGGGGAGGACGATGGCGTCAGCCTCGCCCATCCCCTTCCCGTCCTTGGTCAGGGACGTCCGCACCCCCTCCTTCCTTAGGGCTGCCTGGATGCTGAAGAGGTTCCCCGCCCCGTAGTTGAAGACCTGCATCTTCATCCTTTGCTACATCGCTCCCTTGGACGAGGGCGGGCCCTTCAGCTTGGCGCGCCTCGGGTCCTCCGAGGTCGCCTCCCTGAGGGCGAGGGCGAGCGCCTTGACCGCCGCCTCGAACTTGTGGTGGTCGTTCGACCCCTCGAGGACCTTGACGTGGACGGTCGCCTCCAGGGAGGCAGCCAACGACCCGAAGAAGTGCTCCAGGTCCTCCCTCGGGGCGTCCTCGAGCATCACCCTCTCCAGCTTGAGGTCTACCACCGAGTACTGCCTCTTGACCAGGTCTACCGCGGCGAGGGCGAGGGCGTCGTCCATCGGGACCACCGCGTCCCCGAACCTCCTGATCCCCTTCCTGTCGCCCAGGGCCTGGTTGAGGGCCTTGCCGAGAGTGATCGCCACGTCCTCCACTATGTGGTGCTGGAGGTCTCCCTTCCCCCTCACCTCGAGGTCCATCAGGCTGTGCGTCGCTAGCGAGTCAAGCATGTGGTCGAGGAACCTCACTCCCGTCCTAGCCTCGGTCCTGCCGGTCCCGTCGACCCTCACCTCGACCGTGATGTCCGTCTCCTTGGTCTTCCTCGCGACCTTCGCGCTCCTCATCTTGTCACCGTCCCCTCCCCGCCATCAATAACCGTGGCGGAATGTCGTTGACAGACCTCACCACGAGGTCGGCCCCTCCCTCGGCGAAGAAAGCGGCCTGCCCCTTGGGGTCGGGCGACATCCCGCACACGCCGGCGAACAGGCATCCCTCGAGGAGGCCCCTCTCCTTCGCCCTCTGGACCATCATGAGGTCCTCCGCCGAGTCGCCCACGTACAGCAGGGTCTTCGACGAGAGCCTCTCGCTCGCCCTCACGAGGGCGTCGGGGCTGGGCTTCCTGAACCTCTCGTACTCGAACCCCAGCTCGGGGTAGAAGTCCGCGTCCCCGATGAACATCGACGCCCCCCTGTCGAAGTGCCCCATCACGGCGTCCCCGAGGGAGTACTCGGTCCCCAACGAGGGCCTCCCGCTCACTATCGCCATCCTGCCCCTCCCGACCGCCCTCTCGAACGACCTCAGTGTCCCCTCCCTGACCAGCGTCCTCTCCATCTCGATGAAGCCCCTCCTCCTCTTCGACGGCGCGACGCCGTGCATCTTCTCGAAGAGAGGGCCCCCGAGGTAAATCTCGTCGAAGAGGGTGGCCAGCCTGCTCTGCGGCGGCCTCCCGGGGTACCCGAGGAACTGCCTCGCCTCGGCCAGGCCCCCGCCCAGCTGGGGGAACTCCCTGTCCAGGAAGGAGTCGACGGCCGCCGCCCCCACCCCCCTCGGCGCCGACCCGAACCTCGCCACTATCTCGGCCAGCCGCGTCGATGCCCTGCTCGCCCCTCCCCTCGCCTCCGTGGCGGCGACGAACGAGAAGAGGGTGAGGGCGTATGTCGCGTCCCAGTCGCTGTTGAACCCTCCCGTCCTCCTGACCGTCGAGATGAGCTTGGGCGCCGTCCTCGACAGAGAGAGCTTCGCGCCCGTCAGCTCGCCGGCCATCAGCTCCACCACGACCCTGATCGCCCTGTCATAGGACCGCCGGGCGTCGATGAGGACGCCGTCGCAGTCGAACGCGACCGCGTCGGCCTTGAGCTTCGCCCCTCCCTTCCCTCCGCCCTTCATCTCTTCTCGAACCTCGCTTGCGCCGAGAGGAAGTGGTTGGGCAGCCCCTCCGCCAGGGCCAGCTCCTTGAGCGGGGGGATGAGCGCCTTCAACCCCTCCCTCGTCCCCTCCACGACCCAGTTGACCTTGACAAAGTCCAGAGCGGTCAGCCCCGCGCGCTGGAGGGCGACCCCTTCCGTCGGGAGGACGTGGTCAGTCCCCACCACGTAGTCGCTCGCCGCCCCAGGCGCGAAAGGTCCCGCCAGTATCAGCCCGGCGTTCTCGATTCCCTCGGCCATCTCGCCAGCTCCCTCGACCAACAGCTCCACGTGCTCGGGAGCGAGAGCGTTGACCAGCTCGACCGCGCCCTCGCGGTCTTTGCACACCACCGCCGCCCCCCTGCGGAGGGTCGCCCGGACGAACTCGCTCCTCTCCAGGCCTGGCACCAGCTCGCCGACCGTCTTCTTGACCCTGGCTGCCAGCCCCGCGTCCCAAGTGATGAGGCAGGAGAGCCCGTCGCCTCCGTGCTCGGCCTGCGCGATGAGGTCCCAGGCGACGAGGCGGGCGTCGGCCTTGCCATCCGCGACGACGACCATCTCCGTCGGCCCCGCGAGGAAGTCTATGGGCACGTCCGACGAGACAAGCTTCTTGGCCGCGGAGACGTACAGCCCGCCTGGACCCACGACCTTCGACACCCTGGGGACGGTCTTCGTCCCGTAGGCCATAGCCGCTATCGCCTGCGCGCCACCGACCCTGTAGACCGCATCGACCCCGCAGAGCTCCGCCGCCGCCAGGATCGCCTCGCCCACCCTTCCGTCCTTACCCGCAGGGCTGCAGACCACCACCCGCTTGACGCCGGCCAGCTTGGCGACGCCGGCCGTCATCAGGACCGTGCTCGCGTATGACGCCTTGCCCCCTGGGACGTAGCACCCCACCGAGTCGAGGGGCCTGACTACGCTCCTCACAACGAACCCGTCGGAGACGTAGGAGAACTGGATCCTCCCGAGGAGCTGCCCCTGTGTCCTCTGGATCCGCCTCAGCGCGACCCTCATCGCGTCCATCAGCCTGGGGTTCACGGTCGCCCCCGCGGCCGCGATCTCCTCCCTCCTCACCTGGAGTGTCCTCTCCGTGACGTCCGCCCCGTCGAGCTCCCTGGAGTACCTCGCCAGCGCCGCGTCGCCCTCCCGGCGCACAGTCTCCACTATCCTCTTCGTTCCCTCCATCGTCTTGAGGAGGTCCCTCCGCCCGCCCCTGATCCTCCTCACGACGGCCTCGGTTGTGGTTTTCTTGTCGATGCGGATCAGGGGCAGTAGCTCGGCGCTCATTCCCCTCTCCCTTCCTCGAACTCTTCGAGGGAGAGGATGTTCTGCGGCTCGTGTATCACGAGCCCCTGGGCCAGCTTCTTGAGGACGGGGAGCATCGCGTGGAGGTCCTTCTTGCTGATCACCGAGTTGACGGCGTACCAGCCCTTCTCTGAGAGCGGGCTCACCGTCGGGCGCTTGAGCGCCTTTAGTTCGGAGAGGAGCCTGTCAAGGTTCTTCTCCTTGACGTTGACGAAGATGTGGAGCTGCTTCTGGGCCTCCACCACGCCCCTTAGCATTATCTTGATGTCGAGTATCTTCTCTCTCTTCCAGGAATCCTTCAGCGCCTCTTTGTTAGCGACCAGGCGCGCGGTCGACCTCATCAGCGTCCCGATCTGCTTGAGGTTGTTCTGCTCCAGGGTCGTACCCGTCTCGGTGACGTCGACTATCATGTCCACTATCTCGGGGGGCTTGGCCTCCGTCGCCCCGAACGAGAGATAGACCGCGGCCCTGGGGTTCTCGCCCTTCCTCCACCAGGGCGTGATCATCATGGGCTCCTTCTTCCCGAACCGTTTCTTGTACGCGGGCTGCGCCTTCAGGTATTCCGCAGTGACGTTGAGATACTCGGCGGAGACCCTGAACTCCTCGCCCTTGGACCAGAAGCTCTCCATGAGGTCGTTGACTGTGTCGTAGGGCTGGGACTTTGGCGTCGCCGCGACGAGCTTGACGCCCCCGAACTCCAGGTCCAGGACCTCCTCTATCTTTGCGCCCGTCTCGGTCACCCAGTCCACCCCGGTGATTCCCAGGTCCTGGATGCCGTCCGCGACGTAGAGCGGTATCTCCTGAGGCCTCAGGACCCTGAGCTCGACGTCCGGGTCGCTGAACCCGGGCCTGTAGCTCCTGTCCTGCCCCGATATCTTGTAGTACGCCTTTTGGAAGATCTCGATGCTCTTCTGGCCGAGGTGCCCGTTGGGGATGGTGAGCCTGAGCTTCTCTTTGGCCATCAGCGGACCCTCCTCACGGTGGGGGTAGAAACCTTATCGCCGCGAGAAAGCGATTTTGTGTTCACTCGTGGACAGCGAAGGCTACAGATGAACGGAACCAGCTCCCATTACCGTGAACTCCATCGCCTTCCATCCTTTCCACTGGTCCCGCTGGCCAAGGGCGAGTTCTTAAGCGTTTGCGGCCCACAACCAGGCAGGACCAGAAGAACCATCAGGGCGCGCAATCAGAAGTTGTCCCTCAAGTCGGTACCGCGTCGGTCGCAGGAGAACGGCTCCCACCGAAGCAGAGGGCAAGGCAGCGCATCGCGGAGGTCTTGATGCTTGGGCCAAAAGCGTTTGGTGCCTCATGCGGGGTCCATGAGGGACTGCAGGGGGACCGAGACCTCTCGCTCGAGCTTCGAGATGTGGACCATCGCCCCGTCTTTCCCCTTGACCATGTGCCGAGTCGACTTGGGAGGGAACTTTGGGCCCTGTACCGCCGCCTTGACCACCGACTCCTTCGGGATCTTCGACTTCCTGTCCTTCCCCAGGACGACCACGTCCTCGTCGGAGTAGTCTACCAGCCACGCCGGGACCCTCGAGGCTCCCAGGAGCTGGAGCGCCGTCAGCCTGTGGACGCCGTCGAGGACGACCAGCGAGTTGGCGTCCACTATGATTGCCTTCTTCACGATCCCCATCGACTTCATCTGCCGCATCACCCTCTTCACCCGGTCGTTCTCCGCCGTCTCGTGCGTCTTGAGGTCGCGGATTGGCACGAGGGCGAAGCGGGTGGAGACCAAGAGGTTCTCGGCGGCGCTGCCCGGTCCCAAGATATAACCCATTTCAGATTTTTCTCCCCCGGACCATCGTTCCAACGCTTATTACCGCCCCGGCGCGACCGAGACTTCGGGCCGGTCGTTCAGCCTGGTTAGGACGCTAGAGTAATCCGTCAAGCCCTTACATGGCAGAGGCCGAGAGTTCGAATCTCTCCCGGCCCATCCCTCCATAGCAGAGGAGGGACAGACGTCCGGTAGGGGTATATGTCCGACCACGATTTCCCTACGCTAACCTTTAATTAGCATGGCTGAAGCGGGCCATCCCACTGCGGAACTTACAGTAGGAGGATGAAAGAAAGATGAGTTATGGAAACAGAGGAGGAAGGGGAGGATTCGGCGGAGGCAGTAGGGGAGGCGGAGGCGGCTACGGCAGCAGGCCGGGCGGCTTCAGCACGTCCTTCAGACCAAAGCCGGTCGAGGTCGGCAAGGAATACGATGTCACAATCTCCGACACCAGCAGGCGCGGAGAGGGCATCGCAAAGATCGACGGCTTCGTCATCTTCGTGGCGGGCGCAAAGCAGGGCCAGAGCGCGAGGATCAAGATCACCCGCGTCACTGACAGGTTCGCCACGGGCGACGTGATCAGCGGCGCAGGTGCGTCCAGCGCGGCCCCCGAGTCCGCCGAGTCAACCGAAGAGCAGGCCCCAGTCTAAGACAGGGCTTCTTCACCCCCAACCTGGCTGCCCCGAGAAAGGGGCGCCAGGCGCTTTTCCTTTTTCTCTAGCACTCAAGACCTAAATAGGGCCCCTCGGTTGGTCCCCTTCCAGGATATCAGTATTCCTAGCCACGTGATTGATTATATCAAGTGCATATGCGAGAGACCCAGGTAGACAAAGGCGCTTCGAGGAGGCGAGCGACAGGTGCCCCCGATGCGGCAAGACAAGCATGGTCACCGACAGCCACCGGGGCGAGGTTCTCTGCACAAACTGCGGCTTCGTCGTCCGCGAGAACGTGATCGAGACCGGCCCAGAATGGAGGTCGTTCTCCAACGAGGAGAAGGACGAGAGGAGCAGGGCGGGGATGCCTACGTCGGTCGCAATCCATGACATGGGCCTCGCAACGATAATCGGCTCCGAGAACAAGGACGCCTCGGGGCGCTCCCTCAGCGGCGCCATGAAGTCGAGCGTCGAGAGGATGAGGACCTGGGACAGGAGGAGCCAGGTACACGAGTCCCAGGACAGGAACCTCAAGCAGGCCTTCAGCGAGCTGAGGATGCTCTCAGAGAAGCTCGCCGTCTCAGAGGCGGTGACGGAGCGAGCCGCGTACATCTACAGAAAAGCGCTCGACCTCAACCTCGTCAGGGGCAGGTCGATAACGGCCATCCTCGCTGCCTCCCTATACGCCGCCTGCAGGGATAGGGAGGTCCCGCGCACGCTGAAGGACGTCGCCGCGGTCGGGCTGGTCAAGAAGAAGGACCTCGCAAGGTCGTACAGGCTGCTTCTCAAGGAGATGGACATCCAGATGCCCGTCGTCGACCCGTCCAAGTGCATGTCAAAGATCGCCTCTCGCGCGAACGTCAGCGGCAAGACGCAGCGGAGGGCTAGGGAGATACTCCAGAGGGCCGAGGCAGCGAGGATCTCGGCGGGCAAGGACCCGATGGGGATATCTGCGTCCGCCCTCTACGTCGCGTGCATCCTCGAGGGGGAGAACATGACACAGCGGGACATCGCCGACGCCGCCGGGGTGACCGAGGTCACAATCAGGAACAGGTACAAGGGCCTCAGGCTCGCCCTAGGGATCTAGAGCTCGCAGCCAGCACAGTCGAGATTATCCTCTCGGTCAGTCCCCACATCAGCAGCCCACCGTAGACCAGAGCGGGGAACTCCAACGTGGCGCCGTGCCGTTGGACCCGGTACTTCGACATCGCCTCCTTCCTCGCCAGCCGCGCGAGAGGGACCCATTCGAACGCCGCGACCTCCCCGTTCATCCGCACGTCAGGCGCCTCGTCGACCTTGAAGACCGACGGCACGACCCTGACTGGCCTCCTCCTCGCCTCGAACTCGCGCATGTACCCGACGAACGAGCCCTCACCGAGGTCGACTCCCACCTCCTCCATGGTCTCTCTCCTCGCGGTCTCCTCGAAGCTCGTGTCGGACTCCTCGACCATCCCGCCCGGGAAGGCCACCTGCCCCGACCAGGGGTCGCCCGCCCGCTCCGCCCGCGTGATGAGCAGGATCTCTTCCTTGGTGCGAGAGCCGTGGAATATCAGGGCCACCGAGGCACTCTTGCCTGGGACGAGCTCCGATGCATTGGTCTTTGCGAGAATCGGAGAAAGCGACTCCAGAAATCCCAAGGCGACTAAAACTCCACCGAATATTAAAATACGCTTTTCGGTTCGACAAATCCGTTGTCCGATTCAGAACTTGACAAGATTGTTGCAGACAGAGCGAAGCGCCTGCTCCAAGAGAGCCAGCACAAAGGCGAGGTTGCGACGCTCACGGCGTCCAACTTCGACAAGACGGTCGGAAGCTCGAAGCCGACCTTCGTCGACTTCTGGGCCGTCTGGTGCGGCCCTTGCAAGGTGATGGAGCCAGTCGTAGAACGGCTCGCGGCAAAGATGGGAGGGAGCGTCACCTTCGGGAAGCTCAACGTCGACGAGCACCCCGCCATCGCGACCAGGTACGAGGTCCAGTCGATCCCGACATTCATGGTCTTCAAGAACGGGAAGCCGGTCGACGCGGTGATCGGGACGATGCCCGAGGCCCAGCTCGAGCAGAGAGTCCGCAAGGCGTCCGGCGCCTAGCCTACCCGCGTACCATCCAGCAGGAAGATGTCGGCGTCGCTAAGCCGGAACGACCCGGACGAGAGTATCGGCCCGAAGTCGAACCCGCCCTTTGCGTTTATCGCCTGACCCCCCACCAGGTTGTTGAACGGCGGCATCACGACGAGCTTCCCCTCTCCGCCCCTCCCCTTGGGGTACCCGGCCTTCTCCAGCATGGCCGCGACGTCGTAGTTGGCGAACAGCCAGACCGCCTCCTTGGTCCTGACGCCGAACCTGTCCCTCATCTCGTACCGAAAGTGCGAGTGGCCCATCACGATGTTCTTCGATGCTATCACCTCTCTCGACGGCCAGGAGTGGCCGTGCGCCACCCCGACCTTGTTCCTCTTCCCGATGACGGTCCCCTCGGCGGGGTGAAGCTTGACCCTCTGAGGGAGGAGCGTCTTTATCAGGGCGTCGTGGTTCCCTGGGACGACCTCGACCGCGGGGAAGACGTCGAGGAGCGCCTCGAAGAACCACGGGATTATCCCCCAGTCGATGTCCTCGACCTTACCTATCGAGTGCTTGACGTCCCCGACGACTATCACCCTGTCGAGGTGGTTCTGCTCGGCCATGGCGTTCAGCCGGTCCAGCATCTTCTGCGAGTAGGGCGGGACCCTGAACCCCTTCGACGCCATCTCCTTCTCGAGCCCGAGGTGGAGGTCCGAGACCAGGACGGTCGACTCCCCTCCCTCGCTGTGGATTAGGGCCGACTCGTTCGGGACGACCTTGAGCAAGGCTCGACCGCGGCACTCCTGGTGGACTTTAATCCTTCCCGACGCACGGGGGCGACTCGCTTGTTCGAAGTGGCGCCCGCCAGGAGCGGCGAGGCCCTCGAGATGTTCGTCGAGCTCTCCGAGGAGTACGTGACCTGGATAACGGCCGAGGTCAAGAGGCGCTACCGGGGGCTCGACGTCGAAGCGTTCAACGCAGAACGCGGCTACGACGACATCAGGAAGAAGTACCTCAAGGAGCACGTCCCCCCTCGAGGCGACCTCCTGCTGGCGGTGAGCGGGAAGGAGGCCTGTGGCTGCGTCGCCGTCGGGAGGCTGACCAAGACCATCTGCGAGATGCGGACGCTCTACGTGAGGCCGGCCTTCCGCGGCGAGGGGCTGGGCAGGGCCCTCGCGGTGGCCTCGGTGGAGCAGGGAAGGCGCCTGGGCTACCGGAGGATGCGGCTCGACACCCTGTCCTTCCTGGAGGGGGCGATCGGCCTGTACCGCTCCCTCGGCTTCCGGGAGACCAAGCCCTACCACGGCGTCTCGGGAGCACTGGAGGGGCACATCCGCTTCATGGAGCTGAGCCTGTGGCCCAGCCGGACGAAATCGACAGAGGTTTAACCCCGCGCCCGCCCTCGCTTGGGTGCGATGTCCGGAGCCGCAGAGGCCGACGTGCCGCCTCCTCCCGACCTGGTCAGGGGAGAAGCGCCTTTCTGGAAGATGGCAGACGTAAAGGGAAGGTTCGTGCGGCACTTGGTCACGGGGTACCTGGTGACCAACTACCGTTGCTTCATCTGGGACGTGGAGGCGAACGTCGTCAAGGTGAACGTCCCGATGCGCATCGCCGATGTGGCCGTGGAGAACAACAGGCCCGGGAAGAGAGCGAGGCGGGGAGGTAGCTTCTTCGTCCCCCGGACGCCCGACTACGTGCCACCGGCCATGGGGGAGCCCGTCGAGATAGGCGACCTCTTCTTCCGGGTCAAAGGGGAGACCGTGATGGTCTTCCGAGACGTCGCCGAGCCGCTCAAGGTGAAGGCGCTGATAGACGCCCTCAGGGCGCACCTGAACGCCCACGTCAAGCCTCCGCGAGGTACGGGCGTGGACAGCCTGTGGAGAGGGGCGCGGGAGCAGGGGGTCGGCTAGCCGGACGAGATGAGCGGTAGTATCTCGTTCCTGACGTACCCCTTGAACTCGGGGAGGTCAGTCCTGCTGAACACCGTCACGACGCAATTCCTCGTCACGCCGACGACGTATCCGTACTTTTGGGACTTGACCACGGCGTACCAGATCTTCCCGTGCGTGAGGTAGTCGTTGTAGAGGTTGGTCGACCCGAGCCCCTCCCCGTAGAGGGATAGCTTCGTGATGTTCGGGAGGTCGATGTCGTCGAAGAAGAGTATCTTGGTCTCCTCGAAGTTGGCCTCGTGGAACCTCTTGAGAGTCTCGGGCTGTATCCTCCCCTCGACGATCTGGCCCAGGCTCATGAACAACGCCTTGCTCATCTCGTTGGCGATGTTGTTCGCACGGCTCTTCTTGTCGAAGACGCTGAGGAAGAGGCTGTCCCCGAGGAGGTCGAACGAGAAGGGCGCCTCGTAGGTCTTGAGTATCGGGACCATCTTGCCGTGCTGCTTGACCTGGAAGACGGTGTCGAAGGCGAAAGTCCCCTCGAGGCCCTCCTTCGATATGTCCATGTCAGTTATCTCTGAGAGGAGGCTGAAGCTGTCGCCCTCTATCCTGACCTCCTGCTCGAGCTTGAAGTCCTTGAGCTTCGACGCTATGAGGGGGAGGTTCCTCTCCTCCTGGACGACGAAGACCTTCGCCGCTAGGACCAAGTCTGGGGGTGCCCGACGGACCCCATTCAAAAGGTTGTTCTGACGTCGCTTTCCGCAGATGGGTGGTCAAGTCCGTAAGCAGGCTTACACCGCGAATTGAGGGTCACCAAGGCAATTAGCCTTCGGTGTCGTGCCTTTGAGGCCCTCACCAGTCTCTTCGAGGATTTTCGCCTGATGTGCAATGACGCGATAAGGCTTGCTACGAGAGCGAATCCGAAGAGCAGGTTCAAACTTGTCGAATTAGCCTACTAACACCCTAAAGGAATACGTGTCGCACTCTCACCACATTCTATCGGCGCGCGAGGTTGCGGGACCCAATTTCTTGCAATTTTTGCACCACAGGGCTAAAATAGTATCCTAGAATGCTACGGGGAAGACACTTGTCAGGGCCTTTTGAGGAGCTCTCCACAGAGCAGGAGAGGACGTTTTCACCTCCAATCAAGGAGATCATCCTGGAGAACTTCATGAGCTACGAATACGCCCGCATCCCCCTCAACCAAGGCCTGAACCTGATAGTCGGGCCCAACGGAGCGGGCAAGTCCTCCATCCTCCTGGCCATCTCGGTGGCCTTCGGCCAGGCCTACACCGAGCGCTCGAGGAAGCTGAGCGACCTCATCCGGAGGGGGAAGGACATCGCGAGGGTCTCCCTCATCTTCGACAACAAGGTCAGGGACGGCCGGAGGCCCATCCCGTACTCAAAGGCCGACACCTTCATGCTCTCCCGGTACCTGAGGAAGGACGGCTCCTACTGGTACGAGGCCGACTACAAGGAGATAGACAAGAGCGAGGTGGTCCGGCTCCTCCGCGAGTTCGGGATCAACCCTGACAACCTCCTGATAATCATGCACCAGGGGATGATAGAGGAGCTCGGCGCCATCTCCCAGGAGCAGCGCCTCGTCATGGTGGAGGAGGCGGTCGGGTTCCGGGAGTACAGGCAGAGGATACTCGCCGCGGAGGCGGACCTCAAGGGGATGGTCAGCGAGGAGGGCTCCCTCGTCCAGCTCATCGACAACGCCAACCAGACGATAGAGTACTGGAAGCAGATCTACGACAGGTTCCTCGAGAAGAAGAGGCTCCAGGAGCACAGGACGCTGCTCGAGCGCGAGCTGCTCTGGGCGCAGGAGGGGAGGCTCTCGCGCTCGCTCTCATCAATCAGGGAGAGGCTCGAGGCGAAGCGCGAGTCGCTCGCCGACCTGAGGGAGCAGCAGAAGAAGGCGGGGAGCGAGGCGGAGGGGCACCGCACGGCCCTGGGCGAGAGGCAGGTCGAGGTCAGCAAGCTCTACGGCGCGCTCATCAGGGCGGAGAGGGAGCGCGCCGGGCGCGAGGCCACACGCGACGCGATGAAGGGCCTCAGGGAGGAGCTGGAGACGCTGAGCAGCGACCTGGGGGAGCTGGTGGGGAGCCTCGACGCCAAGAGGTCGAAGCGCGTCAAGGAGTTCATCGAGTTCGCGTCCAAAAAGTCCGGCGGGGACTCGGAGGAGGCGGGCAGGAAGAAGACCGAGCTCGACCGCGAGGTCGCGTCCCTCCAGGCGGAGGTCGGGAGCGTCGAGGACGCGATAAGGAAGGTCACCGACGACTACATCGCGCAGAGGGTGAGGTTCGAGGTCCTCGAGTACAGGACCAAGGTCACCGAGTCGGAGATCAGGGAGCTCGAGAGGTCGGAGAGGGACGTCAGGGGCGAGCTCGACGCGATGAAGCCCGACCTGGACAGGGCGGGAGAGAGGATAATCACGCAGAGGGCCCCCTACGAGGTCTCCGAGGAGCTGAAGCTCGTCTCCGCGCAGCTGCAGAAGCTCCAGGACCTGCCCGACGACGCCGAGAAGATCTACAAAGACTACACGGGTAACCTCGAGGGGCTGAAGGGCAAGCTCCAGGAGCTCCAGGACAACAAGAAGCTGATGCTCAACGAGCTCGAGGAAAGGAAGAAGGCCTGGAGGAACGCTGTCCAGAACCTCATCGACGAGGTCGCGCCAACCTACCAGCAGATACTCTCGACCGTCGGCGCGACGGGCGCGATAAGGCTCGACGTGGGGGACAGCGTCGCCGAGGCCGGGCTCCAGCTGCTCGTGGGCTTCAAGGGCGCAGAGCCGTCGATACTCGACCCCTACACACAGAGCGGAGGCGAGCGGTCCGTCGCGCTCGTCGCGTTCATGCTCTCGCTCCAGAGCAGGATAATCTCGCCCCTGCGCGCGATGGACGAGTTCGACATCCACATGGACCCACGCAACAGGGAGGCCATCTTCAAGATGATACTCGCCCAGGGGAAGAGGAACCCCAACTCCCAGAACATCGTGATAACGCCGTCGATAATCACCGTGGCGGACAGGACCGCGCACGTCATCACCGTCCAGTCAGTCCACGGCTCGTCCCAGGTGAAGGAGTATTCCAACAGCGGAAGATAGGGAGCGCGACAAGAAGCTCGAGGACATCCTCAGGCTCATAGAGCTCTGCCGCAACATCCAATCAAGCAGCGTCAACCCATTCGAGGTCGACATCAGGGAGAAGCTCCTCGTCCTCAAGAAGCACCTCCCCGACTGGGGCGTCATCGACGTGATGCTCAAGGACTCGGAGGCGATGCAGCAGCTCGTCGCAATCGTCAAGCTCCAAGACCAGTACCTGAAGCACCGCGCCTCGGCGCTTTACATCGACCCGCTCCTGCTCGAGCTCAAGATCCAGCTGATCTCCAAGGAGGAGCTCGCGGAGAGCTTCGCAAAGTGCTGGCACCCCATCGCGCAGCTCGACCAGCTCACCCCAAGGGGGCTCGAGAAGGCCTTCATC
>DATJBB010000010.1:0-128637 GCA_035515635.1 Nitrososphaerales archaeon
AGGATGACGGTCAGCTCGATGGAGAGTATGCTCGCGAGCGGTGAGAGGACGAGTAGGCTCACTCCGATGCTCCAGTTTGGATAGTAGAGATACCCTAGCCCGGCGTGAGTGATCAGGTCTATCAGGACCATGAAGACCACCGAGCTAGCCCAGATCGCGGCAATCGGTGGGACGAATGAAGCGATGATCTTTCCCAGCAGAATCTCACCGTCTGTCATGGGCGTTGCGAGCAGCGGTTCGAGGCTCTTCTGGACCTTCTCGCCGACTATGCTGTACGAGGCGATACCGGCTGGAAGACTCGCCGCAAGAATCACGTACCAAAAGGAAAACGCGTTCAGAAACGGGGCAACGGATGCGGATATGGTTCCCGCGCCAGCGACGCTTTCGATTGCGACGAGTATCCCGGGAAATCCCAAGGCGATACCCAATGGGGACAATACCGTGGCGTAGAGGACCCCCTTCCTCCTCTTGAAAATCTCGAAGTCCTTCGATGCGACCGACCACGCGCTCTGCAGGTCCATTTCCATCACTGGCTCCTTACCAACTTCAGGTACACGTCCTCCAGCGTAGAACTCGTCTCCGTGACGAACTGAATGCGGCCCCCCGCAGCTCCGATTGCACTCATGATGTCAGGATTCTCCTTCTCAGGATCTTCCACTCCTATGATGAGCTTGTTGCCGTCGCTCACCTCGACACTACCGGTTGCGAACTTCTTCGCTGCATAAATGATCGCGTCGTTGACGCTCTCGAGCTGGACCACAATCTTCCTGCCGCTCGCCGACCGCTCGAGCTCGGTAGGGGTGCCCAGCGCCATCAGCTTTGTGTTCAAGATGGCGATCCTGTCGCAGATCCTCTGCGCCTCGTCCAGGTTGTGCGTGTTGAGGAAGATGGTCTTCTTCTCTTTCTTCAGGTCCAGGATAAAGTCCCTGACGGTCTTCGAAGCTTCCGGATCGAGGTTGGCCGTCGGCTCGTCCATGAAGAGTATCTGAGGGTCGTGAATCAGGGCGCGTGCAATGGCAAGCTTCTGCTTCATCCCTTTGGAGAAGGTCCCCGCCGCCACGTCCCTCTTGTCCCACAAACCAAGCAGCTTGAGGAAGTATTCTATCCTCTCCCTTCTCCTTGCTTCATCGACCTTGTAGTACCTCCCGTAGAAATCCAGGTTCTGGTACGCGCTGAGCTCCTCGTAGAGACCGACGTTGTCCGGGACTAGGCCGATGATTCGCCTGATCTTTTGCTGGTCTGCTCTGTTGCCAATGTCATATTCGCCGATTCTGGCCGTGCCGCTCGTCTTCGATATGAGACATGCCAGCATCCGTATGGTGGTGGTCTTACCGGCGCCGTTAGGACCGAGAAAGCCGAAGATCTCCCCGTCATCGATGCGCAGGGTCACGCCGTCGACCGCGGTGAGGTCGCCGAACTTCCTCGTGAGGTTCTCAGTCTCAATCACATCCAGCCGGACCTAATCGCTGGCGAGATGCGATATATGCATTCGAGTCCCTGCGCGCGTGGGCTTGACCCTATCTGAGGTTGGGAGTCGGATTCGTACCTAGTTAGGTGCAGCCCCCGGACGGGCTATCGCTCCCTTTTGCCGAACAGAGGCGATTTCCGGCTCGATGGTACACGCACTGGTGGATTTGAATTCAGTGCTGGGAATCATATCCCTCTTTTAATAACTACAGGGGGAGCCCTTCGCTTGCCTGCAATATGAGCGCCACGCCGAAGTTCTGCAGCAACTGCGCTGCACCATTGCAGCCGGGGACCGCCTTCTGTCCGAAATGCGGCGCTCCCGTCGCACAGGCCTCGGGTCCCGCGGGTGCCCCGCTAAGCGGTATCGACTCGCTGATTAGGGAGCCTGGCGCCCAGAGCTACTGGCTCAGGCGTCTCTTCGCCTTCGTCATCGATGCCATCATCGTGGTTGTTGTTCTGGCAGTGGCGGCTGTCTTCGTGGCCATTCCCACCTTCGTGTTCTCGGGAACGGCCGGACTGACTTCCTTGTTTGCGGGAGTCTTCCCCGTTCTGGCTGGGGTCATCCTCTTCCTCTACTTCATCGTCGCAGAGGTGACGAGGGGCGCGACCGTTGGCAAGAGCGCAATGCACCTCAAGGTGGTCGGGCCCAAGGGAGGCAACCCTACCTTGGTTGAGTCCCTGGTGAGAAACATCAGCAAGATCTACTGGATTCTTCTTCTCCTCGACGTGGTGCTGGGCCTGGCCACTTCGAAACAGTACACCCAAAAGCTCAGTGACAAATTCGTCGGTACTTCAGTCACACAGTGAGTAGAGCGCCATTCGGAACATCAGGTCGGATGGGGTTCGAATCCTAGACGGGCTACTCATTTTGAACTCTGTTTAGCCCATGCGCTCTGAAACATCCCTTCTGACCCTGGAATGGTAGAAATCAACACGATTGAGGCGGACTAGCGGAAAATCCGCTGCGTCAGAAGCCCCTGATATGTTGGATTCGAACCTCGGAAGGGAAAATTCTTTTGCCGGCATTCATACTTCACGGATAAATGCCTAGTCGCAGACTCCGTGAGGTGATGCATTAGGACATGGAAATCAAACGGAGCGGCTCTCAATCCTCCACTAAGGGTTCGGCTGACTATTTCACCGGGACCGTGCGCATCGACCCTCTGTTCCAGGCGAGAGAGCCAGGTCGCGCTGCGGGCGCGAGCGTCACCTTCGAACCAGGCGCCCGCACCGCCTGGCACAGTCACCCACTTGGTCAGACCCTGATCGTTGTGGCTGGTCGCGGCCTCGTCCAAAGTTGGGAAGGCCCCGTTAGGGAGATCTCACCGGGCGACGTGGTGACAATCATGGCTGGTGAGAAGCACTGGCACGGAGCCACCGCACAGAGTGCCATGACTCACATCGCGATTCAAGAACAACTAGACGGCAAGACGGCTGAATGGATGGAGAAAGTCAGCGACGAACTATACTCCGCCGCATCGGAGGCAGCGACTTGACCTCTCCCGTCAATCCCAACATCCGCGAAGAGCTCATTGCCAAACTGAAACGCTCGAACGAGGTGGCAATCACCGTCGTTGGGAGGAGTTCGGGGAAGAAGATTTCAACGCCTGTGTGGTTTGTACTGAATAACGATGACCAAGTGATGCTAGTGCCAATGAAAGGTTCCAACAGCAATTGGTTCAAGAATCTGGAAAAGCATCCGCAGATTGAGCTAAGTGCTGGCGGCAAAGCGATTTCGTCCCGGGCCACGATTATGAGAGACTCGAATCAGGTGGAGAGGATTCTTGATGGGTTCCGAACCAAGTACCGCCCTATGTGGTCGGAGTCCTACTATTCAAAGCGGGACGTATGCGCGGGGATCCCGGTGTGATGGCCATGGAGTATCTTCGACGCGGTAAGTCTCGAGGAAAGGAATCCACGGAAGAGCATATGCCATGAAAGACGTAATAGTTGTCATTGGGGCCGGATCGATTGGCCAGGCAGTTGCTCGACGGGTGAGCGCGGGGAAGCATGTCCTCCTCGCGGACTTGCGCGAGGAAAACGCGAATATCGCGGCAAGGACACTGGCGGACGCTGGCTTCGAAGTGAGCACCGGAAACACAGATGTGTCCTCACGCGCGTCCGTTCGAGCTCTTGTCGAGAAAGCGACGGGCATTGGTGAAATTGTCGGCCTCATTCATGCGGCGGGTGTTTCCCCCAGCCAAGCTTCCCCGCAAACGATCTTCAAGGTCGATCTATACGGAACGGCACTTGTCCTGGAGGAATTCGGAAATGTCGTCGCACGAGATGGGGCTGGCGTCGTGATTGCGTCTCAGTCCGGGCATCGACTGCCGCCGCTGACTGTCGAGCAGAACAGAGCTCTGGCAACGACACCGGTCGAGGAGATCCTGCGACTACAGATGTTGCAACCCGACCAAGTGAAGGATTCGCTCCACGCGTACCAGATCTCGAAGCGCGGCAATTCATTGCGCGTAATGGCCGAGGCCGTCCGTTGGGCCAGGCGGGGCGCCAGAGTCAACGCTATCAGTCCCGGCATCATCATCACTCCCCTTGCGAATGATGAACTTCGAGGGCCACGCGGGGCAGGCTACCGACGCATGATCGAAGTGTCCGCAGCTGGGCGAGCCGGCACTCCGGACGAGGTGGCCACCCTTGGCGCACTTCTCATGGGCCCCGACGGCGCGTTCATTACAGGGAGCGATTTTCTCATGGACGGCGGCGTAACCGCGGCGTACTGGTTCGGCGACTTGGCTCCCGAATAGAGGCCACGGCGCAGTTTTATTCAACCCAAGACCAAAGCGCAAACGTGCGAGCGGCGATTTTTGGAGGAAAGGGCAGGATCGAGCTTGGAGAACGTCCAGACCCCAAGATTCAGGGGCCGAGAGATGCCGTGGTACGCGTGACACTGGGTTGCGTGTGCGGATCAGATCTTTGGTATTATCGCGGTGAGTCTCCTCACGACCTGGGCCCAATTGGGCACGAGTTCATCGGTGTAGTGGAGATGACCGGGCAAGATATTCACAACCTAACCCCCGGGGACTTTGTCGTAGCGCCATTCACTTACAACGACGGGACATGCCCGCATTGCCGTGCAGGTTGGACGGCAAACTGTGCGGCGGGCGGATCTTTCGGGAATCGCGGAATTGACGGAGGTCAAGGTGAGGCCGTCCGCGTGCCTTTTGCCGACTCCACCTTGGTCAAGGTTCCCAGATCTGGCCTCTCTGACGCGACAAGGCGCTCTTTGCTGGCTCTCTCTGACGTGATGTGCACGGGCCACCACGCGGCTGTGAGTGCCGGGGTGAAGGAAGGCGATGTGGTTTGCGTCGTGGGAGACGGTGCCGTTGGGCTATGCGCCATAATAGCAGCGAGAAGACTTGGCGCCCGTAGGATTATTGCGATGAGTAGGAACCCTTCTCGTCAAAGGCTCGCGCAAACTTTCGGCGCAACTGACATAGTTTCAGAGCGCGGCGACGGTGCGGTGGAGAAAGTAATTGGCATGACTAACGGCATCGGAGTTGACGCGGCGCTGGAATGCGTCGGGACGGGTGAGTCGATGAACACTGCATTTGGGGTGGCAAGACCAGGTTCTGTCGTAGGCGCGATTGGGGCGCCTCATGGCGTCGTAGTGCCAATTGACAAGGTGATCTTTCGCGACATCGGGCTGCGCGGAGGGGTATCTCCGGCGAGAAGGTACATTCCTGAGCTGCTCGACGACGTGCTCGAGGGTCGCATCAACCCAGGACTCGTCTTCGACTATGTCACTGACCTGAGTGGCATCAAGCAGGCTTACATTGAGATGGACGAACGTCGCGCGATCAAATCGCTTCTAACCATTGGCACGAGCTAACCACACAGCTAATTGGATTCGTACCTGTTTGGGTACGGACCCTGGACGGGCTATACCCTCGATTCTAGGCTGTCTTCCTAATCCCCATGTCTGGGCGGCTTCTGGATGCTCTCCCTGAGGTTGGTTGCCGATTGACAGCGATAGCGGCTTCTAGAGGCCGCATCTTCGAGAGGAGTGCATTCATAGCTAACCAACTGCGCATGGGTTCCGGGCTGCAACTCCCACGCGTCGCCACTCGGCCTAAATCCAACTGGCTACAGGGTTTATGTATTAGTGGGAATATTGATGGGATGGGAATTCTCATGGGCGAGGCAGTCATAGACGAGCGAGGGAGAATAGTGATTCCGAACGAGCTAAGGGCGGAACTCAAACTAAGACCGGAACAGAAGCTCAGGATATCCAAGAAGGGGAAAGACCTGCTGCTGTCGCCAGAGGTCAGCGCTGACGAATTCATCTCGGAGCTCAGGGGCTGTGTGCACGGCTCAAAGATGAAGCCGGTCGATCTCAAGAACATCTGGGGTGTCGACCATGCTCACAATTGACACCAACATCTGGGCCTATTACTTCGACAGCGACTGCCCGGAGCACAAGTCCGTCGTGGGACCCATCGAGAGGGCCCTGAAGTCGGAGCAGATAGCGGTAAACACGATAATCGTGATGGAACTGGCCCACTTCCTAGTCAAATGCCTCGGGCCTCCGATAGGAGGAGAGAAGTTGGACCACTTTCTCCGATTCCCGCTGATCATAACGGACTTCAATTACCAGCATGCTCTCTCCGCAATAGAGATGCTGAAGAAGTACTCGCACCTGGGCATAGGCGGCAGAGACGCAACGCTGCTGGCGATGATGGACGTCGCAGGCGAGAAGAGGATAATGACTCACGACGAAGCGCTGAAGAAGGTCGACTGGCTCAAACCAATCGATCCGGTAAGGCTGGCTTGAAGGGCACCAAATTCCAGCCTAGAGGCCCCTAAATAGGGTCAGCCCTGGACGGGCTACCTCCTCTTTACGTCCCGTTGCGTACTGAGTCCAATCTTTGCCCTATCATGATAAAGACGCCTATCATCAGGTGTTGTGGGTGGTCTCGCCCGCAATCCCACCCTTCCCGAATATGGCTGAGCGGTCGTGAGGTTCGGCCGTCTCGCCGAAGTAGGCGTCCATAAGCCAGGACCAGCCTCCCTGGATTGTAGACCAGTAGATGTTGGCGAATTCCCTCTTCATGGCGTATCGCAGTAGCGTCGGGTTCTCGCGCCTGGGCTGGGAGTCGTAGGTGCCGGAGACGAACAGAGCCCTCCGTCGCCCAGTCTCCATCGGGCAATTGATCCGTCCGTTGTATTCGAAGACCTCCTGGTCGCCTCTGATGTCCGAGGCGAGGTTCCTGGCAACGGCTTCTGCCTGCAGGTGGGCGACCACTCCTGACTTGGAAATCGGAATACTCGTCGCGTCCCCTATTGCGTACGCTTCAGGGTGGTCCTCTACTCTCATCGTGTGCTTGTCGGCTGGAATCCAGCCCTCCTCATCGCCAATTCCCGAGGCACGAACGACTTCGGCGCCTCGGTGCGGAGGGACGGCGATTAGCAGGTCATAGCTCTCGCTCTCCCCCTCCAGGCTATAGATCTTCTTCGCCGTGCCGTCTACGTGATCCGCCGCGAAGAAGGGGACGAGTTCTATCCCTCGCCGTTCGAACATGGGCTGGACTATCTCTGCGATGAGTTCCGCTGGATAGGCGCGGGGATACGGGGTCACAAACCTGATGCGCACCGATCCCCTCGTTCCCCGCTTGCGGAAGAACTCGTCCAGGAGGAACGCCGCCTCGTTTGGCGAGGGAGGGCACTTGTGGGGGACGCTGGTGATGGCGACGACCACCGTGCCTTCTTTGAACCGCTGGAGGGCATCCCAGATTCTTGCAGCCTCCTCCGGCCCCTCGTGGAAGTTGAGGGACCCCTCTCGCAGGCCGGCCATCAGCTCGGGCCTGGCAATCGCTCCCGTTGCGAAGACGATGTGGTCGTATTGCAACACGGCGCCGCTCCGCGTCGTCAAGGTCCTCGACCCAACGTCGACTTTGGCCGCTGCGTCGGTGACGTGCACGACTTCTCTCCTGAGGAGCGACGACTCTCTTCGGACCGTGCTCTTGGGATCTGCGCCCCTAAAGGCGATGTCCAGGTTTCCAGGTTGGAAGAAGTGGCCGTCTCCTTCTCCCACGAGATGTACGCTGAAGCTTCCAGCCCCTATCTCCTTGTGGAACTCGTGGGCCAGGAGGTTTGCAAGCAGGGTTCCGCCTGACCCCGCGCCGACGATCACGACCCTCTTCAAGGGTCAGGCCTTCTTGTTGGCGACCTTGACCGCTATCCGAGTGTATCCCTTTTCTTGGGCGACCTCGACCATCTGGTTCCCGGTCCGCGCTGCCCAAGCCTTGATGTCGCTCGTGGCCGCCGGGTCGGTAGCCCAGACCTCGAGAACGTCACCATTGTAAGCGCTCCTGTACGCTCTGAACAAGTCTGTGAGAGGGCCTGGACAGAAGCTCCCTCGCGAGTCGATGACCTTCTTCTGGGTCGTTTGAGACAAGAACTCTCGCCAGCTCAGATGAAGAGGGTCTGGCCGTTCTCGCTGAGCTGCAGAAAGGTCGACGCGCCCACGACGTCCTCCACCTCGGGGATCAAGTCCTCCCTCTTCATTCCCATCATCTCCATCGTCGTCGAACATGCGTGCAGGTGGACACCCATGTCATGGGCCCCGGCGACCATCTCAGGAATCGTAGGGATCTTCAGCCTCTGCAGGACGTCCCTCACCGTGGGAGTGGTCATCCCCGGGGCCGCCTCAGGGCCTACCTGGAGGTTCGCCTCCTGCTTCTTGTTAATGACTGCCATTCCCCAGAATGTGAAGAACAGGTGAACCTCCATCCCCATCGCAGCTCCGGCGTTGGCCAGCATGAAGGCCGGATAGGCCATGTCCAGCGAGCCCTTCGAGACGATAATCGAGAGCTTCTGCGCCTGTTGACTCATTGCTGCCCTGTTTTGTGCCATCTGAGCCAAATCAATTCATCGCCGCTTCGTTGGTCCGGCGGTTTAAGAATCCGCGCCACGATTCTCAGCGGTGAGAATGGAAATCGCGGCCTGCAGACCTCGCCCTCAAGACAGGCGTTGGCAGAGGTTGGATTCGCACCTCATCAGGTGCGAACCCCCCGACGGGCCATGCGTATTTCAGTCTCCGTTTAGCCGATAGCGCGTAATCCAGGCCGATAATCATCTAGAAGGCTTATTCCGACCGCAATCGTGGCACAGCCTCATGAGTATACCTTCAACAACATATTTCCGTCCACATGGCGGGGCATAGAGAGGCTGAGAAGACTCGTCTGGCATTAGCGCGCGAATCAACAACCTGGTCCAAAACAACTACCTCGCGAAATGGACCGTCGTAGGCATCCTGATCGGTGGAATCGCCGGCGTGGGAGCAATCATCTTCTACGCAATGATCCAGCTGGCGAACAACCTGATGCTCGGAGGAATCACTGGCTTCTACCCTCCCAACCCCGCCGGTGAGGCGCCAGCTCCCGTCGGCCTGCACCCGGACTTCCTCCTCATCCCCGTCGTCGCGGCGGTCGGAGGCCTGATAGCCGGGTTCCTGGTCTACACGTTCGCCCCCGAGGCCGAGGGGCACGGGACGGACGAGGCCGTCGCGGCGTTCCACCGCAAGGACGGGAAGATACGCCGGCGTGTTCCCATAGTCAAAGCGCTCGCCTCGGCCTTCACGATAGGGTCGGGGGGCAGTGGCGGCAGGGAGGGGCCGACCGCTCAAATCGGGGCGGGCTTCGGGTCTTTCGTCGGAGATCTGCTGAAGCTCCCGGTCCACGACAGGAGGCTCGCCGTCGCCGTCGGGATAGGGGCCGGGATAGGGGCGATATTCAAGTCGCCATTCGGTGGGGCGTTGCTGGGAGGGGAGATACTTTACAGCGGCGGGGACTTTGAGGTGGAAGCCCTCCTGCCCGGGTTCATCGCGTCCCCGGTCGGCTATGTCGTTTTCACAGCATACGCCGGCGTCACCCCCATCTTCGGCGGGAACATCGCGTACACGTTCACGAACCCATCCAACCTCGTATTCTATGCGATCCTTGGGCTCCTCTGCGGGCTGGTCGGCAGGCTCCACACCACGGCTTTCTACAGGGCAAAGGGCTTCTTCTCCTCCCTCCGCGTCCCAAGAATCGCCAAACCCGTTATCGGACTCGCCCTCTCGGGGGCGATAGGCATCTTCTTCCCCGAGGTCCTGGGCCTGGGGTACGGGTTTCTCCAGTATCTGATCGACGGGAACCTCAGCCTGGTTGGCACCAACTTCTTCACGCTCCCCATATTGTTGGTCCTTGTGCTGGTGGTTGTCCTCAAGATCGGCGCGACGGCCCTGACCGTCGGGTCCGGCGGGAGCGCGGGAGTCTTCGCACCCTCCCTCGTGATCGGGGGCTTCGTCGGAGCAGCGTTCTGGGTCGTGGTCAACTCCTTCTTCCCCAACGCGATGCCCCAAGCCGCCCCCCTCGTGATAGTGGGAATGATGGCCCTCTTTGCCGGCGTGGGGAGGGTGCCAATCTCGGTGATACTCATGGTGAGCGAGATGACGGGGACGCTCGCCCTCCTCGTCCCGTCGATGGTCGCGGTCGTGATCTCCTACTTTGTCACAGGCTCCAAATACACCATCTACAAGAGCCAGGTCCCCAGGAGGTCCGAGTCTCCTGCTCACAGGGGCGAGTATAACGTTCCCCTGCTCACCAAGATATTCGTCCACGACGCGATGAAGGCCGACGTCGTGGCGCTCTCGCCCCGGGACACAGTTGGGGTGGCGCAGCAGCTGATGCTCGACAAGGGCTTCCGAGGGATACCCGTCGTCGATTCTGACAAGGTGGTGGGGATTGCGACGCTGGGCGACCTGCAGCGAATCCCCGCGGAGAGGATGTCGTCCACGAGCCTCGCAGAGGTCATGACGAAGAACCCCCTCGTCGCCTACCCCGACGAGTCGCTGCTCGATGCCATGGACAAGATGACCAACAACAGGGTCGCACGGCTGCCAGTCGTCTCGAGGGATTCCGGCAAGCTCGTGGGGATAGTCACGATGTCTGACCTCATCCGCGCGTATCACAGGATTGTGAAAGCTCTCTCCGCGTCAGAGCCGACCTGACGGAACTTGGCCAGCTCAGCAGTAGAGCGTTGGCGCCTCGACCTTCATCAGCCTGTAGAATTGGACTTTGAGCAAGTCCTGGAACAGGAACATCAGGAACGCGTATCCCCACACCAGGCCCGCGAGTTCCCAGCCCATCGCGGGGAGCAGAATCCCGTAGACAGTGATGATGGTCGCCGTCATCTGGGTCAGAACGACCGCCAGGAGCAGAGGCTTGGCCGGCCTCACGGACCAGAACGGGCCCTTCGTTCTTGCAACGAAGAGTGCGAAATGACCTGCAACGGAGAGCTTCAGGTAGATGAATGACTGCAGGACGTCTGGGCTCAGGTGCAGGACCTCCAGTCCGATGTAGAGGAGCCCGAAGGTCGACACGACTCCGATGGCACCTAGGAACGTCGAAATCATCAGGAGGGCCCGCATGTTCCACCTCTCCGGCTTGGGCGAGTACCTGACGTTGTCGTATGCGATGGTCATTATCGGCATGTCGTTCAAAAGTGCCAGCAGGACGATCATCAGGGCAGTGACAGGATAGAGCTGGAAGACCAGTATCGAGAGCGTGATAAATGCGAGCACCCTGATGGTCTCGTTGATTCGGTAGATCGCGTAGTTTGTCATCCGCTGGAATATCTTTCGGCTCTCCTTGATTGCGTCGATGATCACGGAGAGGCCGGGCTTGGTGAGCACAACGTCCGCGGCGGACTTCGCGGCGTCCGTCGCGCCCGCGACCGCTATCCCTGCGTCGGCCTTCTTCAGCGCGGGGGCGTCGTTGACCCCGTCGCCCGTCATGCAGACGATGTGGTTCTTCTTTTGGAGCAGCTCCACAATGCGGTACTTGTGCTCGGGGAAGACCTCGGCGAACCCGTCCGCCCTCTCTGCAATCGCCTCTGCCTCTTCCTCAGGCTTGCCGACGATGGACGCGGCGGTGATGATGTTGGCGCGGAGGCCCACCAGCCTCGAGACCTCCTCCGCTATGGCGACGTGGTCGCCGGTGACCATCTTCACCTCGAGGCCCATCGACTGTGCGGTCGCTATGGTCGCGGCCGAGTCGTCCCTGGGCGGGTCGTAGAGCGGGATGAGCCCGACGTAATTCCACCCTCCCTTCTCATCGGTCCTCGCGACCCCCAGGGCGCGGTAGCCCTTGGAGGCGAACTTCGCTATCGACTGCGTCACCTCCTTCTCGACGTCCCCGCCATTCTCGAGAAGAGCCAGGATGACCTGGGGGGCCCCTTTCGATACCTGGAAGCTCTGGCCATTAGGGTTTTGCACCGCCGCCTCGGTCCTCTTCGACACCGGGTCGAAAGGCTTGAACGATGTGACCTTGTAGCCCCCGACGGGCGCGGGGAAGGCCGCCATGCCCTTTGCCCTCGCTATGATGGTGTCGTCGATGGGGTCCTGGTCTTCCTCCCTCGAGGCAAGGGCTGCGTAGAGCATCACGTCTCCCTCCGAGTACCCTCCCAACGTGACCACTTCGCCCACGGTCAGCTCGTTCTTCGTGATGGTGCCCGTCTTGTCTGCGCAGAGGACGTCGACGCCCGCCATCTCCTCTATCGAGACGAGCTTGCTCACGATAGCCTCCTTCTTCGCGAGCGCCTCTGCTCCGACGGCCATCGAGACCGACAGGACGGCCGGCATCGCGGCGGGGATTGCCGCGACGGTCAGGACGAGTCCGAACTGGAGGAGCTCGAAGACGCCCTGCTGCCGGATGAGCCCCACGACTACGGTTACCGTGACCAGTACGGCAGCGATGGCTATGAGGTAGTCCCCAATCTTCACGATCGCCCTTTGGAAGTGGCTCCGCTCCTCGGCTTGCTCGACCAGCTTCGTCGTCCTTCCAAAGTAGGTGTTCATCCCGGTCGTTGTCACCACCGCGTCCATCTCTCCTTGACGCACGATCGACGAGGCGTAGGCGAGGTCCGACGGATGCCTCTCGACCGGAAGTGACTCCCCCGTTAGAGCCGACTCGTCTATTAGCAGGTAGTCACCCTTCATCAGCTTGGCGTCCGCGGGCACGATGTTGCCGAGCCGCAACCGGACCACGTCCCCTGGAACGAGCTCTACCGCGGGTACGTCCTCCCACTTGCCGTCCCGGAGGACCTTCGCCCTCAACGCGAGCCTCTTCTTCAGGAGCTCGATCGAGTTGCTCGCCTTGTTCTCTTGCCAGAACCCGACGACCGCGTTGACCGACAGGAGGAGGACGATGATTCCGAGGTCCTCCCAGTGTTGTATCACCGCAGACAGGATCGCAGCGGCCTCGATCATCCACGCTATTGGTCCCCAGAAGTAGCGTAGGAAGGCGAGGATTGCGGACCGCTTCTTCTCGGCAATTTCGTTACGTCCGAACTTTTGGAGCCTTGTGGCGGCCTCCGAAGACGAGAGGCCAGTTTCGGCCGTCGAGAGCGCCTTGAGCAGCTCGGGGATGGGGAGGTCCTTCTGGTCCGCGGAGCTCGGGCTACCCGCCATGAGGCGGTCTTCCGCCTTGCGAGTTCTTATTGTTCCCGCAGAGGCGGTTCGGCAACCGACAGGCCTCAGGACCTTTCAAGGGCGGCCGTCATGCAGTGTGCTCCCCCGAATCCGCCGGTCAGGTTCGTGAGTATGAGGAGGAAGGCGTCTATCCCATATTGGTAGATCTCCCTCTTGTGGGGTAAGAATTCTGCAGTCCCCTGCAGGCCGTGGTAGTCCTTCATTGCCTGCTCGAACAGTTTGCCGTATCTTACCGGATTGTGCTTCGCCTCGGACTCGAGGCCGTGGAGGACGTTCTTGACCAGCCGGTCCACCTCGACGGCGAGAATCGTGCCGTCCTTCACGCACAGGAAGTTCGAGGCGTACGAGAGCTGCTCCAGTGTAGTCAGGTTCACGATGTTGAACCCCTTCTTCGTGATGTAGTCGTGGAGCGTCGTCTCGGTCTTCGCCTTCCTGTAGCTGCCCTGCCCCTCACGGTGGTAGACCTCCACCCTCGCCCTCTTGAGGAGCAGCTCTGACCCCACCACGTGCCGCTGCTGGCGACGTTGAAGTAGGTGTCGAGGTGCATGTCCACCATCGGGTCCCTCTCCGCGCCCGGTATCAGTGGATGGCTCGGCTGATGGACCACGCCGACTTCGCCGAACCCGAGGCCGTGCTTCAGCATTTGCTCGACGCCTGCGCGGTTGCTCCGGTCCCCCAGCCCGACGAGCGCGAAGTCTTTCATCGGATTATCGCCAACGAGGTGAGGCGTCCCGGTCTTGATTGGCCGCGATGTCGGGTCACTTGCTATTCGCGGAGACTTCGAGCGACTCCTCGACTTTCTCCTGCTCAATCAGGCCGCGAAGCTCACCGGTCTGGAATCCGCTGCGCGCCCCCCAGTAGAAGCACGCGAGCGCGAGGATCGTCACGACGCAAAAGTCAAGGGGGAATGGAATAAGGCCGATTCCGTAGCCCCCGAGGTAGGAAACGATTGTCAGCATGACTGAATAGACCACGATCCACGTGCCCCTCCAAACCTCGCTCACCTGGTGTGTGCCCCGCGGTCTTGAGAGCATGAAGACCAGCAGACCCAACAAGAATGCTGCGAGCGCGTACCCCGTGTACGGCCAAGTGGTCCAATAGACGATGAGGCTCGCCATCACGAAAGCGGCGGGTGCGGCCAACCCTGCCATCGGGACGCGGAACGACCTCTTCAGCTCGGGCGCGTGCCTTCTGAGCACGACCAGGGAGGTCGGCCCCACTACATAGGTGAAGACGGTGGCGGTCGTGCCGAAGGTCGCAAGCTCTCCCCAGTTTGGAAAGGCGAATATGAAGACCGTTCCAGCAGCCAGGGACACGAGCAGCGCCACCCTTGGCACGCCGTATTTCCTGTTGACCTCGCTCACCTTCGTACTCATGTGCTCTCCTTCGGCGAGGGCGTAGAGGTCGCGTGCGGACGAGCCCACGTAAACGCCTACGGTTCCTAGAGGCGAGATTACGGCGTCCAGGAGCAGAATGGAGGCGAGGACGGCGACACCGAGCAGGCTCATCAGGTGGTAGAACGGCGCGCTGGAGTAGCCCCCCGTCTTGGCAAGGTCTGCCCAGTCTCCCGGGGACAGGCCAGACGACCCCCACCTTATCCCGCCGACGAACGCCACCTCGAGTGCCGTGTATAGGACAATCGTGATCAAGACGGATAGGACCATGGCCCTAGGGACGTCTCTCCTCGGGTTTCTCGCCTCCCCCGAGTAGTCCATCGCGGCCCTGAACCCAGTGTACGCGAAGATTATGCCCGCCGTGCCCACCGCCGAGAATATCGGGGCGACGCCTCGCGGGGCGAACCCGCCGAACGAAGAGAGGTTCGGAGGGTAGAAGTAGAGAAGCGCGACTATCGCGGTCAGCGTCGGTACGAGGAGCTTCCACCACGTCACCCCTGTGTTGAAGCGCGCGAACAGCTTGACACCGAAGGAGTTCAGGGCGAAGGTGAGCAGCATTATGGCTATGCTGACCAAGTAGCCCTCAGGTGTTAGGACGCCGGCGTTTGTCAGGGACGGGACATAGGCAGAGGCGTAGGTGACGATTGCGACTGCTTCCACCGGCGGCACGATCACTGCGGAAAGGTAATAGGCCCACCCAACGTAGAAGCCCGCGAAGTAGCCGTGAACGTACTGAGGAATCCTCACCACCGCGCCCGTGGACGGGAACAACCCTCCTATCTCGGCCCAGGTGACGGCGATGACGACAGCAAACGACCCTCCGATTAACCAAGAAATTATAGAGGCAGGCCCGGCTGTCGCCGCCCCATACGCCGCCCCGAAGAGCCACGCCGACCCAATCGACGCTCCGAGGGAGAGGAAGAGGAGTTCGTGAAACGACAGAACCTTCCGGAACTGTCCCTGACTCCCGACTCTCGCGGAGGCGGGAATCGAAACGCCTTCATTTGCTTCTTCGCGCCCGTCACTCATGGGCGAGCAACTCGAGGGCCCGGGACTCCTTTCTGGTTAGGGTGGGACTGACTACCCGTATGGTCCGCCGGTCCCGTCCTTCTTCATCCGTGCCAGCGCGTTCAGCGCGGAATCTGAGAACTCCTTCTTCCTTGCCAATAGCTTTGCTATGTCGCCAGCCGTGATCAGCCCCACCAGGGCCCCGTCGTCATCCACGACGACCAGTCTTCTGATCAGATATTCTGACATCTTCTCGGCCGCCTCACTTACCGTTGCCTCCGGCCCTATGGTGATCAGAGGAGTGGACATCACATCGCTCATCAAGACCTTCGATGGATCGACGCCTGCCGCGAGGATCTTGCGGACGAGGTCCCTCTCGGTCGCGATGCCGAGGGCGTAATCCCCCTGCAACACGACCAGGCAGCTGCACTTCCTTCGGGCCATCTGCGAGGCCCCGTCCTTCACGGTAGCCTTGCGGTCAATGGTGACGACGTTCTTTGCCATGACATCTTCGACCCTCTCCTCGTCCTCTTCTTCTGGCTGGTTCTCCATCGAGATGCCTGACTTCGCGCACCGTCGATAATTAATGTTCTTTGGTGGCAACACCAGCGATTCTCCGGCTTCTTCCTGTGCGCCGTTGTCAGCCCTCGAGCGCCACCTAAGCTTCTGGCAGCGGCGGATTCGCACCTATCAGGTGCAGCCCCCGGACGGGCCATCTCTTCAGTTCTCCTGCGTCTTGGCCGCTGGGGAACATCAAGCCTGTGAGCTGGTTGAAAGGGTTCCGCCCCCCGCCCATCACTATTGCCCCGTACTAGAGACATTCGCTCCTCTCTTCTCAAGATTGAGAATCGTAACCTTGGCTTAAAGCGCGGCTATCGACTTGATCCAGTGGGATATCGTCGACATGTCAGCTCGAGAAGCCGTCCAGGGCATGAAGAGCGCCGTCGCGGAGGAGACGCTCGAACGTCTGCGCCAAGACCTCGAGGGTCCGTTCGACCTCTCCCTCGACCGCGAGCCAGAAACGCAGTACTTCCACATGCAGACCCAATTCATCCATATGGGGTTCGACGGAAGGCGGACCGGGGTCGAAACATACCTGCTCAGGCTCCGCTGCACCCCCGCAGCGATTTCAGGAAAGAAGCTGGACGAGTATACGTGTCGGGAGTTCGGCCTGCAGTTGAACGACAACGCCGTCACGACTATCCCGGCGCTGAGACTCCTCACCTACCAATTCGATCAGATGTCCGGGATACTCGGGAAGGGTCCCATGTTCGGGATTCCCCAGGAGCCTTTCGGAGGTATGAAGGACAGCCTAGGGAACCAGCTTCCTCCCGACATCTGCTATGCGACATACAACAACTTCGTCGACTTCCATGCTCTTGGTGACGTGTTCTCAAGGCCAATGAAGTACGTCAAAGGAGTAGAGGAACTGAAGTCGATTGGCGATCGAATAGTGCACCCGGGCGCTTTCACCGAAGCGCCAGTCAGCCTCACGGGGGTGGTCAGGCCAGGCTCGGTCTTCAGGAATGGCGAACTCACCCTTGAACTCAAGGGCGTAAGCCTAGTCGATGATTGCCCTTGCGCATTGGTGAACTACGACTCCGGAGAGAGTACTCTGCGGATGGCCTTTATCCAAGGAGGCAACAGCGAGGACGTGACGATGGAAGGTGGCTCCGAGTATACGGGGGACATCCATATCGACCTGGCTAGTGGCTGGGTACGAAAAGTGACCCTCAACGAATCCGTGGTCACTCAAACGTACACTGCAAGCAGGCCGAACAAGATTCTAGGCTATACTGTTCGGCATATCCTGCTGCGGCTGATCAGCCAACAGGATTTCGAAAAGCCGATTTCGATTCTCTCCTGACGGGGGCGCACGCAGGAAAGGATTTGATGGCGCACCAATGGCTCCAGGCAGCCTCTGGTAAAGGATCTCGAGATGAGCCATATGCCAGCATATACCCACTCGCACGCTTCTGAGAAGAGGCTCGCCGACCTCGTCCGGCAGCTGGTCTTCGGCCTTGGGCACGGCCTGATATCGATCCTCGGCCTTTCAATCGGCGTTGCCTCCGCGACCGGGAGCACAAGGACGGTCGCCATCTCGGGGGTCGTCGGTATGCTGACAGGGCTGGTCGCTCTAGTGACCTTGGAATTCCTCTCCGCCAGGACGCAGAAACAGATCTTTCAACACATGATCGAGGAGGAAAAGAGGGAGTTCGTTGAACATCCTGAGGTCGAGAAGTTGGAGATGCGACAATACTACGTCGACGAAGGTTTCAGCGGGGAAGAAGCTGATTCATTCGTGAACCGCCTCTCCCTGGACAAGGATAGGTGGCTCAAGGCACACGTCACCCACGTCCTGGAGTTCATCCCGGGAAAGACCGGAAGTCCGGGAAGAGAATCGTTGACGATGGGCCTCTCGCACATTCTCGGCGCGACAATAACGTTGCTTCCCTACCTCCTGCTCACGAGTCTCGACTCCGCGGCCTACGGCTCGATACTGCTCGCTTCGGTCACGCTCTTCGCTGCAGGGGCGCTGAAGACAAGAGTCGCGGGTGGAAGGTGGTACGTGAGCGGGGCCGAGTTCCTGACTCTGGGGATGCTGGCAGTCATCGTCGGTTACCTGGTGGGCATAGCTGTGGCGGATTTGGCATAGCATCGGGCGTTATTGGATCGACGGTTCGCTGAAGGGAGGGCGGCGCTCGGTGAAAGCTCATTGTCGAGCAGCCGACCCTGTCCAGAGCCTATCGTTCACGCGCTTTCGACATGTTCAGCGCCACCGCTTCGAGAACGAGCCTTTCTAGCGCGGCGTCATCTACGACGTCACCCTCTCGGAAGTCGATGGCGCGGACCGTCTTGCTGTCCAGACGCGTGTTGAAGAGCCTCTTCGGATCCTTCACCTGAGCGCCCTTGGGGAAAGTCAGTCTCACGGCGCTCTTGAGCGTGTCTCCTACGCAGATTATCCCGTCGTGGGACCAGACCGGCACTCCCATTGGGTTCGATGGTTTCTTCCACTTCACTTCTTCGATTGCCTCAGGGTCGGCTTTCTTGATCAAGGACCGCAGCCCTGATAATTTCTTGCTCCGCCAGTCACCTGACTTCTTGATTATGGCGTCTATCTGCCGGGATGGAGACTTGGATTTTTGGCGAAGGCTTCCACTTGCTTTCATCCTCAGCTCACCGCTCTGGTTCGTCCGTCGCGGATTGTGGCTTGCCTAAAGATCGTTCTCCAAGATCTCGACGACATCGTCCCGGGCCGTATGGAACCGAGCATCATCCTCGTGGGTGACCGCCCGTCAGGCAGGGAGCGCCCGGACTTCGGATGCTGGGTCCCCCGGAATCGGATGGGTGGCTGAAGAAAGGGCGGATTTGGATACCAAGGCCATGAGGCTCCGCTTGCCCAAGCTTCAGATAAGGTCTTTCTCGGATGAGATGGATCCATACCTGGGGAGGTGCAGCGCGCGGAAGGGTGGTCGCTCTACCTTCGGCTGAGCGCCTCTCGAGCTCGATTGTGCCAAGTCTTTTAGAATCCGGAGTTCAGAACCTTCATATTCGCGACGGCGGTTCGACCTCTCCGCTGGTCAGGATATGGGATTCGGGAAGGGGTTCTGGCCGTCTTTGTGGTTCGTCCAAGGAGTCGTCGAGGTAATATTCAGCCCGGGGTCAGCCGTCGCCTGGGTATTCCTTGCGGTCGCCACGACATACTGGCTCTTGAAGATAATGCAGAACATGCTTCCTGGGGGAATTAGCCCTGTCATGTGGGCGCTGACCGCCATGCTCTGGATAGTCTCCTCCCTCTCGTTCTTCTGAAGGACACCCTAGCAGCCCAGCCCGAGCGCTCGACGGGCGCTTTCATCGGTAACTGGCTCCGTTGTTCCCCAGGGATGCTCGGCTTTGAGTCGACAGGTCTGGCCCTCTCCAAAGACCACACAGCGCCAGGGCTCCTGACCAGGTCAGACGACCGGGCGCAGATGTTCACGACCTCCAGCCGCTAAATTAGCCATGCGTGCTTGTCCCTTCCCGAGGAGGAAGCAGAGGTGGCGGGAGCTAGTGCGAAAGTCACAGGTCAGACGACGCTCCGTCTTGTGCTCATTGATCGCCGATGGCGACCAGGACGATCCCCGACGCCAGAATCAGGACCCCCAGCGCGACGAAGATGACCCCGATGGTTGCATCTGGGTTTGTGGGAAGGCCGGGAGGCATCGGCAAGTGACTCGAGGGCGACGCCTCCTGCATGTACACGCCAGTCCCCGCGATGACAACCAGAAGGCCCACGATGATCAGGGCCGCGTTGGGTGCAGTCAATCGACTCCGCCGTTCCATCATCTCCGGCTCCAGCGCTCGATCTAGGCCATGTCAAGAGGGGTTGATAACTCGAACGCCCGGCGCAGGCTCAGACGCTGAACATCCGGAGGATCTTCCCGCGCGCTGTTCAAGCGGATGCCGTCCCGGGTGGAATTTCCAGCCGTTCAGCTCGGCTATCTGGTCGTTGCTCTTGTGTAGGACATGCTGCCGATGGAGGCCACGGCAGAAGGGGAAGATGTCGAACCTGTCGAAGGCGCGACCCGGCGACGCCAGGATGAGCTCGCACATCGCTCGTGGGATGGGATGTACCCGACGCGTCCTGCGGAGGCGATCTCTCGCATGACTGCGTCGTGCTCGGCGAACCCCTTGTTGAGAGCCTCTTGGAACGGGTCCTCGGACTGGAGGTCCTCTCCCCAGGGCGGCATGGAGCAGAGCGCGATCCTCGCGGCGGTCCGTGGCTTGAGGTCTCGGACGATCTCTAGCACGTTCTCTCGGGAAACATTCAGGAGAAAGCTTCCGAGGCAGGTGCCCGGTGAGCCTGAGCATCGCCTTGTAGAAGCTCGACTACTTGGGCATCGATGCCATCACGTCGTTCCCGCCGAGCAGCACGACCACGAAGTCGGGATGGCAGGCGACCACCTTCGACAGCAAGCCACTGTATGCCAGGTCGCCCCGGCCGCGAACTTGTAGGAGCGAAGGAGCTCGTTTCCCTGACGGTGCTCCAGGTCGCTTATCCATTAGGGTCATGGGCCGCTGTCGAGCTCGCTCCTAGACAAGCCACCACCCTTCGTCTCTCGCTCATCGAGACCACATCAGGGGTGTCTCGAGCGCATTTGACGTCTTGCACAAGGATTGTCAGAGGAGTCATCCTAGGGACACGCGCCGGCCTATCAGGTTGCGCGACCGCCTCTACGGTGCGGGCCTCGCGGCAACGGTCTACCTCTCCGGGAGTCGAGGCGGGATGCCTATTTCACGAGCGTTCTCCCGGAGTATTGCGGATTCACTAGACTGATATACCAGGTTTCTTGGAATTTTTGCGCATTACAAGGAGGCTAGATTGGATGGTATCCCCCTCGGTCGCTCACGCGCTGAACTCGATGCTGCCTGGCACCCACAGCGTCCTGATCTACGACACACCGGAGAACAAGCGCGACGTACTCTTCAGCCACCTCAGGACGGGGGAGAGGAACTCGAAGATGGTCTACGTCTGCTCCGAGGAGAGGCCGGAGAAGATACGCCAGGAGATGAGCGCGTACGGGATGGACGTCGCGGGGCTGAGCCAGAAGGACCGCCTCTCCATATCTAACTACGACGAGGTCTACATGGGCCAGGACGGGAGGGTGGACATCCCAGGGATAATCGACGGCTTCGCGAAGCTCGCCTGGAGTTGCCAGGGCAAGAACCTCAACATGCGCGCGTCAGCGGAGATGTCATGCTTCTTCAGGCAAGGAAAGGTCGTCGAGCTCGTCGAGTACGAGCGCGCCTTGGGCGCCAAGTTCCAATTCCCCGGAATGGGGATGTGTGCTTTCAACGTACTTGAGATGCAAGCTTCGGGAGCGCTCGACATACTCATGCCCTTGCTCCGGGCGCACGGCGTTGTGCTACTCACCGGCCCCAAGGGCACCGTGATAATGCAGCCCGACCGCATCGAAGAGAGGCACGTCGAAGAGGCTATGCAGATACGGATCTGACCAGGGTGGCATTAGTGGCAGCCGAGACGTCCAAGAAGGTCGGGCTCCCGGAGGGAGAGCGGGCATCGGTTGCCCGGAGGATAGCCAGGGACGTCGTCAGATGCGACCCGGCGATTCTGGGTCTCCTGATAATGGACAAGGACGACGGGAGCAAGATACTCGCTGTCGAGCGCTCGCCGAGCCTCCCAGACGAGGAGCGCGCCACTGAGGAGCAGGTCAAGAGGTTCGGGATCGCGGCGATGGTGGTCTGGGGCGCGGCCGACAACGCCTCGCAGCTGATGGGACGCAAGGAGTTCGTCGTGGGGGCATTCAAGCAGCAGATGGTGCTGATCGCGGGGCTCCAAGAGTACGGGCTCTTGCTCGCCGCGAGGCTCACGCGGTCGGCCAACGCCGAGCACGTCTATTCGAAGGTCGCCAGCTTCCTCGGTATGGGCTGAGCGGAAGTCGGTGGTCAAAGGGCCAGCGCCGTTCGGGCCACCAGAATCGGTTCATCCATCGACCTGAGATTTCGGCGGCTACGGGGACTACCGCCGCGGGTGAAAATATTGAGCACCCTGACTTGGGCCTCTCCGACCCGGGGTTTCTACCGTCAGGCACTTGCAAGAATTTGCTTATAATCCGAATGAACCTCTGATTCAGACAAATCGTCCACAACGAGCCCGTGTTTATTGGAAGACGCCCTTGAATGGGACGTCCGACCTGTTCGAAAGAGAGACGGTCCCGTTGAAAGATTGACCGGGCGTGACGGCGAAGTTCATCTTGCTGTCAGACCCGAACAGGACGTAGGCGACATCGGAGGCCGTTCCGTCGGGTCCGATCACGCAAGGCTCGTGGACGGGGATCGTGCTAGTGCCGTTCCTGGTGTAGAAGGTGACGTCCGTGGCGTTCGCTCCGACGGTTCCTGTGTTGTTGAGCATGATGTAAGAGTGGCCCACCTCCGGCGTCGACCCGCAGGACGAATTGGTCGGGTTGCCTGCCGTGAAGTCGGCGGCGATGATGGAGAGTCCGGAAGTGGCGACCGAAGGGTAGCCGGAGTAGAACTTGCCGGTGAAAGGAAGGCGGCCTCCGTTCGAGAGCGTCACGCTGCCCACGAAGGGTTGACCAGCCTCCGGGACAGAAGAGTTGGGAAGCTGGCTCGGCCCCTTGAAGAGGACGTACATCGTCGAGGTCGAGGATCCAGCCGGACCTATCGCGCACGGGCCAGATATCGAGAAGCCGTTTACCTGGCCTCCGTAGGTGATGGTCACTCCGGTGGCGATCCCCTTTGTCGAGCCGGTGTTCACTAGCTCGATGTACGAGTTCTTCGGAGTTGCGCTGCACGTGGGCGGTATTGGCGCGCTTCCGGTGAAGGTTTCCGCGATAAGCCCGACCGTTGCCGCCTCGACTGTGGCGAGGCCGCCTCCGGCGGCGAACCCTAGTCCGCTCTTCAGGGCACCGATCCCGTTGGAGAAAGCGCTCCCGATGTTCCCCGACCCGCCTTGGGACTGCTGAGAGTTGCCCTCGAACATCATCGCGCCGACGGCTCCCACAATGATGACGGCCGCGATGCCGGCCGCCGTCGCGCCGGCCCCTCCCTTCCTGTTCAAGGGGGCTACCCGCGCGCAGGCCGCATCTTAAGCCCCCAGAATCCGCAATCCGGGTCTGTCTTCTATGGCTTTCCGGTGACCTGCTTTACCACCGGAGTTTGCAGCGCCCTCTGAAGGGCGTCCGCGAAGATGGGGGCGACCGGTACGATGTGTTTCGTGATCGGCTCTTTGTTCTTGATCGTGTCGGTGGTCACTATCCTGGTAACCCCTGCCCTCTTCAGCCGCTCCAGCGTGGACATTGCCTCTTTCTCCCCTGGCGCTTTGCGCTTGTGGTTGATGGCGTGCGTGCAGGCCAGAGTGATGTCCTTGCCGCCCTTGCTCCTGAGCCAGGTCGAGACCTTGGCGATTGTTGTGCCCGTCCCCACCATGTCGTCGAAGAGTATCAGCTGCCTGCCGGAGAGGTCGGGCACGCTCTTGCCTGAGGCGAGGGAGACCGAGACGTCGTCCCGCCTTCTCACCTTGTCGAAGAGTATGACGTCGTCTGGGGAGGCGTTGAAGAACCTCTCCACCGGCTCGGCGACTGGCCTGTGTCCCTTGTCGGGGATCACTACGATCGGTCGGTCGATCCCGAGCTTCTCCTTGGCGTATGTGGCGAGCGCGTGGGTGGCAGTCAGGTTGTACATCTGCAGCTCCGAACCGTCAATCGAAATCGGTCCTATCTGGGTCGCCGCGAAGTCTACCCGCCCGACCTTCCTCCAAAAGTGGACGTCTATGGTGAAGATGCGGTCGACGCGCATCGCCTTTATCGCGCGAAGTATCGCCCTGATGCTGAGCGCCTCGCCGCGGTGGAAGACCTTGTCCTGCCTCGCGTGGACGAGGTATGGTATCACCAGGTCGATCCATCCAGCCCTCTCCTGCCTCAGAGCGTCGAGGGTGAGGAGCATCTCGATGAAGTGGTGGTTCTCCATCGGCACGGTCGTCTGGACATATATGACGTGCGCGCCGAAGAGGTCGCGCTTCAGCTTCTCCAGGGGGAGGCGGACGTAGACCTCGCTGTCCGCGAAGTCCTCGGCGTGGACCTCGAACGCCTCCTCGAGCCCGAGCGACTTGGCGATTCCTTTGGCGATGTGGCGCGAGTTCCCGGCCTTGCCGCTGAAGACCACCATGTGGTTGGTCCTCGAGCCGTTCCAAGGAGATACGGACATGCCGGGACGTAGCGGGCGAAGAGAATCTACATTTAATCGTAATGGATTGCGGCTCTGGCGGCCGACGCACCGAGTAGGAGTTATATTGGATGGCTCGGTGCGACCGAACATGGGATTGAAACTCGTCATCCAGGACGACAACGGGAAGGTTCTGGGCATGGTCGACGCGAGCTCGCGGGGGAAGACCAAGCCATTCAGCTCCGGCTCGGCGGGATACTACGTCAATGGGAAGATGGCACTGCCGTCGGTCCTCGACGGCGAGAGCAGGACCCATCAGATAAGCTGCAGCATGGTAGAGATAGGAACCAAGGGCAAGTTCAAAGCAGAAGCATAGGCCTCGCGGCGGGACTCGACCCCTGTAGACGCCTTAAATATGAAAGTCCTCGACGGGACGGACAGCATGCGCAGAAGCTCTCGACCGGCGATAGGCAGGATGGTGGCTGCGGGTGCGGTTATCGTCGTTCTGATCGTTGCGGTTGGGGTAGGCATCCTCTTCACTTCGGGCAAGTCGACGACCAGCAGCACGACGACCACCACATCGTCCTCCTCGACGTCGTCAGCGGCGACCTCCTCGAGTTCGTCTTCGAGCACATCCACGACTGGTTGCGTGTTCAACTCGCCCCAGCCCGCGATAGGGGTGCCTGACACAGAGACCGCGAGCTTCACCGGCTGCATCCCCGCGGGAGGGACGGCAGCCTACAACATCGCCGTCTCCGACCCAGACGGAGTGCAGCTCAACGGGACGATAACGGTGACCGGCCTCACCTCGCTGGTGATCGGGAGCGCCAAGATAGGCAGCTTCCTCACCGCTGCGGGTCAGGTCTACAACGGTAACATCACGGCCTCGTTGACTCTGCCCCCGACGATTGCCTTACTCCCCCAGAACGGCTACGCGATGACCTTCAAGAACCTGTCCGGGCAGAACGACACCGTCACGATAAGCCTGCAGTTCTACGACTTGGGCGGCTAGGCGAAGAGGAGGCCGTCCGACTGGTCGCCGAGCTGGGGAACGGTCCCCGTTGCTAGTCTGAGGACGGGTAGCTCAGGCGCCCGCGACCTTGGGGCGCGACCTCGACTGGATGAGAAGGGCGAGGAGGACGATTACGATTATCGAGGGCGCAGCCACGCCGATCGCGAAGAACGTCGTGGATACGGTGCCGGAACTGGAGACTTGGACGCTGGTAGACGTTGTCTTGGACGCCGAGCCGCCGTACGGTATCACGTTGACGGGGGCCGTACCGCTAAGGGTCACCGCGTTGTAGGCTGTGCCGTTCCACAGCCTAGCATGTATCACGAGGTTAGCGGTGAAGCTGGACTGGGTGTAGTTGGAGGGTATGGGGAGGTCGATTGTCGATAGGAGCGACTGGCCTGGGTTGAGCGTCGTCGGGAGGCCTATCCCGAAGTTGTTGTAGAACGGCGAGCTTAGCGTCATGTTGTCGACCGTCACGGTCTCGTAGAGGTTGGTCGCGGAGTCGATCACGAAGACGTCGAACTCCTCATTGCCCCCTGGGTAGTTCTCCTGGGCGAGGGCGTTCACCGTCGCCCAGACTGGCTCGGAGCCCTGCGCGGGGACATCGCACTCTGCCGCTCCCGGCGGGCAGTTGTTCTTGACTCCCACCTGGTTGCCCTGCGATTGGGCGAAAGCAGGAGCAGCTAGCAGTGGGGCGCAGGTGACAAGGAGCATCGCGGCGATGGCGATGACCTTCGGGACGCGGCGGTTCATGGTCATCGATTCCTCTGCCGGGGTTAATATAGAGAGTGGCTCGCCGGCCCTCAGGCTAGGGCGTTCTCGTGGGAGATGGACAACCCTTCCCAGTAGCTGGTCGGGTTTCCGATGTCTATCCAGGACTCGCTGGCCTGGAGCTCCACCCCCACCACCTTCTTACCCATCCTTATGAGGGCGGAGATGCCGTCCGTCAGCTGGATCTCTCCTCCGACCCCCCTACCGGCCCCCTCGATGGAGCCGAAGATTGAAGGCCTGAAGAGGTAGACGGGGGTGATCGCGAGGTTCGTCTTCGGGTTCTTCGGCTTTTCGACCAACTCCTCTATCGCGACCGTCCCCCGCGACGACCTGCCGCTGGCGACCCCGTACTGGCGCGGGTCGGGAACCCTACGGAGCTCGAGGGCGCACTCAGCCCCCTCGAAAGCACGCTCGAGGCGCCTGAGGTGCCCAAAGTCCCTGGAGTAGACGTAGGCGTCGCCCGCGTGGACCAGGAACGGGTCGTCTCCGGCGAAAACCTTGGCCTGCAGGACCGCGTGCCCGAAACCGAGCGGGACGGGCTGGTTTACCCAGAAGAGGTTCGCCTTGCCGACCCGGTCGTAGAACTTCTCCAGGGCCGAGGCCATCGCCGCCTTCGACGGGGCTGGGCCGCTCCCCCAGAGGCGCTTGAGGTAGTCTTCGTCGGGTGTGAAGTGGTCTTCTATGGTCCTCTTCCCCCTCCCCACCACGAAGCAGAACTCCCTTATCCCAAAGTCGAAGAGCTGCTCGAAGACGAGCTGGACGAGGGGCTTGATGCAGAGCTCGCCACCCTCCTTCGCGAAGATTGGGAGCATCTCCTTGGGTTGGACCTTCGTCGCCGTGAGCAGGCGCGTCCCGAGGCCGGCGACCGGGATTACCGCCTTGATGTCTTTGGGCTTCAACGCTCGCTCCGGGGCGCCCTCACGCGGCCGAAGCGCGGCCAACCGCGTTTAAGCGTTTTCGCGCCTCAGCCCCGGCCCTTGACCCTCGGGGCAGGCTCGGCCGGCTCGACGGACACCACGCCCGTGTTGGCGTCGAGCTTCATTGCCGACGACTGGGAAAGGACCCCCTCGGCGAGGGCCGGGAAGTCGTAGCTCCTCGAGGCCTCCAGGACGTCCTCTACCTTCATCCTCGTCCTGGGGTGCCTGCTGACGATCGAGCAGCAGTCCTTGTATTCTTCGATCGAGTCCTGGTAGGTGCCTATCCGCTCCGCGAGGGAGATGATCTCCGACTTGTCGTAGCCCAGGACAGGCCTCAGGATCGGCATCGATGCGCCCGCGTCGATGCATGCGAGGTTGTAGAGCGTCTGAGAGGCGACCTGTCCCAGGTTGTCGCCGGTCGACAGCGCCACTGCCCCGACCCGGTTGGCGACCTTCTCGGCGACGACCCGCATGAAGTGGCGGAAGACCACGGGCTCAAAGTCGGTTCGGAGGTCGCGGGTGGCGACCTGGTAGTCCGTGAAAGGCAGCAGGACCATCCGCCCCCCGCCCGGTCCGAAGCGGGCGAGGGACCTTAGCGTCCTGGCCATCTTCGTGTCCAGGATGTCCTCGGGCCTCGGGGCGACATAGAAGTGGGCGTAGGTCAGGTCGCACCCCCTCTTCATCATCAGCCACGCGGCGGCGGGAGAGTCTATCCCCCCGGAGAGGAGGTGGACGACCTTCCCGGTCACCCCGACGGGGAGCCCTCCTGGCCCCCGTTCCTTGAGCGTGTGGACGATCATCCTGTCAGAGAGAATCTCGACGAAGAGGGTGGCCCCGGGGTGGGAGAGGTCCACCTCGAGCCCGGTCTCCTTCGCGAGGTCCTCTCCGAGCTTGACGGCCATCTGCTGGGATGAGAGCGGGTAGCCCTTGTTCGCCCTCCGCGAGGTGACGCGGAAGGTGGCGGCGCCCGTCGCCAGCTTCGCAGCCTCCAGCTCCTCCACGGCGGCGGCCTTGACGCTGGGGTAGTCGAGGGGGCACTCCACCACCCTGGCGAGCCAGGCGACCCCGAAGACCTCCTTGAGAGCGGCGACCGCCTCGTCCCACCGGGCGGTGGGCGGACCCGAGACCACCAGGCGCTGGTTGACCAGCTCGGCTTGGTAGTCGCCGAGGGGCCGGAGCTTCTCTAGGAGGTTCTTCTCGAGGTGGGTCTCGAAGAAGGCGCGGTTGTTGCCTTTGGTCCCTATCTCGGCGTAGTGGACCACCAGCGACCTCCTGGGGAGCGCTGCCATACTGTCGCCGTGGCCTGCCGGGCTCGATATAAGTTGGGGAGGCGCCCTTTGGTGGAAACGATGGTGAAACATTCATTTCAACCCCACGAATGACCCTGGCGCCAGTGACAAGCAAGAGGCGGCCTTTCCACATCCCGGGTTCTGCGAGGCACCTTCACCCGAGCAGGGAGTTCCATATCGAGCACACCAAGATCGAGCTCAGGGTCGACCTCGTAAAGAGGTCGATAGCCGGGGCGGTGACCACCACGCTAGTCCCGACCAGGGACGACGTGAAGTCAATCCACCTCGACGCGTGCGAGATGGCCATCAAGGGTGTGGAGGTCGACGGGGGCAAGGCCTCCTTCGACCACGACGGGAAGACCCTGTCGGTCAGTCTTCCTGCAGGCAAGGCGGCGCGGCGCAGCATCAGGGTCGACTACTCGGCGCAGCCCAAGCAGGGCGTGTACTTTGTCGGGCCGGACGACAAGTTCCCCGACAAGCCTGTCCAGGCGTGGACTCAGGGGGAGCCGGAGTTCTCCCGGTACTGGTACCCGTGCCACGACCACCCCAACGACAAGGGGACGTCAGAGACCGTGATCACGGTCCCGAAGGGGAACATCGTCGTGAGCAACGGCAAGCTCCTGTCAAGGAAAGAGGGCCGCGACGGCTGGGTGACCTTCCATTGGAGGGAGGACGTCCCCCACTCGTCGTACCTGAACTCGTTCGTCGCGGGCGAGTTCGGCAGGATAGAGAAGGAGGCGGAAGGGGTGGCGCTCCAGTACTACTTTCCCGAGAGCAAGAGGGCGGACGCCCTCAGGCTCTACGGCCTGACACCTCAGATGCTGAAGGTCTTCGAGGGTCTGACGGGCGTGAAGTACCCCTACGAGAAGTACAGTCAGATCGCGGTCCACGACTATTTTCTGGGAGGGATGGAGAACGTCAGCGCCACCACGCTGACAGACACTAGGTTCCCGGACGCGCAGTCCGAGGAGGACTACCAGACGAGGTATTCGAGGCCCGACAGGAACCACATCGAGCTGGTCGCCCACGAGCTGGCGCACATGTGGTTCGGCGACCTGGTCACGGCCAAGCACTGGTCGCACCTATGGCTCAACGAAGGGTTCGCGACCTACTTCCAGGCGCTCTTCACGGAGAAGCAGTTCGGGAAGGACGAGTTCAGGTGGGACATGGTCAACAAGGCGGAGACGTACTTCGAGGAGGATGAGACCATGTACAGGAGGGCGATAGTCGACGACGTCTACGTCTGGTCAGACGACGTCTTCGACGCCAACGCCTACGAGAAGGGGAGCTGGATGATCCACCAGCTCAGGTACATCATGGGCGACGGCCTCTTCTTCAGAGGGGTAGGGGAGTACCTCAGCAGGTACGCCAGGTCGAACGCCGATACCCACGACTTCATGGAGGTCATGGAGCGTGTCAGCGGGTACTCGCTCGAAGGCTACTTCGACCAGGCGTTCCTCAAGGCGGGCCACCCGGAGTTCGAGGTGACCTACTCCTGGGACGAGGAGACGCGGACCGCCGGGGTCGCCGTCAGGCAGACTCAGGAGGTGGACGACCTCACGCCTGTCTTCTCCCTTCCCTGCGACCTGGTGTTCTACCTGGAGGGCAAGGGGAGGTTGGAGAGGTCGGTCAAGAAGGTGGTGATCAGCGGGGCCGACGTGAGGTTCAACTTCGAGCTCCCGTCGAGGCCTGCGGTGGTCGAGTTCGACCCCGAGGAGTGGCTCCTCAAGAAGGTGAAGTTCGACAAGCCCGTCTCGATGCTCCTCGCCCAGCTCACGCAGAGCGTCGACGCGTCGAGCAGGAGGAGGGCGGCGGAGGGGCTCGGCTCGTTCAAGAACGAACCGGACGTGGTCGCGGCGCTCGAGGGCGCGGTCGAGAGGGACGCCGACCACCACTCGGTGAGGTCAGAGGCCGCGAAGTCTCTCGGAAAGATAGGGAGCGCGAACGCCCTTGAGGCGCTGCTCGGGCTCGCGAAGATCAAACACAGGCGTGTCAGGAGGGCGGTCCTAGCGGCTCTGGGCGAGTTCAAGGACCCCAAGGTCGGCCCGCCGCTTCTCGTTGCCCTCAGGGGCGATGTCAGCCCCTACGTGAGGTGCCAGGCGGCGCTGTCGTACGGCAAGGCGCGGCTCCCGGACGCCTACGAGGTTCTCACCTCGGCGGTGGGGACGCCCTCTCCCGAGGAGGCGATCACGGAAGCCTCGCTCGAGGCGCTCGGCTGGGTGAAGGAGGCGAAGGCGCGAGAGTTCGAGAGGAGGTTCCTCCCCTACGGCAAGCCAACGCGGGCCAGGATCGGCGCGCTCAAGGGACTCGTGCGGATGGGCTGGCTCGAGGAGGAAGATGTCGGCCTCCTGAAGGACATCCTGCTCGAAGACAAGGAGTACTCCGTGAGGACTCAGGTCCTCGACGCCGTCTCGGAGCTGCTCGACAGGAGGCTGCTTGGGGCGGTGAGGGATGCCGCAGAGAAGGACTCCGACCCGAGGGTCAGGAGGAGGGCGATGGAGGTAGCGATCATGCTCGAGGAGGCGGCGACGACCCAGAGGGCGCTGAGCGACGTCAAGGATGACATCGAGAAGGTCAAGGCCGAGAACCGCGATATCAGGGAGAGGTTCTCGCGGGCCGAGATGTGAGGAGCGGCTAGCGCAGGGTCGCCAAGAGTCCATCCAGCTCGGCGAGGGAAGAGACCTCGTGGTCTGGGCCGTCCTTCCTCAGCGTCGCGAGGTCGTACCCTCCCGTCGGGACGGAGACCATTCTGACCCCCGCGCCTTTGGCTGCGAGGATGTCGACCCGGCTGTCTCCGACGAAGACGGCCTCCTCCGGGGTGACGGAGAGTACCTTGAGGGCGGCCTTGACCCCCTCCGGTCGTGGCTTCATCACGGGGAGGTCGTCCCTCGTGAATGTCCGGTCGAGGTACTTGCCGAACCCGAACCTCTCCATCGCGTACCTGGTGGCCGGCCTCCCGCTGTTTGTGAGGATGGCGAGCTTCACCGAGTCCCCCCTCGAGGCCCTTATGGCAGAGAGGGCGTCCATGGCGCCGGGGAGCGGGTGGGATCCCTCGATCCAGCCCATCTCGAGCGAGTCAAGGGCCCTGTAGGTCCTCTCCTTCACCTTGGAGAAGTCGTCCTTGACGAGGCCCTGGTCTATCTGGGACCTCGCCATGTCGAGGAGGTCCTGGACATAGTTGCGCCCCGAGATGTGGGAGATGTCGTCGACCTGGAACCCGCTCCTGCGCAGCTCCGCCGAGGCCTCGCGGCGGAAGGCCGAGCCGTCCGCCCTGAGGGCTATCAGGGTGCCGTCGAGGTCGAAGAGTATCCCCCGTATCATCGGTCTCGCCGCGAAAGGAGTCGGTAGGTAAGGTTTGTGCTAGATTTTCCCGCGCGAGAAGAGTATCAGTATCGCCATTCCGGCCATCCCGAGCGCGACCGCGAGTATCATTATCGGCTGGGAGATGTCGGACTGGGCGAGGACCTGGAGCATTGGCCTACCGGAAGGGCAGCAGGGCGAAGGTCGCTTAAATATTTGCGGCCGCATCTCGGTGCGTGGCTCGCGTCTCGGTCCTCGGCGGGGTCGGCGAGATAGGCGGGAACAAGGTCCTGGTCGAGGACAAGGACGCGAGGATCCTGCTCGACTTTGGAATGTCGATCTCCCAGCGCGCCAGGTTCTTCTCCGACCCCTACGTCTCCCCGCGTCGCCCCGAGAGCCTGCTCAGCCTGGAGATAATCCCGAGGATAGGAGGAGTCTACAACTGGGACGCGGGTGAGAGGAAGGTGGACTCGATCTTCCTCAGCCACGCCCACCTCGACCACTACGGATACCTCTCGATGGTCCACAGGGACGTCCCCATCCATTGCGGCGAGACGACGGAGAGGTTGATGGCTGCGATAACAGAGACCAGGCGCGCCTCGTTCGAGACCGACTACAGGGGGCTGGTCTACAAGACGTTCAGAAGCGGCGGGTCGGTCAAGGTGGGGAGCCTGACGGTAAGGCCGGTCCACGTCGACCACAGCATACCGGGTGCCTACGGGTTCATAGTCGAGACATCTACCGGCTCCTTCGTCTACACAGGTGACCTCAGGGCCCACGGGAGGGCGTCGCACCTTACCAAGGACTTCGCTCGCGCTGCAGGGGAGAGCGACGCCAACCTTCTCCTTACGGAGGCGACCAACATGGTGGGCGGGCACGTCTCGAGCGAGGGGGAGGTTGCCGAGAAGCTAGAGTCTGTGATCCGCGAGGCCAAGGGGCTGGTGATGGCCAGCTTCTCGGGGATGGACACAGACAGGCTGACCTCGTTCCACAAGGCGGCGATGGCCACCGAGAGGAAGCTCGCGGTCTCGATGCGCCAGGCCTACCTGATCTCGGTCCTCGACGGCGGGCGGCTCGAGGGCCTCCCGAAGCTCGGGACGGGGAACGTCGTGATCTACAGGAGGAACAAGAAGAGGTACGAGAAGTGGGAGGAGGAGGTCTCGGGGAGGGCCGATGTGGTCACCGCGGATGACCTCATGGCGGAGCCGGCGCGCCACGTCGTGGCCACGTCCCTCTCCGACATGGAGGGGATGGTCGGTCTGAGGCCGCCGCCAGGGAGCGTCTACATACTATCCTCGTCGGAGCCCTACAACGAGGAGATGGAGCTCGACCAACTCAGGCTGATAGAGTGGCTCGACTTTTATGGGATGCCGCTGTACCACATCCACGTCTCGGGCCACATCATGCCCCAGCAGCTCAGGAGCATGGTGGCTGGGATAGGGGCGAGGAGGGTCGCCCCCATCCACACCGAGCACCCCGAGCTGTTCCTCAAGTTCGCGGTCGAGAAGCGCGAGACAGGGCTCCTCCCTATCAGGAACGAGTGGGTCGAAGTCTAGCCCCGTTACAGCAAGGTAGAAATAACGAACGGCACCCCGCTGCCGAACGGGTGCGGCGGGCGAGGCTTTGCTTCTCGAAGAGTACAAGGACCTGGCCGAGCTCTCCATCGACGAGGCGCGTCGCGGAGGCGCGACCTACGCCGAGGCGAGGGTGCACGGCGGGACGGGGACGGGCTTCTTCCTCAAGAACGGCGACCCCCAACCGGCCGCGATAGAGGACAGCTTCGGGATAGCGGTCAGGGTTATCGCGGCGGGGGCGATGGCCTTCGGGGCTACGAACGGCCTCTCCAAGCCCAGGGTAAGGGACATGACCAGGAAGACGGTGAGGATGGCGAGGTCCTCGGCGGCGCTCGTGAAGGAGCCGATAGAGATGGGCAAGTCCAAGCCCGCGAAGCTGAAGGTCCGCGTCGAGGAGAAGGAGCCTGTCGAGGGGGGCGACCCCAACTGGCTAAAGTCGCTCCTCCTCGAGCTGGACGGGACGGTGGTCGAGGTCGCCGCCGGCCCCGGCGGGGTGAGGATCCCCAACAGGTTCCTCGGGGCGACCGTCGGGGTCGAGGAGAAGTTCATCGTCACGAGCGACGGCGCGAGGGTCGAGAGCAGGGTCCCGAGGTTCAACTTCTTCGGGATCCTCACCGCTCTCAAGGGAGGGGACGCCGCCCAGAGGATAATCCAGCAGGGGGAGACGGGAGGCCTCGAGGCGGTGAAGAGGATAGGGCTGATGGGAATGGTCGAAGGAGAGGCGAGGACGCTCACCAAGGTCCTCGGCCAGGCGGGCAAGGCCCCGACGGGGATGATGGACGTCGTGCTCTCCCCCGAGCTCTCGGGGATAGCGGCGCACGAGTCGGTCGGCCACCCTCAGGAGGCGGACAGGATCCTGGGGAGGGAGGGGGCCCAGGCGGGCGAGTCGTATCTCTCCAAGGAGAGCCTGGGGATGAAAGTGGGGAGCGAGGAGGCGAACGTGAGCGACGACCCCACCCTGGCCCACTCCAACGGCTACTGCCCGGTGGACGACGAGGGCGTGGCCTCCAGCAAGAGGAGGCTGATCGTCGCGGGCAAGATAACGGAGTTCCTACAGAACAGGGCGACGTCATCGCTGCTCGGGGTCAGGAACAACGGGGCGTCGAGGTCCGTCGGGTTCGACAGGGAGCCGATAATCAGGATGTCCAACACCTTCGTCGAGCCGGGCGACTACTCCACGGTCGAGGAGCTGCTCAAGGAGGTCAAGGACGGGATCTACATCAAGTCGTTCACGGAGTGGAACATCGACGACAAGCGCCTCAACCAGAGGTACACCGGGCTGGAAGCGTATCGCGTGAAGGGGGGAGAGGCCGCCGGTCTGGTGAGGGCGCCGATACTCGAGATAACGACCCCGGCCCTCTGGGGCAGCGTGAAGGGGAGGACGAAGAGGCTGGAGTTCGAGGCGGCCACCTGCGGCAAGGGCGACCCGCAGCAGGGGATCCCCGTGTGGACGGGAGGGCCCGACACCCTCCTCGCGGGCGTGAGGATAATGGGAGGATAGTGGCGTGGCGAAGCGCGCAGGCCCCGGAGACTCCAACGAGTTCGGGGTCAAGGTGGCGAAGAGGCTCGGGGCGGACGAGGCCATACTGATGACGGTGTTCTCGGACGAGAGGATGGCGAGGTTCGCCAACAGCTCGGTCACGGTCACCAAGAACATCAGCGAGAGCGGCCAGGTGGTCTACCTCGCGAAGGGCGGGAGGAGGATAATCGGGAGCTCGTCGAACCCCGAGAGGGCGAGCCTGGAGAGGTTCATCGAGCTGCTGTTCAAGAGCATGATGAGCTTGCCGAAGGACCCGGGATACGTCCCGCTCCCCGCCAAGGGGATGTCGTTCGGCGGGAGGGACGGGCACGACAGGAAGCTCGACGACGCGGAGGGGCTGCTCTCCGGCTACGTCGAGGAGGCGGTGGGCTCGGCGACCGAGGCGGGCGCAAGGAGGACGGCGGGGAGCCTCGAGGCTGGCGTGACGCGGCACCACCTGCTCTCGACGACGGGGACGGTCGGGAGCGACGCGAGCGCCAAGATACTGCTCAACATCAGGGCCTTCACAGACAAGGATGCGAGCGGACACGGGCTGTCTTGCTCAGCCACCGTCAGGGGGTTCGACCCCGGCCTGGCGGGGGAGAGGGCTGGGTCGCACTCCAAGAGGATGCGCAATGCAAGGCAGCTCCCCCAGGAGGGGAGGCTTGAGGTCCTGATGAGCCCGACGGTGGCCGCCAACCTCCTCGGGCTGGTGGGGGAGTTCGCATCGGCGTTCTCCGTCGAGGCGGGGACGTCCTACCTCGTCGACAAGCTGGGGAAGAAGGTCGCTTCCGAGAGCGTCGACCTCACCGACATGGGGAGGGGGGACGGCTGCCTGGACTCGAGGACGTTCGACGACGAGGGGCAGCCGACCCAGACCACGAAGGTCGTGGAGGGCGGCGTCCTGAAGAGCTACCTCCACAACCTGTCCACGGCGAAGAGGTTCAAGGCCAAGAGCACGGGGAACGCTGGCCTGGTCGACCCGTCGCCATGGAACCTCGAGGTGGGAGCCGGGGACTCGACCTACGAGGAGATGGTCTCGGAGATAGGGCACGGCCTGGTGCTGACCAGCAACTGGTACACGCGGTTCAAGAGCTACAGGACGGCGGAGTTCTCGACCGTCCCCAGGGACGGCACGTACCTCGTCGAGAAGGGGGAGGTGAAGGCCCCCATCAAGGGGATAAGGATCAGCGACAGCCTGGAGAGGATGTTCTCCTCCGTCAGGCTGCTCTCGAAGGACAGGGAGTGGGTGCAGTGGTGGGAGGTCGACACCCCGACCCTGTGCCCGTGGGTCCTCGTGGACGGCGTGACCGTCACCAAGGCCTACGGCGAGACCCCGCCGACGTCGGGCTAGAGAGGCGCGCCTGCGGTGGCCAGGAAGAGCCAGCTCAGGGGGCTGTGGCCTTCGATAGAGCGCCAGTTCGCAAGGCAGAGCTCCAAGGTGATGGTGGTCAGAAAGATGCTGGAGTACGGCATAAGGGTCTCGAACGAGGGGAAGCTATACGTCGGGGGGCTCGAGGTGGACTACGCCGCCCTCGCGAGGGACGCGGGGACGGACAGGAGGGTCGTCAAGCAGACGGCGGACAAGATCCGGGCGGACCCGTTCCTCTTCTCTGTCTTCTCCAGGCTGGCGCCCGTGGGGGCGAGCCTCCTCGGCGTCGTCTCGAGCGTCGGCTACTCGGCCATCATAATCGAGGCAGACCCGAGGGCCGCGGGCGTGATATCGAGGGTGACGGGGGTGCTGGCGAGGCACGGCGTGGTGGTGCGGCAGGCGCTGGCGGACGACCCCGACATGGTGAGGGACGCCAACCTCACCCTGATAGTCGAGGGGACCGTCGGCGGCGAGGTGATAGGGGAGCTGGAGCGCCTCGAGATGGTCCGTGGGATAACGGTGAGGAAGTGACCTACTTCTCGAGCATCCGGGAGAAGGTCCACGACACCGTGTTCAGTATCTCGTTCATCCTCTCCTTCTCGCGGTAGTTCTCGACCACCAGCGCCGAGATCCTACCTCCCTTCTCGGAGAGCGAGTACTTCAGCTCCTCTCCCTTCTTCAGGCGACCCTTGGCGACGGAGTCCTCGTCGGCGACCTTCATCCCGGCCAGTATCTTGCCCAGGAGGAACGACCTGAACGGAGGCGTGTCGGCCTTCAGGGCGACCTCGGCGACGGGCTCGATCTTGAGCTTGCTCCGTGTGACCTGGGCGACGGCGATCGTCTCGCCTCCCTTGTCCCTCCTCAGCTCCCGGATCTCGGGTATCGGCTCGGGCTCCTCCTCGGCCGGGGGGAGAGGGCCTGCTGGGGTGTAGTGCGCGGCGGGGGTGAAGCTCGAGGCGCGGAGGGTCGCGTCGATGACGGCCAGCGCCTCCTTGAGCCTGTTGACCTCCTCCTGGAGCTCGCCTATCCTCGTCTCCATCCAGAGCTTCAGCTCGGCGTTGCGCCTGAGCTGCTCGTCGGTACCAGACATTCCGCGGCGACACCGGGGTGGCGGCCTCAAAAACCTTGGGGATGGTGAGGCACGTGGGCGACAATTGTCGGCGTTTCCCTCAATGGCCGTTCAAAGGTTTAAGGCTCGAACGGGGAAGGCGCCCCCGGTTGCATTCCCGGATAGGGACGCGCCGGCTGGCGACGATAGCCGTGTTCGCCGCGATCTATGCCGTCCTGAGCCTCATACCAGTCTCGAGGCTGATCGGGAACCTCAGCTTCCTGACCATGGCGGAGGTCTTCAGCCCCCTCGTGGGGATGGTCCTCGGGCCGTTCGAGGGCGGGCTGGCGGTGTTCGTGGGCACGTTCGCGGGGATCGCGCTCGGCCACCCGGTCGGGTTCGACGGCCTGGACTTCGTCCCAGGCGTGGTCGCGGCGGTGACGGCTGGGTTCGCGATGAGGGGCCAGGTCAAGGCGGTCGCCGGGCTCTCTTTGGTTATGTACGCCTGGTACATGCTCGACCCGCTCTCGTCAGTCTTCGTTAGCGTCGACGGCGTCCCGGTGCCCTTCCTCTGGATGCACATGCTCTCGCTGCTCGTCTTCGTGCCCGTCGCCCTGCTCCACAAGAGGGGGACGGGGTTCGCCACGGAGGCGGTGATGATAGCCGCGACGGTGTTCCTCTCTACCATGAACGCCCACGTCGCCGGGGCGATAATGACAGAGAACGTCTACGTCAGGATAAACCAGGCGTACACGGCCTCGGGGATGATGCACCTCTGGGGGATAATCTTCTACGCGTACCCGCCCGAGAGGGTGTTCTTCACGGTCGTGGGCAGCATCCTCGCGCTGGGCGTGTTCAGGGCGGTCCCGCCGGACACCGTGCGCTCCCTCAGGCGGGGCTAGCGTATCGCGTCGGCGATGGCCTTGGCCATCGCCCTCGTCCCTGCCTTGCCCCCGAGGTCTGAGGTCACCGCCTTGCCCGAAGAGACGACCTTCGTCGTGGCGTCCGAGACCGCCTTCGCCGCACGCTTCTGCCCGATGTAGTCGAGCATCCACGCCGCGGAGAGGATCGTCGCGGTGGGGTCGACCTTGTCCTTCCCCGCGTACTTCGGGGTGCTCCCGTGGGCGGGCTCGAACATCGCGTAGCGGTCGCCGATGTTGGCAGAGTAGATCATCCCGATGCTCCCAACCAGGGCTGCCGCCTCCTCCGAGAGGATGTCCATGAAGAGGTTGGTGCCCACGATGACGCTCTCGTCGAAGCGCTGGGGGTTCTTGACCAGCTGCTGGGCGAAGTTGTCGACGAACATCTCCTCCACCTCGACCCCGGGGTAGTCCTCGGCGTTCTCCTTCGCCGCCTCGAGGAAGAGCCCGTCTGTTATCTTGAGGATGTTCGCCTTGACGATGACCACGAGCTTCTTCCAGCCTCGCCTCTTCGCCTGCTCGAGGGCGAACCTCGTGACCTTGCTCGACTTTGTCCGCGTTATGAGGCGAACCGCGATGGCCACGTCGTCGCTGAGCTTGTACTCTATCCCAGAATAGAGGCCTTCCGTCCCCTCCCTGACCATGAGGAAGTCGACGCGGCCAAGGGGGCCCGGCCTGCCCTCGAAGGTCTTTATGGGCCTGACGTTCGCGTAGAGGTCGAACCTCTGCCTGATGCTCACGGCCACGCTCCTCGGGGTCCCTGGGCCGGAGAGGGTGGTCGTCGGCCCCTTGAAGCAGCACTCCGCGGCCTCCAGGGCGCGCCAGGTCTCGTCGGGTATCATGCTCGGGCCGCCGTGCTTCTGCCACCACTCCGCCCCCGCCTCGCACTCTACGAACTCCGCCTTGGCGCCGCTCGCCTCGAGGACCTTGAGCATCGCGTCGACCAGCTCGGGGCCCGTCCCGTCACCTCTGATGAGGGCGACCTTCTTCAATCGGTCCGGCTCCCCGCCCTCCCGATTTAACGGTTAGTCGAGGATGCGGAAGCCCGACTGGGGAGGGTACCTCTCGAGCCGCTCCAGCTTGACGGAGGCGACCCGTGCCATCGGCGGGCCCCGCCCCGCCCATTCCACGACCTTGCCCACGCTCGCCTCCTCGCCTTGGAGGATGGCGATGACCACCCCGTCGTCCCTGTTCCTCACCCAGCCCTCGACCCCGTGGAGGACGGCGGCCTCTCGCATCGAGGCACGGAAGGCGACCCCCTGGACGCGCCCTGAGACCACGACCTTGAGGCTCACCCTCCCCACTCAGGCCGCCCCCGGAGCGAGGGACTGGACGACCGCAACGATCCCCTCGCGGATGAAGGCGATCCCTATCGCCGCGATTAGGAGTCCGACTATCCTCGTGAACACCTGGGTCCCATTGGGCCCGAGGGCCTTCTGGACGAGCGACGCCCGGCTGAGGATGGCGTACATGAGCGCGGAGTTGAGCAGGATCACAAGTATGTCCATGAGCAGGCCGTAGGGAGGGCTGGCGAAGATTATCACGGTGGAGATCGCGCCCGGCCCCGCGAGGAGCGGCGTCGCGAGCGGGAAGGCGGCGATCTCGGTGGCGTCGACAGTCCTCATCCTTGAGAGGCTGCCCCTGAGGTTGTCGATGGCGATGATGAACAGTATTATCCCGCCGGCGATCTTGAAGTCGTTGATCGTTATCCCCAAGAACTGGAAGACCAGGAGACCGACGGTGGCGAATATCACCAGGATGACCGTCGCGACGGTCACCGACTCCCTCACTATCTGGGCGCGCTTGTCCTGGACTTCCTGGGTCAGGGCGAGGTAGAGTGGGACGGTGCCGATGGCGTTGAGGACGGAGAAGAGCAGGAAGAACGCGGTGACGAAGGACGTGATGTCGAAGGCGAAGAAGGACGAGAGGTCCAGGGCCAACCTGAGAGGAGGTCGGCGGTTCTGATTATAAACAAGTTTGATATACGCAGCCCGATCGGGCAGGCCCGTTGGCTTCAGTCGAGAAGGCCATCACGTGGCTCGTATACGCCTCTGTCGTCCTGGGCGTGCTATTCCTCTACACCATCCACGGGATCGCTGACTTCCCGAACTGGCTGTTCTACTCGATCGCATTCGGAGAGGGCCTCTGGGTGGTCTGCGCGGTGGCGGTCCTCAGGGGAGCGAGGTGGGCGCCGTACCTCGCGCTGGTACTGGCTCTGATAACGCTCGCTGTCTCGCTACCGCAGCCGACCCACTACACCTTCGCCTCTACGGGGCAGTTCCTCGCCTTCTTCATATTCGCAGGGGGGTCGGTTATCCAGGTAGCGTTGATAGTTGCTGTCGGCCTGTGGTTCTTCAGGTCTAGGAGAGCAGGGCCTGCCTAGTCCGAGGGCTCCTCGCCCTTGACGATGAATATCACCGACCTCCCGATGTAGACGGCGTGGTCGGCTATCCTCTCGAGGTAGCGGAGGATGAGGGTCGTGGAGAGGGCGCACCTCAGGTTGACCTTCCTCGACTTCATCAGGGAGCGGATGTAGTCCCTGTATGCGTTGTCGACGTAGTCGTCGAGGTTCGTTATCTTCTTGGCGAGGTCGACGTCCTGGTCTGCGAACGCCTCGATGCTCATCCTGATCATCTCCTTGGTCTTCTCGGCCGCAGCGTCCACAACCTCCGGGTTGCAGGTGGTCAGGTCGCCGAAGGTGTCGAGGACCTCCATGATGTCATGGGCGTAGCGACCATAGCGGTAGAACCCGTAGGATATCTCCAGGCTGGCCTTGATGTAGCGGAGGTCGGAGGCGACGGGCTGGAAGCGGGCGATCAGCTCGATGCACATGTCGCTCACCTGGTCGTCGAGCTGCTTGAGCTGGACGGACCACTTGTTGACCTCCTGCAAGCTCTTCCCGGTCCTGTAAGCCACCATCGCCGTCGCGACCGTTTGCTCGGAGAGCTTGCCCATCTCCAGGAGGAGGTTCGTCAGCCTCTCCATGCCCAGGTCCATCAATCGGGGCATACTTTCACCCACTCCCTGCTGGACGGGCCTTTGCGCGGCGCATCGCCTAGAGGCTTCCCCTGATGTACTTCTCGGTGAGCGGGCTCTTGGGGTTCTCGAAGACGTCGGCCGCCGGCCCGAACTCCACGAGGTCTCCCTTGTAGAGGAAAGCGACGTTAGTCCCGACCCTGGCGGCCTGCTGCATGTTGTGGGTCACGAGCACGACCGTGTAGTTCTCCTTTAGCTCGACCATCAGTTCCTCGATCTTGGCTGTCGAGCCGGGGTCGAGGGCGGAGGCGGGCTCGTCCATGAGGAGCACCTCTGGCCTGACTGCGAGGGCCCTTGCGATGCACAGGCGCTGCTGCTGCCCGCCTGAGAGGCCCCATGCGCTCTTGCCGAGGCGGTCCTTTACCTCCTCCCAGAGGGCGGCCTTTTGGAGGCTGTCTTTGACGATGGCGTCCATCTCCGACCTGCTCTTCGTCATCTTGTGAATCTTCGGGCCGAAGGCGACGTTGTCATAGATGGATATCGGGAAGGGGTTGGGTTTTTGGAAGACCATCCCAACGCGCATCTTGAGGAGGACGGGGTCGACCTCCGGCCCGTAGATGTCCTCCCCCTGCAGGAGGACCTTGCCGGAAGTCTTGAAGCCAGGGACGCTGTCGTTCATCCTGTTGAGGGTTCTCACGAGGGTGCTCTTGCCGCACCCCGACGGCCCCATGAACACGGTAACCTTGTTCTGCAGGATCGAGAGGTTGATGTGCTTCAGGACCTCGAGGCTGCCGTAGTAGGCGGAAAAGTCAACGAGCCTCATCATCTCCCCGGGGGCTTTGGGGGCGAACCCTTGCGCTGAGGCCGCGACCGCCCCCTGCGTCTCTCGTCTCTCGTTCATCAAAATGTTCTTGCTCCCCGTTGCTTCGTTGGCCATGATTTATACCTTCGAGAACCTCTTCAGGCCCAGCCTCGCGACGACGTTGAGTGCCACGACGATCATTATCAGGACGAAGGTGGCCAGGTAGGACAGCTGTACGTCGAAGCTGAGGTTCGAGGTGTAGAACAGATAGATTACACCGGTAAGGTAGCCCAGCTGCGAGTGGAAGAGGGAAGTGGGGTTGTAGTTGGCGAAGTTGGCGGTGTAGAGGAGGGGGGCCGTCTCGCTGAGGGAGATGCCCAGGGCGAGGAGCACCCCCGTGAGTATGCCGGGCATCGCGAACCTCAGGACGAGCCTGTTTATCATCGTCGTCTTGGTGCTCCCCAGCGCTATCGCCCCCTCCTTGATGCTCTCGGGCACCCTCCTGATCGCGATCTCTGTGGTCCTGAACACGTAGGGGAACATCACGATCGCGAGGGCGATCGATGCGGCCATCGCCGAGTACCCGAAGTTGAAGTAGACGACGAAGGCGAGGAAGCATACGTACCCAAGTACTATGGAGGGAACGCCGGCCAGGACGTCTGCGCAGAACCTCAGCGCCTCCGAGAACCTTCCGCCCTTCGAGAACTCGGCCATGTAGACGCCTCCGAGTATGCCCAAGGGGATTGCCATGGCCCCCGAGAGGGCCGTCAGTATCGCCGTCCCCGTTATCGCGTTGCCTATCCCTGGCGTCGCGGATATCGGGTTGCCCGTCAGCCTGGCGATTGAGATGACCTGGATTCCCCTGTAGGCGAACATGTAGAGCATGTCGCCCAGCGGGATCATGACGGCGAGGACGCACGCGACGCAGAGCCCAGCGAAGACGAGGCTGCGGAATGTCCTCGCCTTGTGGTTCGCCACGACCGAGGGATGCCTCCATGTGGGCGTGGGGTCGGGGGTCGCGCGGGAGACGTTCTTTTCCATGCTCTTACACCTGGATTACGTGTTCCGCGCCGCCCCCGAAGAAGCCCTTCCTCACAAGGAGCCGGGCCGCTACGTTCACCAGCATGGTTATCGCCAGGAGGACCAGCGCCAGCTCGCCGAGGGAGTAGACGAACATCTTGGTCGGGTCCTCGAAGGCACCGTCGAAGTTGACCGCGAGGAAGGCGGCGATCGAGTTGATGGGGTAGTAGAGCGTCTTCGGGAGGAAGGTCGCGCCGTTGGAGACCATCGCGACCGCCATCGTCTCGCCGAGGGCCCTGCCCAGGCCCAGGATTATCGAGCCGACGATCCCCGTCTTGGCGTAGGGGATCACTATCTTGCGGGTAACCTCCCAGTTGGTCAGACCGAGGGCGGTGCCCCCCTCCTTGAGCTCGGTCGGCGTCTGGGCCATCACGTCCCTGCTGATCGAAGCTATTATCGGGACTATCATTATTGCCAGGATGACCCCTGAGGCGAGGAGCCCCGAGCTGTACGCGGGGCCGTGGAGCCCGGGGATGAACCCGAGGTACTTTGCCATGGCGGGTTCGACTTCCTTCAAGAGGACGGGGCCGAGGACGATGAACCCCCAAAGGCCGTATATCACGCTGGGGATCCCTGCCAGCAGCTCTACGAGGAAGGAGATGGGCGAGGCAAGCCTGCGGGGGGCGAGCTGGGAAAGGAAGATCGCTATCCCGAGGCCCAGGGGGACGCCCATGAGCAGTGCGAGCAGAGAGGTGAGCAGCGTCCCAAAGAAGAAGACGGTCATCCCGTATTCCGCCCCCTGGAGCGTCTTGAAGCCGTTGACCACGACTATGGCGTTGTTCGTCGGGACGTTCCATACCGATGAGACGAAGAACTTGAAACCGTTGACGGCGAAGGACGGGTAGCTGAATATCAGCAGGACCCCGAGAATCAGAAAAAGGAAGAGGAAGGCACTGCTGCTGAGCAGTGCCGTCGCTGTGCCGTATATCTTGTCGATACGGCTCGACTTTTGCTTCGGGCTCAACTGACCCACTTACGAATGGATCGAGTTGATCTGGGCCCAGGTGAGCTGCGCGATGGAGGGTGGGAGTGCGATGAATCCCAGCGGCTGGAGGAAGTACGAGGATTGGCCGTACTGCGGGAGCGTCGCGTACCATAGGATTGCTTGGATCTGCTGCGCGAGAGCCGCGGAGGCCTGCGTCTGCCTCACGAGCGCGTATTCGTAGTTGACGATTGGGTAGGACGTGGCCCCAGGTCCGTAGATCATTGAGAGCCTCTCGTCTGGGGGCGTGCTCGCGTACTGGGCGTTGACCGCCGAGTTCACGTTCGCTGTCGTCAGCTGCACGAAGTTGCCTGCCAGGTTCTGGAGGGCCGCGTTTCCGAGGCCGTCGGTGTTCGCCTGGGCTAGGTAGCTCACGCCGATGTATGCTATGCTGTTGGGTGTCTGAGAGCATCCCTGGAGCATCCCCGAGTTGCCGTTCTCGGCCTGCGCTGTGGGGACGGAAGCCCACGCCACTGTGTTCCCAGAGCCGTAGCTCTTGGACCAGGAGGGGCTTGTGTCGGACAGGTAGGTCGTGAAGAGGTTGGTGTCCCCGCTGCTGTCGGAGCGGTGGAGCGGCACTATGAGGTTGTGCGGGAGGAGGCCGGCCACGCTGGGCGACTGGAGCGCCTTGATCGCCGGGTCGTCCCAGTAGGAGATCGAGCCATTGTAGATCCCTGCCAGCACTACGCCCGTGAAGTTCAGGTGGTCGGTGGCCGGGATGGCCGCGAGGTTGTAGTTGACCTGCTGGGCCGAGATTGCAACCGGGATGTTGAGGATGCCCGGGTTGGCCGCCATCTGCGCGTTCGTCAGGAACGGGTCAGAGCCGCCGATGTTGATGGTGTTCGCCTCGACTCCCGACTGTCCGGCTCCGCTGCCGCCTGCGGCGGTGTTGAACTGGACGTTAGGATACATGTGGGTGAAGTTGGCCGCTAAGAGCTGGAAGAAAGGATAGACCAGCGAAGAGCCGGCCTCGGAGATCGGGGTGGTCGTGCCGGGCAGCGTCGCCGGGAGGACCGGTTGTGCGACCGTGGTGATACTCGTTACGCTGGTAGCTGTCGTTGTTGCCGTGGTGGTAGATGTAACGGAGGTCGTTGAGACCGCTGTCGTCGTCGAGACGGCGGTCGTCGTTGCAGTCGAAGTCGCCGTCTGGGTGATGGTGCTGACGGTGCCGCTGATGGTCGTCGTTATGACGGTCGACCCGCCAGCAAGTGTGCTAGTGACTGTGTTGTTCTGAGTCGAAGTCGAAACCGAGGTTACGGTCTTCGTGGTTGCCGAACCAGATGTGGCGACGTACGCCGCTCCGGCTGCTACGATAGCGACGACAATCACGATTGCCGCGACCGCCGCGGTTCCTACTCCTTCTCTTTCGAATTTCATATTCGACTTGAACGCGGCCGTGTCTCCATAATATGGCTCGCCGAATTATTCTATTGACCAATATAGCGCTCAACGTGCGCTATGGGTGTTCTATATTTCACGGTGCAAAAAGTCCGCTTCCTCGCGTTTTGGAGCATTTTCAGCCTTCGTCCGGTGCCTTTTCGTAATTCATAAGAAAATGCTATGTGAATTCGTTCTTGCAGGGTGGCCAATCGCATCCTGCAAACGCGGGAAGAGCCCTGGATTGGCCCAAAGTCAACAAGTAGGCCGCAAGATATATAGAGTCACTATACGCACATCCGGCGGAATGGAAATCAGGAAGATACAGATCACCGGTGGCAACAGCTACGTCGTCTCGCTGCCAAAGTCGTGGGTCAACGACGCGGGCCTGAAAGCGAAGGACGCGGTCCTCGTCCTCCCCCAGGCGGACATGTCGCTCCTGGTTGTCCCAAAGTCTGATCTGAGGAAGGAGACGAAGAGCGAGGTCCTTCTCGAGATGCCGGAGAACAACGACAAGGATACCGCGCTGAGGACGTTCATCTCATACTACCTGGCGGGGTACGACGTCATCAGGCTGAGGATCGCAGGGTCCAGCACGGGGCTGAGGACGTACCTCAAGGAGACGATCAGGAGGAAGCTGATAGGGATCGAGATAGTCGAGGAGACCTCCAACGGGATAACGACCCAGTGCCTCTCCGGCTACTCCGACCTCCCGCTCAAGAAGGCCATCGAGAGGATGGCCATCATCGCGTCGGGGATGGTCCAGGACGCAGTGGCGTCCCTGCAGTCGGGTGACCTCGGCCTCGCTGAGGAGGTCGGGCTGCGGGACGACGAGGTCGACAGGTTCTACCACTTCATCGTGAGGCAGCTCAACATGGCGGTCCGGAACAGGGCGATCATCGAGGAGGTCGGGCTCGTCGCGGCGCGCGACTGCCTCGGCTACAGGCTTGCGGTCAAGAGCATCGAGAGGGTGGCTGACCACGCGGCGGGGATAGCGAAGCTAGTCCCGAGCCTCAAGGTGGACGCCCTGGGCAAGATAGCGAAGGAGATAATGAAGATGAGCGAGGTCTCGCAGAAGGTGCTCGGTCAGGCGGTCAGCGCCCTGGTCGACCTCGACACCAAGAAGGCCAACGAGGCGATCAACATGACCAAGAAGGTGACCGAGATAGACGAGAAGATGACCGGCGAGCTCCTCAGGCCCGGGATGGACCCGAGCACTGTGGGCTGGTTCAGGCTGGTCCTCGAGAGCGTGAGGAGGGTGGCTGAGTACGGCTCGGACATCGCCGAGATAGCGGTGGACCTGACGGCGAGGGAGCCCAGCAACCTCTAGGCGCCCTCAGAAGACCGAGCCGATGAAGCCGCCGTCGACGGTGAACATCCCGCCTGTGATGTAGCAGGCCCTCTCGCTGGCGAGGAAGGCGGCGAGGTTCCCCACGTCCTCTGGGTCGCCGTACTTGCCGAGCGGGATCATCTTGGCCATCTCCTTGAAGGCGTCGTCGACCGAGGTCCTGTTCTTCGAGGCCATGTCCTCGGCGAGCTTGGTCGAGCGGTCCGTCCTGATGTACCCCTGGATGATCCCATTGGAGGTTATCCCGAACGGGGCGAGCTCCCTGGAGAGAGACTTTGACAGGCCCGCGATAGACAGGCGGACGGTGTTGGAGAGGACGAGGTTGGCCGCCGGCTGGCGCAAGGTCAAGGAGGTGATGTACACGAGCCTCCCCCACTTCTCGCTCTTCATGTGGGGGACCACGCGCTGCGTGAGCGTGACCGCGCTGAGGAGGAGGAGCTTCGCTCCTTCCTCCCAGTCGGCGTAGGTGAGGTCGCCGAACGTGCCCGCCTTCGGCGGGCCGGCGTTGTAGACGAGGACGTCCACCCCGCCGAACTTCTTCGAAGCTTTGTCGACCAGGCCGAGGAGGTCGTCCCGGACGGTCATGTCGGCGGGGACGGCGAGGACATCCGCCTTTGTCTCCGTGACGATCCGAGAGCGGGCCTTGTCCAGGTTGTCAGCGCTCCTCGAGGAGATTACCACCTTCATCCCCTCGCGGGCGAGGACCATGGCCGTCCCGAGGCCTATCCCCTTGCTGGCCGCCGTGACGAGGGCGACCCTGCCCTTCAGCCCCAGGTCCACGCCCCGGAGGCTTGTCTCCCCCGTATATCTGCTAGGCTGGCGGCTTCAGGTGACGCCGGGAGGAGGGCTCTTCATGACCTGGAACTGCCCCTCTTTGGTCCACGCGAACTGGCGGATCTGGACGAACTGGGCGACGAAGTTGTCGTACCAGGCCTGGGCCGAGAAGACCATCGCGGTATTGACCTGGTCCCACGCGCTCTGCGAGAAGTTGGTCGAGCCCTCCCAGCACCAGACGGGGTCGTCGTTGGAGACCACGCCCTTGGTGTGGCAGATGTATTGGGTCCCGGCGGGCGACGTGCCTATCGTCACTTCCAGCCCGGCGTCGACCAGGCGCTGGACCTCAGGCTGCTCCATCGAGCCCTCTGCCTGGGTGTGGTCGAGGAAGATGTGGAGGGGGACGCCGTTCTGGTGCGCTGCGATCAGGTCGTCGATCATCGGGACCAGGGTGAAGCCGTAGGCTATGATGTAGGTCTCGCCCGGGTCGGAGATGTGCTTCAGGAACTCCGCCTGCGCGACCGCCCCGTCGCCCGGGAGGAGGTAGCACGTGATTGTCGCCTGGATCTGGAATGGCATGGAGCCCTTGCGGGCCGTGGTTCGGGATAAAGCCTATGGCTCGAAGGCAGCTTAGTCCTCGCGCCACTTGAAGAACCGGACCGCGAGGCCGAAGACGATGGCCGAGAGTATGACGAGCACCCCCACGTCGGTCAGCGCGGCGGCGTAGTTCCCGTAGAGCATCACGTTGTTCAAGCCGTCGATCACGTAGAAGAGGGGCAGGACGTGAGCGAGGCTCTGGAGGTAGGCGGGCATCGTGGAGACGGGGAAGAACGTCCCTGAGAGGAACATCATCGGGAAGGTGATCAGGTTGCCGACCACGGCCGCCGACTCGACGCTCTTCGAGACGGTCCCCACGAGCATCCCCAGGGAGACGAAGAGGAAAGGCCCCAGCAGGAGGAACGGGACTATCCCCGGGGCGTACGTTATGTGCGCCCCGAAGAAGAGCGTGCCCGCGCCCGTCATCAGGACGAATGAGATTATGGTGAGCATGATGTACCATGCTATCTTTGAGATCAGCCACTCGGTCTTTGTCAGCGGAGTCAGTGAGAGCTGCTTGAAGATCTTGTCCCGCTTGTACTGGGAGCTGATGTTGGTGAGGGCGAACATCGGGCTCGTGAGGACGCTGAACCCCACCAGGCCTGGGACGAGGTAGTCGATGTACTTGAAGGTCTTGGAGGCGACGGGGACCTGAGCGGTGCCGACCACGGCCGACGCCTTCGCCAGCCCCAGGTTGAAGGCGCTCACAACGGCGTTGGTCACGCCAATGACTATGCCGTTGGTGCTCGAAGTCGGGTTGCCGTAGATCGTGATGTTGACGGGCTCTTTCTGGCCGAGGTCGGCCTGGAACCCGGCCGGGATGGATATCCCCGCCGACCCAGAGTGAGAAGCGAGGTACTGGGTGAAGTTCACGCTCGACGAGACCTGCGTGATGGACATGGTGTTGGTCTGGTTGAGCGCCTGGATGAAGCCCAAGCTCGCGGTGGAGTTGCCGTCGTTGTTCTGCACATAGACCGGGACGGTGCTCGACCCGGTCCCGGAGAAGATCGCCCCGAAGAGGAGGATGAGGATTATCGGGAAGATGAGGGAGAAGAAGAGCCCGACGCGGCTCCGCAGGTATCCGCGCCCGAAGACCGTCAGGTCGGCCTTTATCCTGCGCCCGCTGACCAAGTTAGAACATTCTCCTCGGGGCGGAGGCCACGCTCTCCCCCGTGTCGCTCCGGCCCTCCTCCCCGACGAGTTTGACGAAGACGTCCTCCAGGCTCTCGCCTGGTTTGCCCGACCCGTGCTGGTCGATTATCTGGTCCGGCGTGCCGGCCGCTATTATCTTGCCGTGGTTCATTATCGCGACCTGGTCGGCAAGCTCCTGGGCCTCGTCCAGGTAGTGCGTTGTGAGGAGGACGCACCTGTCCTCGCTCTTGAGGTTGCGTATGACGTCCCACACCGCCCTCCTGGCCTGCGGGTCGAGCCCCGTGGTCGGCTCGTCGAGGAAGACGAGCTGCGGGTCGTTGACCAAAGAGAGCGCCAGGCCGACCTTCTGCTTCTGCCCTCCCGAGAGCCTCGTGAAGTATACGTTCGCCGACTCCTCGAGTATGACCTTCTTCAGTATCGCTTCCGGGTCGGCCTTGACACCGAAGAGGTCGGCGTAGTACCTGATCGCCTCCTTGGGGGTGGCGTAGTCGACGAACTTGAACCCCTGGGGGATGACGCCTATCTTCTTGTGGAGCTGGTACCCCTGCTTCCAGGGGTCTAACCCGAGCACCTTGACGTCGCCGCCGTCCCTCTCTCTCAGTCCTTCGAGTATCTCTATGGTCGTCGTCTTGCCCGCGCCGTTGGGCCCGAGGAGCGAGAAGACCTGCCCCTGGCTCACGGAGAAGGAGATACCGTCCACAGCCTTCAATGCGCCATAGGCCTTCTGGAGGGAGGACACCTCGATGGCGGACAAGACCAGACGGGGCCATTCCGGGCGGGCATTAATCTATTGTGGGACGACCAGAGTAACTAGGCCGACGATACTATTACTTTCACTAGGCCTTATATCGCCTCGGGAAGCTGAAGCGGAAAGATGAAAGCGAGGGGAGGCCTCATCCTGGCGTACGACTCGGCGTGCGGGCCGTGCTCTAGGTTCAGAGCATTGGTGGGCTTTTTCGACGCGGCGAGGAGGATAGAGTTCATGCCCATCGCCGAGGCGGACGAGGCAGGGCTCCTCGAGGGAGTCCCGCCCGAGGCCAGGTACGCCTCCTTCCACCTGGTGAGGTTGAGCAGGTCGGGAGGAGGGGCGGTGGCCAGCGGCTCGAGCGCGATCCTCCCTCTGGTCCGGGCGCTCTCTCCGAAGGCGGGGAGGTACGCGGCGGGCATCCCGGGGATCCAGTGGTCCCTGGCGTTCTGCTATGGCGCGCTGTCCAGGATGCACCGCTGGTGCGCCCCAGGGCGCGGGGAGGGGTGAGCGCGGAAGGTGGTGGCGCCCAAGGACGACGAGGCGGTGGACTGGCTGCTCGAAGAGGACGAGCCGTCGATCAGGTACCTGACCCTGACGCAGATATTGGGGCGGCCCGAGAAGGACGGCGAGGTAAAGGCCGCCAAGAAGGCGATCGGCAAGACGGGGTGGGCCGCCGACATCCTCGCGAAGCAGAAGCACGGCGGGTGGTGGGTCCACGGCGAGAACTTGTACAGGCCCAAGTACCTCTCGACGAATTGGATGCTTTTGATACTCTCCGACCTCGGTCTCACCAAGGAGGACCCGAGGATAAGGAGCCCCGCCGAAGCGTGGAGGGACAGGTTCGCCAAGGAGGACGGCGGGTTCGGTGCGGACGGGTCGAAGAGGAGCCACCTGTGCATCGCCGGGAACACCACAAGGGCCCTGGTCAAGTTCGGGTACGAGGACGACCCGAAGGTGAGGAGCGGGTTCGAGTGGCTCATCGATAACCAGTGGAAGAACGGCGGATGGTCGTGCTTCGGGTCGGGAGGGAACCTGGACTCTTGGGAGGGCATGAGCGCCTTCGCCGCGCTACCGCGCGACAAGTGGGGCAAGGGGTACAAGACTGCCGTGGAGAAGGGCGCGGAGTTCTACCTCCGCAAGTCGATGGACCAGCAGGGCGCGAGGTACGAGCCCTGGTACAGGTTCCACTACCCGGTCCACTACTACTACGACCTCCTGGTCGGGCTGGACTTCATGACCGCGCTAGGGTTCGGCGACGACCCCAGGCTGGAGGGGGCGGTCTCGCTCCTCAAGAGCAAGAGGAGGCCGGACGGGAGGTGGAACCTGGACGCCGTCCACCCGGACCTGGAGGGAGGGATGGCCGAATGGTACGGGAAGCACGTCTCGCAGGCGCCCACGCCGTTCGGCCTGGAGAAGGCGGGGAGGCCGAGCAAGATGATAACCTTCCGCGCCCTCCTAGTGCTGCACAGGCTAGGCCAATAGGGGCGACGCGGCTCAGCGCGAGACGGGTTCTGGGGCCGCCTCGGCGGGAGGCTTCTTCGGCGAGAGGACCGCCCACGCGAGGACGAACACCGAGACGGCGGCGACCAGGACCCCAGTGTACTCGAGGTCGGAGTCGGATACGGTCCCTGACGGGACGCCCGGCTGTCCCCGCGGCACCGGGGCGAGAACAGACCCGTTCCGGTAGGTCAGCGGGTAGTGGTTCGGAAGGAAGGAGCCCGGCAGGACGAGGGGCGCCCTCGGCCTCTGGCTGAAGTCGAAAGCCCCGAGGATGTTGCCGGCGGCCGCGTCGCGGGTCGAGAGCGTCGGTATGTGGAAGGTGGTCTCGATGAACTTGAGTATCGAGGTGAAGTCGCCTTGCGTGCCGTCCACATAGCCCTGCTTCGCGTACGGCGAGATCACCAGCAGGGGCACCCTGAACCCGTAGCCGTAGCCGTCGACCTGCGGAGGAGTTACGTGGTCGTACCAGCCTCCCCAGTCGTCCCAGGTCAGGAAGATGACCGTGGAGTTCCAGTAGCGGCTGGACATCACGGCGTTTATCTCGGCGGTCACCGCCAGCTCGCCGAGGGTCACGTTGCCCGGTGGCTCCTCGCTGACCTCGTCGCTCTCGGGCATCACCCACGACACGCTGGGGAGGTTGTTGTTCTTGACGTCTGTTACGAACTGGTCGGTGTCCACCAGGTTCTTCAACATGGTCTGGTTGTCCTTGATGGAGGCCATCGTCGGGAGGGGGTTCCAGTTGGACAGCTCCGAGTAGTAGCCGGCGTAGTAGCGCCACGAGACCTTGGCCGCCTGGAGCTCGTTGATAGCGGACTGGAACTCCATGGTGCCATCCTGGATGCTGTTCGACGTGAAGTTCAGCTCTTCGTTCCGGGAGTTGATGGTAAGGCCGCCCGCCTGCCCGGCGATCATGTAGACGTGGTTGGGGAGGCTCGGCCCCATCACCGAGGAGAAGAAGTTGTCCATCAGGACGTACTGGGACGCGTAGTCCCAGTAGTAGGGGATGAGGTGGTAGTCGAAGTGGCCCATTGTCTGGTTCGACCCGCCCTGAGCGCCGAGGAACCCGTCCATCTTCCCGCCGTCGTAGGCCTTGTGGGCAGACGTCCAGCTGTTGTTCATGCTCTTGGGCGTAGCGCTCGTGAGGAGGAATGGCTTCGCGCCGGGCCCGCCTGGCGCTTCCGCCAGGGCGCCGGGGGCGTTGAGGCCGTTGACCCCCGGGTAGGTCCCGAAGTAGTTGTCGAAGGTGTGGTTCTCCTGGAAGAGGACGATCACATGAGATATCCCCGAGACCGCGGTAGCTGCGCTGGCGGGGTGCGGGGCGGCCGAGACCAACAGGAGGGATGCGAGGACGGCGCACGTGCCGAGAGCCGAAAGGGGCCGCCTCTGCCTCATGGACTGTCTGCTTTTGTTGGGGGATTTATTTGTGACCGGTCAGGTCTGGGACGCCTGAAGGGCGAGGACAGGATGGAAGGTTGGCGGGCCCGGCCGGATTTGAACCGGCGACCCCCAGCTTCGCAGGCTAACACACCGAGCACGGTTTGATGCCCTGATCCGTACTAGGCTACGGGCCCTGAACGGCGTCGCGGAGGGAGACTAGTTATGTTTTCTAGAAGAGGAGACGGCTCGTGCCAGCTTCTCCGCCACGGTCTTGGGCCCGGCGTCGACTACGTAGGCGCCTAGCCTAGGTCCCTTCTGCGAGCCGAGGAGGATCGCATAGACCAGTGGGAAGAACTCCCCCGCCTGGAGGCCGTTACCCCTCATCGCGGCGAAGGCGGCGCCCTGGATCTCGTCGGCGGTGGCGGCCTTGGAGAGCTGAGCGGCGAAGTCTTGGAGGGCCTTCTTCTGCTTGACGGAGAGCTCGGGGAGCTCGGCGGCCTGGGTGACGGTCCCCTCCCTCTTCGACCATGCGGCGGCCCATCTGATCCTTGTCAATAGGGCCTCGCTCGGCGAGTCCTTGATCAGGCCGTACGCCACAAGGCGCTTCGAGACGTACTCCTCGAGGGCGCCCTCGGGGGCGGTCGAGGCCAGCTCGGCGAGGAGCCTGTACGGGACGTGCAGCGATGGCTTCTGGGGGACCTGGAGGAGCATGGTGTACTCGTACAAGCCGCGTAGCTTGGCGTCCTTCATCGCGTTTTGGTCCCTCTTCTTGGCGAAGTACGAATCCTCCAGCTCGTCGAACTCGTCCATGTAGACAGGGACGTCGTCGACCGAGATGTTCCTCGCCCCGACGATGCGCTTGAACATCAGGAGCCTGACGCTCTCGGGTGAGGCGTAGTTGAGCCAGTCTTGGATGGTGATGACGTTCCCCACGGACTTGCTGACCTTCCTCCCGCTCTTGTCCTGGAACATCTCATACCTTGCGTGGTAGGGAGGCGGGTAGCCAAGGACGTGCTCGGATATCCAGTCGTTGACCTTCACAGAGTCGGCGATGTCCTTGCCGTAGGCCTCGAACCTGATTCCCAGGGCGGCCCACCTGGCCGCGAACTCGCTCTTCCAGACCAGCTTACCCTCGCCCTCGGTCACCTTCCTCTCTCCGACGTGGCCGCACCCCTTGACCATCGCGTTGCCGATCTCCGCGATGTCGCACTTGTAGCGGACGATACCCGAGGCTGGGTCGTACGACGTCACCACGGTCGTGTAGAGCCTCCCGCAGTTCTGGCAGATGGGCGTGTAGGGGATGACCTCGAGGTACTTGTCCTGGCCGGTGATGTCCTTGATCGCCCTGCCCACGGTCTTGGCGTTGTCGAGTATCTTCTTGATCTGCTCGTTGAGCAGGCCCTTCTTGTAGACCTCCGCCCCACTCATGAACTTGTAGGGGATCCCCAGGTCATCGAGCGCCGAGCGCAGAAGCCCGCCGGTGTGCGCCCCGAAGGAAGGGTGGCACCCGAACGGGTCGGGGATGCGGGTGACGGGGTGTGCGATATACTCCTTGAGAGAAGGCGGGAACCCCGCGGGGACCTTCCTGAGCCCGTCGAGGTCGTCAGAGTACGCTATCAGCTCTGACTTGTATCCGGCCGTCTCCAGGGCTAGCTTGACACCATAGCTCCTGATCGCGTCACCCACGCTCCCGATGTGCGGGATCCCCGAGGCGCCCAGCCCGCTCTCGACCCTGAGGAGCGAGGTGTCCCTGCCGAGGGCATTCTCCCTTTCGAGGAGCTCGTGGGCGACCCGGTCGAGCCAGGTGCCCCTCCCTATCACGCCTGCTTCCTGCGAAGACATCCCGGACTAGCTCGCCCGCTGGCGGTTGGCGACGGTTAAGATTTGTTGCTTCCCCAGGAGGTCAGCGGTAGTAGGGGACGGCGACCTTCTCCATCGGCTTGCTCTCGCGCGACGAGCGGACCTTCTTCGCGGCCTCCTTGAAGTGGTCATAGGTCACTATCGCCTCATCGAGGTGCTTCTTCGCGTCGTCTGGCTTCGGGTACTTTGCGACGTACTCCTGGAGCACCATGGAGACGGCCGTGTTGACCAGCGCGGCCACGTCAGCCCCGCTGAAGCCCTCGGTCATCTCTACCAGCGCCTGGAGGTCCTTCTTGACCTCGTTGGACATCGGCTTGCCCTCCATGTTGATCTGGAGTATCTGGCGCCTGGACTCCTTGTCGGGCATCGGTATCGGGATGACCTTGTCGAAGCGTCCTGGCCTCACCAGCGCCGGGTCGACCATGTCTATCCTGTTGGTCGCGGCGAGGACGACCACTCCCTCGAGCTGCTGAATGCCGTCTAGCTCCGTGAGGAGCTGGCTCACGACCCTCTCTGTGACCATGCTGTCCCCGCCCATGCCCCTGGTCGGGGCGAGGGCGTCGATCTCATCGAAGAAGATGATGCAAGGTGCCGCCTGGCGCGCCCTGCGGAAGACCTCCCTGACGCCGCGCTCGGACTCACCCACCCACTTGCTGAGGAGCTCGGGGCCGCGGACGCTGATGAAGTTGGCCTCGCTCTCCGTGGCGACCGCCTTCGCCAGCATCGTCTTGCCCGTGCCTGACGACCCGTAGAGCAGGATGCCCTTGGGCATGTTGTAGCCTATCGCCTTGTAGAGATCAGAGAACTTGAGCGGCCACTCGACGGCCTCCTGGAGCTCGCGCTTGACCCCCTCGAGCCCGCCGAGGTCGGCCCACTTTACGTCCGGCGTCTCCAGGTAGACCTCGCGCATCGCCGATGGCATGACGTCCTTGAGCGCGCCCTCGAAGTCGGCCATCGTGACGATCAGCTTGTCGAGTATCTCCGGGGAGAGCCTCTCCTCCTCCAGCTTCAGCTCTGGGAGCATTCTGCGGAGGGTCTTCATCGCGGCCTCCTTGCAGAGGTACTCTGCGTCCGCGCCCACGAACCCGTGCGTCACGGCCGCGAGCTTCTCCAGGTCGACGTCCGGGGTGAGCGGCATGTGCCTGGTGTGGATCTGGAGTATCTCGTACCGGCCCTTTTTGTCGGGCACCTTGATCTCTATCTCGCGGTCGAACCTGCCTGGCCTCCTCAGCGCCGGGTCGATGGCGTTCGGGCGGTTGGTCGCCGCGATGACGATGACCTTGCCCCTTGCCTCGAGGCCGTCCATCAGAGAGAGGAGCTGGCTGACAACCCTGCGCTCCACCTCGCCGGTGACCTCCTCCCTCTTTGGGGCGATTGAGTCGATCTCGTCGATGAATATGATGGTCGGCGCCTTCTCCTTGGCCTCCTTGAATATCTCGCGGAGCCTCGCCTCTGACTCGCCGTAGAACTTGCTCATGATCTCAGGGCCGGAGATGGGTATGAAGTGGGCGTTGCTCTCAGTGGCCACGGCCTTGGCCAGCAGGGTCTTTCCGGTCCCTGGCGGGCCGTACAGCAGCACTCCCTTGGGCGCCTCTACTCCTAGCTTCTCGAATATCTCGGGGTGGCGGAGCGGGAGCTCGATCATCTCGCGGACCTTTTGGATCTCGTCCTTGAGGCCGCCGATATCCTCGTAAGTGACCTGCGGGACCCCGCGGAGGGCCTCTCCCTTCTCTGAGATGACGAAGACCGTCCTCTGGGTGATGAGGGCCGCCTCTGCGACCGGGCTCACACCCATTACCTGGAAGGTCAGCCTGCCGCCGAAGTAGGGTATCATGACGTTGTCTCCCTTTGTGACGGGGACGCTCTCCAGCGTGTCCGCGAGGTACCTCTCGTCGATGGGAGGGACAGCCTCGAGGGGCGCGACGACCACCTTCTCAGCTGGCGGCGCCTTTACCTTCCTGACTATCACCATGTCCCCTATCGCCACGCCCGCGTTGTTCCGGATGAGTCCGTCTATCCTGACGATGCCCCTGCCCTCGTCGGACGGATAGAGGGGGAGGCACTTTGCGACGGTCCGCCTCTTGCCCCTGATCTCGATTACGTCACCGGTGGAGGCGTCGAGGGCGTCCATGGCGTCGTAGTCGATCCTGGCCACGCCTCGGCCTACGTCTCTCGTGTAGGCTTCCAATACCTTGAGCTGGACTTGCTGCTGGCTCATGCACCGGTCACGTTGGGTAATGCTGACCTCTGGTGTGCTTATTAGCATTGTGCCTAAGTTTTTATCCGATGCACGAGATTTGGCGCCATCTCTGTCTCCTTTCGCAAGACAGAGGGCGCATATGCCTTATCTCGGCCCTCGAGGGACGGCTGGAGTAGAAAACGCTTGGACGAAGACGTCCTCATCATGGTCTCGAACGACGATGGGGTGACCAGCCCGGGGATAACCGCCCTGGCCGATGCGGCCTCCTCGCTCGGGAGCGTCATGATAATCGCGCCCGAGGGAGAGCAGAGCGCGGCCGCGATGAGCCTGACATTCAACAGGCCGCTTCGAGTCACAAAGGTGCACGTGGGGAAGAGGGTCTGCTACGCGGTCAGCGGGACGCCGGCGGACTCGACCATGATCGGCATCCACAACCTGCTTCCCAGGAGGCCCGACGCCGTGGTCTCGGGAATAAACCTGGGCGAGAACCTCACGATCCAGGACATACTCGCGTCTGGGACCGTCGCAGCAGCCCTCTCGGCCGCGCTGCTCGGGATACCCGCGATCGCCTTCTCGATGGAGATACCCCCGGGGAAGACGATACCTCATGGTAGGAGGGAGCCCAACTTCGCAATCCCCGCGCGGATAGCGGCCGAGATAATCAGCGAGGTGCTCGAGCACGGCATGCCCAGAGGCGCGGACATGCTCAACGTCAACTTCCCATGGGGGACGACCTGGAAGACGCCCGTCAAGATAACCACCCTGGAGGCGAGGAAGTGGAGGGACTCGGTCCTCGAGAGGAACGACCCGCGCGGAAGGCCGTACTACTGGATATGGGGCTCGAGGCTGCCGAGCTTCCGGAGGGACTCTGACGCGTACACCGTCCACAAGAGGAGGGCGATCTCCATCTCACCTCTCTCGCTCGACCTGACCCCCAAGAACCCTGGCGAGTTCAAGGGCTTCCAGTCGAAGGTCGCGTCGAGACTTAGGAAGGTCATGGACAAATCTAGTAGCACGCATAAATAGCGAACTGGAAACTAGTTCATGTCGGAAGGTCCCATGGAGAATTCGGAAGGCGATGGGCCGAAGGGCACGATTAGCGGCGGCCATCCAAGACGAGATGCGGGCCCTTCGACCCTGGCCCAGGCCTTTCGCCTCCCCACGCCCATAGCTGCGGTCGACGGGGTCCTAGTTCTCCCGCTGTCGAAGCTGCTCAGGATACTCATCCCACCCCTTCTGATCTCGTCGCTACCGAGGAGGGCGATAGGGTTCTCGTTCCCCCGGGGCAGGGAGGGTTTGGCGCTCGGGGTAGTCCTTCTCTCCTCGACCGCGGTCGTGTCCTCAATGTTCGACGGCGCGTTCGGGATCTACGCGGCGCTCGCCATGATATGGCTGATGGGAGGGACGGGCGTTGCCATACTCTTCAACTCCGCGGGCCGGGGCGTGGCCTTCGTCAAGGAGATGTGCACGACGTGCAGGCTCCGGCCCATCATAGAGGAGCACGAGATGATGCACCTCAACGGGGAGGCCTCGGAGACCGAGGTGTGGAGGGAGACGAGGAAGAGGTACTCTTACGACGGTCTCGGGCTGGCGAGCGACCCGGCGATACACAGCTTCTGCCCCATCGCGAAAAGACTCAAAGACAGCGCGTAGGGCGGTGCCCCTCCGGACATGGTGCACAGGGTAGCGGGGCTAGACGAGAACCTCTGCCACTCGGACAAGTGCGGCCTGGAGTGCATCAAGGACTGCCCCGTAAACATCAACGGGGACGAGTGCATCGTCCTTGGGGAGGGCAAGCCCAGGCTCGCGGTGATCTCCGAGCCGCTCTGCATAGGTTGCGGGATCTGCGTCAAGGTCTGCCCTTTCGAGGCGATCACGATACTCAACCTGAGCGAGGAGCTGAGCGAGGACAAGATCCATCAGTACGGGGTGAACACCTTCCGGCTCTACAGGCTGCCCACCCCGAGGAAGGGCCATGTCGTCGGTCTCGTCGGCAGGAACGGGACAGGCAAGTCCACAGCCCTCCAGATACTCTCGGGGCAGCTCGTTCCCAACATGGGCGACTATGAGCACCCGGCGGACTGGAGGAAGATACTCGAGTACCTGAGCGGTAAGGAGCTCAAGGAGCACTTCGAGAGGGTGGAGGCGGGAGAGGTGAAGATATCGCTAAAGCCCCAGGCTGTCTACAAGCTCCCCGAGGTCTGGAAGAAGGACGTGGCATCGCTCCTGGCGAAGATGGACGAGACGGGCGAGACAGAGGAGGTGGTAGAGGCGCTCGGGCTGGGGGAGGCGATGGGGAAGAACGTCGGGGAGCTGAGCGGAGGCGAGCTCCAGAGGGTAGCGGTCGCGGTTGCCTCGCTCAAGGACGCGGACATGTACCTCTTCGACGAGCCTTCCTCGTACAACGACGTATACCAGCGCCTGGCGGTCTCGAAGCTGATCAGGTCGATCGCCGAGAAGGGCAAGTACGTCCTCCTAGTCGAGCACGACATCACCTTCCTCGACTACGCCAGCGACTACGTCCAGATTGTCTACGGCGAGCCGGGCGTGTACGGGATCGTCTCCTCGCTCTATCCATCCAGGAGCGGGATCAACGCCCTGCTCGACGGGTTCCTCCCCAACGAGAACACCAGGTTCAGGGACAAGCCGGTGACCTTCGACGTAACCACGAGCGTCGAAGCCCAGCAGTCGGCCGAGGTGCTGGCGAAGTACGGCGAACTGAAGAAATCGTTCCCGGGGTTCAAGCTCGACGCCAAGGGCGGAGAGCTCACAGCGGGGACGATATTCGGGGCGATAGGGGCGAACGCCCTCGGCAAGACCACCTTCCTCAGGATGCTCGCCGCCGAGGAGAAGCCGGACTCGGGCGAGGTCAGCGTGGGGGTGAAGATAGCGCTCAAGCCCCAGTACCTAAAGTCAGACTACTCCGGGACAGTCCTCGACTTCATCACGGAGAAGGTGGGGAAGGGGTTCGACGACCCCAACCTCCAGACCTACCTCGCGGGGCCTCTCAAGATAGAGAAGCTCTTCCCGAGGAACGTCTCCGACCTCAGCGGAGGGGAGCTACAGAAGCTCGCGATTGTCTCTACGTTCGCCGCCGCCGCCGACCTGTACGCGCTCGACGAGCCGTCGGCCTTCGTCGACGTGGAGGACAGGTTCGTCATCGCGAAGGCCATGGGGAGGCTGGTCAAGGCGAGGGGGAAGACCGCCGTGATAATCGACCACGACATCCAGCTCCTCGACCTCATCTCGGACAGGATGCTGGTCTTCACCGGCGACCCCGGGAGGGAGGGCTCCGCGACCGCGCCGCTCGGGAAGGAGGAGGGGATGAACACCTTCCTGGGCGAGATAGGCCTAACCTACAGGAGGGACGTCAAGAGCGGGAGGCCGAGGGTCAACAAGCCGGGGAGCAAGAGGGACAGGGAGCAGAAGGAGAGGGGGCAGTTCTACTACGCGGCCAGGCCCGGGGAGCCCCAGGTCGAGGAAGAGGAGGAAGAGGCGGCCTGACCACTCCGGGTGGCTAGCCCACGACGAAGCTCAAGGGGAGCCTCCCCGCCCTGGACAGCGGGATCGACGTGATCGGGGACATCGCCATAGTCAAGCTCAGGCCAGGCTCGGAGGGGAAGGAGGGCGAGGTGGCGGAGGCGATCCTCGCCGAGATGAAGAACGTGAGGTGCGTCTACGGCCAGGAGGGAGGGATCGAGGGCGAGTTCAGGCTCAGGAAGCTGCGGCACCTCGGAGGGGAGGAGAGGACGACCACGGTCCACAGGGAGAACGGGCTGAGGCTGAAGCTCGACGTCGAGACGTGCTACTTCTCCCCCAGGCTCTCCACGGAGAGGCTGAGGATAGCGGACCAGGTCGGGGAGGGGGAGAGGGTGCTGAACATGTTCGCTGGGGTGGGCCCGTTCTCGATACTCATCGCAAAGAAGACCAGGGTTTGGAGCTGCGAGCTCAACGAGGCTGCTTTCGCCTACCACCTGGAGAACAACAGGCTCAACAAGGTTGAGGGGCGGGTCGAGATGATCAGGGCGGACGCCTTCGACCTTCCCAACTACGTCGAAGGGGTTGCGTTCGACAGGATCCTCATGCCCCACCCGTCCAGGTCGAACGAGTTCCTTCCGGTCGCGCTCTCCGTGCTAGAGGCGGGAGGCGTGGTCAACTACTACAGGCACGTCAGCGGCGAGGACGAGGAGGAGGCCGAGGCGGCGCTCAGGAGGGAGGTCGAGGCGGTGGCACCCGGGACGGTCGTCAGCGCTGTGAGGAGGGTCCGGCTGATAGGTCCGAGGTTCATCGAGCTGGAGGCGGACCTGAGGGCCGGTTAGAAAGGTAGCTGTTGGCTGTACCTGTACAGGTGGGCGATCACGGAGAAGCTGATGAATATCACGCCCAGCTCGAAGAGCGCGATGCTGTTGAACCCGCTCCCCACGGCCTCGACGGCGAAGATGTTCATTATGACCTGGACTGCGATGAGGAGGAAGAGTATCGCCGTCAGCCACTCCCTCGAGAGGAAGGACAAGCTCATCGGCTGGAGGGCCTTCCTTACCTTCTCCTTGGCGTTGATGAAGTTGATGACCGAGTAGGTCAGGCCGAAGCAGACGGCGGTGAGCACGAGCATCGACCCGAAGTAGAGGGTCGGCGGGACGTAGAGCCTCTGGAGGGTGCTCAGGGAGGTGTCTGGGTTGACGTAGGCGCCCCAGGCGGTGGTCGCGAGGACCTGTCCGATGCTGGTGATGCCCAGCGCTGCGAAGAACGGCCTCTCCTTCCAGGACATCTTCTTCGAGGTGTCGACGAACGGCACGACCGCGAACATAAGGAGCATGAGGACGGGTATGAGCCCTGCCATGGTGAACTTGTCCAGCTCGGTGCGCAGGAGGGCGTAGAGACTGGTCAGGTACCACTCGGGGATGGTGAGCTGGCCGTTCCCTGGGCTGTATGCAGTCCCGAGCTGGACCGGGAACAGTGCCCCGATCACGAAGATGCCGCCCATGACAGAGGCCACGACCGGGAGGTCGAAGACGAGGTAGCGCGGGAAGTGGAAGAAGGTCAAGAGGAGCATGACCATGGGGAGGATGAAGACGTGCGCGGCGAAGAGCCTCAGGATGAAGTCGCTGAAGCCTGAGCCGAAGGTCGAGAGCCTGATGAGCGAGCCGGTGACGGGGCCGATCGAGGGCGACGAGTTGGCAAGGGAGGCGCCAATCTCGATCGCGAGGCCTGCTCTCTGGTTGAAGATGATGTCGTAGCCGGTGAACGCCTCAAGGACGGTGACCAGGCCGAAGATCACTCCGGTCACCCAGATCACCTCGTTCTTGATCTTGAACCTGCCGCTGAAGTACTGGTAGTAGAGGTGGAGCGCCGCAAGGAGGACCATCGCGTTGGACGCGGTGTAGTGGATGTCCCTGAGCAGCCACCCGTACGGGATGGTGTTCGTGATGTTTGAGACGCTGGTGAACGCGCAGGAGAAGCTGCCGCACCCCGGCAGGGTAGGCTCGTAGTAGATCATTAGCAGGCCGCCGGTGATCCCCAGGAGGAGGAAGACCATCGCTGTGAGGACGCCCAGGAAGCCCAGCGGGCTGACGAACTTCTTGGGGAAGGTGAACTTTAGTCCGAAGAAGACGGTCCTCTCGAACCTGCCGATGATGTAGTCCCAGAGCTCGACGACCATGTTGGGCGGCGGAGGCGGGGGCTTGGGCGCGGCCGACGGGGCCATGGGCGGGCGGGGCGCCATCGGTGGAGGAGGCGCGGCGCCCATCGGCCTCGGAGGGATAGGTGGCGGAGGGGCCCCAGGCTTGGGGGCCGGAGGAAGAGTGCTGGCGGACGGCGCCGCGGTGATGGTGGCCGGCGAGCCGGCCGCCCCCACAGAGCCCGGCTTGGGAGGGGTCGGGATCGCCTTCTTCTGCTGATTGTTCTTGTCGTCTTCAGAGGACGTTTCCCATCGCTCTCCTTTCTACTGAGGCTGGTAGCCTCCCGAGAACATCGCGTTGCTGGCCGAGTTCCTGCCGTAGCCGATCACGCCGTTGTGGTCGACGTCCCATATGGGCGGGACGACCTGGAGGTTCCCCGACGAGTCGGTCTGGAGCGTGAGCATTGGGATCGCGTTGGTTGGCGCCGGCTGGACGGCGGCCGGGCCCTCGAAGGCGACGCCGACCGCCGCGCTGTGGCTGGAGGTCGCCCCGACGCTGTACAGGCTGCCGTGGCAGGGGCACTCGTAGTCCTGGTGCTCCGGCGGCGGGTTGCTCAGGCCGCCCCCATAGTTGGGGCTGCACCAGAGGTGGACGCAGACCTTGCTGAACGCGACGAAGGCGCTGGCTTCCGGGTTGCCCCCGCCCAGCTCGGTGGGCAGCCTGATCAGCTGGAACTTTACAAAGGTGTTCGGGTTCTGCCCGTCGAGGGTCGGGTCACCGGAGGAGGGATAGGTCATGACCCAAGCAGTGTTGGGCGGGAAGCTCGTGAGGTCCTTTACGTTGACCGTCTTGCCCGCCGCGCTGCCGTTCTCCGACGTGTTGTTGTCAAGAACGATCGTCTGCGGCTTGGTCGTCGAGGTCGAGCCGCCCACCGAGGCCTGTAGGTAGGATCCGAACGCGCCCCAGGGGGCCAGCGCCAGGAGCCCGCCGACGACTGCCATTAGAGTGATGAACCTGCGCCTGCTCTTCGCCGGGGGCGCGGAGGCCGGGCGCGGAGGCGGCGCCGGGGGGGCAGGAGGAGCGGGGGGCGCGGCGCTGTTCGCTACCTTCTCGGACATCTAGGCGACTCCCTGACAGCCACGCCTCGCTACCGCAAGTTCAAACAAATGGTTGCTGCCGAGTTCAACCACAGCCGAGAGGCGTTTTTAAGTTTAAAGAAGTTACGAGCGGGCCGTCCGGACCTTAAAATTTTATTAGCCATACGTTTGCGAGCCCTCAGGTCGCATGAGTCAGCCCAAGGGCTCTCTGACCGTCGCCCTGGCTATAACTGTAATCGTAGTCATAGCGGTCTCGGCCGTCGGGTATTACCAGTTCGTCTACTGCACGTCGAACAGCTGCACCAACAAGACGACAACCACCGCCGCGGCGGGGTGCGCTCCGCCCAGCTGCGTGACCATCGACATCAACTTCGGCGCGGCGACCCTCACGACCACCGCGTACACGCCAGACGTCGCGAAGCTGGTGATAGGGGTCAACAACACCTTCCAGTTCCTGAACAACGACTCCCAGGGAGGCGGGATCTTCCACTCGGCGACGATGAAGACGTGCCCGCAGACCTGCCCGTTCGACACGGGGGTCATCGCATACAACGTGACCAAGGGGCCCTTCACGATAACGACCCCGGGGACCTACCCGTACTACTGCGTGGTCCACCCCACGACGATGGTCGGGACGATAGTCGTGGTCGCTGGGTCGGGCTCCAGCGGGGGGGCCTCGAGCTCAAAGTCCTCGTCGTCCACCACGACCACCACGTCCTCGTCTAGCACGGCTCCTCCGGCCAACGCGCTCCCGATAATCATGCCCAAGGGCGCGGGCGGCAACTCCACCTCAACCGCCGCGATCTCAGGGTTCTCGCCGGGGAACGTCACCGTGGTGATAGGGGTGAACAACACGCTGACCTGGACGAACGACGACGTCTCCGCCCACACGGTCACATCGACCGCGGTCCCCAACGGGGCCGCGACCTTCAACTCTGGGATAATCTCGTCCGGCCAGACCTACACTATGACGTTCACCGTGCCCGGCGTGTACAAGTACGACTGCAGTCTCCACCTTTGGATGAAGGGCGAGGTCATAGTCAAGTCCGGATAGGCCTCCGCCTCGGCCTCTTGGCGGAGCAGACCCTTGCCAGGAGCTTCGCCACCCTCACGGGCTCAGGGAGGACCCCCTGGAGGGTGAAGGCGTCGAGGACCTTCTTCGCGTCTGCGTCCGAGATTCCCGCGGTCCGGACGAACACTCTGTGGCCCGTGCTGAGCAGGACGGGCTTCCTCGAGCCGAGGTCTGCGTACATCTTCAGTCTCTCCTCGGGGTGGGGGAAGTTCCTCCGTATCGCGTCCTCGATCCCCGCGGTCTCGTTGTAGGTCAGGCAGACGACCGGGAGGCCGGAGGCCCTGGAGACCCCGTCGATGTCTATGATGTTGTAGCGGCTGATGACGCAGCCCGAGAGGATGATGAGGTTGACGTCCTCCCGCTTGAGCCCCTTGTACATCCTCAGGACCGAGCGGGTCGCGTCGTCGCCCCCGACCGTGGCCGCCCCGATCGCGAAGCCGTCGACAACAAGGTCGGTCCTCATCACGACGCCGGCCAGCACCGACTCGGAGTCGCCGGGACGGAAGCTCTCGGCCACGCCGAGCGCCCTTATCGCCTTCTTGCCCGGATGGAGCACCAAGCACCGTTCGGGAGCGGAGTCGACTTTAATATGCTCCGCCACCCCGATTGGAACGGCGTCTATGAAGTGACAGAGTTACGGATACAAAACATGACCTGAAGGCATTTGACTGAGACGCCGCTCAACTCCCCTGCCTGACGAACGAGAAGGAGTCGTCGAACCTGTTGACGGAGGCAAGGAACTCCTTCAGCGCCTGCAGCGGGACGACCGGGACGCCCTCGACCGACCTCACGAAGTTGTCCTCCATCGTCAGGATGACGGGAAGGAAGGCCTTGCCCTCGTTCCCCAGCCTCTGGCTGTAGATCTTCGTCCTCTCGGCCTGGGCGAGGGCTGGCTCGGCCAGGCCTCTCGCGCCCGCCCCCCTCCTCCAGTGCTTGCAGTCGACCGAGAGGACGAGAGTCGGCGACTCGGCGACGATGTCTATCTGGCGCGTCGGCTTGCGGAGCCTCACGTTCCTGCTGACGGAGTATCCCGCCGCGGAGATGGCCATCGCGCAGTAGTCCTCGAACTCGTCCCACTTGAGCGACCTGGCGACCTCGCCCAGGTCTGCCCCCAGCCTGGTCAGCGCCAGCGCGGCCGAGACCTCCGGGGCCGTGTCCTGGGGCACTCCGAGGTCCCTGGCGACCTGGGCGGCCGCCCTCGCCGCAGCGGACCTCCCTAGCCTCGATTCGAGCCGCTCCCTCGGGGTGCTCGTCTCTTGGGGGACGGGGACGTCGAACGTCCGCACCCGGGGGCTCGCGCCCTTGCTCTTCTTCCTCACAGCACCCCCCTCCTTCCGGCCGGGGCGGATAAGCGCCACCGCGCAGGCCGCGTGGTCATGGGTCCCTGGGGTGGAGCGAGGCCGTCTTGATGAGAGCGCTCTTCCCGTCCACCTCGGTGGGCTCGGTGACGGAGTAGACCTCTGCGCCCGTCTTCGCCTCGAGCCTGGCGATCCAGGCGAACTGGAGGATCTCCGCCAGCGAGAGGCCGAGAGGGAGGGCGAGGTAGAGGACGAAGAAGACGACCGGGAAGAAGAAGACGGTTGCGAGCGGAAGGACGGTGACGGCGACTCCGCCGAGGACCATCAGCGCCCCCGTCCTCGCCATCTCCCTCGGCCCGATTGTCTCCGCCAGGCCGGCTCCGTGGGGGGTGGGGAGCCTCCGCCTGAGACCCCTGGACCTCAGCAGATAGACGACAGCCATGGTGGCGACGGCGACAGAGACGGGGACGTAAGAGGAGCCCTCGAAGAGGTAGACGACCAGGTACGAGACGAAGGCGGCCACGGCGAGGGAGAGTCCGAGGCTGAGCAAGGAGGGCCTCGCCCTCTTGGCGCGGGCGCCGGTTGGGAACATCTAAGGCCTGCCCCCTGCGCTCATCTCTTCATCTTCCTCCTGGCCTTTGCGAACTTGCCCTTCTCGGTCGCCGATGTGACCCTCCAGACGGCGATGATGCCGACGACCACTACCGCCGCCGAGGCTACAAGGAACTCCGCGTTGGGGTTGAAGATGCCCGACGGGACGTGGGAGGAGCTGACCAGCGTGTAGATGAAGTTCTTCTCGACGTCGAAGAAGTGGGTGTACGTCGTCCCCTGCGTGAGGACCCCCGTCGTTGAGTTGTAGCGGAGGACGTTCTGGGAGGGCGGCGTGCCAGCCGACGCGAAGATCGTGAAGTTCACCAGGACCTCTCCCGCGCCCCGGGCGACGGTGGCGTTGACGAGCTGCGGCCCCGTCAGGGCTCCGGCCGGGGTCCCGAGGACGGTCAGCGAGACGTTCAGGTCGTCCGCGGTCCCTGGGGCGAGGTCGGTATAGGCGAAGGGATAGAACCCTATGTTGCCCAGGTAGGTGTCGTTGTTGTACGGGTCGAATATCGTGGTCGTGTTCTGCAGGGCCGAGGGAGAGGTGACGGTCGTCCCGTTCACCTCGGTTATCGCTTCGGAGTAGGCCACCTCCCCTAGCGGCCTGGTCGTGTTCGTCCAAAGCACCGAGACGCTGAACTGGTTGTACTGGGTCGAGGTCTGGTTGCCGTTGGGCGTCGCGTAGGTGGTGTAGACCTCATAGCTGTAGACGAAGGTGTCGTTGGCCTGTATCCCGATCGTCCGCGCGGACGCTCCCGGAGGGGCGGAGGAGGAGGCTAGCAGGGCGGCGAGGAGGGCCACGGCGGCCACCCTCGGGACGTGGTCCGCGGTCGGGAGAGGCTTCAGCTGGTCCTCACCTCGCGTCGGACTCGCTCAGGTAGGTCTGCCTGGCGAGGTCCCAAAAATGGCAGGCGACCTGGTGGCCCGGGGTCGCCGCCGTGAGCGGGGGCTCAACGTCGGTGCAGATCTGTTTCGCGAACCTGCACCTCGTGTGGAACCTACACCCGCTCGGTGGGGAGATGTTGGTCGGTATCTCCCCGCTTGCGAGGACCTTGATCTGGGGGCCGCCCGGGTCGGGGACGGGGACGGCGGCGACGAGGGCCTGCGTGTAGGGATGGTATGGCGTCCCGACGACCTCCTCGGCCGGCCCGGTCTCCACTATCTTCCCAAGGTAGAGTATCGCGAGGTCGTCGACGACGTCCTTTGAGAGGGCGAGGTCGTGGGTGACCATCAGGATGGAGATGCCCCGCTTCTCCCTGATCGCGAGGAGGACGTTGAGGACCTCGGCTCGTATCGAGACGTCTAGCATAGAGACCGGCTCGTCGGCCAGGATTATCTCCGGGTCGAGGACGAGGGCGCGGGCTATCGCGACCCTCTGGCGCTGCCCTCCCGAGAGCTCGTGCGGGTACCTGTAGAGGTACTCCTCGGGCGGGATGATCTGGACGTCTCGGAGCGCCTTGATGACCTTCTCCTCGGCCTCGGCGCGGGAGGAGACGAGGTTGTTGATGAAGAGCCCCTCGGAGACGATGTCGAAGACCGTCATGCGGGGGTTGACCGACTCGTAGGGGTCCTGGAAGACGACCTGGAGGCGGGGCCTGAGCTTCTTCATCTCGCCCTTGCGCGCCTTGGTCACGTCGACGCCATCGAAGTAGACGGAGCCCGAGGAGGGCTCGGTTAGCATCAGTATCGCCCTGAGGACGGTGGTCTTGCCAGACCCGCTCTCGCCGGCCAGGCCCATTATCTTCCCCCGCATCACCTTGAAGCTGATGTCGTCGACGGCATGGACGACGTCCGCCTTGGCGCCGCGGAGCGTCTCCGAGAAGCTCCGCCTCACCGGGAAGAACTTGACGAGGTGCTGGACGTCGAGCACGACCTCGTCGCGGGCCTCGCCTCCGTCCTGGCTCACCGGGTCGACCCCCAAGAGCGCGTCCGCGGCGCGCGCCCCTCCTTGATGTCCTTCCAGTAGTGGCAGGCGACGAAGTGCCCGGGGAAGGCCTCCTCGAGCTTCGGGTCCCTCGAGGCGCAAAGGTCCTGGGCGTACGCGCACCTGGTCCTGAACCTGCACCCGCTCGGCGGGGTCAGGAGGTCGGGGGGCGAGCCAGGGATCGAGGCCAGCTTCTCCTTGGGCTTGCGTATGTCGGCGAAGGCGTGGAGGAGCCCAATCGTGTAGGGGTGGAGGGGCGAGTGGTAGACCTCGCGGCTGTTACCGTACTCGGCGAACTCCCCGGCGTACATTATCGCGACGTCCTCGCTCATCTGGGCGACGAGCGCGAGGTCGTGGCTGATCAGCATGATTGCTACGCCCAGCTTCTGGCGGACGTCCAGGAGGAGCTTGACAATTCCGGCCTGGACTATCACGTCGAGTGCCGTGGTGGGCTCGTCTGCGATGAGTAGGGTCGGGTCTAGGGCGAGGGACATCGCTATCATGGCGCGCTGCTTCATCCCCCCGCTGAACTCGTGCGGGTAGTTGTTCGCCCTCGACGGGTCGATCCCGACGAGCGAGAGGAGCTCGGCCGCCTTCCTGTGGGCTTCCCCCCTGGACGTCGGGCTGTGGGCGAGGATCGCCTCTGCTATCTGGTCGCCGATCTTGAATATGGGGTTGAGCGAGTTCATCGCCCCCTGGGGGATCATCGCGACCTGGCTCCATCTCACCTTCCTCCGCATCTCCGAGTCGGACATCGGGACGACGTCGACGCCCTTGACCAGCACCCTACCGGAGACTATCTTGGCGTTAGAGGGGAGGAGCTTCATTATGGTGAGGGCGAGGCTGGACTTGCCGCAACCGCTCTCCCCCACGATCCCCAGGACCTCGCCCTTCCTCACCGAGAAGGTGAGGCCGTCGACGGCCTTGACCTCGCCGGCGGAGGTGGTGTAGTGCATCGTGAGGTCGTCCACCTCCAGCACCGTCTCGCCGAGGCGCCCTGTCTTTGTCGACAAGCCCAAGGTCACCTCGCCCTCAGCCTCGGGTTGAATATCCTGTCGAGCGCGAACCCGACCAGGACGAACGCCAGCGAGAGGGCTGCGATCGCGAAACCCGGAGGGAGGAACCACCACCAGGCGTAGTCGACGGTCGAGTTCGTCAGGGCGTCGGAGAGGGCGTTGGTTAGCGTCAGGCCCCAGGTCACAGTGTTGATCGGGTGGATACCGACGGCGAGGAAGTCGAGCGCCGCCTCGAGGATGATGAACCCGGAGACGTTCAGCGCAGTCTGGGAGTAGACAAGGCCCATGACGTTCGGGAAGATGTGCCGTCTGATGATGTGCATGGGCCCGCCGCCCAGGGCCCTCGAGGCCTCGACGTAGGGCCTCTCCTTCACTGTTAGGACCTGCCCCCTGATTATCCTGGTGATCCCCGGCCAGGAGAGGACGACGAACAAGCCGATGACCCAGGCGTAGATGTTCTGGTAGAGGGCGGGGTTCTGGCCCAGGAAGGAGATCAGGACTATGGCGAGGGGCAGGAACGGGAGGACGAGGACGAAGTCGGTCACCCTGCTTATCAGCTCGTCAGGCCCCCCTCCGAGGTAGCCGGCGACGAGGCCGGTCACCGTGCCTATCCCCACGGCGCCGACTGCAGAGAGGACGCCGATGAGGAGCGAGACCTGCGACCCCCAGACGAACTGCGACCAGAGGTCCCTGCCGTAGATGTCCGTCCCCAGGAGGCCATAGGCCTTGCCCAGTATGTGGAATGTCACGCCTGTGAGATAGAAGGTCCCGCGGGCGTGCGACCCGCTGGGGACGACCTGGAGCTCCATCGAGAAGGTGTAGGTCCCCGTCTGGCTGAAGACGGCCTGGGCCGAGTTGGAGGATCCCTCGAACCCCGGGAGGCCAGAGAGCGGGAGGAGGCCGCTCGGGATGGTGACGTTCTTCCATGCCCCGAACTGCTGGGGCGTTATCTCCACCTCCTGCTTGAGGGCGTAGGAGCCCAGCGAGCTGAAGGAGTAGTTGGCGCCGTTCGGCGCCAGCATCTTGAAGTTGACGTAGACGGCCGAGACGTTGGTCATCGACGCGGGGTCTACGAAGGCGCTGACCACAAAGTTCGTGGGCGGCTTGGTGGTGTACTGGAAGGACTTGGTCATGACGAAGACTGGTTGGCCGCCGGGGAGATACGGGTTGGTGCTCTGCCCGGCGGGCGCAGCCGCCGCGGAGAAGTTGACCATCAGGCTCCCCGAGTACTTTGTCAGGTTCCCCGGCGGCCCGACGAGCGGGGCCGCCGCGTAGGCGATGTTGGAGCCCGCGTAGCTGAACTGGGAGACATCGGTCGGCCCGGCGAAGGAGTTGGCGTCGACCGGGTAGGAGGTGACGGCGAGGTCGTGGTACCTCGGGAAGACGGTCGCCCACTCGGGGACGGAGTAGGGGGATGAGACGTTGTAGCCGAAGACGGGGTTGTTGGTGGTGATGTAAGGCGCGAAGACGGCGAGGATGACGAAGAAGAGGATTATCGCCAGGCCTATGACCCCTATCTTTGACTTTAGGAAGAGCCGGGCGTTCCTCCTCGCGCCGCGCATGAACGCGCCCTGGCCGGGCTTTCTCTCGCTCGTCGCCCATCGCTCCCTTCTTGTTCTAGCCGGCCTTGATCCTCGGGTCCAGGAACCCGTAGGCTATGTCGACGACGAAGTTGGCTATGAGGACCATGACGGCGATTATGAAGAACATGGCCTGCTCCAGGGGGAAGTCGTTGGTCACCACGGCCTCGTATATCGCCAGGCCCAGGCCCGGCCAGTCGAAGACGGTCTCGGTCAGGAGCGCGCCCCCCAGGATGAATCCTATCGAGAGGGCGAAGAGGGTGGCGATCGGTATTATCGCATTCCTGAAGGCGTGCTTGTAGAGGACGGTGCTCTCGTCCAGGCCCTTGGCGCGGGCCATCGTGATGTAGTCCTCGCCCAGGACGTCGATCATCGTCGCGCGCATCGTGAGGTAGACCCCGCCTATGCTGACGAGCGTGAGCGAGAGGAACGGGAGCCACATTGCCTGGAGGGTGGGGACGATGGCCGCCGCCCCGTACTTGGTCAGGGTGAGGGTGCCCAGGTTGACGTAGGCCTTGCCGATGACCACTATCTGTAGCACGATGAGGATGCCCCCCAGGAAGAATACCGGGAGGGAGTTGATGAACAGGAAGGTCGCGAGGGAGCCGACGTCGAAGGCCTTGCCCCTCTTTGCGGCGGCGAGGACGCCGACGCCTATTCCTATGATGAAGGCGGAGATCGTCGCTGAGCCCAGGAGGAGGAGGGTATAGGGCACCCTCTCGGTCACCGTCTGCCAGACGGGGCCGCCCAGGAGACCGCCTATGTTGAAGCCATAGTGGCCCGTGAACATGTCCTCAAAGTAGAGGACGAAGCGCGTGCCCAAGGGCTGGTTGAACCCGAACTGGGCCATCACCTGGGCCCTTTCGTGCGCGATGATCGCCGACGCGTTGCCGCCCTTGGCCGGTGCCGGAGGGACGTAGAGGATCTGGACGCACTGGTTGTAGGTCTGCCCGGGGCATGAGGTGGTGAACGGGAGGATCTGGAAGAGGAAGAAGTTGAACGCGACTATGACCAGAATCAGGACTATAAGGTTGACCCCGCGCCGAGCGATGTATCTGCCTAGTCCCATCTGGGGTGTTCGCTCACTGCGAGATATTTAAAATGAGAAAGACCGCCGCCGGCCTCTCCGGTGGCTGGTCTGACTAGCGTCTGCGCCTGGCGAAGACTGCTGCGAGCGCGATCACGACCACGACGATGACACCGCCTATGATGTAGTTGGTGTAGTCAGTGCTCGAGGTCGTCGTCGACGAGCTTGACGAGGAGCTCGTACTCGACGAGGAGCTGCCCGACGATGAGGACGTCGCTCCTCCCGCCAGGGCCAGACCGTTCGCCTGATACCACGTCCTGGCCAGGCCTAGGAAGTTGTACGTGGCGTTGGTTACCAGCTCGTAGGTCCCTCCGCCGAGGCCTGTGGTCGGGATGCTGGCGGTGTAGACGCCATTGGTCCCGCCCGACAGGGGGACGGAGGTCACCGTGCTCCCGGACGGGGAGATCACGGTCACGGTGCCGGTTGCGTTGGCGATCGGGACCACGCCCGTCTGGCCTGACGGGACGCCGCCCATCGCGGACGAGCCCGCGTTGTATATCGTCTCATTGATGTCCTCCGTCAGGGTGTAGGGTGTCCCGGCAGTCCCTGTGGCGGCGGAGGCCTTCCACGCAGAGCGGAAGTAGTTCACGTTCTTGTCCAGCTCCCCGGCACCTGTCGTCGCAGAGAAGGCCCTGAGCGAGAACGGCCCCGAGCCGACCTCGAGGTTGGGCAGGTACTGGAGCCAGGTCGGGGCGGAGGTGGACGTAAGGAACGTGCACGGGCTGTTGCACTGGCTGTTGGCGGTCGCCTGGGCGTACGGGAGGGTCGTGTCCATCGCGGCCGTGGCGGTGGCGATCTTGTCGATGTTGAAGTACTTGAAGATGTGCCATGGCATCACAGCAAGGTCGGTCACCGTCGGGATGTTCCAGACCGATGTGCTGTTGACGTAGATCTGGAGCTGGTACGGGTTGTTGGGCGGGATGTAGGTGGCCCAGAGCCCTGAAGGCCCGGATAGTGTCCCGGAGACCGGCGTCGCGATGTCAGGAAGGGCGTCCGGCGCCGACACCCCTTGGGCGAACAACGAGAAGTTGTAGTCGGCGGCAGTGAGCGGGACGTGATCAGTCCAGGTGATGTTCTTGGCGAAGTTCAGGGTGATGACGTCGCCGTTGACTATGTTGTTGGCGACTCCCTGCTTACCCTGCATCTGGAACCAGCCTGGGCTGGTCCCGGTCTTTCCGTTGAAGGCCGCGACGTTGTAGCTGGTCGTCATCCAGTTGATCAGAGCCAGGGCTACGTTGGTCTGGGCGGGAGGCGTTGCCAGGGGCGTGTCGTATATCTCGCCCCAGATGTCAGCCTGCCACTGCCAGTTGGTGTTGTAGAGCGGGTTCATGCCTCCCGCGTCTGCCGCCTGGTGGATGGCGTAGTTGAAAGTCCCTCCGTTGGCGGGCTTGCCGTTTACAACGGGCTGGACGTTCAGCAGGGTGTAATACGTCCCGACTATGGCGTTCGGCCCGTAGGCGGGGACGTTGACATACCCTGTCCACCCGTTGACGTAGTCAGCCCACAGGGTGTTCTGGTAGAACGACATCAGATAGGGCAGGTTGACTGCGTTGTCCTCGTCGACCTTCTGGGCGGCCGCGTTGGCTGCCTGGATGGTGCTCGCGTATTGGACTGCGTTGGTGTCAAAGTCCATCGTCTGGTTGTAGTAGTTGAGGAAGTTCAGCGACGTGGCGACGTTCTGGGAGTTCAGGAAAGAGAACGCCCAGTTGTAGTCAGCGGACGTGATCCAGCCGAACGTGTACATGTCCCAGGTGTCGGTCGACCCGGCCGCGGAGTAGTTGAACTGGGGCGGCGTGTTGTAGCCCGTCGCGGCGTTGTATACTCCCGGCTTTAGGGCCGCGGCGGCAGAGGGCGAGTAGACGAGCGGGGTGGCCTTGGAGGTCCCGACCGCGTTGAACTGGAGGCCGATCGCCTTTGCGTTGTTGATCAGCGAGGTAGCGACACCGGTCCTGAGCGGGTCGTCGCTCCTGTAGATGAACTTCGGGGTGAAAGGCTGTCCGTTGTAGAGCCAGGTTATCGACGAGAGCGGTCCTGAAGTGGTGTTGCCCTCGGTGAGCCCTGCGAGCTTTAGCTCCTTGACCGCATTGGTCATGGAGAGCGGGTAGGTCGCGATGTTGGTGTTGCAGGCGGATGGGTACGCGAGGCACGGGAAGAGGTCAGGCTGGGCTGCGCCCGCGACTCCCGAGAGCACTGTGCTCTCGATGAAGCTATAGTCCGTCAGGTACGCCATCGCGCGCCTAAAGTGAGTGCTGTTGGTGACCGGCCTGAGCATGTTGAAGCCTATCCCGTCGAAAGTGTAACCTAGCGAGGTATTCGCGACCAGGTTGTTGTCCGTCTTGGCCGACGTGAAGCTTCCGGTCGTGAACGTCCACTCGGGCCCTTGTATCGTCCCCGCGGAGAGGGAGTTGTAGAGGGTCGAATCCGATGTTATCACTGTGAAAAGCACCTTGTTTACGCGCGGGCCGTGGAGGTCGGCCTGCGCCGGAGAGATCACCCCGTTGGTCGCCGCGTCCACGACCGGGATAGAGGAGAAGACCATTATCAGGGCTATCGATAGAGCAACATAGTTCCTAAGAGCCATTGCGTTTACGGGCCCCAAGGACGGTGATTCCGTATATAACCATGTCGCGGATTCTCAATACAGGTTCCAGCGCCGTCATCCCTAGGCAGAGGCCTTGTTCCGGCTCTTGAGCGCCGACCATGCGTAGACGAGGTCGACGGCCACCAAGAGGACGACCAGCACCTGCTGCCAGTCAACCGAGAGGAGGCCCCCGATTGAGGAAGAGCCATTGGTGGCCGACGTGATCATGAAGAAAGGGTACCTCGTGAGGGTCGGGGTGAACCCCTCCGGCTTCCAGTATGCCGCGCGATAGGAGTAGTCTCCGGTGACCCACACCAGGAAGGCGAGGAGGACGCCGTTGACGACGATCAGCTCCACGAGAGGCAGGAGCTTCATCGGGCGCTCCGGCCGTCGCACCCTTCAAAAGACTTGCGCCATGCCTCGATAAGGCTTAACAGCCGTCAGGGCAGCCCCGGGAACCATCGTGGAGCTCTCGAAGAACGTCAGCCGGGGGCTGACGTACGTACTCATCGTCGTGTTCATCGTCGCCGGCGCGCAGCTGATCGTGGGGAGCGCCCTGGGGAGGTCCCCCATCTACGTCGTCGTGAGCAAGAGCATGGTCCCGACCCTAGAGATAGGGGACCTGGTGATAACGCAGTCGACCCCGTACAAGGACATCCACGTGGGGCAGGTGATAATATTCGTCCAGCCCACAACGTTCGGGACTTGCCAGGGACTGACCGTCGTCCACAGGGTGGTCGCGATTACCAGCCAGGGTTTGATCACGCAGGGCGACGACAGGCTGACCAACCCGCACCCCGACGAACCCTCCGAGTGGCCCCCCGTCCCCGCCCAGTGCGTGAGGGGCGTGGTCTTCCTCGCAGTTCCGTACCTGGGGCTCGTCTCGATGCTCATTCCCTATCCGTGGAACTACGCCCTCGTCGGGCTGATACTCCTGTTCGTGTTCCTTGCGGAGCTCCGCCCTTCCCAGGAGGAGCCTAGTGGGAGTGCGCCTGGGGCGGCGCGTTCTCAGAGTCCCGGTACTTCTCAGCTGTGAGCATCCTCTTCGTGAACCAGAAGCTGACTGCCACCGTAGCTATCGTCAGCGTGAGCCACGCGGGGATGAAGATCAGTGTGTAGTTGGTGCCGGTGCTGTCAATCCCCGTCTTGCCCCTGAGGAAGAGGGCGACGCCCCACGTAAGGACCGCGAACCCCACCATCACGACCGCCAGCATCAGCAGCCTCAGGGGGGAGGACTTTTGAATCGCTTCGTGGCCTTGTCCACCGTCGCCGTGAGAATCTGACAACCTATTGCTCCGCGGACTAGTCCGTTGGTGCGGATATAACTTCGGCGCTCGGGACCGGTCCCGCCTTAAATATCCCTTATATAGTCGGGCAGGTCGGGACGGGCAATGCCTCAGACCAAGGCCATCGTGAGCATCGAGAACGTCGTTGCGTCGGCCTCTATCAACCAGACTGTCGACCTGAACCAGATTACCAAGAACTTCGTCGACGTGGAGTACCACCCCGACCAGTTCCCCGGGCTCGTTTTCAGGCTCAAGACGCCGAAGACGGCGACCCTGATCTTCAGCTCGGGGAAGATGGTGTGCACCGGAGCAAAGTCCGAGGACCAGGCGCGCAAGGCGGTCCAGGAGGTCGTGAGGCGTCTCAAGAAGGGGAGCATACCGATCAAGAACGAAGCGGAGATAGAGATCCAGAACATCGTCGCTTCGGCCAACCTCGGAGGGAAGGTCCACCTCGAGGAAGCGGCGAGGCAGCTGCCAAAGTCGATGTACGAGCCGGAGCAGTTCCCGGGTCTCATCCACAGGATGGCAGACCCCAAGACCGTGATACTCCTGTTCGCGTCGGGGAAGCTCGTCTGCACGGGCGCCAAGCGCGAGAGCGAGGTCTACAGGGCGGTCAACAACCTGCACGTCCTCCTCGAAGAGAAGAACTTGATGGTCTACTGAGCCTTCTTGCTCACCTGGGAGGAGACCGCGTTCGCCTCCTCGGCGGAGAGAAGGGCCTTGCCTCTCAGGATCTTGACGAGCTCCAGTATGTCGGTCATCGCGTGGAGCTTCACGCCCTCCTTCTTGAGCGCGGCCGAGCCACCCTCGAGCCTGTCGATCACTACCGAGGCGCGTTCGACGTCGCAGCCCTCCGCCCGGATCGCCTCTATGGCGGAGAGGATCGAGCCTCCGGTCGTCACCACGTCGTCGATTACTAGTACCTTCCAGCCGGGCCTTGTCACCCCCTCGACGAGCTTACCTCGCCCGTGGTCCTTCTCGTCCTTGCGGACGTAGATCATGGGCTTCTCCAGGGCGAGGGCGAGGGGCGAGGAGAGGGTCAGCCCCGCGGTGGGGATGCCTGCGATGGCGTCGTAGGTCGTGTCCTTGAACTCGTGCTTCAAGTACTCCCCGTAGACGCTGGTCAGGGTCTTGTACGCCCCGGGGTAGCTGGGGATTGTTCGGAGGTCAATGTAGTAGGAGCTTATCCTTCCGCTCGAGAGAGTGAAGGTGCCGAACTGTATGGCCTTGACCTTGACCAGGACCATCGCGAGCTCCTCGAGAAGCTCCTTCCTACCCTTCCACGCCATCGACCGAGGTCCCGGACGGCGCTAGAAAAAGGCTCGCAGCGCCCTAGCAAGCTAATTAGTCGCTGCGGCGGTAGGTGGAGCGACAGAATCACCCCATGGAAATCTGGGTCCCCTACGGTGACGTCGAATCCCTCGTGACGCTCATGCAGGAGAACCTCGCGGAGACGATCGACCCCAAGCCGGAGTCCCACCTCGAGGAGATGGTCGCGCCCCTCGCCGAGAAGATGGCCGGCGCGGAGAGGGTGTTCATCTGTGACCAAAAACCCGCCACGCTCAGGGTGGTAAAGGCCCTGGTGGCGAAGGTCCCGAAGGAGGGCAAGCGTTTCTTCGCCCCCAACCCGCGCAGGGTGGAGGCCGCCGTCTCGGAGCTGAAGGAGTCGGTGGAGAGGCTCCGCCCTCCGGGGGGGCCGGCGCCCGTCGCCGAGGGGAAGGAGGGCAGGGTATCGGCCGACGCCGCGGGGCCAGAGCGCAAGTTCGTGGTCTCGACCGGGGAGCCTGACCCCCTGCTTGGGTTCGTCGACGCCCCCGCCGCGCTGGCGCTCTGCTGCATCGAGGGGGCGAGGAGGCGAGCGTACCGGAAGAGGGACGGGGACTCGCTGCAGTATCTGAGGGAGGACTCGCCCAGCTACGCCGCCGTTGCGCACGACGTGGCCTCCGTCCAGGACGCCGCATACGCAACGATAATCACTCGTGGGGGCGAGCCCTACTCCGCGGTGGAGGGGGAGGCGGTCAAGGTCGCCCGGACCCACTACCTGAGCGCCGAGGTCCCGCAGGCCAAGGGGCTCGTGGTGGGGGCGGGCGGGAGGGGGTACGACGACACCCTGTCCCACGCGCTGAGGCTGGCGCTGGGATCGCTCAACGGGGTGAGGAAGGGCGGCGAGATCGTCCTGGTCGCGGAGTGTAGGGAGGGGGTGGGCTCCCAGGCGTTGGAGATGTACCTCTCGGGGCGGATGAGCGAGAGCTTGGTCAAGAGGGGAGCGTACGTCGACGGCATGGAGGAGATCTCGTACGTCACCGACCTAAACGACAGGTACTCCGTCACGCTGCTGTCGTCGCTCCCGGAGCTGTACGCCGGAGGGAGGCTGAAGTTCAGGACCGCCCGCGGCTCGGGGGAGGCCCTCGCGAAGGTCTTCGCATCGGCGGGCAGGGGGGCGAAGCTGAACGTTGTCACCAGAGCCTGCGAGACCGTCGTCCCCCCGGCTAGAGGCTGAAGGTGGCGAAGGTCTGGGGAATCGGGACGCAGAGGAGCCCGAGGACCACCAGGCCCGCGAAGGCGAACTTCCTCGACCTGGATAGCCTGGTGATCGAGTCGAGGGTGTCGCCCTGGACGGGGAAGGCGGCCATGAGGAAGACGAGGAGGAAGATCACCCAGTAGTTCGGGATGTCGGCGACCAGGAGGTAGACTCCGCACGCGGCGGTCGTCACCCTCGAGGCCCGCTCCCCCAGCACGAGCCGGGCCATCCTGCCGCCGTCGAAGAGCGCCGCCGGCATCAGGTTGAAGAAAGCCAGGAGGAGAGCAAGCCAGGCCGCTATCTCTACGGGCGAGAATATGAGCGTCCCGCCAGGGGGGACCTGACCCAGGGCGCCGACGGCCTGGGCGACCGAGATGACCCCGCTCTGGAGGAGGCTCGGGTTGGTCTGGACTGTGGCCGTCTGGTTCCCGGAGGAGAGGGCGGAGTACTGCGCGTGGCTCAGGACTAGGGAGCTCCCGGCTCCCAGCGCAGAGGCCATGATGGCGACCACCACCATCGCGAGCGAACCGACCACATAGAAGTCGAAGAGCCTGTCCTTGTTGGCGGGCGGGGAGCCAGGGAAGCTTATCGAGCCGAACGTCGGGAGGAAGTACATCGTCGGGATCGCGATGAAGAGGGGGACGTTGGGCAGGTAGTACGAGATGCCGTTGAAGCCCCCGCGCCTGGCGGCGAACCTCTGGGCGAACCAGCGGGCCCCGAAGACCGCGATCAGGGTGCCCGCGAACCCAACGCCCGCGAGAGGGACGTTCGCCCCCGGGGAGACCTGGGGGAAGATCACCGCCACGATGTATGCGGTGATGAGGACCGAGAGGAGGGTGAGGAGGAAGAGGAAGGCAGGGGCGCTGAGCCTCGCCGCCTTGGGTGGCTGGGGTTCGGGCTGGTTCTTGAGGACCACGAGCGTCGCCTGGCCGGGCTCGCCGAAGAGCTGGGCCGAGTAGTCTGGCGCCTTGAGGAGTGCGAGGAGCCTGAGGAAGTTCTCGCCTGACTCCGTGGAGTATTCAACGCTGTACTCCGCGGCGCCGTCCTCGGTCACGAAGTAGTCCTTGACCTTGAAGAGAGAACGGACCCCCCTGTCGACGTCCTCGTTTATCGCTGACAAGAGCCCACTGCTGGGAATCGGCCGGGCGAGCGCATTAAACCGTTGCGACCTGGGAGGAGGCCAACTTATTTATCCCGTCGGCCCCGCGGGATGACGGCGGATGCAAAAGGCCATACTTGGCAAGGAAGGCGACTACACGATTCGCTGCGCCGAGGCCGCCGACGTCCCCAGCGTGATACGTGTGAACGCCGCGACCCTCCCCGAGCACTACTCGGACTACTTCTACTACGAGATACTCAACGAGTTCCCGAACACCTTCATCGTGGCCGACCTCAAGGGAGAGATAGTCAGCTACGTGATGTGCAGGACGGAGTACGGCCTGTCGGTGATGAGGAGGTTCGGGCTGGCGAGGAAGGGGCACATCATCTCGGTCGCGACCATGGAGGGGCACAGGGGCAAGGGGATAGGCACCTCCCTGATCAAGCGGGCGATGGAGGAGCTGAGCAAGGAGGGGTGCAAGGAGGTCTTCCTGGAGGTAAGGGTGACCAACGACGACGCTGTCAGGCTCTACAGGAAGCTGAACTTCCAGGTCACCGGGACTATGCAGGGGTACTACAAGGACGGCGAGTCCGCGTACCTCATGGCGCAGCAGCTCTGAGCTCCTTCAGGCCCTTTCCTTCTTCGCGTCGGCGGCTATCTTCTTCTTGGCGAGCTCGGGGTCCTTGATGTAGAGGATGATGGCGTTTGCGTGGCCGTGGCCCAGGCCGCACTCCGTCTTGAGCCACTCTAGCAGGTCTCCATGCTTGACGAGGCCCTTCGCCTTCGCCATCTTCCGGTAGTCCTCGGGCGTCTTGCCAGTCTTGGCCTTGATGTTGTCGATGTAGGCCTTGTAGGTCATCCTCGAGCGCCCGGTGCCTCCAGCTATTCATCGTTCTCAGCCCTCTCCGCTGGAAGGCATATAGGCGCAGGGAGCCGCCGGCGCATCGTGCCGGGGACGCCCTTCCTGGATCTGGCCGAGGCCCTTGAGAAGGTCAGGCTCACTACCAAGAAGAACGAGAAGGTGGCGATCCTGGCCGGGTTCCTCTCTCGCCTCGAAGGGGAGGACGAGGTCGAGTACGCGGCGAGGTTCGCCGCCGGGAGGTCGACCAGGAAGGGGAGCGCCGAGGAGACCCAGGTGGGCTACGCGTCGCTCATCGACGTCCTCAAGGAGGTGACCGAGGTGACAGAGCAGGAGCTTGGCAGGAGCTACCTGAAGCACGGGGACCTGGGCGAGACGGTCGCGGAGTTCATCGGGAGGAGGAGGGTGGCGACCCTCTTCGAGGGAGAGGGGGGAGGGATGACCATCCTCGAGGTCGCATCGACCTTCGAGAGGATGGCCTCTACCCAGGGGAAGGGGTCCGCCGCCGCCAAGAGGGACCTGGTGAGGTCGCTCCTGCTGAGGAGCGGGGGGAGGCTGGAGGCGAAGTACGTCGTCAAGATACTCGGCAGGGAGATGAGGATAGGTCTGGTTGAGGGCCTCGTCGAGGAGGCGGTGGCCGCCGCCTTCGGCGGAGAGGCGGGGAGGGACAAGGTCAAGGAGGCGTTCCTCATCCTTGGGGACGTCGGGCTCCTCGCGCGAGAGGCGAAGGGAGGCCGGCTCGCAGAGGTGAGGATAGAGCCGATGCGCCCGACAAACTTCATGCTCGCGGAGCCTATGGCCACCCCGGAGGAGATAGCGGAGTACTTCGAGGGGAGGGAGCTCTACGCCGAGTTCAAGTACGACGGCGTGAGGATCCAGCTCCACAAGCTCGGCAAGGAGGTGAAGCTCTTCTCGAGGAGGCTCGAGGAGCTGACGGGGAGCTTCCCAGAGGTGGTCGCGACAGCCGGGGGGATCCCCCACGACGTCGTGCTCGATGGGGAGGTCGTCGCCTTCAAGGAAGGGGAGGGGCCGCTCTCCTTCCAGCTCATCCAGAGGAGGCTGAGGAGGCTGGACGTCGAGGAGTCCAAGAGGATCGCGCCCATCAAGTACTTCTGCTTCGACATGCTCTACCTGGACGGCACCCCCACGTACAGGGAGCCGTTCCGGGAGAGGAGGAAGGCCCTCTGGGAGGTCATCGCGGGGACTGAGATCAGGAGGGCTGACTCTGCGCCTGTGAGGACGGCCGCGGAGATACGGAGGTACTTCAAGGAGAGCAGGGGGCTCGGCTACGAGGGGCTCGTGCTCAAGGACCCGGAGAGCCCTTACACTCCGGGAAGGAGGGGAAGGTACTGGGCGAAGCTCAAGGAGGAGCTGGACACCCTCGACGTGGTGATGGTCGCCGCGGAGTTCGGGCACGGCAAGAGGGCCGGGAAGATCAGCGACTACACCTTCGCGGTCAGGGACGGGGAGGGGCTCAAGGTGATCGGCAAGGCGTATTCCGGGCTGACGGACAAGGAGATAGAAGAGATGATGGTCAGGATCAAGAAGATCACCGTGGGGGAGGTGGGATACCGGATGGCGGTCAAGCCGGAGATAGTGCTGGAGGTCGCCTTCGACAGCATACAGAGGAGCGAGAGGCACGACAGCGGCTACGCCCTGAGGTTCCCCAGGATCAAGAGGGTGAGGGACGACAAGCGCCCGTCGGACATCGACACACTCGCCAGAGTCAAGAAGATCTACGAGTCTCAGAAGGTAAGAGCCGATCCAGCGATGTCGTAGCCCGTCAGTGCGTGAAAGGCCCGGTGAATCTACAGAGTCGGCGAAGAATAGAACGACCTTAGCTCCCTCGCCAGGCCCTCGTAGTCCGCCACGCCCTTCCCAACCAAGGACTCGAGGAAGGCCGTCCTCCTCTCCAGCTCCGCGGTCACCTTCTTGGCGGAGTAGCCGAATCCCTGCGCCCTCTTCCCCAGGCAGGCCCAGCCGTCGCGCTGGACCGTCTCGCCTTCGCGCCCGAACACGGTCGCCCATCCCCTGCCACCGGCCTCTTCCCTCGGCTCGACGACCGTCTGGACAAACCGCGTCCCTCCCTGAGCCCTGACCATGAACACGACCGCGTCCACCAGCCCGAGTGAGCTCTGAGCTACGGACAGCGGGGGCTGGGTCAGCCTCGTGGTCAGCCCTTCAGCGTTCGATGCGTGGAAGGTGGTGATGCACCCTGTCCCGGTGGCGGCAGCCTGGAAGAGGGCCTGGACCTCCTCCCCCCTCGCCTCCCCGAGGACGACGAAATCGGGTCTCTCTCGGAGGCTGAGCTTGACGAGGTCGAAGAGGGTGACGTCGGCGCCGTTCCCCCCGTGGGCGTACCTCGTGTGCAGGGGCTTCCAGCCGCCCTGGGGGAGCGTGATCTCCCTAGTGTCCTCGATGGAGAGGACCTTCCAGTTCGGGTTCAGGACGGTCGCTATTGCGTTGAGGAGGGTGGTCTTACCGGAGGCGGTCACCCCGGCGATGATCACAAAGCCCTTCATCTCCAAGAGCAGCCAGAGGTGCGCTGCCAAGCTCGCGTCGAGGGTCCCGGAGCGGATGAGCTCGGTGACGGTATAAGGGGTCGCCCTTAGCTTCCTGATGCTGAACGAGCTTCCGAGCGAAGTGACCTCCTTCCCCCAGGTCGCAGCGAGGCGGTAGCCCTCTGGGAGAACGCAGTCGACCACCGGTGACGACACCGAGAGCGACCGGTTGGATCTTTGGACGAGCCTCGCGACGACCGAGTTGAGCTCTTCCTGGTCGCCGAAGACGACGTTGCTCTCCAGCCAGCCCTGGGAGTTGTACCGCTTGTGCCAAACCTTGACCGGCCTTCCGGGGCCTTCGCAGGAGATGTCCTCCAGCTCCGGGTCCCTGATCAACGGGTCGACGAGAGAGTAGCCCAGTATCTCCCGCAGAAGATAATGGGAGACGGCCTTCGCCTCCTCCTGAAGGTCCGCTCCCTTGCCGTCGAGGTAGCCGGCCCGCTTCAGCTCTGCGAATAGGTAGCCCAACGGGTCGACGCCGATCACGGGCGAGGGCGCGAGCCACGTCGAGAGCGAGTCTATCGCCTCTGCGACGCTCCCCGCGACCTCTGGCCTCAGGTAGGGCTCCTTGACCAGATAGAGTCCTCTGCCGCGGTCGTCGTAGACGTAGACGGCGAAGCTGGACCTGTAGGGCGCCCCCCCTGCAGACCTGAGCTCATAGTCGACCACGTAGTTCTCGACGAGCCGCCCACCCCTTGGCGGGTCGAATGGTATTGAGGAAAGTCCGGGGGGCGGGGCAAGCCTCTGTGAAGCCCCTGCACCCGCGAGGCGGGTGAGGCCGCTAAACCGCGAAGCCCAGGCTCTTCGCTCCAAAGACCATGCTCACCTGACCGTGCTCTCCGGACGGGACCGAGAAGGCGCAGACTGCGCCCGGCCTGATTACGCCCCCGCAGCTTGAGGACCACTTCACCAGCCCCCCGTTTAGGTATGCGGCCGAGAGGGTCCCCTGGGCCCAGCCGTAGTCGTACACCCAGGCGTAGGTCGCGCTCGAGTTCGACTGGACGGAGACGAGGGAAAGGAGAAGCCCGTCCTGGGCGGCCGCGCCCTGGGAGCTCAGCGAGAGGAGGCTGCCGGAGCTCCTGATCGAGCCGAGTGCCACCACTCCTATGCCGCCCAGGACCGCGATCGTTATCAGAAGCATGGCGAGGGACGAGACGATCTCGCTCACCGCGCGTCTTCTCCTAAAGCGCGACAGAGTCCAACCCTCCTGCCGAGGTCAGAAGCAGGCTGTGGGCCCCTCCTCCTTCTGGGACGAAAATCGCAAAGTGGGTGCCCGTCCTGGAGCCGTCTAGGGGCAGCGAGGACAACACCGCAATTGTGGCGGTCCAGGGTCCGCTCACGGTTTGGCCGCCGGGCATCGTGATGGTGCAGGTCGAGCCGTTCGATATCATCACCTCGTGCCAGCCGGGCTGCACTGCGAAGGAGGTGCCGACGGAGCCGGACGCCCAGGCAACGCCGTTGGTGGAGACGGCCAGAGTGCCGCGCTGGCTGACGTCCACGGAGAAGAGGGTTGTCTTCCCTGGGGAGCAGAGCGAGGTCGAGTCAGTGAAAGCGTTCCCGTCGAACGCGAGGACACCGGCCACCGAGCTGGCCTCGTCGAGGGACAGGGAGGTGACCGTGGTGGAAGCAGAGGCGTTGACCGTGACGGCCAGGATGGGCGGGTTCCCCCCTACGAGCGTCTCCACATTGACGAAGACAGGCTGCTGCTGTATGTTGGATTCACGCTTGATTCCCGAGTAGACTACCGAGGCGAGCGAAAGGGAGAGGACGACCAAGATGACGGTCGCCTCGTATTGCGCAATGGCCGACCTGCTGGTCATCGAACGGTCAGGCCTGGATATTGAACGCCCTTGCCACCTGGTCCCCGACCACAGTCACAGTGAAGGTGGCGAAGGTGGGCACCTGGAAGTTGGTCTTGACGGTCGCTGTGAGAGTGTCTCCCGGCTGCATCGTCATGCTCCCCGAGGATGAGGAGACCAGGGTGATGTTGCTCCCCAAGAACTGGTTCGTGGACGCCCCGTAGCTCACGTCAAAGGCCTTGACCAATAGGGGCACGTTGCCGTCGTTCTTGATGTCGAGGGTCATCGTCTCTCCGTCCGGAGAGACGTTGCTGGTGACCAGGGTGACCGACGGGTTCTTCACCTGCGCCACGATCATCTGCCTAAAGGACGAGTAGAGGATCCCCCCGATCATCAGGGTGATCACTACGAGTATCACGGTCGCAAGAAACGGGCTTATCCCGGCCCTCCTTCTTCCTTCAGCTGGGTGGAAGTTCATTGGCCATCAACCCTCCGCGGATATTTAATCGCCCACCGCTTCATGCGACACCGAAGGCGATCAACGATACAAGTGTGGAGGCCATCAGGATGGGAAGGGCCAGCTGGTGCCTGACCGTCTGTGCCAAGAGCTTCGAGAGCAACAGCCCCGTGAGGACGGAGACGGTGGAGACCGAGAGGATCAGCGAGGCTTGGGACGCATGGACGCTCAGGATCGGCAGGCCGACCGGGACGCTCTGCTGGGCGAACCCGGCCAGAAAGGTGATCGAGGCGATTGAGATCACCGGGACTATGGCGCCGATGAGCATGAAGGGTATCATCGACTGGGTCACGGTCTTCCTCGCGTCGGCGACCCGCCTGAACAGGGAAGAAAGCTCCTCGAGGTGCTCGAAACCCGCGCCCGTCTCAAACGCAACGGAGAGTATCCCGAAGCCCATCCGGACGAGCCAAGACGGGTGGTCGACCCGCTTCTGTGCCTCGATGGGCGTCAGTCCAAGCCTGGTGGCCTGATAGAACGCAAGGACGGGCTCCTTGATGGAGACGAAGGCGTCGGCGCGCGAGCTGAGGCGGGACAGAGCCTCGGGGAGGCTCACCCCCGCTTTGCTCTCCTCTGCCAGGTCGTGCAACATCGACCCGACTTCCTCCTCGCCTTTCCTCACGCGCGCATGGTGCTTCCTCGTCTGGTAGAAGCCGAGCAGCGAGACCCCCAGGGGGACGAGTATGTACTCTCTCGAGTCGACCATTCCTCCTCGGAACGCCAGGGTCGCGAAGGCCCAGCCGGCCAGGGAGACCGCTAGCCAGACGAGGGAAGGGGGGCGGTCGTGGACGATGGGCTGGATGGCGTCGGTCAAGACGAGAAAGACCCCGGCCATGACCGCGAGGAGCCCGAAGGCGGCGAGGAAGAGGAACGAGGAGGCGAACCCTGAGATAGTGGCGCCCACCATCTCGACCCCCACTGGGAACAATGCGAGCAGTATGAAGGTCACCTCTGCCAACGAACCCACAGAGGCGGCGAACGCGGTCCACGTCTGCTCGAGCTTCTCGAGCTGGAAGGAGGTCTCCTGGCCGACGAACTCTGCGATGTCCTTCCCCGTCGCGAGGGTCTTCAGGAAACCCTGGACGAACGCCCTCACCCGGGCGCTGGGATGGCTCGCAAAGGCCTTCTCGGCCACCCCGATTGGCGACCCTGGGACGAAGGCGTCGTCGCGCTCGAGCAGGCCGCCCTCCCTCGTGAAAGCCGGGAAGACACCCGAGCCAATCGCCGAGACTCGCTTGAACCCCTCCTGGAGAGACGGGTTCGCCTCGTGGACGAGGACCGAGAGGGTCATCAGGAAGAACGGCAGCTCTGCGTCTGCCGCCCTCCGCCTCGAGTTGGCCCTCGACACAAGGACAGCGACGGGGGTGGCCTGGAGCAGGGCGGCAGCTCCGACGACCAGCAACGCCTGCTGGCCGGGGACGGCGAGGAGGGCGAGCGCCTCGAAGGGGATCGGGAACAGTACCATCGAGACCGCGAATCTCGAGTAGACCCTCGGCGAGATGAACAGTGTCGCCGCCGAGAGCATGCCGGCAAGGCGAGCCTGGATCCGCAGCGCAAGGGAAGGCGCAGGGCAGAGACCAGCCAGGCGCCTCACGAGCTGCTCGGGGGTTGGCCTCTCCACCTCCGTAAAGTGCGGTCTCGCTTTTAAACGGCAACGGGGCCCTGACGGAGGCGTGTACTACCAGCTCCTGATGCTGGCGTCGTTCGCCCTGGCGGGATACCAGGACGCGCGGGAGAGGCTCGTCACGGACTACTACTGGGTCCCCGGCGTCGTGGCGGCCGTGCTCGCGATCGCCTTCATACCCTCGATGGACCTGCTTCTTCTCGCCAGAATCGCCCTCATCGGCGGCATCGCCTTCGTCTTCTCCTTCCTGGGTTTCATAGGCCAGGCCGATGCGATCGCGCTCGCCCTGGTCGCGTCAGACCCCACACCGTACGCCCCCATCCCGGTCCTCCTGGGGACAGGGGTGGTCGCCATCGCCCACATCGCCTACCTGTACGCCACGGGGACGGCGCGCAAGTCCAGGCTCGTCACCCTCCAGGAGTTCAAGACGCAGGCGAAGTGGATACCCAAGGCGCTCGTGATAGACGGTGAGAGGCGCGAGATCACAAGCGACGTAAACGTCTCGCGGGAGCTCGCCGAGGAGCACGCCGGTTCGGGAGACGGCAAGACCACCATGGTTGAGGTCCAGTACGGAGTCCCCCAGGTCACCTACATCGCGGCCGGGGTGGCGCTCTACTTCGCCTACCTCGTCATCTTCCAGCCGTCGCTCTTCTTCGCCGTCCCCTGAGCCGACGAGAACAGTAAAAAGCCGACCTCCGAGGCCGACGGGCGGCAATCGACAATGGTCAACTGGGAGTCCATCCTCAAGGAGGCTGGCGAGCAGGTCCAGAGCATCTCGGACGGATACAAGGGTAAGAAGAGCGGCATCGAGCACCTGGGGCAAGGGGCGGGCGGCGACATGACGATGAAGGTCGACGCCGACGCGGAAAAGAGCATCATCGAACTGGTCAAGGGGCAGGTCGACGACGTGAGGTTCGTCAGCGAGGAGGCAGGGGTGGTGGGGAAACCCGGCGCTGCGTGGACGGTGGTGATAGACCCGATCGACGGCTCGATGAACTACGCCAGAGGGCTACCGTTCTACTGCACCTCGATCGCGGTGCTCGATGGGCCGACGCTGGAGAGCGCGAAGCACGGCCTGGTGAGGAACCTTGTCCTCGAGGAGACATACTACGCTGAGAGAGGGCGCGGGGCTGAGAGGGACGGGACACCCATCAGGACGTCGAAGGCCAAGGTGCTGAGAGAATCGTGCGTTGGGATAGACATGTCAAAGGCGCCCAAGCAGACCGTGGAGAGGCTCGTGCCGCTCATCGCGGCGATAAGGAAACCGGCGCACTTCGGCGCGAACGCCCTCGAGCAGGCGTTTCTCGCGGACGGGAAGGTGGACGCCTTTGTCGACATGCGCGACAGGATGAGGGTGGTCGACTTTGCAGCCGGCTACTTGATCGCGAAGGAGGCGGGGGCGGTCATGTCGAACCCCACCGGCGGACCTGTCAACACGAGGGTCTCTCTCGACGAGAAGTTCAACGTGGTCGCGTCGTGCAACTCGACGCTCCACAAGAGCATCCTGAGGCTCCTCAACCCCTGACCCAGGGCGAGGCCGCGAACTGCTTGACGCTCCTGTAGAGGGCGTCGGCGGCCGGGCTATCGGGCCCCTTCCTGATCATCACGAACCTGACCCCGGCGGCCCTCGCGGCGTTAAGGTCGTTTATCCTGTCCCCCACGAATACCGACTGGGCCTTCTTCGCCTTGAGGCTCTCCAGCGCCATCTTCAGCTGGGCCGGCCTGTCCATGGAGTCCTCGCGAGCGAAGGTGGAGGCGAAGAACCGCGCGATGCCCAGCGAGTCGAGGATTGCCTCGCAGGCCGCCCGCCCTTGCATGGTCACGAGGGAGAGCTTGGCGTTTCGGGAGAGCGAGGAGAGGACGGCCCTGGCGCCCTCCTCGAGCTTCGCCTGCGGGACAGCCCTGGCCTCGTAGCGGTCGATCGTCCTCATGATTGGGCCGAGGAGGAGAGGGTCCTCGGCGACGACCGTCTGGACGTCGAGGAAGAACGGCGCGAACTTGAGGGAGGTGCCCGTGAGCTCCTGGAGGTCCGACCTGACCTTGTCCCACTCGACTGGGAAGGAGATCAGCGTGCCGTCCATGTCGAACACCCAGTACTTTGGCCTGGCTCCGGCCACTCTGCTAGAGCACCTTGACCTTGGAGCCGTCGTCCTCCCTCCAGAGGTAGGCGCCGACGTCCATGTCCCTGAGGAGGTAGTAGCCGTCGGGCAGGAGGTCCGTGTCCGGGGGGAGGTCGCGGACGTCCTCGCCGAGCCCGAGCCTGACATAGAGGTCGGCCAGGTTGGCGTAATCTGGGAGGCCGAGATGCTTGACTGCGATGTACCCCCATAGGGGCATGGTCGAGTGGAACTTTCCCGAGTCGACCTCGGTGACGCAGGGCGCCCCGGAGGCTGACTCCTTGACGTCGATGGAGTACGCGCCGCCAGGCTTTGGGTCGATGGCCTTGACCGCCTTCCTGCCGACCTCGTTGAGGCGCTCGTCCCTGATTATCCTCGAGACCGAAGGTGTGCCCGTGATCCCGGAAGGAGAGATGTGCTTGAACGGATATTCCAGCCTCTCGCGGCAGTAGGACGTCACGAGCCTCCCGTCCTTCCAGAGGCTGTCCCAGGCGATGTTCCTTCCCGGGAGGTACTCCTGGAGGATGAACTCGTCGTACCGAGCTGCCCCCCGCCTGACCCAGAGCTCTATCCACAGGGCGGCTTCGGTCGGAGTGCTGCAGAGAAGGCTCAGCCTGCCGCCCGCGCCGTGCCTCGCCCGGACCCAGAGGGGCTTGCCGAGCTTCGCGAACGCCGCGCGCACGTCCGGCTTGCTCTCGATCGCGGCCGTCATCGCGACAGGTATGCCAGCGGCCCTTAGCTTCCGCTCTGAGAGGAGTTTGTCCTGCCCGACCCGCATCACCGCGGCCGAGGGGAGGAAGACCCGGCATGGGACCTCGCTCCGCCTGCCAGAGATGACGTAGGCTTCGCTGGAGGGCTGCGGGTGGAGGAAGTCTGCGCGCTCCTTGCTGGCTATCTCGGCGACCCTCGGTATGAACGACCGGTCGTCGTGGCGGGGAGTGAGGTACCTCGCATCGACGTCCGGATAGAGGATGTGGTACTTGCTGTAGTCCGTACCGACGATGTAGTAAGCCCTGGGCGAGGCGCGGAGTGCTCGGACAAAGTTCACCCCAGCGAGCCCGCCGGAGCCCGTGACGAGGACCCGCCTCATCCCGGCCCTCCCACCTTGGTGACCTCCATCCGGAACTTGCCTCCCTCGGGAGAGACGACGAACATCCCCGGCCTCGTCTCTCTGGCCGATCCTGACACCACCCTCAACTTGGTCCCCTCCCTCGCCTTGACTACCAGCCTCAGCCCCTTGGGCGGCTTCCCCCCGAGCGTAATCAGCCTGCCGCCGGCGGACGACCTGAGGGGCACCTCGCGCGCCCGCCACCACCCTGCCACGTCCGCGCCGCTCCCCACGAAGACCCTCTTCCTCCTGGCCAGCTCCTTGAGGACTGCCCAGTACTGCCTCCCACCCTTCATCCTCACCGCCTCCTGGTGCCACAGGAGGGTGTAGAGCCCTTTCACGTCTTCTACCATCTTCATCGTCCTTCGCACGTCCTCCAGTCCCTCCTCCTCGCCCCGCTTGAGGTACCCCCAGAGGGTGGTGTCCATCAGCGACAGTGGGAGCTCGAGCAGGCGCATCGGCGCCCAGCCTTGGTCGGGAGGGTGGAAAGGCGTCGCCAGGCCCATCTTGAACCCGATGGCGTCGGCGTTGCCCACCGTCGTGTCGTAGTCGAACCCCGCCCCATCCATCACCTTCCATGTCTTCTGAAAGTCGAACCTGAGATAGTGCTCGCGGACCCCCCGTGGGTGCACCCCGAGCCCGTCGGCGAGCCGCTCCACCGCCCTGGCCATCTCCCGCTCAGAGTCGTGGGTCCCAAAGTCGCCGTGGAGGCCGACTTCCCACCCCCTGGAGTCGAGGGCGCGGGCCGCCTTCCTGACCTTCGAGAGCGGATATTCGGCGGACATCAAGTAGAAGCTGGAGCGGAACCCTGCGGCGGCCTCCTTCTCGCGGATCATCTCGATGTTGTCGTACAGCGAGAGCTCGCCCCTCTTCCATTTTGCATAGTCGGAGGCGCTGAACCTGTCCTTGACCTTTGCTACGTGGTCGGCGGGGCGCTCTATGTTGTCCACGTCGTGGGTGAGACAGACGGCGAAGGAGGCCGACCCCGGCCACCTCGCCTTCCTCACGATGAAACCATTCTCCTCCAGTGCCGACTTTTCCAGCTCCGAGAGGAAGGCTCTGATCGCGACCTCGAGAGAAGGCGTGGTCGAGTCCTTCGGGGGTGCGCCCCGCATTACGGAGGCTATCTCGCCCGCGAGCGCGCTGGGGACGGCCCCGGGCCCGAGGGAACCCTGTTCCAGCCCTAGGCTCCCCTCCAGGAACGAGGCGGCGTAGGACGACTCGTCTGTCAACGTCTCGTTCCTCGCTGAACGGCCGGGAAGAGGCGCTCGAGCGAGGACTCTATCTCGGCCTGGACGCGCTCGAAGGGGGCCGTCGCGTCGATGACCGGGTAGCCGTTCCTCTTTGCGACCTCGAGGTACTGTCTCCTTTCCGACTCGAGCACCTCCCTGGGATAGTGGATGTGAGTAGCCCGCTCGTCGATCACCCCAAGCGACTTCTCGACCGGGACGTCGAGGACGACGGCGTACGTCGGCCTCGGGGAGAGGTAGGGCCCAGAGATCGGCCTCACGGGATACCCCAACGCCTTGTACTTGATGTAGGTGCTCCAGATGAACCTGTCGTAGATCACCACCCGACCTTCGAGCCTGCACCCCACCGACGTTGCGAACTGGAGGACGAGGTTGTCGAGGAGAGAGGCGACGGGTCGGAGGGGGTTCCCTCCCCGCCTGAACCGGTACTTGTCACCCGAGGGGGCGGCCCTCCTTGCCGCCGAAGAGAGCGATGCGAGGCGCTCCACGAAGATGTATCTGTGGAACGGCATCACGGTGCACCTGTACCCCCTGGCTTCGAGCCACGCTCCCAGGGCCGTCGAGTGGGACGACTTGCCGCTCCCGTCTATCCCAAGGAGCGCCACCGAGCCTCCCTTGACGCCGCATCTCACGGCGTGGATGGCCCTGCGCTGGAACTCGTCGTTGAGGAAGATGGCGGTCGCCCCCAGTAATATGCCGGCGGCAGGGAAGAAGTAGGGCTTGTGAACTTCGAGGAAGTATCCCCCCAGGGAGGCGAGGAAGACCCTCAGGGCGTTTGGTACGTCGTTGAGCGGGTCGAGGCGCTTCTGGAAGCTCGCCGCGACACCGTAGGCCCCGAACGCGGCCCCGAAGAAGACAGGGAGGAAGACGCCTGCGGTCGGGAGGAGGAGGGACGCTGCGGCGGTCGCGGCGAAGAACGCCGCGGATACGATCTTCATCTTCACGGGTGACGCCTGCCTCCTTGGCGCCTCCCGGCCTTCCCCCTAATTATCTAAGCAGTGAGCCCGCGGCAGGGGATCCCGCCCGCGCGTGCCGGAAACGCCCGCCGCCGTCGAATAGGCATTTATCGGCCGTCGCATCGGCCCGACTGCAAGTGACCGCTTCGATCTCCCTCCGGAGGACGGGGCTGGTGGTCTTCTCGGCCCGGATTGCCAGCATCTTCACGGGGCTGGTTTTCCTCGTGATGATGACCCGCACCCTCTCGGCGCAGCAGTTCGGGCTCTACGAGGTCATCACCGACATAGTGGCGTTCGCAGCCTACCCTGCAGGGCTGGTCGCCTTCTGGGCGACCAGGGACATCGCGCGAGGGAAGATGTACGGCAAGACCGCAATCGTCCTCAACGTCGTGCTCAGCGCCCTGGGCGTAGGCCTCTACGTCGTCCTGTCGTACTTCAGCTCGTCCAGGATCGAATCCGCTAGTTTCTCGACGCTGATATTGGCGGTGGTCCTCGTCCCTGTGGCATACTTCAACCAGGCCGCCAACGCCGTCGTCGCAGGGCACAGGCCCGCGGTGATGGGGTACGCGGTCATCTTCTCCGAAGCGGCGAAGCTGATGGTCGCGTACCCCCTCCTCATCGTGTTCAAGGCAGGGATAGACGGCGTGATACTCTCCGTGATGGTGGCCAACCTCGCCCAGTCCATCGCCTCTGCGGCGATGGCGGGGGACGCCGTGTCAAGCCCGGTGAACTTCGAGCAGGGTAGGCGGTGGCTCATCCACTCCTGGCTCCCGGTCCTGACGACCGTGCCGGTCTACCTCGGGCTGGCCGATACCTACGTCGCTTCCCTCGCCGCGGGCAACACGGTCCTGGTAGGGCACTACCAGGCGGCCTTCTCGGTCGCGACCCTCGCGGGCTACTCGCTGTACCTCGCTGCGGCGATGTACCCGCTCCTCCTCAAGGGCGGTAGCGACGAGGTCAGCGCCATGACACTCGACCTCGCCCTGGTCTTCGGGATACCGATGGCCGTGGGGGCGGCGGTTCTTGCCACGCCGGTCCTTCACATACTCAGCACCCAGTACCTCGACGCGAGCACCGCACTGGGGATCCTGGCGATTGCGGCGCTCATGGTGACCGTCTCGGCGGTGTTCGACAACATACTGTTCGGGAAGGATAGGGTAGACATCGACGAGTCGGCGAAGCTGGAGGACTACCTCAAGAGCAGCATAGTCTTCGTGGCGAAGGTGAACATCTCCCTCGGGGTTGTCTACCTGGCGCTGGTCTACGCGATCGTGGTGGCGAGCACGGCCTCCGGTGTCGCGCCCGGGACGATCCTCGACTATTGGGCGGTGGCGCAGCTGGGCGCGCTCATCTTCTTCGTGTCGATAAAGGCAAGGCGGGTCCTCGGCGTCGGGAGGGTCGTCGTCCCGCGCTCCATAGGCCTGTACGTGGCGGCCTCGTGCGTGATGGCAGCGGTGCTCTACCTGCTCGAACGGTTCATCGTCTACGGGCACGGGACTTCCTTCCTCGTGGGCGAGCTGATAGTCGTCGGAGGGATCGGCGTGACGGTCTACGCGGCCTTTGTACTGGCGCTGGACAGACAGCTCAGGGAGTTCGTCAAGCGTGCGCTCGCCGAGAGCTTCGGGGGCAGGCCTTCATCCCGAGACGAGCCCCCTCAGTGACGCGACCTCCTGCGAATGCATCTCAGTAAGCTCGTCCTGCTTCCTTGCTATCTTGGCGGCCCACTCGTCCCTGGAGTGGCCGGAGCAGAGCTCTCGCACCTTGGCGGCGACGTCCTCGACCGTCGAGTCGGCGTATACTAGGGAGTCGCCGAAGAGATCCTCGACGACCTCCTGCCTCGAGGAGACCACAGGAAGGGAGCTCGCCGCGAACTCGAAGAGGACGTGAGACAGCGTGAACGGCTCGTCGGTAATGTTGAGTGCGAAGTCGGCTGAGGCCTTCAGAGACTCGTAGACCTCCCGCTTGAGGAAGCCCGCGTACCGCACGTTGGCAGGCAGGGCGAGCTTCGCCACCCTCCCTTGGAGCTTCTCGGTCGGGCCGCTTATCACCAAGGAGACGCCCGCGTCGGCGTCCCTGCCCACGGCCGCCGCCTCGACCTCGAGCCTCTCCAAGGGGTGGCCTCCGTGCGAGGCGATCGCGAGGAACCGACCGCCCGCCAATTCGTTCCTGAGGTCCTCGTTCCTGGCGCGCCGGTTGTCCGGGACGTAGTCATGGTAGACCAGAACTCTCCTCGAGCCCATCTTGGCCAGCATCCTTGCCCACAGCGAGTGCGGTGCCGTGTTTCCGTCGGCGGCCCGCGAAACGACCCGCTCGAGGAAGGCGATGCCCTTCGAGAGTGGGCTCCTCCCTCCGAGTGTCTTGACGCTCCATATGGAGTGGTGGTCGACCACGAGCCTCGCCCCCGCTATCCTGCAGTAGAGCAGGCAGGTCAGCGGACAGAAGACGGGAGGGTTCTGCGCGTACACCACATCGGGGCGCTTCTGCGCCAAAAGGACCAGCGTCCGGAAGAAGAGCCCGATGTACCGAATCGGTGCGAAGTACCTGGGGCCGTAGAGGAGCGTGATGCTGGCCCTTTCCCCGCCTACGACCTCAGCGAGCTCGTCGGCTCTGAATCCGAAAGGGACCCCACAGAAGGACGAGTGTTTTCACTCACTCACCTCGCGGGAGTTGGTCATATCGTCAAGCGCCCCGGGCTGCGTCTTTATTGGTTTTGAATCACTCCAGTGCGACGACCGGCGGGGATGTCCCCGAAGGGCTACGCTCGTCCGGCGGCCGCCTCGTAGGCGCGCACCACCTTGTCTGCGACCTTTGCCCAGCTATGGCCCTGCGCGGCTCGCCTCGCGGCCTCTCCCATCCTTTGCGAGTTCTCCGGCGAAGACAGCGCCCGGCGAAGGCAGCCTATCAACTCCTCCTTGTTGCGGTAGATCAGCCCACTCACGCCGTCCTCGATCAGCGACCTGTGGGTAGGAAGGTCGGACGCTATGCAGGCGCACCCCGACGCCATCGCCTCCAGGAGGGAGAGGCCGAAGCCCTCCGAGCCGCTAGTGGTCAGGAAGACCGCGGCCCCGGCGTAGAGCCCGGGGAGTTTCTGGTCCTCGACCCGACCCAGGAACTCGACGCTCGCTTCTACCCCCAGGCGCCTCGACCCCTCGCGGAGGGAGTTCATCTCCGAGCCGTCGCCAGCGACAGTGAGCCTGCACGAGCCGGAGGGGAGCGCGGCCAACGCCTCGATGGCCTCCATCACGTTCTTGCGGGGCTCGAGCCTGGAGACAACCAGCACCCTGCTCGCAGACGATGGGGCTTCCTCCCTCTGGCCGGAGAATCGGTCGCTGTCGACTCCGTTCCCGATCACGTCGACCTTGTCCTGGTCTAGTCCGTAGATTCCGACAAGATCGGACCTGCTCTGGGCGCTCACGGCCAGGACGGCCTTGGCCTTGGACAGCGACATCCTCTCGAGTGCGACGGCCGGGATGGATGCGACCTTGAGCGCGGGGCGGTAGTGTGAGAACTCCTCGAGGACGGGCGAATGGACCGTGGCCACCATGGGCGTCCCGAAGACGAACGCGCCGTACGGGAGGCTCTGGACGTGGACGACATCGTAGCGCTTCGGGGGGATGTCGAAGGGCAGGAGGAGGGTCTTGACGTCGTTGGACCCGACGAAGAGGTCGGCCTCCACTCCCAGCCCGCGAAGGGCCGTCACCAGCCCTTTGACGTGGGTCGCAACCCCGCCTATCGCGGGCGGGTAGTCCCGGGTCAGGATCGCGACTCTCAAGTGCCGCCCGATTGCCCAAGCCCGGTTCTTAATCTATCTCGGAGGCCCTGCGACACGGCGCCGGACGTCGACACCTCAGTTCGCAATATTTTGTATCTATGGGCTGCGGAATTGCAGTATTTCGTATTCATAAGGCTTAGTAGAGCGATTTGTGGGCGATTCCCTCAGAGCGTAAGCCATAATGCAGAACCCTGGCCCGGGAGGCCCGCCCCTCGGCTTTCTCGTTTCGCGACCCGAACGACGGGAGGATTCACTACCGATTAGGGAACCATTCCGGAAAACCGCTATAACAGGACTCGGGAGCTCGAGGAGTGACAGATTTGCGTAGACTGGTCGTCCTTAGCCTCATTCTCGTCCTCTCAGGCCTGGCCTTGCTCATCCCATCCAGTCCGCTCTACAACCTGCTGACGACCAGCTCCGCCTCGGGAGGCGCAGAGTCCTCCCTTGCGTTCTTGACTTCGGGGGGCACCAACAACACTGACACCGTCGAATCGGTGTTGGGGATGGGCTTGATCGCCGTCGGAGCGACCCTCGAGTTCCTTTCGCTGTTCACTGACGTCGGCGCGGCGGCTCCGGCGCCCGTCTCGAGCCCGCCGAAGGACCACGACGCCGCACCCGCGATGGCGACGGCCCGGCCTGCTGAGAAGGAGGGCGCTGAGAAGCCATGAGCGGAGCCGCCGCGTCCCTGCAACCCTCGGTCGGCCCGCGGCTGCAGGAATACGCGATCAAGGCGGAGAACGTCAAGAAGAGGTACGGCACCGGGGATGACGCCGTCTACGCGCTGAGGGGGCTCAGCTTCTCCATCGACCCGGGTGAGTTCATCGCAATCATCGGCCCGTCGGGCTGCGGGAAGACGACGCTCCTCAACATACTTGGCGCCCTAGACCGCGCAACCTCGGGCAAGGTCTACATCGACGGCGTCGACATCTCCCAGCTCTCAAACCAAGAGCTCGCTCTGATCAGGAGCAGGAAGCTGGGGTTCGTCTTCCAGGACTTCAACCTGCTCTCGAGGATGTCCGTGGTGGAGAACGTGGAGCTGCCGCTCTTCATCGCCGGGGCCGACCCCGCGTTCACCCGGCGGAGGGCCTTGGCGCTCCTGGGGAGGCTCGGGATCGCGCACAAGTGGAACAAGAACGTCAACAACATCAGCGGGGGGGAGAGGCAGCGCGTCGCGGTCGCGAGGGCCCTTGCGAACGACCCCAAGATAGTCCTGGCCGACGAGCCCACGGGGAACCTGGACACGAGGAACACCGAGATGATGATGGGGCTGATGAAGCAGCTCAACAAAGAGTTCGGTAAGACGCTCGTGATCATCACCCACAACCCGGAGGTCGCGTCGCACGCTCAGAGGGTGATCTCCATCCGCGACGGCTCGATAGTGGAGATAAGGAGGAACTGACCATGTACGTCAAGACCCGGTCTGCCGCGCTCTCCGCGCTCGTGGCGGCGCTGTTCCTGGGGTCTGCCCTCGCCGTCCTCCCCGTCAGGCCGGCGTCTGCGGCCACGGCCGCTTGCACCCCGCAGTCCGTGCCCTTCAGCGTGGTCACCGCGCAGTGGGGGACGTCGACGACGCCGATGAGCGTCTATCCGGGAGCCATAGGCGTGCCGCTCACGGTCAACATGCTCTTCTCCGGCCCTTGCACCTCGCCGCAGACCACGTTCATCCTCAACCTCGCCCAGGCGAACAACCCGGTTCCTTTCACCGGGTCCAACGGCGACACCCAGCCGAAGCAGGTGGCCCTGAACCTCAACGCGAACTCCCTGGTCACCGAGACATTCACCCTGAACGTAGACCAGAGCGCCCCGACCGGGGTGACCTACAACATCCCGATGGTCATCGAGTACTCCAACAACACGGCCTCCGACATCGTCACGCAGTCCCTGTCCGTCTCGATCGCTCTCTACGGCCCCGTCCAGCTCAGCTTCTCGGCGGGGACGACCCACATCCTGGCGGGCGCGACCGACAACGTGACGGTCTCCGTGACCAACGCAGGGACGGCCGCGTCGGGGACGATCACCACCTCCACTTCCCTCCCCGCAGGCGTGATCCAGCTGAACTCGATAGCGCCGATGTCCTCGCTGGCGGCCGGCGCGACTAGCTCGTTCGTCCTCGAGCTCTTCGTCCCGTCCTCGTTGAGCGGCAGCGCCTTCACGGTAGGCTTCACCGCCAAGTACCTGGACGCCTACGCCAACAGCCAGACCACTACGCAGTCGTTGGGCTTCATCGCCGGGACGCAGACCGCGCAGTCCCCGTCCTCATGGCTCGTCGAGGGAGCCCAGTGGGGGACGTCCGCATCGTCGGCGTCGCCTCTCCCTGGGACCCAAGACACGCCGCTGGTGGTCAACCTCCAATACCTCGGGTCGGAGTCGGTGACCAGCCTCCAGGGGACGATACAGCTGCCGTCGGGCGTGACAGACCTCAACGGCAAGGCCACGTCCACGGCCTACTCCTCGGCCACTACGAACCAGTACGGGGCCGTCCAGCTCACGTTCTACCTCGACATCGCCAGCACCGCCAAGCCGGTGACCACCAACTACACGCTCACGCTCACTTGGATGACATCCCAGGCGCTCGGGCAGAGCGAGGTCGCGGTGGTGACGCCACCCCCGCTGTCGTCTCTCCAGTCCTCATTCATCATGGAGAGCGGGACCTGGGGGACTAGTGCGTCGGCCTCCGCCCCCGTCCCAGGCACGAACAACGAGCCGCTGGTCGTCTCCCTGCAGTACGTGGGTACGACCTCGGTCACGAGCCTGAAGGGCGTCCTGACGCTCCCGAGCGGCTTGACCGACGTCAATGGGGAGCGGACGGCGACCGCCTACGCCGCGGCCCTCCAGCCGAACCAGGTGTTCAGCCTCACCTTCTACGTGGACGTCGGGAGCGCCGTCAAGCCGGGGAGCTACAACTACAGCCTGGCCCTTTCTTGGACGACGTCTGTGGGCGTCCAGCTCACGCAGAACGGCGCGGTCAGCCCGGCGCCCATCGCGGCGCCCGCAACGACCTCGACCGCGAGCTTCCCGCTGTCAATCTCACAGACGAACTCGACCGTTACCGCTGGGGAGCAGACCTCCGCCGCCTTCCAACTGACCAACCAGGGGACCTCGACCATATACAACCCGTCGTTCGCCCTCCAGATCACCACTCCGCTGATCCTGGCGTCGATCGGGACCCAGGTCCCAGCGACCCTGCTCCCGCCCGGCAAGTCGACGACCTTCGATGCGGTCGTGACGAGCAGCCCGTCGGCGACGGCGGGCATCTATGGAGGGACGCTCAGCGTGACCTTCGTCGACGTCAACGGCACCTCCCACACCCAGGGGTTCCCGGTGTCGTTCACCCTCCAGGGGACGATAATCCTGATACTCCAAGACACCGCCGTCTCGCAGACCGTGAGCGGGTTCACCGTGACCGGCTCCATCCTCAACGAGGGGAGCGTGCCGGCCTACTACTCGTCGGTCACAGGCCTGCTAGGCACGAGCACGGCCACGGCGGTCTACATCGGGGAGATCGACCCCAACACGCCGACGCCCTTCAGCATCACGATACCGTTCACGGCGCCGGCGACCCTGAACACGACCAGCAGCACCGCGACCACCTCGAGGACGAACTCCAGCACGACCTCGGCCACCTTCTCCCTGTCCAGGACAGGGACGGTCAGCAGGTCGTTCACGTTCGGCGGAGGCGCGGGAGGTGCCGGCGGGTTCCCAGGCTTCAACATCACGCGAGGGTCGACCGCCGCAGGCTCCGCAACGATAGTGGTCACGCTGACCTACAAGGACAGCTTCAGCAGGGACCAGGTCACACCCTTCACGGTGCCGACGACGATCAAGACCCTCGGCCAGCTTTCCAACGGGCAGACGACCACATTCTCGACGGGCTCCACAGGGACGAGCGAGGACCAGTACATCGCCTACGGAGTGGTCGCCGCGGTAGTGGTCGTCCTGGTCGTCGGGGCGCTGATGGTCAGGAGGCACAGGGCGAGGGCCTTCGCCAACCTCACCCCCGAGCAGAGGGGAGAGCAGTCGGTGATTTGAGGGGCGGAGCATAGTTGCGCCCGGGAGGCCTCGTCAAATACGCGATGCGCGCGCTCACCGAGAGGAAGCTCCGCGCCGTCCTCACGATCCTCGGCATCGTCATCGGGCCGGCCACCATCGTCTCCCTGGTGAGCGCGACCCAGGGCTACACCAACGCCAGCACGGCCCAGTTCTCCACCCTCGGTGCCACCACCCTCTTCATCGCGCCGGTCGGGAGGACCACCACCCTCACGGCGACGGACGTCTCTCTAATAGACAACATGAGCGGGGTCAAGGCGGCGCTGCCATACCAGGAGATCAACGGCCAGGTCTCTGAGGGGAGCTACTCCGTGGTGGCCTCGATAGTCGCAGTCGACTTCACTCAGCTCTCCGCCGCGTTCCCGACCCTGACGCTTGGGCAGGGGAACGTTCCCGCGTCCTCGGACACCTTGGGGGCGGCGGTTGGGTACTCGATCGCGTACCCAGGACTCTCGGGGGCGACCAACCTGACCCTCAACCAGGTCGTCACCGTGACCGGGGTAGGGAGGGCGGCCACATTCTCCTTCAACGGCTCACCGGTGGGGTTCGGGAGGTCGCCCTCGAGCTCGGTCTCGACGACGCACTCGTTCGTCGTGGAGGGGATCTACAACGAGTTCGGGCAAGGGTTCGGGATCACCCCTGACGACGCGGTGTTCATCCCGATCGCCTCGGGCGAGTCGATACTGCACAGCACTACGTTCACCGGCATAATGGTGGTGGCGGACAGCGTCTCCGACGTCAGCGAGGTGACGAGCGAGCTGACCGCCCAGTACGGCGCCAACATCAGGGTGACCTCGGTCAGCTCGCTGCTCTCGACGATCCAGTCGGTCACCGCGGGCACCTCGACCCTCCTGGAGGCGGTGGGAGGCACGTCTGTCCTCGTCGCGTTCATCGGGATAATGACGACCATGCTGACATCGGTGTTGGAGAGGACCAAGGAGATAGGGGTCCTCAAGGCGCTCGGGTCGAGCAGCAGAGGGATAATGATGGTCTTCCTCACGGAGGCGGTGGTGACGGGCCTGATCGGCGGGCTCCTCGGCGTGACCTCCGGATACCTCCTCTCTTTCGTGGTGATCGGCGCGCTGAGCGGGACGCTGAGGGTTCCCGGGCTAGGGGGGGCGTCCAGGCCGGTGGTCAGGGCTGCCTCGAGCGCGGCCGCGGGCGGGGGCGGTGGGTTCGCGGTGGGCCCCCAGGCTGCCGCCTCGTCGACCCTCAACATCGTGCCCGCGATAACCCCCGAGATAATCGTCCTCGCGGTGCTGCTCGCGGTGGCGGTGGGGACCTTCGGAGGGCTAATCCCGGCGTGGAGGGCGTCGAGGATGAACGCGGTAGAGGCGCTCAGGCGGTCATAGACGGCTCAGGCGGTCCCGGCCGCACCCTCGAACCTCCACAGCGAGCCGTGAGGGGGTTCCTTGCGTCGCCTGGAACCAAGGAGGCCCTTCTCGACTAGGGACGCGACGAGGAGCGCAGAATATGCAGGAGCGCCCGTAGCTCCCGGCGAGTTGTAGTTCAGGATGTGGAGCGACGCATCGGTTGACTCCTCCACCGCCTCGGGGACGAAGCCCTTGCCGTCGATGAGGCTGTTCCTGACGCCGCCAACCCCTCTCCGGCCCAGCATCCCGTGGTCGAGGGAGGGGACGAACTCCCTGACCCTGTCGCACATCGCCCTCTTCGATATCGACCTCCTCCACTCCTCCCTCACGAGCGAGATGAACTCGGAGTCGACCGCGAGCCTGAGCCTCGGCGCCATCGGCCTCTCGAAGATCGCCGACGCGAGCTGGGACGCCCCTCCCGTGAACCCGTCGTAGACGTAGGGCCCCGCCACCAGGGCGGCGTTCGGGCCTATCTCCACCTTTCCGCTCGCCCTCAGGACGAGGTGAGGGTCGAGGAAGGGGTACTCGGTCCGCCGGGGGACCGAGTACACACAGTGGGAGAAGCGCGAGGCAACATCTGGGTCGGCCACCTCCCAATAGTCTCCGCGAAAGTGGAGCTCGCTCATCCCCTTCGCGAGCCCCATAGAGTGGGCGAGGCGGAGGGCCCCGCCCCCGGCCGCGTTGATGAGGAGGCTGCATTCCAGGACGCTCCTCTCGCCTTGGGTCAGGAGATCCAGCGACGTGGTTCCTCCGCTGCGGACCGCCCGCGCGAGCTTCCTCCCGGCGAGGAAGGAGACGCCGTTGTCCCTCGCGAGGGCGAGGACGCATTCCGTGAGGATCCTGTAGTCGACGACGGCGTCAGCCTTCGAGACGAACGCGCCGGTGCACTTGACCAGCGGCTCGACCTCGCTCGCTTGTTCCGGGTCGAGCACCTCGACCTCGTCGTCTGCCATCCCGTTTGTCGCCGCCCACCTCGAATAGTCGTCGAGCGTCTTGAGCGACGCGTCGTCGGTCGCCACCTCCAGAATCCCGACCCGCCGCCAGGGGAGAGAGTACCTGGTCGCGAGCGCCTCCCACATCCCGTAAGACCTGTTGGCCACCTTCGCGAACCTTCCCTTCTTCTCCGGGTTCATGTAGAAAGGGCGGTGGACGACCCCAGTGTTCCTCGCGCTTGCGTGGGTGGCCGCCGCGCCCTCCATCTCGACGAGCGCGATGGAGAGGTCGAAGAGCTCCGAGAGCCAGAACGCGAGGCAGGTGCCGAGTACTCCCGCCCCCACGACGCAGACGTCGTACCTCTTGGCTGGACTCCCCGCCAGACGAGGCAAACGAGCTGAATCGGTGCGAGCCCATTAGAAAGTCTTCCTTTTCAGCGGCGGGAGAGTCGAGGCACCCACTAACCTAAAATGGCGAGCGTGGGTGGCTGCGGCCAGATTTCCCTCCTGGCCCGAATGGAGACTAGCAAAGATGGGAGAAGACAAGGCTGAGCCGCTGGAAGGCTGGGTCCTCTACGTCACGAACCACTTCACCCACCTGGTCGTCGAAGCCCAGGCAGCCTCCCCCCGCTACCACCTCGCGAGGAAGCTCTCGGAGAGGGGCCAGAGGCTGCTCGTCTACTGCCCCATCGGGACGCACGAGGGGAACCCCCTCCGCGATTTCGTCGCGAACCTGAGGCCCCGGAAGATCTCGCAGGGGAACACGACCTACCTTTTCCCCCCTCTGCTGGTGACCCCCTCGAGCGTCGGGACGATCCCTACGCTCGTCTTCGGGACCCTCTTCATTCTGCTCTACCTCTGGGCGACCCGGCTGAAGGTCTCTGCGCAGTACTGCACCACCACGCTGGTCGGAACGGTGAGCACCGTCGTGAGGAAGGTGCTGGGAATCCCGCTGGTGGCGAACTACGGGGACCCCGACTTCGCCAGGGAGACCGGCCTGGCCCGGAGGGCGTTCGGCTTCTGCGAGAACCTCGTCCTGGGGCGGGGGAACGCCTACGCCGTGGTGTACGTCGACGAGAACATAGGGAAATACGTCCGCGAGAGGTTCGGCGTCAGCCGGACGGTCTTCTTGCCGAACGGCGGATACGAGGCCGGGTTCGTCCCGCCCGCGAAGGGAAGCGAAGAGGTCAGGCGGCTGGTGCGAGCGCTCGACCTGGCGGGGAAGAGGCCGGTCGTCTACGTCGGGCAGATCAGCCACACCTACCGCCTGGACCTGCTGCTCTCTGTCGCGGAGGAGACGTCCGGCCACGAGGAGATCGTGTTCGTCCTTGCGGGGACGGGCGCCGCCCTCCCGTCGCTCAGGGCCGAGGTCGCGAAGAGGCGCCTGGAGGAGAGGTTCCGGTTCGTGGGCGCTGTGCGCTACGACAAGGTACCCGCGTACCTCGCGGCGGCCGAGGTCGGGCTGCAGCTCCTGCCGGACATGTGCATGGGCACGAAGGTCTTGATGTACATGTCCAATCGGCTTCCGGTCGTCTCCGTGGGTGGCTGGTACGACCGGTATGGCGAGTTCCTGAGGGACGGCGAGAACGCGATCCTCCTGCCACCGAAGAGCGGGGACCTCAGCAGGGAGCTCGTGGCGCTTCTTTCCGACCCCTCGAGGCTCAGGCGGCTGGGGGAGGCCGGGTGGGAGTCTGCGAAGCCGTTCACCTGGGACAGGCACGCCGACGTGACGCTCTCCCTGCTCAGAGAGGCCGGCCAGTCGGCGGGACGATAGAGCGTTCGGCATGAGCTTCAAGCTGAACCCTCGGATGGCGCGGGTCTATGGCCTGGCCGAGCCCGGGCGCTTCACGCTGAACCTGGGCTCGGGCGAGACCTCCATCGGAGACGTAACGGCCGACATCAACAGGGCGAGCAGGCCGAGCGTCGTCCTCGACGCGACGAGGCTGCCTTTCAGGGGCGCGAGCTTCGATCAGGTGATCTTCGCGGACGTGATAGAGCACATCCCCGAAGGTAAAGAGGTCGGGGCACTCGCGGAGATTCGCAGGGTGCTCCGAGCCGGCGGGCGGCTCGTCCTCTCGACGCCATTCGACAGGCCCCTGTACACCTGGACCGACCCGGCCCGCTTCTTCTCCGGGCACAGGCACTACAAGGTCTCGCAGCTCGAGAGGTTCAACCGGGAGGCAGGCTTGAAGACCGAGCAGGTCTTCACGGCCGGAGGGATCTTCGCGTGCATCGACAACCTCTTCGTCATGGGAACGGGCGCCTCGAAGAGGGTCGGCCGCGGGTTTCTGACGAGGAGGGTCGAGAGGGAGTACGAAGGCTCGAGGGCGAAGGGCTACACGATCTTCATGGTCTCAACGAAGTGACGTGTCGCAGGTCACACGTAACCGAGGTCACGCAGCCTTCCCTCGATCTGCTGCTCCTCTTCATTGGTCAGGACGGACTCCCGGCGGGTAGCAGTGCCGCTCTCGGCCGAGCGCGGGCCCGCCTCGTCGACCAGCGACCGGCCGTCGGCCCGAGACGGCACGCTCACCCCGAAGAGCGACAGGACTGTGGGGAACACGTCCGCGATGTCGATGTCGCCCGACATCCCTGGAGCCGCGCTTGGGTGCCTGAGGAGGTATATCCCGTGTATAGAGTGCCCGTTGTGGGTGAACCGGGAGATCAGCCCCTTGCTCAGCCCGCTGAAGGCATAATTGGACGGGAAGAGGACGACCTCAGGGGCGGTCGCGGCGCGGCCCCCAGAATAGACCTCCTTCCCAAGCTTGGCGCCCTCGATCATCTTGGCCGCGACCGCCTCCTGGAGCTCTGCGACCATCTTCCTCGCCGCCGAATCGGCCTCCATTTCTGTCAGGAGGCCGTTGGCGAACCGTGACTTTGCATTCAGGTAGACCCCCCAGGTGTAGTCTCTCGAGTAGGCCACCGTCTTGGCCGGGTCGGGCGAGATCTTCCCCTCGAAGCTCATCGAGCGGCCTCCAAGCTTGTTGGCGATCCAAGCAGCGAACGACCACACGGTGCCGTTCCTTGCGACGGAGTTGAGGATGAATGCTGGGACGTAGAACCTTCTCTTTCCCACTCCCATCGAGAGCTGGTCGGAGGTGAACCTCTCCGTGAGGTACCTGTGAGAGACGAGCCAGCGGTTGATGCTGAAGGTCCCCGCATAGGAGCGGAAGCCGTGGTCGGAGACCATCATGAGGGAGTCTTCAGCCCCCACGTTGGACAGGAACCATCCGAGGTAGCCGTCGAGGTCAGCATAGATCCTCCGGGCGGCCTTGGACCGGGGCTCCTTGCCAGCGAGGACGTCCGAGTATGCCTGGTGCTGTATCCAGTCGGTCGCGCTGAACATGACGAAGAAGAGGTCCCACTTCGACCCGAAGAGGCTCTGGGCGCACTCGAACCTCACCCGCTCCAGATCGCGTATATCCTCGACGTAGCGGTCGAACTGCGCGATGAGGGAGGCGTCCGGCACGGTCCGGTACCTCTTGAAGGGCTCCTGGTCGGCCAGGGACTCGGGAAAGACGGAGTGCCCTACGGGGCTGAGGACGTCGCCGAGCACGGGCCCGCGAGTCCTCGGTGGGTACGAGATGGTGGGGAAGTTGATGAGAACGACGCGCCTCCCCGCGTCCTCCAAGATCTCGGGGAAGGTCGCGAAGGAGAGGTTCGCCGACGTGATTGGCCTGAACCTGTCTATCGACTCTCCGGGGGCCTCAAAGTCGAAGATGCCAGTGTTCCCCGGCGTCATCCCGCTCGCCATTGAGGCCCATGCCGGGGCGGTGACGGGCGGGATGGTCGAGGCCATCCTGCCCCACCTCGAGGTCTTCATGAGGGCGGCGAGATTGGGCATGGTGCCGTCCTGGGCAAGCTTGCCCAGCAGGTCCCAGGTCGCGCCGTCGAGGCCTAAGATCAGAACGCGACCTGGAGCCCGTCCGGTCAACTGGAGAAAATCGGCCCGAGTTGCCCTAATAGTCTTTGCCCGGGCCCTGTGAGCGCATCAGGCCCGCGGTCGCCGAAAGCTAAGACAAAAGAACCGCTGCCTGAACCTTGGCCGCATGGGGAAGCCGAGGCTGTGCGTGGCGTTCGGGTTTCCCTTCGGGGACGGCGGGGGGCTCGACAGGGCAGTCTCCGCGGTCGTCTATGCCCTCGACCGCGCCGACTACGACGTGGAACTGGTCACTTTTGGCCGTCCCGACATCGAGGCGATCAAGAGGCTCTACGGCTATGAGCTGCGGGTCGCGAAGGTCGTCGGAGACGGACTCTACTACAGGCTTCCGAGGCTCCTCAGGCTCCCCGTCTGCACGGGGATAGCCCTCTATCACACGGTCAAGCTCTCCAAGAGCGTCAGGCTCTTCCTCTTCGTCGGCGGGAGGTTCCAGCCGACGCGCTTCGTGCCTTATCGCCGGCAGAGGGCGATGTGCTACCAGATCTCGCCTCGATGGCGCCCCACGGGACGGATCATGGCTGGGGAGGGCGGACTGTTCCAGAAGATGTACAGGATCCTTTGGGACAACACCTGGCCGTTCCCCCTGGGCCCCCGAAAGGACGATTTCATGATAGTCCACAACTCCTATGCGAGGAGAATGCTCGAGGAGGAGTTCGGTTTGGAGGCCAAGGGCGTGCTGAGCCTCCCTGCGCCGGAGGAGGGCCGGGTCGAGGCGAAGAGGCGGAGGAAAGTTGTGCACTTCGGGAGGTTCCACCCCGAGAAGGGGCACATGGAGGCGCTGCGCATAATGGGATTGGTCCACGCTGCCGTCCCCGACGCCGAGTTCGTCCTGATGGGGCTCACGAACCTCCCCGAGATCTCCCAGCCCGTGCTAGAGGAGCTGAGGGCGGAGGTCGAGAGGCTCGGGATGGGAGGCTGCACCAGGATACTCACGGACCTCCCCTTGGGGCAAGCCCTCCGCGAGCTTGCAGAGTCGAGGGTGATGCTCTCGATGCAGCGGGGGCCCGAGACCTACAACATGACCATAATCGAGGCGATGTCCCAGGGCTGCGTCCCGGCGGTGCCGCGCATCCCAGGTGGCGCCTGGGAGGACATCCTAGATGAAGGGCGCTACGGTTACGGGTTCGGGACTCCGGAGGAAGGCGCGGAGGAGGTCTCCCGCATCCTCAGGATGCGCGACTCCGAGTTCGAGGCGCAGTCTGCGAAGTCGCTCGAGAGGGCCGACTTCTTCAGCTTGCCAAGGTTCGTCGAGAGGCTGGACGGGGCTATCGCCCGGTTCCTGCGGGGATCTCGATGACGCGGTGTCAGCGGATTTCTTCCTGTGCACGTTTTAATAGGCAAGTTTTCGGATTTTCCTCGCTCGCCTGGAAATGCAAGAAAAAGTTGTGGTAACGGGTGGTGCGGGTTTCATCGGATCGCACCTGGCCCATGCCCTGGCCAAATCGGGGTATTTCGTGATAGTATACGACGACATGACCAGGGGGAGGAAGGAGTACATCAAGGACCTGGTGGACGTAGAGAAAGGGCAGCTCGTCGTCGGGGACATCAGGAACTTCGAGCTCGTGAGGGACGTGGTCGAGGGCGCGAAGTACGTCTTCCACGAAGCAGCGGTCTGCATCAACTACTCCGTGGCAAACCCCAGCGAGTCGTTCGACATCAACGTCCGCGGCACCTACAACGTCTTCAGGGCGGCCAAGGAGGCCAAGGTCAAGAAGCTGTTCTTCTCGTCGTCCGCCTCCGTCTATGGCAATCCAATCCGCCTTCCGATGGACGAGGACCATCCGCTCAACCCCATAACGCCGTACTGCGTGAGCAAGATCACGAACGAGTACACCCTGAGGATGAGCGAGTTCAGGGAGCTCCCGTACGTCATCTTCAGGAACTTCAACGTGTACGGTCCGAGGCAGAGCACCGACGCGTACTACACCTCGGTCATCATCTCCTTCATGAAGAGGGCGCTCCAGAATCTGCCGCCAAAGATCATAGGCGAGGGGACCCAGAGCATGGACTTCATCCACGTCGACGACATAGTCCAGGCCAACCTGGAGGCGGTCGACAGGGACGTGTCGGGCGAGATAATCAACCTAGGCAGCGGGACATCGGTCTCCATCAACGAGATAGCCAAGAAGATAGTCAAACTCTCAGGGAAGAACCTGACCCCCGAACACTCCGAGGGGCCGAAGCTGATTGTCCAGAGGCGTCAGGCGGGGATAAAGAAGGCGCAGGACCTGCTCGGATTCCGGCCCAAGGTAGGGATCGACAAGGGGCTCGAAGGCCTGATCAAGGACTTCAAGGCCCACCCCGACCTCTACTAGCCGCTCGATTGGCCACGGCCTCGTTGTAGCAGGCCTCCAGCTTCTCACCCCCTGCCTCAAGGGAGACCCCACTGGCCAGCTCCGCGCACTGCGCCTCCTTGCTCCTCATGTACGCCGAGTCCGCCAGTCTTGCGACCATCTGCGTCGCCCCTGAGTCCGGCTGGAGGTCGACAAGGAACCCTCCGGGCTGCTCGACCGGAATCGCTTCCGACCTCCTCCAGCCGGCGACGGCGGTCCCACAGGCGAACGACTCGTAGGTGACTGAGCCCTCGTTGAGCCTCTCGAAGGGGTATGGGACGAAGACAAGGTCGCTTGCGGAGTAGAGCACCGGGAGGGAGTCGTGCTTGACCCGCCCAAGAAGCTTGACGTCTCCTCCGACACCCTCAGCCTCGACGTGCTCCCTCAGGTCGTCCATCCCTGGGCCGAAACCCGCGATGTACAGCTTCAGCTTCCCCCGAGCCCAGGACTTCTTCGCCTTGGCGAACAGTGTGACGAGCAGGTAGGGGTTCTTGGCAAGGAGCTCGGAGTGCCTCTTGGAGACGAACGTCACGGAAAGGATGTTGGTCGCCCCCTGTTCGAAGCCAGACCTCGTCACTGCCTTGTCCCTCGGGACTGGCCGGAAGACGTCCGTGTCGACGATGGGGGCGTCGAAGCTCCTCGTCTTCGCGGCCCCCGCCCCTGGCTGGCCCCTCAGCATCTCCAGTTCTGACTTGTACTCTCCGAGAAGGACAGACCTAGCCGCCGCGAATGAAGGGGCAAGGGCAGAACGCCACGCCAGGCGCGGGAGCGCCCTCTCGGGGAGGCCTCCGCCGCTATACTGGACGAGCATGGGGGCGACGACGCGGGTCACGAACGCGGGGACGAAGAAGGAAGAGTAGTAGCTGGAGTAGTGGAAGAGGTCGGTGCGATCCGCCTTGGCCTCGCGAATGAGGTTTAGGGTGAAGCCTAGGCTCTGGAGCTGGTAGGCCACGGTGGTGAGCCCGTGGGTCCCTTTGCGCTTCCGCCCGAGCCAGCGCGGGTAGAGGACTGGGTGGTGCACCGGGACGCGCTTGACGATGTGGCCGAACTTGTGCCTGTAGATTTTGACCTCGGTCGCCTCAATCGATGGGACGTACTTTGTGCACGAGTGTCCCCTCCTCGCCAGAGCGAGGCAGTAGAGGTCGATGTATGACTCCCAGTCGAGGAACGATTCCCAAGGGACAAACCTCCCGTCCACCGTCTCCGTCAGGACGAATCCCACCCTCATCAGGATGCTCCCCAGCCTCTTCGAGGCTGCCGAATTATTGTTTTGGAGGCGCTCCCAAGGGGACCGGCTCGCACAACCGATTTATGTTGCCGGGCATCACCGTCGGGGCGTAGTCCTTGTCGAAGAACAACGCGAGGTTCACGGCGCCCAACGCCACTCTCTTGGGGGACAAGCTCTCGATCGGAGAGGGGACTTGGGTCGGCTTCTACTGCCTGCTCGACGGTCAGGTGGACACCCTCAAGATAGGCAGGTGGTGCGACATCTCGTCGGGCGCACACCTCTACACTCATTCGACGCACCTCCGCTGCACGGAGAGGGGCGAGAAGGTAGTCGGGCCGGTCGAGCTCGAGGACCATGTCTTCATCGGGGCGAACTCTGTGGTCCTGCCCAACACCAAGATAGGCCACCACTCGGTGGTGGGCGCGCTGTCCGTGGTGAAGGGGGTCTTCCCTCCTCACTCTTTGATCGTCGGAGCGCCAGCTGTGGTGAAGAGGAAGCTCCCGCCGCTCAAGCCAGTCGCGAAAGGGAATCGATGACGAACTCCTGCTGCTGGTCTGTCATCGAGTCGAACAGTGGCAGGGTGAGTGTGGTGTCGAAGAGCTTCGGGCCGTTGGCGAGCTTACCGTGCCTTGCGGTCCTGAAGCTGGGCTGGACAGAGAGCGAGTAGGTCCCCACCTGAGTCTCGACGCCCTTCTCCTCGAGGAGGCCCTTGATGCAGGAGTCTCGGGGCGTCCTGAACCTCGCGCCAAGCCTGAGCACGTACGACTGGTAGGTCGAGACGGTGTCCGGGAGGCCCTTCTGGAGGTGCACGTCCATCTTGGTCTCCCTGACGAGCCGGTCGTAGAGCTGCGCCCTCTTACGCCTGGAGGCGAGGATGCGGTCGAACTTTGAGAGCTGTACCAGGCCGACCGCCGCGTTGATGTCGCTCATCCTGTAGTTCGCCCCGTTGTAGACGAAGCTGGGCTTGCCGTCCTTGCTGACCTGGCCGTGGTTCCTCAGAGAGCTCGCGAGCTCGAAGACCCTCTGGTCGTCGGTGGCGATGCAACCACCCTCCCCGGTGGTCAAGGCCTTTCGGGGATGGAAGCTGAAGCAGACGGCGCGGCCGCCGCTCCCGACCCTCCTCCCGTGGTACGACGTGCCCAGGGCCGTCGCCGCGTCCTCGACCACCGCGATCCCGCGCGCCTCGGCGAACTCGTCTATCCCATCGAGATCGATGGCGAACCCGAACGGGTAGACTGGCATTATAGCGCTCGTCTTGGGGGAGACCGCTCTCTTCAGCGTCTCGACCGTGACCGCGTAGGTGTCGAGGTCGACGTCGGCGATCACGGTCTTCAGGCCGGCCCTCGAGACAACGTTCCCCGTGGCCGGGAACGTGAAGTCGGGCACGACCACCTCGGTCCCAGGCTTCAGCTCGAGCGACTCGAGGGCGAGGGCCAGGGCGGACGTGCAGGAGTTGACCGCCACGACGTGCTTGGCCCCAAGGTAAGAAGCGAGCTTGGCCTCGAACTCCCTGGTGCGAGGGCCCTGGGCGAGCCAGCCCGACTCGAGGACCTTCCTGACCTCCTCGGCCTCGTCTTGACCGACGCTCGGCTTGATGAGGGGTATCCTCTCCACGGGGGGCTTCAACTCAGCCTTGACGCTCCTGTCACGGCCTTCTCGCCCTGTTCTTCTATATACATTCGGTACCAGTAGACGAAGACGGTCAGCGCGAAGAGCCTGTTGGAGTAGAGGTAGGGGTCGCCCAAGAATTTTTTTACAGTCGCGCCGTCGAAGAGGCCGGTGTAGTTGTTGGAGACCACGGGGTCGAGCGCCTGCGACATCAGGTCCCTCCACGAGCCCTTGGACCACGACTCAAGGGGAGCCCCGAAGCCCTGCTTCCTCCTGTAGGCTATCTCCCTCGGGACGAGCTCCTTCTGGACTGCCATCTTCTTGAAGATGTACTTGGTCTGCCGCCCGCGCATCTTGAAACGCGACGGGATGGTCCCGACAAGCTCGGCGAGCTCGTGGTCGAGGAGCGGGCACCTCACTTCGAGGGAGACGGCCATGCTCATCCTGTCGACCTTTGTGAGGATCCCCTCCTCTAGGTAGCCCTTGATGGTGGCGTAGTCCAGCCTGTCGATCGTGTCGGGCGCCTGGCTGGAGTTGACGAGGTCGACCAGGTACCCGTAGGCGTCGGAGACCAGGTGCGCCTTGTTGAAGGACTCGGAGTAGAGTCCGCGGAGGGAGGCCGTGTCGAGCATCGCCATGCGCATGGCGTAACGCTGGGCGGGTGGTTGGCCGCCGTAGTCCTTCTCGTAGGCGTGGTTCGCCATCCGCCTGGCGCTGCTGCTCAGCGGTAGCTTGGAGATCGACCTCAGGATTGGCCGCCTCACCCCGCCGGGGATCGCCGAGTACAACCCGAAGGACGCGGGGTCGTTCAGGAAGGGGTAGCCCATGAAGAGCTCGTCCCCGCCGTCACCGCTCAGGGCGACGGTGACCTTCTCCCTGGTGACCTCAGAGAGGAAGTAGGTGGGCATCATCGAGTGGTCGGCGAAGGGCTCGTCGAAGTGGCGGATCAACCTGGGGAGGACGTCGAAGGCCGACGGCGGTGCGACCGTGTGCTCGGTGTGGTCGGTCTTGAGGAAATCTGCCATCATCCTGGAGTACCTGACCTCGCTCGTGCCCTCCTCGAAACCGATGGAGACCGTCTTGACCGGCTGGTCCGAGAGCCTTGACATCATGGAGACCACCACGCTGGAGTCTATCCCGCCGCTCAGGAAAGCGCCGAGGGGGACGTCGCTCCTCAGCCTGATCCTCACCGCCTCCGAGATCGTCGAGTAGAGCTCGTTCACGATCGCGTCCTCCGTCAGCGTCTGGTCCGGCCTGAACGTCATGTCCCAGTACCGCCTGACAGCGAGGTCGCCTCCTTTGTAGACGGCGTAGCTCCCAGGCGGCAGCTTCCGGACGTCTCTGAAGATCGTCGCGGGCGAGGGGACGTACATGTACGTGAAGAAGCGGTCGACTGACTCTGCGTCGAGCCGCCTCGGGACTTGGTCCCAACTCAAGATGGCCTTGAGCTCCGACCCGAACAGCAGCACCCCTCCGATCTTCGAGTAGTAGAGCGGCTTCTTCCCGAACCTGTCGCGCGCCAGGAAGAGGCTGCGAGACCTTCGGTCCCAGAGTGCAAAGGCGAACATCCCGCGGAGGCGGCGGAGACATCCCTCCTCCTTCCACTCCTCGTAGGCATGGACGATCACCTCCGTGTCGCTGGACGTGTAGAACCTGTGCCCCCCCGCGGCCTCGAGGTCGCGGCGGAGCTCCACGTAGTTGTATATCTCCCCGTTGAAGACGAGCCAGACGGACTCGTCCTCGTTGTGGATCGGCTGGTCCCCCGTGGAGAGGTCGATTATCTTGAGCCTGTCGATGCCTAGGCCCACGCCATCGTCGAGGTAGAACCCCGTGCTGTCTGGGCCTCTGTGGCTTATCGACTCGGACATCGACCTCAGGAGCTGCTTGTCAGACAGGCCGACGAACCCGCAGACTCCGCAGCCCAACCCTTGACTGGAAGGGTGGCTCGGCTTATCAACATGCCGTCGCGGGCGGAGCCCAGGGGCGCGCTACCAGGACACCTGGTCCTCCACGAGCTTGAAGGCCGAGTTGTCTATCAGGACTCTGCTGCTGGAGATGGCGTATGCGGTCCCGTTCACAGTTCCTGGGCCCAGGGTCCCGTTCAGGAATGGCACGATCCATGGCGCTTGGCCTTTCAGATACGAGGTGTCGTCGTCGAAGATGAGGAGGTTGGGCGCCTTGAGGGTCGTGAAGTTCTTCTCCGTGACGTAGGGCAGCTGGACGTCCGGGGCTACGTCGTAGACCTTGACCGCGTGCAGGTCCTGCACTCCCGGCGTAAAGGTCCACCCGTACGGCACGCCCACGATGGTAAGGGCGGTGCCGGAGAGGTTCGCGTTGAGGTAGTCTCTCACCTGGGCGGCGTCAGTCCGGTACCCCGCTTGGAAGGGGTTGCCCGACGTGAAGTTGAAGTTCGAAGCCGCGTAGACCTGATAGACGGGGACAGCGACAAGCAGGAAGGCCACGCAAATTGCCCCGAGTGCAGCGACGCGCTTGTTCGTCCTCGCAACCGCCGCGAGGAAGAAGGGCGCCAGGAGGAAGTAGGCCGGAAGGGCTGTGTCCGAGAACCTGATCAAGGTGGAGTAGTTGGAGAAGGAGAAGTAGGTGGGGTCGGGCGCGTAGATGAAGGAGACAACGAGGTAGGAGCCGAGGGCGATCAGCGCTGCCAGGAACATGAACCTGCGCGTGAGGTCCTTCTGTCTCTGGGTGCGGAGAAGGACGAAGAAGCCCAGGGCTCCGACGGCGAGGCATATGGGACCCCAGCCGAGGGCTATCCCGCCGAGGAAGATGAGGAGCATGTTGGTAAGGACGAACTCCTTGTAGAACGGATATGTTGGGCCAGATACGATGGTTGACGTTGCCGTCGAGGTCGTGTTCGTGATGCTCGTCTCGATGGCTGTCGTCACCACATTCGACGTGGTTCTGAGCACGGTGGTGGTCACCGTCACGGGTTCTGTGACGGCGGCGGTGACAGTGCTTGTGACTGCTCTCCCCGAGGTCACCGGGTTCGAGATTATGCTCTGCGCAATCTGCCCTGATATCGGGGCGACCTGTTGGAAGTAGGCTTGGGTCGGCACGAAGAGGAAGAAGAGGCTGGTGAAGAGGAAGACGAGGATCGAGGCCGCGATCACGGTCCTTTGGCCGAGCCTTCCCGCTCTCCCGCTCTCGCCTCGTCGTGCAAGGGCGACGAGCGCGACGATCACCACCCCGCCGAGGAGGAAGGCGTTGTAGGGCTCCCGAGTCCCGGCCGCGAATCCGAAGAAGCAGGCAGACAGGAACGGGAAGAGGAGGGCGCCCCTGGGCTTCTCGGCTTTCATGAACTTCGCCAGGAAATAGACGCCCGCCATCGCCATGCACAGCCCCACGGGCTCCGTGAGGAATCCGAGCGATAGAAGGACGAACGAGATCAGGACGAACGAGGACGCGATGGAAAGGGCGACGGTCCGCTCGTCGAAAGACAGGAGCCTGAGGAGCTTGTAGACGATGAAGAACGTCAGTCCCGTCCAGAAGAGGAGGTAGAACGGCAGGAGGTACGAGAAGGCGTCGACGTTCGTTATCCCGAAAAGCCTGAAGATGACGATGTTCACTGCCCCGACGAACCAGCGGTCCGAGTATATCCCCCCGTGGAGCGCGAAGTAGTAGTACCCGAACTCGTCCGAGACGAAGAACCCTGTCGTCCAGTAGTCGTAGAACCGGTAGGCGGCGAGGGCCGCCATCGCCGCCTCGGCGACGATTAGGGTCTTCTTGTCGATTGAGAGTCCCCTGATCAATCTCGACGTTGACGAACCCCCCTCACGTTGTTCCCGTTGTCAGGGGGCAAGAACGACGATGGTATATTTCTCTATGTCGCGGAGAGCCGAATCCCGGCCAGTCGAGCCTACCGCACCCTGCGCGCGACGGCGGTCACGCTCCAGTCTCGAGGGGTGACCGGGCTGTCCGGCTTCATGAAAGGATGCAGCGACTCGAGGCTGAAGCCCGACTCGCCGAGAGCCTGCTGGAGCTCGTCCCGGAAGAGGTAGCGCATCTGGTGCGTCTCCACGAACTCGTGGACAAGCCTCTTCTTCTCCAGCACGAAGGTCGTGAACCTGACGTCGACCTTCCCCTCGTCAGGGCGGGGGGTGGGGTCAGACACCCTGATCACGACGGTGTCCCCGGACTTCACTATCTTGTGCCTGGGCGAAGGCCCCAACGCGAGAGCGGCGTCGCCGTTCCAATAGTCGAAGATGAAAAGGCCGCCGTCGCCGACCGAGTCGGCCACGCTCCGGAAGGCCGCCTTGACGTCGTCGATCGAGCCGAGATAGTTCATGACAGCGAACATGCATATGCAGGCGTCGAAACCTCCACCTAACCGGAGTCCCTTGATGTCGCCGGTCCTGAACCGGACGGCACTTTCCAGGCGCTTCTTCGCGGCCTTCGACCTGGCGATGTCGAGCATGTCCTTCGAGGCGTCGACCCCGAGGACCGCGTACCCTCTTCGACCCAAGACCATGGAGTATCCCCCCGTCCCGGCCCCGAGCTCGAGGATCGACCTCACTGGCCTCTTGGAGTACTCCCTGAAGAGGGATACGACGTAGTCGCACTCCGCCTCGTAGTCCTTGTCTGAATAGAGCAGGTCGTAGTACTTGCTGTAGAGGGGTCCGAAGGGCTTCCTCAAGGGACATGGCCTCCAGTTCTTTCGACCGGGTCGGCACTGGCCATCTCTTCCGGCGCATCGTTCGGGCCAGCGCTGTTCAAGCTTTCGATTGCATTTTATACGCGGCCGGCGAAGCAATCTTCGGCTTGGCGGGCGGGACTGAAAAGATCCGGATCCCCGTTTGCGCGCCCCTGCTGACCGGAAGAGAGATCGACTACCTCAAGGAGTGCCTGCAGTCCACCTGGATAAGCTCCGGAGGACCTCTCGTGTCCAGGTTCGAGGAGGGGTTCGCCCGGTTCTGCGAGAGCGGCTACGGCGTAACCACGAACAGCGGGACGACGGCGCTCCACCTCGCCCTAGCGGCGGCGAGGATAGGCCCAGGGGACGAGGTCATACTCCCCACCTTCACCATGATAGCGTGCATCAACGCGGTCGAGTACACGGGGGCGAAGGGAGTCCTGGTCGACTCCGACCCGGCGACATGGACGCTCGACGCCTCGAAGGTGAAGTCCAAGGTTGGTAAGAGGACCAAGGCGATAATGCCCGTGCACATCTACGGCCATCCGGCTGACATGGACCCGCTCGTGGACTTGGCCAAGAAGCGGGGGCTTTTCTTGCTGGAGGATGCCGCCGAGGCGCACGGTGCCCTCTACAAGGGCGCCAAGGTCGGGTCTCTGGGAGACGCCGCGAGCTTCAGCTTCTACTCGAACAAGATAATCACGACGGGGGAGGGAGGGATGAACGTCACAAAGGACAAGGCGTTGGCCGAGCGGATGGCCTGGCTCAGGGCGCACGCCTTCGGGAGAGGGGGGAAGCACTTCTGGCACGAGGAGCTGGGATTCGGGTACAGGATGTCCTCTCTCCAGGCTGCCGTCGGCCTCGCCCAGCTCGAAAGGATTGACGAGATGGTGGGAAGGCGCGTAGCCCATGCGAAGCTCTACAACGAGCAGCTCGACGGCGTCGAAGGGGTCGAGCTTCCCCCGGAGAAGGATTGGGCGAAGAGCGTGTTCTGGATGTACTCGATAAGGGTGCCCAGCCAACAGGTGAGAGACGGCCTGATGAGATGGCTTGCCGCGCGAGGCGTGGAGACGCGCACCTTCTTCTACCCTGTCCACCGGCAGCCATACTACGCCGCGAGGTACAAGGGAGAGCGGTTCCCCGTGGCGGACAAGCTCTCGGCGACGGGGATCAACCTGCCCTCTGGAAACGGGCTGACCGAGGAGGAGATATCCGAGGTCTGCGACGGGATAAGAGCTTTCTTCGAGAGGAGATAGGCCCCCAGGATGCGCAGAGCCCTCATCACGGGTATCACCGGCCAGGACGGCGCATACCTCGCCCAGTTCTTGCTGGGCAAGGGATACGAGGTCTACGGGGCATTCCGGAGGCTGTCGACCCCGAACTTCTGGAGGCTTCAGAGCCTCGGCATCCACGACAAGGTGAAGCTCATCTCGGTCGACCTCATCGACATGGGCAGCATGATAGAGGCCATGACCGTCTCGCAGCCCCACGAGGTCTACCACCTGGCCGCGCAGAGCTTCGTCGGCTCCTCGTTCGACCAGCCCCTGGCGACGGCCGACATGACGGGCGTCGCGACGACCCGGATGTTGGAGTCGATAAGGCTCACCTGCAAGGACGCGAAGTTCTACCAGGCCTCGACCAGCGAGCTCTACGGGAACTCGCCCGCGGCCAAGGACGAAGAGGCCCCCCTCATGCCCAGGAGCCCCTACGCTGCCTCGAAGCTCTACGCTTACTGGATAACCAGGATATACCGTGAGAGCTACAATATCTTCGCGTGCAACGGCATACTGTTCAACCACGAGTCTCCTCTGAGGGGGCTGGAGTTCGTGAGCAGGAAGGTCACAAACGCGGCCGCCCGAATCCACCTAGGGCTGCAGGAGAGGCTGACGGTCGGGAACCTCGAAGCGGAGAGGGACTGGGGATACGCCCCGGACTATGTGCGGAGCATGTGGATGATGATGCAGCAGGAGACTCCGGGCGACTACGTCATCGCCACGGGACGCGCCCACTCTGTCCGGGAGCTTGTCAGCGACACGTTCGAAGCGTTGGGAATGGACTATCAGAGGTACGTCGATGTGGACAAGAGGCTGCTCCGCCCTCTGGAGGTCGACAGGCTCAAGGGAAACCCCGCGAAGGCACGCAGGGAGCTCAAGTGGGCGCCCACGGTGGGCTTCGACGAGCTGATCGACAGGATGGTCAAGGAGGACGTGAAGAGGTGGAAGAACTGGCAGGACGGGAAGGCCCAGCCTTGGGACGCACCCCTCTATCCAGAGGACCTGGAGATAATCATCACGAGATACTCGCTGGACAGGTGAGGCCAGGGGCCGCACTGCGGCCCTACCCGCCAGGCGCTCCGCCCCGCGCGCGCAGGATCCGCCGCTCGTAGCCCAAGAAGGCCTCCAACAACCTCCGGAGGGGCCCCATGGTCTGGACCGCGATTGAGAGGCGCACCAGGTCGTTCTCGTCCACGCCGGAGAAGAGAGGGACCAGGGTGGCGTAGAGCAGCAGGAAGACCGCGGAGTCGAGCACCAGGGCCTCTATGCTGAGCAGCCCCGTTCCCGGCAGAAGCCAGACCGCAAGGCCCGCTGCGCAGCCTGAAAGAAGGATGCCGAGGAGTGGTTTCACCGACAGCCGTGTCCCGAGGAGGTCCATTGCGAGTGCGAGGCCCGAGACTGTGATCGCCACGTTGGAGAGGACGAGCGCGACCATGACGCCCACGGCCCCCATCCCCAGGGCGTCGCCGAGGACGTAGCTTCCGACGGCCTGGACGACCGCCCCTATCACCGAGATGAAGAGCGTGAGCCTGCTCTTTCCGACTCCGTTGAAGAAAGGCGATAGGACGAGATAGCCTATCGCGACCGGGACGAAGGACGCCGCCGCTATGGCCAGCAGGCCCGCCGTCGGCGCATACGACCCCCCGAAGAGGATGTCCACCAGCGGGCGGGCCGACACGAGCAGGAAGAAGACCAGCGGGGTGAGGATGTAGGACGAGTACTTCACCGAGTAGTCGAAGGCCAGAGAGACGTCCTCCTTCAGGCCTTCGAGCGCGGCGAAGGACCGGTAGAGGCTGGTCGACAGCGCCCCGGAGAGTACGGTGATCGCCACGGTGACGTTGATGGCGGTGGCGTAGTACCCCACAACGGCGTCGGACGCCACGGCGGCGAGCACTATGGTCGCGTACTGGGCGGCGAGTCCAGAGGCGATCTGCGACGCGAAGAGGGGGAACCCGTAGCCCAGCATGCTGCGGACGTCATGGTAGAACCCCGCCTCGCCCTTGCTCCCCCGCAGCTTGAGCGCGTATAGCGCCGCGACTCCAACCACCCCGTCGACGAGGTACGCAGCCACGTGGCTCACGACGGCCCCGTAGACGCCGAAGCCCGCCACTATGAGCCCGACCGAGAGGACGAGCTTCAAGACCGCCAACAGCACGCTGAAGCCGCTTGCCTCCGCCATAGAGACCCATCCGACGAACGTCGACTGGACGCACTGGGTCAGCGCCACCCCGAGCACCCAGAGCGAGGCGAGTTGCACATAGGAGACAAGTTCGGGCCTGTGCATGAAGGCCATGACGAATGCGGGCGCGACCACGAAGTTCACGGCGGACAGCGCCACCCCGAACATGAACAGGAAGACGGTCGCCGTTCGGGTGACGCTCCTCGCCCTCTCCACCTCCCCCCTCGACAGGTGGACGGCGATGTAGCGGGTGATTGCGACGTTTACCCCGAGGCCGACGAACTGGATCAGGAGGCCAGGCAGGACGAAGGCCAGCGTGTACACGCCGTACCCGTCGGGACCGAGGAGCCGGGCGATGAAGATGGTCGCGACGGTCAGGATGGCGGTGGAAAGGACGTTCCCGACGAGGAGGATGAACGTCCCTCTGGCCGACTCCTGGGCTATCCTGACCGAGGACAATTGGGTGAAGCTGGGGACGGCCGGTATATTTGCTCGAAGCCGCTCAGGAGCTCTCCGCTAGTCGCCACCCTTGCGGAGGACGGTCGAGAGCGTGAAGAGGATTATCCCCGTGAAGAACGTGAACAGGCCGAAGATGCCGATGGAGAACCCCATCAGGGCGTAGGTCAGGACGATGTTGTTGATCGCCTGCTGGCTGACGAAGAGGATGTAGGCGTGGACCACGAAGTAAAAGCCCACGAGGGCGATAACCATGCCCGGGATGCCGTAGAACGTCATCGGGTGCCTGATCGAGGTCAGCTTGATGGCGCTCGTGAGCACGTCCACCGTGTGGTAGATCGGATTGTGGGTGGAGGTCTTGCCTGTGCCATACCTGACCGTTATGGGCACCTCCATGACGCGGAGCCCCTGCCTCGATGCGTCCATCAAGATCTCGGAGTCCACCCCCATCCCCGACTCCGAGGGGCGCAGTGTCTGAATCGCCTTCCTGTTGTACGCCCGGAAGCCCGACTGCGTGTCTGAGACTCCCGCTATGGTCACGGCGTTGAGGAGCTTGTTCCCCATCCTCCTGTGGGCGGGTATCCCCTTGTTGTTCTCGTGGAACCTCGCGCCGATGACGATGTCCGCCTCCCCCCTCATCAGGGGGGCCACGAGCTGAGGGATCTCGGAAGGCTCGTGCTGGTCGTCGCCGTCGAGGGTGACCATGACGTCGGCGCTCATGTCGCGGACCGCGGAGAAGAGCGACCGGAACGCGCCTCCTTTGCCCATGTTCTGCTGGTGCTTGATGACCCTCGCCCCCAGCTTCTCAGCGATGTCGGCCGTCATGTCCTTGGAGCCGTCGTCGCAGACAATCACCTGGTCGACGTAGTCCTGGGCGCGGACGACCACCTTTCCGATGGTCCTTTCCTCGTTGAAGGCAGGGATGCAAGCCACGGTGGTCAATCGGCGGGCTCGACGGGACCAAACCGCGGCCATCCGATTAAAGCCTTCGCAAGCCGGCCAGGGCCCTCATCGGCCCCCGGCAAGAGCTTCATGCCTTGAACCGCAGCCCGTCGAGGGTCCCGCGCAGGAAGCTGGACGCGGTCTTGAGCCTCCCGTCCGAGCTGCTCAGCGGATGGTGGAGGAGGTAGTATGCGCCGACGAATGGGAGGACGCAGACCGAGTAGAAGGCGAGGTCGCTCCTGCTGTAGTACCGCTTGAGGACGATTATCCTGTTACGCTCGGTGTAGTAGGCCCTCTTGCTGTCTATGTGGACGAGCGACCATCCTAGGTCGTGCCAGTCCTTGGCTAGCGGGTTGACGACCGCGAGGTACCCCGCCCTGCTCAGCTTGTGGGCGAAGTCCACCTCGCTGAAGCGCATCGGAAAATTCTCGCAGTCGAAGCCCCCGAAACTCTCGAACGCGTCCCGCTTGACCATGAACGAGTTGTGGAAGGAGAATGTGGGGGCCTCGGATGGCGGGATGTCGGTGTGGAGGGTGTAGAATCCGGGGAGCTTGCTCCTCGCTATGTACGAGGTCCAGACGGTCTGAGGCCTGGCTAGGTAGAAGACTATGGGAGAGACGACCGCTACCTGCGGGCGGGCGTCGAGGGTGTCGACCATTAGCCTAATCGCGTCGGGAGCGAGGACGTTGTCGTCGTCGAGGAAGAAGAGGTATTGCCCAACTGAAGCTCGGGCGCCCGAGTTCCGAGAGCAGGACATCAGTTCCCTCTTTGCGTTCCGGAGGAACCTAGCCTTTGGGAAGCGCCCCGAGAGGGCGGCCTCGACCGGCTCGGTCGACGCGTCGTCCACGACGACAGCCTCGAGGTCAGGATAGTCGCTGGCGAAGACGGATTCGAGGCACCTGACGAGCTTGTCGTTCCTGTTCCTCGTGGGGATTATGACCGAGACGAGCCTGCGAGGCGTGTCCTGTGCCATGCCGGGATGCAGCCGTCGCCGCGGCTGAGTTGATATTTCTTGTTAGAGGGCGCCTTTGCCCTTCGCTTGCGCCGCCTCGAAGTGTGCTATCGTGGTAGAGAGCCCGTCGGCGAGCTTCACCTTTGGTCGCCACCCCAGCTTCTTGATCTTCGAGATGTCCGGGCACCTCCTCTTCGGGTCCTCCTCCCTGGACTCTACGAACCTGAGCTTCGACTTGCTCCCCGTCAGCCTTATGATTTCTTCAGCGAGCTCCCTTATCGTCATCTCGGTCGGGTTCCCCACGTTGAATGCCTCCCCGTCCGTCCCCTCAGAGATCGCCAGGAGGAGGAGCCCTCTGATGGTGTCGGTGACGTAGGAGAAACTCCTGGTCTGGGTCCCGCGACCGTGGATGGTGATTGGCTCTCCTGAGAGCGCCTGGAGGACGAACCGCGGGACCACCCTTCCGTATATCCCATCCGCCCTGATGCGAGGCCCATACGAGTTGAATATCCGGGGTATCTTGATGTGGACCTTGTGCTCCCTGAAGTAGGCCATGGACATCGCCTCGCCGAACCTCTTCCCCTCGTCGTAGCAGGACCGCACCCCCATCGAGCTGACGTACCCGAAGTACGACTCTGGAGTCGGGATGACCTTGGCGTCTCCGTAGATCTCCGAGGTGGAGGCATAGACCATGACTGCGGAAGAGTTCTTTGCCAGTTCGAGGATCCTGGTCGTCCCCATGGAGTTCGTCCGCAGGGTCTCTATCGGGTAGGTCTGGTACTCTTCTGGCGACGCCCTGCTCGACATGTGGAAGATGTAGTCGTAGTCGGGGTCGACCTGAGCTGTCTCGACGTCCCCCTTGATCATCCGCATCTTGCCCGCGAGGTGACGGACATTCTCCGGCGAGCCAGTAGAGAAGTTGTCGAGGCAGTCTACCCTCGCGCCGGCAGCCAGGAGCATCTCGCACGCCCAGCTTCCCAGGAACCCGGCGCCTCCCGTGACTAGGACTTTCTTGGCTCGGAAACTGTTGCCGAACTCAACGGCCTCCCTCTCTGCCTCCACGACCGGTCTCCTGCTCAACGAAGTTCTCCTCGGCTCTGAGGATGGGGTATATCAACCCCGGACCTTGTTCCGGACCTGGGTCGCAATCTGCAGCTCTAGCCCCTCCCTTATTGTGGTCTTCGGCCTGTACCCCAAGTCGCGGGAGATGCTTGTGATGTCGGCCGAGGTGTTCCTGACGTCGCCCTTCGCCGTCCGGAGCCGGCGGATTCTGGCCTTCTTTCCGATGATTGACTCCATCGTCGAGATGACCTCATTCAACACGACCGTGTTGCCCGCACCCACGTTGTAGGTCGTCCCCGGCTTGGCTCGGAGGGCGAGGATTGTCCCCTCGACGATGTCCCCCACGAAGGTGAAGTCGCGCTTCTGCTCGCCGTCTCCGTAGACCTCGACCTCCTCGCCTTCGGCGATCTTGGAGATGAAGCGGTTGAAGGCCATGTCGGGGCGCTGCCTGGGGCCGTAGACCGTGAAGTACCTCAGGGTCACCGCCGGGAGGCCGAAGTTCCTGTGATACACGTGGCAGAGGTGCTCCCCGGCGAGCTTTGTGGAGCCGTACGGGGAGACGGGCTCGGGCATCGCGCTCTCGGATGTCGGGAGGCGCTCGGCGTCCCCATAGACTGAAGAGGACGAGGCGTAGACAAGCTTCGAAGGGCTTTCCTTGAGGGCCTCGAGGAGCCGCTGGGTCGCCACGATGTTGTTCCTCACATAGTGAGAGAAGGTCTTGCCCCAGCTCGCCCTCACCCCTGGTTGCGCAGCGAGGTGGAAGACGCCATCCACTCCGGCAACTAGCTTGGCAAGGGAAGATGTCGCCAGGTCGGCATCAACGAGCCTGAACCCCTCTTCCCCTTGGAGCGCGGAGATGTTCGACCGCTTTAGCCTGACAGGGTAGTAGTCGGTGAAGCAGTCCACCCCCACGACCGAGTGGCCGTCCCTCACAAGCGCTTCTGACAGGTGCGACCCGACAAAACCTGCGCAGCCGGTGACGAGGTACTTCAGGCGGAGCGAACGCCTCCGCCCAGCCCCACGGCCAGGAATTGGATGCCTTTGGCGTACTTCGACGGGTCGTAGACCCTTCTCGCGTCGACGAGGATGGGGGACCGCATCAGCTTTCGGTAGTGAGCTGCAGAGATGGTCCTGAACTCCGGCCAGTCGGTCATGACGAACGCGATGTCGGCCCCCTTGATGCAGTCTGCGGCCGAGGAGGAGTAAACCACCCTCGTGCCGAGGACCTTCCTCGCCGCCGGGATGGCCACTGGGTCGAAGACTCGCACGGTCGCCCCCATCGAGAGGAGTTCGTCTATGAGCGGGAAGGACCTGGACTCACGGACGTCGTCGGTCCCGGCCTTGAACGCCAGCCCGAGGACGGAGGCTTCCTTGCCCGTGAGCGGCCCTGCCGCGGCGGCTCCCAGCTGGGCCACGTGCTTGGGCTGCCTTTCGTTGATCTCGAGCACGTCCCTCACTAGCGAGTTGTCCAGTCCCTCCGACTCTATCGACTTGCTGAATGCGCGCAGGTCCTTGGGGAAGCACGACCCACCGAACCCCGGGCCCGCTTGCAGGAACTGCGGCCCCAGCCTCCTGTCCATCCCGATGCCCCTCGCGACCTCTCCGACATCCGTTCCGGGGAACCTCTCGCAGAGGGAGGCGACCATGTTGATGAAGCTGACCTTGGTTGCGAGCAGCGCGTTGCTCCCGTACTTCACCAGTTCAGCACCCTCGGGCGACGTGACCAGAAGCCGGGCGGAGCCCTTCCGATAGAACCTCCCGTAGAACGAGACGGCTTGCCTCTTGGATAGGCTGTCGAAAGGCCCTAGGACCACCCTGTCGGGCTTTAGGGTGTCCGCGATCGCGCTCCCCTCCTTGAGGAACTCTGGGTTTGCGCAGAGCCCGAACCCCACCCCGCACACCTTGCCCGATGCTTCCTCGATCGCGGGTTTGACGACCGTTCTGGCGCTCCCCGGGACGGCGGTGCTCTTGGCGAAGACCAGGGGACGAGACCTGCTGCTCCGGACCGACACGCCCACCGAGGCGGCCGCGGCCTTGACCTGGGAGAGGTCGATGGAACCGTCGGCCTCGGACGGGGTCCCGACCGCGATGAAGTAGACGTCTGCAACCTGCCCTTCGAGGGAGGTCGAGAACGACAGCCTCTTGGAGGCCAAGCCCTTGCGCAAGAGAGGCGCTAGCCCCTGCTCGAAGATCGGGGCGTTGCCGGCCCTTAGCTGCAGAATCCGTCCTTCATTGATGTCGACTGCAACGGTCCGGAACTTCGTGGCCAGGCAGACAGCCGTGGAAAGACCCACGTAGCCGACCCCGACCACCGCCACCTTCAACGCGCTCACTGATTTGGGACGGTGATATTAGGTATGCTTCTTCTCGGGGGCGGTCCACAGCCTCCGCTAGGTCTGGAAAAATAAAGAAGGAAAGAAGCTGCCCTAGCTTAAGACAGCTTCCTTACCAATATTGCTAGTTCGAGGACTAGGGTGATTGCTGCGAGTGCCGCAACAACCAGCACGTATGTCTGGTTGTTGTTGACTGCGTTGTTCATCGAGGTGATTTCGTTGCTGACGTTGCCGAGTGTTGTGAGTCCTGAGGAGATGGTGGTGAGCTGGCTACCGAGCCCTGTCACACCCGTGTTGATGGTGTTGACGGCGCCCTGGATGCTCGTGAGTGTGCTGGACATGCCGTTGACCGTGGTGGTCAGCGACTGGATGCCAGAGTTGATGCCGGAGAAGCCCGTGGACAGAGTACCTAGGGTAGTCTGTATGCCAGCGAGCGAGGTCTGGATGGTTGACAGAGCCGCAGCGTCTGAGCTGGGTACTGTCGTGGTTACTGTCGTGGTGCCCAAGGCGGTGGTACTGGTGACCGTGGTCGTGATTGTCACGACTCCTCCTCCACCAGTGCCCGTCGCTTGGTAGGTGAATGTGGTGATTGCAGAGGCCGTGTCGCCCTGGCCGCCCCATGTCCCGTTGACCGTGTAGGTCCCGGTTGTCCACATGGCGGATCCGCCAGAAACGAACACGTAGTTGAACGTGCCCGTTCCAACGGCGACAGCTGCCTCACCGATGTCGACGGCGCCAGCCGGACCCTTCGTGGTGACCACGACGGCCGTGTTGGCGATTGTCGGCGCCGGAGAGATCGTGCCTGTGACGGAGATCGTTTGTTGTCCAGCGTACGAGGGATTGTTGGTTGCGATGGTCATTGATCGGGTTGCACCGGAAGCGAGCGCTGGTCCTAGGACCAGGAACGCCGCGAGAGCGATTGCCGAGATTGTTCTGATTGTCTTCAATTCAATCACCGTGTGACTAGATAGTCACCGTGACTGTGCTCGTAGTGGATAGGGCGACTCCGCCTGTCGATGTTGCGAAGACTGTCGCAGAGTATGTGCCTGGTGCCAGACCGAAGAGGATGAGCTGTGCTAGCTGCGATCCGCCCGCGGCTGGTGAGATGGTTGCGGTTGTGTAGGCGACCGTCTGTCCCGCCGCGTTGTGCACTACGGCGTAGACGATTGCGGTCTGTGGTCCGTTAGAGTTGTTGGTGTACGAGACCTGGATGGCCTTGTTCGCTCCGACCTGTGTTTCGGTCGGTGCGCTTGGGGCGGTCATACAGCCGGTGCCTTCGTTGGTGCAAGAGCCAGTGACTCCGCCCACCGCGATGGTGAGTGGCTGGTCAAGGACTGCGCTGCCAACTGCCAGGCCGCCGGTACCCTGCGTGCTCACGACGAGCTGCACGGTGTAGGAGCCTGTCTGGGCTGCGGCTGGGATGTTCCAGGATGTGCTGCCGGCGCCCACCGCGCTAGGCGCGATGATGCCGACTGGGGTGCCTGTGTAGACCGTTGGGTTGAGGAGACTCTGTTGGTAGTTGAAGATGATTGAGTACACTCCGCCCGCGTTGAGCGCGTGCGCGGTCAGCGTCACTGCGTGGCCCGCTGGCTCGCTGGTGGCGTTGTCCTGAGCGCTCGCAGCCAACACGAACTTCGCATATGCGTCGGACGTCGTGATGGCGCCGAAGTGCGAAGCCGTCTGGACCGAGAAGTACTCGATGGTGCCTGTCTCAGTTGTGGATGCAGTGTCGGTCAGCGTGATCGACGTCGAAGACGGGACTGCGCCCGCCGAAGTCGCCACGAACGAACCGAGTGCTGGTGCGCTGACTGAGACTGAACCTGCGGTCTGGCTCAGAGCAACCTCATAGGTTGTCCCGGCCGATAGGCCGCTCCCTGAGAGGAGCTCGGGGCTACCAATGTTGGCTACGCTCGGAGTCGCGGACAGCAGTCCGATGTTGTTGAAGATGAGGTCTCCGTACTGGGTGGTGAGCTGTGGGCTGTTGAATGGCGACTCAGGTGGGCTGTAATCGCCTACCTTCGTGCTGCCATAGATGGCGCTGTTGCCTGAGGTTTGGATGTCCAGCAGGTGGATTCCGCTAGAGTCACTCGGCACTGTGAACTGCAGACCTGGGACGGGGATACCGCCTGTCGCAGTCGAAGTGAAGGTGCCTAGGCTGATTCCGCCGCTGATTGGGTTCCACATTACTGTGTACTGGGTGTTAGCAGCGAGGCCGTGGACGCCGTATCCATTCCCAGTTCTGAGGATGGACGTCTGTCCCGCTCCGCCGTTGTTGATGCTGAGTGCGCCCGAGGACACGGTGGAGTCGACTCTTGGGTCGTACGTCACCGCTCCGGTCGCAGTCGCTGTCTGACCAGAGACGCTGCCCGTCGCCAACACGTTCTGCTTGCCGGAGGCGAGGTCTGGGACCTGCCCTGCAGCAGTCGTGCCTGCGCCGTTTGTCGCCGCTACGGTTCCTCCTGAGACCATCGCCGTTCCACCGATGGTTACGGTCACGGTGTCGGTTGCGCCGAACCCGTGTACCTTCACCGTCTCAGTGTTGGTCTGATAGTCTACCGTGGTCGAAGAGATTCCGTTCTTCGTTGTGTCGATCCACGGTGTGATGGTGAACGAGGGACCGAGGAAGTTCGCCGGTCCGCCCGCCTGACTCACCACTGGTGCGTAGGAGGCAGCCACCGTCGGGTTGGTGTTGGTAGACCATGGAGTGTCTCCAAGGGTCGAAACGCTGAACACCGCGCCGTTGGCATCTGCATTCGGGGTGAGGCCGCCTGCAAGGGCAGCGTTACCCGTCGTGATTGCCGTGGCTGTGGTTGGCAGGAAGCCATAGCCCAAGAATGCGACAGCGTTCTGCTGGGGCACCGGGCTGGTCGTGGATGCTGTAGAGACTGTTCCGGGCATGTAGGTTGTCTTGTCTGTTTGAAGGACCGCAGTGCCTGTGCCTGCTGCGCCCTTGATTGAAGAGATCAGGGCTCCGCCCCACGGTGCCGCGAAGGTGCCTGCGAGTGGAATGACTCCAACGCAGACTCCGACGGTTCCGCACGGAGCGACAGCCGCTGTGGTTGGGTTGACGATGTTACCTAGGGCATAGCTGAACGTTGTCCCGTCAATGACCACGCTCGCCGGCCCGAAGTTCACATTGCCTTGTGGTGCTACGACCATGCCGTAGACGGTTCCAGAAGCGCCCACCGTCACCGCAGAGTTGCTTGTGGCAGCTCCGCCGATGGTGACGCTGTTAGACGCTATCGTTCCCGCGGGGAGCCCGTGCGCCTCTATGACGAGGGAGGTCGGTGCCTGCCCGAGGAAGCTGAACTGGGTCTGGCCGTTGGCAGAGTTGTAGAACGCCGCCCACGGGTTGACCGTGAACGTCGTGGACGCGACGAGACCAGAGGTCCCGCCCGTGCCGGTGAGTGTCTTGCTGCCAGAGTTCACGTCGGCCACCACAGGTGACCATGTCACTGAG
>DATJBB010000011.1:0-5944 GCA_035515635.1 Nitrososphaerales archaeon
GATGGGCTTCTTCGGGGGAATGTACAGCGAGACCAGCTCCGTCCCGCGCCCAGTCTTGCCGGAAAGCTCTGAGATGACCTTGCGAATCTTGTAAAGCCTTACAGAGTCTGCCTTGGCGCTCAACAAATGAGGATGACCTCCGGTCAGTCAGCTGACGGATTCGCTTGGTGCGACTCGGCTACCGGGAGACTCCAACTGGATTGGTACAATTGGGGCGTTCACCTTTATAAAAACTCCCCTGAGACATGGCGCCCCGTTGCCACCTGAACATACCAAGAAGATCGTCCTGCGCATCGGTGGCTCCGTTCTCGGCTCACCACCCAAGGCCAAAATCCTCAAGGGATACGTGGAGGCTATAGATGAAGGGAGGAAGGTCGGCCTGTCCATCGGGGTCGTGGTGGGAGGCGGACCGATCTCTCGCTCCTACATAGGCACGGCCAAGGAGCTCGGGCTCCCACGCGAGGCGCAGGACATGATCGCAATCGAGGCCTCGCGCCTCAACGCCAAGCTGGTCGCGATGAAGCTGGGCGTCAAGCGGGTCTCGACGACCATCCAGGGGATGGTGACGGAGCTCGAGAAGAATAAGGTGGGAGTGATGGGAGGCCTCCGCCCGGGGATCACTACCGACACGGTCGCGGCCATACTCGGAGACGCCTGGCACTCTGACCTCCTCATCAAGGCCTCTGACCAAGACGGAATCTACACGGCCGACCCTCGCACGGACAAGGACGCGAAGCTCCTCCACAGCCTCTCCTACCAAGACCTGGTCAGGATACTCGGGGGGACCCGGCACCGGCCCGGCATACACAGCATAGTCGACCCCGTCGCCGCGAAGTTCATCTCGAAGCACAAGATGACCCTGGTGGTGACGAACGGATTCTTCCCGTCGAACATACGAAAGGCCGTTCTCGGCGAGCGCGTCGGGTCGCTGGTGTCCTGACGCGGGTTACTTGTCTGCCGACCTCGGTGGCAGCTTGTCCCGTATTAGGGCCTCGACCGCTTGCCTCGTGTACTGTATCCCGCGCGTGTCGCCGGTCAGGACATGCGTAATCTTCCCATCGTCAGACTCGAGGAAGACCTGCGGGACAAGGTAGTCTGGCGTCCAATCCCCGTATCTCTTCACCAGGTCGTCCGCGACGGCCACATCTGCGGTGTCTATGTCGTGTAGCACCACCGGGACGCCCGCCTGCCTCCCGGCCCGCTGCAGAGGGCCGACCGTCGTCGGGACGCAGTGGGGACACCATTTTGCGTAGACGATGTGGACCGCCTTCAACGGTGTCCAGTCGGGCCGAAGGGTTCCTATAAACCGTCGGAGGGCTCTAGCCCTTGCGGACCTTCATCTTGGAGACGAAGCGCAAGAACTCCTCTTCGGTCACCCAGTCTACCCTGAGGTACTCCACTATCTCTTCCTCGGACATGCCTATCCTCCGCGCCTCTTCGACGGCGACCTCGTACGCCTCTATCTCCGTCGGCCTCTCGAAGTAGGGGTACCTCCTGTCATAAAGCTCCTTCCCCTCCTTGAACTGCCTCACGTGGGTCAGCTCGTGCAACACGTCCAGGTAGAGGTGCCTCTCGTCGCCCGTCCTCAAGTACTCTGGGTTGATGATGATGTCTCCCGTGTCTCCGTCCACCCTTAGGTATCCGACCGGAGAGTCCATCATGACTTTGAGCTTGGCGATGACCTCCTGGGCATCAGTTCCGAAGAGCCGCCTCACAGCGTCGAGCTTCTCAAAGCCCTCGAACACCTCCTGGAAGGGGGTCGCTGGCACGGCGACAGCGTCTCTGTTGAACCTGACCCCGAAGGTCTCCCCCGAGGGGACGTCCTTCTCGACCAGCGACCTGTTTCGCGGCAGCTCGAACAGGCTCTTGAGGTAGACCTGCTTGAAACCCTGCTTCACATAGAACCGCTCCACGCGATCGCTGAACAGGGTCTGGAGGATCAGCTTCCTCTTCTCGTCCCTTGCGATCTCTCGCACCCTCCTCACTATCGCAGCGCCCACGCGCCTTCCCCTGAAGCGGGGGATGGTCCCGATGCAGTAGGCGCCGGCGACCCCTCCCGCGCTCCTGTACATGGCAGCGCATCCCGCGGGTTCGTCCCCCACCCTCCCGAGGAAGAGGCTCACCTTCTTGTCCTTCGCCGCCTTCTGGATGATGCGGCTCACCGCACCGTTGAGCTTCTGGTCTCCGTAGAACGCCTCCAGGTACGTCCTCGTCCACTGCTGAAGCTCGTTCCTCCTGGGGGTCGGGCCCACCAGGTCGACAGCGACCTTCGGGTTCGGTCCCGAGGTCGGCTCCTCGACCCCCTCCATCACGAGCATCCTGTCTGCCACAGCATACCCCCTGGACGCAAGGCAGGATCTCATCTTGTCCCACTGGCGGCCATCCTCCACGAAGATCGATGGCACCTTCCTCCCCCTCTTGGCGAACTCCCTCTCGATGGCTTCCACCGCGTCCTGCGGGACCTTCTCGACCCCGACAAAGCCCCCACGGTTGAAGAAGGCCTCCTGCTTGAAGGAGTCGGAGAAGATGGCATATCCGTTCTTAGAGACCCACGTCGTCTCGTCTACCCACTTGCCCCACCAACCCACCTCGTTGAGCTCGTACTCCCTCATCTCTCTATTTGCCAAAGTCCACCCCCAAGACCTCGGAGACGATGCGCAGCGCGGCGTACTGCGGCGCAGGGTCAGACCTACCGACGACAAGATCCTCCACCCAGCCAAGGGCCCGCGGCGTGTCCAGGTCGTCGTCCATCGCCGCATAGAACTGGGAGAGAGTCTCCCTGACCTCCTCGGGTCGGGGGACTTCCAAGGCCTCCCTCGCGAGCCGCTTTAGGTCCTTTGTGCGAGAAAGCGCCCTCGCGTAGTTCCTGGCCGCCCTCCTCAGCCCAGCGAAGGAGAACTCGACGTCGTCCCGGTAGTGCCACGAAAGCAGGTAGTACCTCAGCTCGTCCGCGCTGAACTCTCGGAGCAGCTCCCTCACCAGGGTGGTGTTGCCCACCGACTTTGACATCTTCCTTCCGCCTAGGTTGAGCAGCCCCGTGTGGACCCAGAACCTCACCAGCGGCCTGATACCCGTCAGGGACTCCCCCTGAGCGGCCTCGGCCTCGTGGTGGGGATAGATCAACTCGTACGCCCCGCCGTGGATGTCGTACTGAGGGCCGAAGTTCGTCAGCGTCACGGCGGTGTCCTCGATGTGCCATCCCGGCGACCCCCTCCCCCACGGAGAATCCCACTTGCCCTTCTCAAGCTCTATGGGCCTCCACAATGAAAAGTCGAGGAGGTTCCTCTTGTGCGGCGTGAGCTCGAGAGGCCTGAGAGAGAGGTCGTCCCTCGACTGGTGCGAGAGCTCGCCATAGTGAGGGTACTTCGAGGTGTCGAAGTAGACCACGCCGTCGGCAAGATAGGCGAACCCGTTCTTTACCAGGACAGCGACCTGGTCTATCATCGTAGAGACGTAGTTCGAGACCGGCTCGAAGCTTGTCACCGACTCCACCCCCAGGCCCCTCAAGTCCTCGAAGAACGCCTTCGAGTACTTCTCGACAATCTTCCCGGTCGTCGTCCTCTCCCTCCTCGCCGCTTCGGTTATCCTGTCGTCGATGTCGGTGATATTGACGAGGAAGTTGACCCGGAGCCCCAGATGAGTGAGATATCTGGCCAGCACGTCGTAGGCGACGTACGTGCGCGCGTGGCCCACGTGGATGAAGCTCTGGACTGTCGGGCCACACACGAACATCCTGACCTCCTCGCCGGGCACCACCTTGAACGCCTCCTTCCTCTGGCTCATCGAGTTGAAGAGGGCGAGCCTGCTCCGTCTCACGGGAAGCCGGACCAGCATCTCTATGTTAGCCTTTTTCACGACGGCAACTCTCATATGGGGCCGACGTCCTCGTGCCCACATGGGACAGCTGTTCTTCGAGAAGAGCGTGAGCTCTTTCGCCAAGCTGGTCGACGAGATAGCGTGGCTCGACCTGGACAGCGGGATCAGGACCTTCGGTGACTACGCGGGAAGAAAGCGGCAACTGGTGTTCCTCACGAGGTCCCCTCACGACACCTACACTTTGATGGTGTACGAGGCCCGGCACGTGGGCGGCGGCGCCGCCCCGGGACGGAGGCTCATGGTCAAGGAGTTCAGGGAGAAGAAGGCCCTCACCGGGTTCATGAAGGGCCTCTTGTCAAGGCCCGTCAGGGCGTTCGTCTACTAGGTTTGGTGCGGGCGGTGGGATTCGAACCCACGTACCCTTCCCCGTCGAACCTCTCGACTCTGAGGGAGCGGATATCCCATTCACTCAGCGATGCCAGCCAGATCTTGAGTCTCGGCGCCTGAGCACCGCCGCCGTTGGCCAGGCTTGGCGACGCCCGCAAGGCCCGAAGCCCGCGCGCGGTCAAAAAGGCTTTCGTCTCCGTGCCATAGCCTTATAGCGCCCGCCGTGGAAATCATGCCATTGCATGGCGACTGCCGCGATGAGGAGAGAGGACTTTTCGTGGATGATCGGAGGGGCCCAGGGGAGCGGGGTCGACACCCCAGCCAGCATCTTCGCCAAGGCGGTCGCCGCGGCCGGGTTCTACGTCTACGGGACTAGAGAGTACTACTCCAACATAAAGGGCGAGCACAGCTACTTCCAGGTCAGGTTCGGAAGGAAGCCGCTGCGGTCGCACGTCAACACCATCGACCTCCTAGCGACCTTCGACGACGAGACCATCGCAAGGCACGCCTTCGAGGTCAGGAAGGACGGGGCGATTGTCTACGACAAGGACATCACCGAGAACAAGCTCCAGGACATCCCCACCATCGAGCCGAACGTCTCGAGGTCGGTGAGGGCCGAGCTCGACAGCCAAGGCCTTCCTTTCACGATAGGCGGCGTCCTCGAGGCCTCCAGGCGGAGGGGCGCCCACCTCTACCCCGTCCCCTACGCAGACATACTCAACGGGTTGGCGGCGAGCTTGGGCGAGGCCTCCCTGAGCTCGCTCGCCAGGATGACCAACGTGATGTCCGTGGCGGCATCGTTCGCCCTCCTCGGGTTCCCCGAGGACGCCCTCGACGAGGCTGTGAGGAGGCAGTTCAAGTCCAAGCCCAAGGTCGCCGAGACCAACCTCGCCGCCATCGCCGCCACCTACGACTATGTCTCCAAGAGCTACCACGGGAGCTTCGACCACCGCGTCGGGACGGTCGACAGGCCCCAGGGGCGCATCCTCGTCCGGGGGAGCACCGTCGTGGGGATCGGCAAGGTCGCCGCCGGCTGCAGGCTCCAGACCTACTACCCCATCACCCCCGCAAGCGACGAGAGCGAGTACCTAGAGTCCCACGAGACATTCGACTTCGCCGGCCCCCAGGCCCAGAAGGGCTCCATCGCGGTCATCCAGACCGAGGACGAGATAGCGGCACTCCTGATGGCCATAGGGGGCGGGCTCGCCGGGGTCAGGGCGTCCACGTCCACATCGGGCCCCGGGTTCTCGCTGATGGCCGAGGGGATTGGCTGGGCAGGGATGAACGAGGTGCCCGTCGTGATAACGCTCTACCAGCGGGGAGGCCCCAGCACAGGCCTCCCGACGAGGCACGAGCAGGGCGACCTCCGCTTCGCCCTCCACACCGGGCAGGGCGAGTTCCCGCGCATCGTCCTGGCGAGCGGCGACCTCGAGGAGGCGTTCTACGACGTGGCGAAGGCGTTCAACCTCGCAGAGAGGTACCAGGTCCCGGTCATCCACCTCCTCGACAAGGCGATGGCCAACGCAGACCAGACCTGCCCCGCGTTCGACCTCAAGAAGGTCAGGATCGACAGGGGCCTCCTCCTCACCTCCCCGCTCACCGAGGCCCAGGCCCGCGAGTTCAAGAGGTTCAAGTTCACCGAATCGGGCGTCTCGCCCCGCCCCGTCATCGGCACGGACGGGGGCATCTACTGGAACTCGGGCGACGAGCACGACGAGAAGGGGCACATCACAGAGGACCC
>DATJBB010000012.1:0-10269 GCA_035515635.1 Nitrososphaerales archaeon
TCCCTCCCGTGGCTCATCAATCTGCCCATGCCACCTATACCCAGTTGCCGGTGTAGTGGGCAGAGGACCCGTCGCTCAGCGCGATGGTCCCCTCCACATGGAAGCCCGGGATCGGTATGGCCCCTCCCGGAGCGGGCGAGCAGGAGACGTTGACGCTCTTGCCAGGCTGGACCTGGGCAGAAGCCGGGGAGAAGACTCCCGCTTGGCCGTCAATCGTGCAGCCTGTGGCGTTCGCCGATGTCCCTCCTGAGTTCACGAGGGTCACCATACACTTCCCTGTGCTCGCCGTGCACGTGGTGGCGCCGACGCTGATTTGCGCGGGGCCGCCTGTCAGCTGCAAGCTTGTTGTAGTCTGACTTGTGGATTGGACTGTGGAAGACATGGTCTGAACGGGCTGCGTCGTCTGGGTGCTCGTGGAGGAGCTGGACGACGAGCTCGGGCGCAGCAGCAGATAGGAGCCGGCCGCTAGGACTATGATCACGACGACCGCGGCCGCAACGGCGAAGCCTTTCATCTTCCCCCGTCAGCGCAGGATGCCAACTCGATAAACCTTAGGCCGTTCCCTTGCTCTTCCCCAGCTCCCTCGAGCGGAGGACGTCGGCCGCCAGTAGTTTCACGAAGGTATCGTATTCTTCATCTTCGAAGCTGACCTGGCGGACCAGGTCTGACTCGCTGGCAATCTCGTAGCTCAGCAGGTGATAGCACCGTTTGACCTTGTTGCCGAGGACTCCGTAGAAGTACGACTCGCACGTGCATGACAACTTGTCGGGGTCTATGAACTCGTCCGCGTTGCTCCCGACAACGGTGTAGACGCACCTCCCACTCGGGACGAACACGTGCCTTTTGACGCAGCCCGTGACGGCAGCGTCTATCGCCCTGGCGAGCTGCTTCTTGTCGGCCGCGCGTCCCCCGAACTCCGCCTCCAGCCGTTCACCGGAGGACCCAGGCGACCTCAACCCGTGAACTCCATGATTGAACTCTGGTCGGCCATGTCTTGAAGGTCGCCCAGACGGACTCCGACCCTTCTCGCCTCGCCCATCTCGCCTAGGAGCTCGCCGAAGAGAGCCCTTGTCTCTTGCTCCAAGACGGAGTAGGCGTCGGCGGGGGTCTCGAGCGTCCTGCTTCTCGTACGGAGCGAAAGGTCCTTCCCAATCCCAATCGCCGAGACGCTCCTGAAGAAAAGCTTCTTGCCGACCAGCTTCGAGTGAAGGTCCTTGAGAGCAGGAATGAGCTCCATCATGACCCCCTCAACGCTCTTGGTGTCCTCCTTCAGGGTGATTATCCTGCTGAGCTGGGAGACACCTCCCCTGTCCACGACCGGTTCGTCGTCGATGCCGTTGGCCGCCTTGTGGAGGTATGCCGCCAGCTTCCTCCCCAGGTCGTCGGCGAGGTCTTGTGCCGGAAAGCCCGCCAGCTCCGAGATCGTGGAGACTCCCCTCCCCGCCAGGAGCTTCGCGGTCTTCGGCCCAACTCCGTAGATGGCTCCGACAGGCAGTGGAGAAAGGAACGCCTTGGCCTCCTCCTCCCTGACGACGGTGAGGCCGTCTGGCTTCCTATAGTCAGACGCAATCTTCGCTACGACCTTGTTCGGTCCCAATCCCACAGAGCATGTAAGCTTCTCCTCCCTGAGAATCTTGGCCTTCAGCGTCTCTGAGGTCCCGGTCGCCGCATCGAAGTCTCCCCCCGCCTTTTTCGTGAGGTCGAAGAACGCCTCATCTATCCCGGCCTGCTCGAAGACGTCGACTTCCCCTCTGACAAGATCCATCACGCGGTCGGAGTAGACCTCGTACTTGCCGTGGTCCATCCTGACGAAGGACGCCTCGAGCCCATCCAGTCGGCGCTTCGCCACGGCAATCGGCATGCCCGACTTGATTCCGTACTGCCGCGCCTCGTAGTTCGAAGTGCTCACGACACCGCTCTCCTCGGTCCTCCCTGAGAACACACACACGACCACGGGGATGTGTCTCAGCGACGGGTTCTCGACCTCCTCGACCTGCGCGTAGAAGTAGTCGAGGTCGAGGTGACCGACGATGCGGCTCAAAACGAGCCGGAAAGCGTGGCGCGCCGCAGCTTAAAAATGGTGGGGTCGCCCGGATTTGAACCGGGGGTCTCAAGCGCCCGAGGCCTCTTCTTCGAAGTTTTGAAGCCTAGACCAGACTAGCCCCAGGCCGGACTCCGAAGAATCCGGCGATGGCCTAGCCGACGACCCCTCTTCGGCGGCCTCCCACGAGTCCCGCTTATATTCTCTGTTTCCCCTCCGGGACGGCCCGAAGAACAAGTGTCCCGGGTCCTGCAGAGCCGTTATAAGGCGGGAGGTTGGTGGTCGTACCATGCCCGGAGAGACGAAAACAGTAATCGTAGGCCAGTCCAAGCCGCTCCTAAACTACGTCACGGCGTGCATCACCATGTTCAACAGCGGGGCCGAGCACGTAATCCTCAGGTCGCGAGGCGAGGCCATCAACATGGCCGTCGACGTAGTCCAGGTCCTCAAGAAGCGGTTCGTGAGCCAAGTCGAGATATCCAAGATACAGATCGACGGCGAGGACGTCGTCTCACGGGACGGGAGGCAACTCAGCCTCCCTGTCTTGGAGATCGAGCTCTCGATGCCCAAGGCCAACCCAGCCTAAGCGGCCCTCTCTCGCAGGGTCTGGCGAGGACATGCGGCACAAGAACAAACTAAGGCGAGTCAAAGGACAGGTCCCCGGGCCCAAGGCCAGGGCGGTCATCAAAAGGACAGCCGAAACCATATCCTCCTCGATAGCCAGGGACGACCCTCTTGTCGTCGAGTCGGCCCACGGGTCGATGGTGACCGACGTAGATGGGAATAGGTTCATCGACTTCTCCTCGGGGATAGCTGTCCTCAGCACGGGCTCGACGCACCCGAAGGTCGTCGCCGCCGCCAAGAAGCAGCTCGAGAAGTTCATCCACTTCTCGTACACCGACTTTTACTATGAGAACCTCGTCACACTCGCGGAGAGGGTCTGTGACCTCGTCCCGATGGAGGGGAAGAAGAAGGTCTACTGGGGGAACAGCGGGGCCGAGGCAATCGAGGCGGCCATGAAGCTCGCCAGGAACTATACGAAGCGGCCCATCTTCCTTGCCCACACGGGCGCGTTCCATGGAAGGACCATGGGCGCCTTGAGCCTCACAGCCAGCAAGCCGGTGCAGAGGCAGGGTGCGTCTCCCACCGTCCCAGAGGTCGTCCACTTCCCGTTCCCCTACTGCTACCGCTGTCCGTGGAGGCAGACCTTCCCCGAGTGCGACTATTATTGCGTCTCCTACTTCAAGGAGCAGTATCTCGAGAAGTTCGTCCCCGTCCAGGACGTCGCGGCCTACTTCTTCGAGCCGTTCCAGGGCGAGGGAGGGTACGTCGTCCCTCCTCCCGATTATTTCACAAGGATGAGCTTCCTCAAGAAGGAAGGCGTCCTGATGATCGCCGACGAGGTCCAGACAGGGATAGGGAGGTCGGGCAAGTTCTTCGCGGTCGAGCACTTCGGGGTCGAGCCGGATATCCTCTGCATGGCGAAGGGCATCGCCTCGGGCTTCCCGCTCGGCGGCATGGTGGCGTCTTCCGAGATAATGGACTCCTGGGTCCCCGGGCAACACGCCTCTACATTCGGCGCCAACCCCGTGGCGGTGGAGGCCGCCCTGGCGACATTGGAGGTAATTAACTCGGAGAGGCTGGTACAGAACGCAGTCAAGATGGGGCGAGTGGCGATGAAGAGGTTCGAGGAGATGAAGGAGCGGTACGAAATTGTCGGCGACGTCAGGGGGAAGGGCCTTTTCATCGGGGTCGAGCTGGTCAAGAGCAAGAAGACCAAGGAAATGGGGATTGCCGAGTCCCAGGCGGTGACCAAGGAGTGCTTCAGGGACGGGCTCATCCTGATAACAGCCGGAAGGAACACGCTGAGGGTCATCCCGCCCTTGAACGTAGCAAGGGAGGAGCTCGAAGAGGGGATCGACGTGATGGAACGCGCCATAGCGAAGGTTAATTCCAACGCGTAGGAGAAGACTGCCCATATGCACGACTTCGACGAGCTCGTGGCCGAGGTCCTGCGGACCAAGCCGGAGATGACCAAGGACTCGTTGATGGGGCTCATCCAGGACAAGAAGCGCACCGTCGGCTCTGGCTACCTGACCGACCAGGGGGCGCTGTTCTTGGTAGCCGGCGAGCTGGGCGTGAGCCTCCAGCACATGGTGTCGGCGGACCTCACGCTCAAGGACATCCAGCTCGGAGCCAACGACATAACGGTCGTCGCCCGGGTGGCAGCGGTATATCCCGTCTCGGAGTTCGAGAAGAAGGACGGGAGCGGAAGGGGCCGTTACAGGAGGGTGAACCTCTTTGACCGGCACGGAGTAGTGAAGCTGACCATATGGGAGGACAACGAGGAGGCGATGGCGTTTCGCGGCATATCGGCCGACACACCAGTCAGGGTTGTCAGCGCCTACGTCAGGCCGGGCTACCTCGACCAGAAGCCCACGCTCAACCTCGGGAAGAGAGGGAGGATCGAGGTAGTCACCAATCCTGCCCTCGCGTCGAAGCTCCCATCTCTTTCCTCGTTCGCCAGGGCGCCTGGCGCCATCCAGGAGGGCGAGAACGTCCTGTCGGTCGAAGGGCAGGCCGTATCCGAGTGCCGCCGCTCGACGTTCGTGCGCCGAGACGACAACTCGGAGGGCTCGCTGACGCAGTTCGAGGTCAAGGGGCTGGACGCGAAGACGGTCAGGGTCGTGGTATGGGACGCGGGCGACCTGCCCGCATTCAAGGCCGGCGACAAGATCCTAGTCACCAACCTTCGGGCGAAGAGGGGACGCCAGGGGGACGTGGAGCTTCACGGAGACAGTGGCACTTCCGTTGTCCTCGGCGGGGCTGGAGGGCCCCCGAAGCCTGACCGCCCCCTAAAGGTGGCCGAGGTGGCCAAGCACGGGGCTGCCGGCTCCGTCAACCTGGAAGTCATGGCCCTCTCGAACGGCAGTGCACACGAAGTCAGCCTCAAGGACCGGTCCACCGCCAGGAAGGGGGAGGTTGTTCTTGGCGACGACACGGGGGAGATAACAGCGGTCTCTTGGAACGAGTCGTCCAAGATGATCGAGGGCATCAAGGCCGGCGAGACCCTGCGCGTCAGCGGAGCCACTGTCCAGGTGTCGAAGATGGGTGTGGCGACGCTCGAGCTCGGCGCCTCTTCGAGGCTAGAGAGGCTCCAGGGCGCCCGCTAGCTCAAGGCTTCGGACGCCGCAGGACCTCGTACTCGTATACGAAGATGATTACCAGGCTGACGACGAAGAGGGTGATCATCGCTCCGCTCAGGAAGTTGAAGTAGCTCGTTATGTCCAGAGCGGGTATCTGCATCGGCAGGAATCTCCGGCCCCAGGTTCGGATACAAAAGCATTCTGGAGAGGACGGCCTCGCACGCAGGCCACCGCAAAGGAAAGATTACATAGTTATCCCGGGCCGTTCAGGTCGCCGGGGTAGCATAGCTTGGCCCATTGCGCCGGCTACGTCCACGCGTGGGCGAGACTCATAATCGGCCAAGATGTGAAATCCGGAGAGGATAGAGATATCCCCGAAGGTCGCGGGCTCGAAATGCCTCACACGAGAATCCCGCCCCCGGTACATATCATGACCGCCCCCGTTGCCCTCCCACCTCCCAGAGTGATTCGCAAACGCTAAAACACTCACGCGACGGGTCTCGCCTCGCGCCACGGTAGCTCAGCCTGGTAGAGCACCACCTTGGTATCAACGCACAAAGAGGTGGGGGTCCCGGGATCAAAAATCGTCGCTTGCGCGAGCACAGCGCGGTGGAGAATCCCGGCCGTGGCTCTTATATCTCCCACAAACGCTAAAGGTTCGGGGCCGCGACGTCCCCACGTTGGAGCTCACGACGAAAGAGGAAGCCTTCCTAAAGTCCAACGAGGTCTGCCGGCTGGCCACTGCCTCGAAGGACGGCAAGCCCCAGGTCACGCCCGTCATCTACGCGATGGACGGGATGGCGATCGTCATAGCGACGGACTACGGGACGAAGAAGCTCAAGAACGTGAAGGAGAACCCGAGCGTCTCCCTGGTGGTCGACCGCTTCCACCCCAACAAGGCTGTGGTGATAGAGGGGACCTGCCGGGTCTACGAGAAGGGCCCGGAGTATCTCAAGCTCCTGAAGATACTCTTCGAGAGGTTCGAGACGTACAGGAAGGACCCATGGGGAGAGGGTGAGTCGCCGATTTTCAGGATAACGCCTGAAAAAGTCGTGAGCTGGGGCCTCTGAGGACGCTACCGCGCTCGCTTCTGCGTGTACACTCTGCCGACCTTGACGTAATCCACCGTGTCGAGTGGCGGTTTCGAATACAAGCTCCTGTCATACACTCCGGACAGTTGAAAGGCTAGCGCTCTCCTTCGGCAATTTGAGCAACGTCCACAGTGAACCGGCAGCTTCTTGCCTCCGATCGTCGTGAAGCCGTGGCCCGCGTAGCAACTGTATGTATACTCCCATGGTACCCCGAGCTCCTCGCCAAGGTCGACCACCTTGTCCTTGTCGTAGGTGATCAGCGGGGCGTAGACGTGGTAGTCCCCGAAGTGGGTTGACTGTTGCGCAACCTTGTCCATGAGTTCGATGAACTCCGGCGTGTTGTCCTTCATCGCGACGGGGGTCTCCCTCCTGATGCCGATGTGGACGTCCCAGACGTCCCGCTTTCCTTCGGCCAGGTACCGGCCGAGGTCGATTGACTCGGCGTGAGCCAGCCCCACCGTGACCAGCTGGAGGTTCCTGACCACGTCCCACCACTTCAGTATCCTCTTCTTCGCCTCCTCGGGCTTCCACAGGTCCTCCTCCCTGGTCTCGGGGATCGGCACCCTGGGCTTCGTCAGGAGGCTGGTGCTCAACCCCCCGAGCCACCTGAGGTCGATGAGCTTCACGGGGGCCCCGAGAGCCTTCCCGACCGCGCTGATACAGAACTCCTCGTACTTGTATGTCCTCTGACGGTAGTCGCAGAAGATCAGGATGATCTGGGGGGCTTTGAGGTTGCGCTTGACATGGAACGCGGTGGTCACGGAGTCCACCCCTCCTGAAGTAAGCACGATTGCGCTCCTCGGTTCGCTCAAATCAAGCGCCACCCCTCGAACCCAGGTTCATATCACTTCGGGAACATCCTTTGGACGACCCCCAACCTCTTCACCGACCTGTAGAGGATGTAGCCGAGGACCGCGGTGGCGACGAATATGCCTGCCGTCACCCACGGTATCTCCACCCACAGGGGCAGGCCGAAAGCGTAGTTCAGGGCGTAGCTGACAGTGACCCCAAGGCCGACAGAGTAGAGGGTCAGCCCGAGGAAGACGCTCTTGTCTCTCAGCTTCCACACCACGAAAGAGAAGACGAAAGATGGGACCACGTTGATGAGGTCGATGGGCCCCAGCGGGTCCCCGAGGGCAGGCTGGTTAGCTATGAAGACGCCAAGCGCCTGGCCAAGGACCGCCGGCCACCCGATCAACGGGACCAGGCCCATCAGGATGTTCGCGACCCTGAGATTGATCTGGCCGTAGCTAATCGGGCTGAACACGAATGTAAGTGCGACGTACATCGCAGCATAGGTGGCCGCAGTGGCCGCTACCAGGCTTCTTCTCGTTCTCCTCCAACTCCGGGATTTGTTCTTTAGGCGGAACGGGCGGAGGCCCTCTCACCCGCCTACGGATTGCCTCGCCCCCGTTCGTTATAATTGTTCTATCCGACCGCTCGCCGCCGTCAGCCCCTCTTCGCCGTTGAAACCATCGAGAGGACATCCCTGTCCCTCAGCACATAGTCGACCGGGAGGTGGAGCGCCGTCCTCGCGTCGATGCCATAGAGCAGGCCCTTGTACAGGTCCGTGTGGACGGCCTTCGCCAGGTCCTCCACCGTGGACCCCGCAGGAAGCAGGTAGACGTCGGGCAGGACGTTTCCATGCTTGTCCGTTAGCCTCTCGGGGTCGGCGACTGGATAGACGGCGTTCATCTTGAGGAGCTTGAAGATCGCGATATTGAGAGCGAACTGTACCCCTGTCCTCAGATACTCCCCGAACACCTTCCTCCTGATGTAGGCGAGCGCGTTCCGCTGCGCGTCCGAAAGCTCCTGGGGCCTCACGACGTCGAACCTCTCCTCCCCTGGGACGTACTTGATCAGCCCCTTCACCTCGGCCCTCCTGAGTGATAGCTCCGCCTCTCCGCTCGTCGGGACGACCATCAGGTCCTTGTACCTCTCCCTGAGCGCCTTGAAGTTCTCCCCGGCGTTCGGGAGGTCCATCTTGTTGGCGATCACCAAGGTGGGCTTCGATACGTCCCGGAGGACCCAGCAAAAGTTCTGAATCTCCTTTTCGTTCCACGTGTCCACCTCCTTGTCCTGCAACATCGCTTCGTTCAACGCGTAGGCCACGTGCTCGCGTTTGACCCCTATCCCCTGGAGCACCTCGGCGATTGCCTCGGGTAGGCCCACCCCGGGGGTCTTCGTCGCCTTCGAGATTTTCACCATGTTGCTTGAGAACAGCTTCGTGTACCAGAGCACCAGCTCCAGCTCGACGTCGGCCAGGTCGGCGAGGGGGTCTCCGGTGCCTGGCTCCGCTATCTTCCCGTCCTTGTCCACGCTCCCGGAGGCGTCAACCACATGAAGCAGCGCATCCGACTGCGCCGCGACCGCCAAGAACTGGTTCCCCAGACCCTTGCCCATCCAGGCCCCCTTGATGAGTCCCGGCAGGTCGGTGACCTCTATCGGGATGAACCTCCACCCCTCCTCGCACCTCGAGTTCTTCGGGTTGTCTTGGAGGTTGAACTCCTTGTGGACGCACAGCGTGACGGCCTGGGCTATCCCGGTGTCCGAGGTCTTGGTCGTGAAGGGATAGTTGGAGATCTCCCCCGACTTTAACGTCATGGAGTTGAAAAGCGTAGTCTTCCCGGCGTTGGTTTTCCCGATAAGACCAATCCTGATTACCATCTTCTCACCAGCTCCTCCACTCACCCTCGTCAGCCAAAAGCATGCCGCCTCACAGGTCCGCGGGCCTGTACCTCAGGAATGCCGCCGCTCCGCCGAAGGACTTTAGCATCGACCCTTCCTCCGTCCCCGAGGAGATAACCTCGACCTTCGCCCCGACCTGGCCCGCTCTGTCCTCCAGGAGGTCCACTATGTCCGTTTCCTCGACCTCGAACTCCTTGGACCCGCAGTTCTTGCAGGGCTCGGAAGTTATGTCCTGCAGCGCCTGGACCTTCTTCGACGTAGGCACGAACCTCTCCCTCGGGGTCTTGCAGTTCTTGCACGTCGCCGTTATCCTCAAGGTGTCGATGTCGTCGGAGACCAGTATCGTTTCGACGTTGCTCTTGTCGAGCGCCAGGATTATCCTCGGCAGCCCGTAGACCGCCAGGCCGTTGGGCTTGTTCACCTCCGCAAGGAACCGCTGGACCAGCTTCTTCTCGTCGAACAGCCTCACGTCCTGGAGCTTGTCAGCCGCCTTGTCGACAAGCTCCCTGACTCCCTCCCTTCCCGAGTACGCGGTGTCAATCACCGCGACGATGTTCTTCCTCAGGTTGTAGTTCAGGAACTCGGTTTTCAGGAAGTCCTCCTTCGTATAGCCTGGGCCCCCGACCACCAGCCCGGTGACCTTGTACTCTTCCACGAATATCCTGTTGGCGTGGTCCGCGACCCTATGGTAGAAGTAGGTCAGCTCCATCTCCCTCCCCCTCTCGTACCTCCTCGCGCTCTGCCCTCCCTTGCGCGTCTTCCCCGAGATTCCCGAGGTCATCACATTGACTATCTCGAAGGTCTCGCCGGAGAGAATCCCTATCCCCACATCGCTCGCGTCGATGGCGAGGATGCCGTAGACCTTCTCCTCCCTCAGCATGTCCTTGAGGTACTCTATGTGGAAGTGGTCGTCGCACTGGTAGAGGAAGCTCTTGACGGCCTTGGGAGGGACTATCTCACGCAGCACAATCACCTCGCTTCCGGGGCCGTTCGTCATCAGAGCGCCGCAGAAGATCACGAGCCCGTTGTCAGGGGTGTCCCTGTAGAGCTTCAATCTCTGCATCGTCTTGGTAAGGGCATCCTGTACGTGGTTCCTCGTGGTGTCTGACTTTATGTTCCCCGCCGTCCCCCACTCGTTCCTGAGGTACGAGATGACCTCGTGGATGGGCTTCTTCGGGGGAATGTACAGCGAGACCAGCTCCGTCCCGCGCCCAGTCTTGCCGGAAAGCTCTGAGATGACCTTGCGAATCTTGTAAAGCCTTACAGAGTCTGCCTTGGCGCTCAACAAATGAGGATGACCTCC
>DATJBB010000013.1:0-52382 GCA_035515635.1 Nitrososphaerales archaeon
CGACTGTGACAGGCCCGACGGTAACCAGCACGACCAGCGTCGCAGGAGGCACGGTCACAACGACCGCGACCACCACCGCGGTGTCCACGGTCGGCGGAGCAGGCTCCACGGTAACCGTCTCAGGCTCTGCAACCACGGTCACATCGACAGCGACAAGCTCGACTGGAGTCAGTTCCACAACCCTCTACGGGGTCGCGGCGGTAGCCGTGATCTTCATCATAGCGACGGGCTATCTTGCCATGCGTGGCAGGAAGCCCGCCTCCTAATTTTTCCGGTCACCGCCGCTTGCAAAGCAAGCCATGCGCCATGTCCGCGGCAACGGGGGATTGCACATCACGTCACAGTCTCAAGGCGTAACGTATCGCGTCGTGATAGTCGGGAAGGTCCAAGGCGTCTCCTTCCGCGTGACTCTCAGGGAGAAGGCGCTCAAGCACAAGCTCTCCGGTTGGGTGAGGAACAGGGAGGACGGCGCTGTCGTGGCCCTCCTCCACGGGCGTGAGGACAGGATCCACGACCTCATCAAGTGGGCCGAGTCCGGCCCTCCCGGCGCCACCGTCAAGAAGGTGATGGTCGAGAGGGTAAAGGTCGCCCGCCCTCCGGAGCTGGGCTTCGCGATAGTGTATTGACCCACAGAACAGTTTTTCTAATGGGCACGGGCCGTCGGGCCCGATGCACCAGAGGACCGCCCAGGAGAAGAGGAAGATCAGGATACTGGTCGCAAAGCCAGGCCTCGACGGCCACGACCGGGGCGTCCTAGTCCTCGCCAGGGCTTTCCGCGACGCCGGGATGGAGGTGATCTACATCGGGCTCCTCCCCACCCCCGAGGAGGTCGCGCGGATGGCGGTCGACGAGGACGTCGACGTCGTCGCCCTCTCCCTCTTGAACGGCGCTCACATGACCGCCTTCCCCCAGGTCAAGCGCCTGCTCGACAAGTACGGGGGGAAGGACATCATAGTCACGGGGGGCGGCATCATCCCCGACGAGGACAAGCCCAAGCTCCTGAAGATGGGCATATCGGGGCTCTACGGCCCGGGGACATCGCTCGAGGAGATAATCGCCCATATCAAGGGAAGGGTCCGGAAGGAACGCTGGGCCTCCTGAGCGCCCCCGGATCGGACACAAGCTTGTCTTGGAGGCGTTGCAGTCGCCGAAAAAGTCTCGGAGGCCCCGCAACGGGGTCCTCATCCCGGGCGTCGTCCTCATCCTCATAGTCGCCTCGGTCGGTGGGGTCTACACATACCAGAAGCTCTTCCCCGGACCCTCGTGCGCATCCCCCCTCGGGACGGCAAAGATGCTGACCACCCAGCTCCAGCCGCCCACCACATTCGGCGGGGTGACCGAGTTCGCCCTCCCCACCCCGATCCGCGCCCCCAACGGGGTTCTGGTCGCCCCCGACGGCTCGGTCTGGTTCGGGGAGCAGGCCGTCGAGGGCCTGGGCCACTTCTTCCCCCAGAACAGGACGCTCGTCGAGTACGCCTGGCCGTTTTCCTACCCCGCCCCGCCCAGCCCCGGGGGGCTCTGCGGCGACAAGACGGACATCTGGGGCATCGCCATCTGGGACGGCAAGGTCTGGGCGAGCGACCCCACCGGCAACCAGCTCGTCGGGCTCGACCCCTCCAACGGGGACGTCACGACTGTAAAGCTCCCGACCAACAGCTCCTTCCCATACACCCTCACCTCCGGGCCGAACGGGACGCTCTGGTTCCCGGAGCTTTTCTCCGCCAAGATGGGAGAGCTGAGCGCCAACGGCACCCTCCGCGAGTACCCCCTCCCCGGAGGCATCAACGCCGAGCCCTCCCAGATCGTCTTCGCCAACTCGACGACAGGCCTCTACTCCGACGTAGGCCAGGGAGCCGACAAGGGGGGCGTCTACTCCTTCAACCCAGCCCACTTCGCTCCGACCCTCCTGGGCAACCAGAAGCTCAACGACCCCTCCAGCCTCACCATCGCCTCAGGCGCCGTCTGGGTCGCCCTCCACGGCTCCTCTAGCATAGGGTGCTACAACTTCACGACAAAGGCCTGGTCATACTACCCCACCACCCCGGTGGCGTGGAACCCGACAACACTCCCGTACTTCGTCGACGCAAACGGTTCCTCGGTCTGGTTCAACGAGCACTACGGCAACAGGATAGGCCTGATCGACCCCACTGACGGCACCCTGGCCGAGTTCTCAGAGTCTAGCAAGTCCGTTGTCAACGGCTCCCTCATTGGGAACACGCTGACCTTCGGGCTGGGCGGGGGCAAGGCCTGGTTCACGGAGTGGACCGGCAACGTCCTCGGGTACGTCGACGCCTCCTACAACCCGGGCTTCTCGACCAGCGTGAGCGGGAACTCGACCCTCGTCGTCCCGAGTGGCTCCAACGCCTCGGTCACCTTTGTCGTCCACGACACCACCCACACGGGCCCCCTGAGCCTCACCTTCGCCGACTCTGAGTCTCTCACCTCCGTTCCCAGCAACCTCACCTTCTCAGCCCCATCGAACTCCTTCAGCCCGCCCCAGGGGGGCGACTCGAGCGTCAAGGTCACGGTTGCAGCGAAGTCCATAGCCCCGGGGACGTACACGGCCATCCTCACCGTGAGTGACGGCCTCACCTTCGAGTCTTCCTTCGTCAAGATAGTGGTGCCCTCGTAGCGCGCCGCGCTCACAACCCGTATAACGCCCCGCAATTCGGTCCCTCCCATCTTGGAGGACAGGGCGGGCGACGAGGTCGCGGGCAGTAGGCCATCCTTCGGCCCGCGGGCCATCTGGGTGCTCGTCGCCGTCTTCGCCGTCGTCGTCGGGCTCTTCGCCGCCTGGACGTACCTCGAGTGGTCCATCGCCGAGCACGTCTACTCGGCCAAGGCGGGTCTCGACTGGTTCGGGATAACGTTCTTCCACGACGATACCTTCATCGTCGGAGCTCTGCTCGCCCTCCTGGTCATAAACCCCAAGGTCGGGAAGAGCGACCTCAGCGGGCTTGCCACCCTAGCTTCGAGGAGGTCATCCCCATACAGCGACGAATACGTCCAGAGGATCCCGTCCATAACGCCTGGCGCGACCCTCTGGGGCTTTTGGCAGTTCGTGAAGTGGGCCCTCGTCTTCGGGTACTTCGTGGTCAACCAGGCGTTCCCGTTCAACGCCCCGATAATGACCTCTGTCGCGATGCTCGCCCAGGGCATCGGGAGCTGGGCAAACGTCCCCCGCCTCCTCGTCCTCCCGTTCTTCCCGGCCTCGGGCCCGGACCTTGTCAGCCTGATGCCCACGATGGAGGTGCAGTACAGGCTCGTCTACTACGTGGTGACCTGCTTCCTGACCGTGTTCGCGATACGTATGGCCCTCCGCCTGCTCAAGAACCTCACGACGAGGGCGAGCAACGTCTGGATGAGGAACGTCCTCGCCATCGCCGCCGCGATAGCGGCCTCCGTCGCCCTCGGCGCGCCCTACTGGTACATGGACGCGGTCACCCCGTACCTCTACGGCCTCTCGATCGTCGTGTTCTTCGCGATCCTCCTAGGGCACTCCTACTTCGGCAAGCGGAGGGTGACGCCCCTCCCCGGACGGGGGCTCTACCGCGCCCTCGCGGGTGTGGTCATCGTCCTCCTCGTCGTCCAGGCCGGCGCCGCCGCCTTCCTCTACCTCAACTGGAGCAACAACTACATCCCCTACCAGTGGGAGCCGGGCGTCCAGAAGGAGATCTCGGTCACCAGGTGGGCCGGGGGGATCCAGAACATCACCCAGTCCTCCATCCTCACCCTACCCACGAGCAAGCCCGCGACCATACTCAACGTCGTGAGGCAGTGGGACCAGACAGCAGCCAACGTCACCAACACCAAGGCGATAGGCGCCTACAACTGGATGCAGCTGGGGAGCTCCGAGATCGTCTACCTCAACAACACCGAGTACTGGGTCTCGCCCACCACCCCCACCTACCCGGCGACGGACTGGATCAGCGAGCACCTGATCTACACCCACGCCGCGAAGATACTCGTCATCAACACGTACAACGGCTCCGAGATACCTGTTACAAAGGCGTACGGCGTCCCCTCGGAGCCGCCCATCTACTACGGCGAGGGCTCCGGCTTCGCCAACAATGTCTATGTCCACGTGCCCGGCTACGACGAGATAGGCAACGCCTCGTACTCGGGCTCTCCAGACTACAACCTCTCGGGCTGGCAGAAGGCGATGTGGATGACCTTCTCCGAGGGCCAGATAGGCTTCGCTTTCTCCGGCCCGACCATGCAGATGCTCTGGAACAGGAACGTCTTCGACAGGGTCCAGAGCGTCCTGATTCCCGGCCTCGTGGAGGACCCGGCAGCCTACCTCGCCTCCGACGGCAAGAGCATCTACTACGTCGTCCAGATCTACATCGCCTACCCGCTCCAGTCGGGATTCTCCGCGAGCCCCTACCTCAGGTTCTTCGGGGTCGCACTCGTCAACGTCGCCAACGGCTCGATGAGCTTCTACAACGTCGCCGACCAGATAGGGACCAACTCCTCCGACTTCATCACGCAGTTCTACTCCAACTACTACAGCCAGTGGAAGAGCCCCCCGTCCTGGCTCGTCCCCCAGCTCAGGTACCCAGAGCAGCTTCTCGGGACCCAGTCCGTGCCGGGGCAGCTCGACGTCGACTTCCAGTTCCACGTACAAGACCCATTCATATGGAGGTCTGGGTCGCAGTTCTACCAGCGTCCGAACGCGACATCAGTCCAGTACATCCCGTGGGCGGTCGGCAACAAGACCTACTTCGCAGCGACCCAGCTCATCCACTACCGCAACGCGGCTAGCCAGAACCTCGCGGGGATGTACATAGCCTACGGAGGGGACCGCCTGGGGCAGATCTACCTGTACCAGAATCCCTCGAACTCGACGACCACGCTAATCGGGCCCTCCGCTGCCGAGAACGCCCTGACCACCAACCAGCAGGTCAGGACCGAGCTCACCCTGCTCCCCAACTACAGGTTCGGGTCCTACCTGCTCTACTCCGTGGGTGGTGCCCTCACCTACTTCGTCGCAGTCTACACCAACCCCGGGATCTCGGGGGTGGTGACGCAGCTCCCCTTCATGACAGCCGTCAACCCCACCACCGACTCGGTCGCGGTGGGCGCCAACGCCAGCGCGGCCTACGAGGCCCTCCTCGCCCTCGGCAACTCCACCGCGCCGCTCAGCGGCAACGGGGTCTCAGGCAACGGGAACGGGGTCCCAGGAGGCCAGACCACCACAACGACCAGGTCCTCGACAACCGCCACGACGACCACCTCGTCGATAAGCAACCAGCCCCTCGCGGCCGGGATATCCCAGATAGCAACCTCCAACGGGCTCACCGTCGTCAACGCGACCACGGTCGCGCCCAACGTCTTCATCCACGTCGCCTCGGTCTCGCTCAGCGCGTTGGGCGTGAGCGGGGCTCTCTCTCAGATCCAGTCGCTGGCCCAGAAATACGGCCCCGGGAGCGCGGGGAGCGCGCTCTACGTCTGGACAGACAGCAGCGGCGCCCTCGACGTGGGGATATTCCAGGTGAAGGGAGGGGTGACCGACCTGTACTATGTGACGATAGGGCCCTAGCGCCTGGCGATGACCAGGACCGCGACGGCGACGATCACCAGTAAGGCCACGACCACGAACCTCAGGACGCCGTTCCTCTCCCAGATTATCAGGCTGGCGTTGATCTGGGTGAACGGGTTCCTCGAGTTGAGCATCCCCACCAGCTGGAGGGCCTCTTCGTAGATGAACTTCCCACCGTCCACCCTGACTATCCCGTCCCGCGAGAGCGTGAAAGTGTGGCCCTTTATCGCGAGGGGGAACCTCGACCCCGTCCTGAACCAGCTCTGGAACTGCTCCCTTTCCTTGCTCACGGTGGACTAGAGCCAACCGCATCCAGAAAAAGGTTTGTCCGGCCGCCCGAATTGCGGTTCTATCTTGAGGGGATTCTGTAGAGATTAGGGAATAATCTCGGAAATCCACTATATAGTTTCTCAAGGCCAATGAGAGCAGGTCTCGAAGATGTCTCGAATGGAAGTCGAAGCGGGCCGCGGCGCGCCCCCGCTTTCGGGAGTCCCGTCGGCCAGGCTCCTGACGACCGCCACGGACCTCGCCCGGAGGGCGCAGTCGACCCTAGAGGGGATGGGGTCTGCCTCCAGCGTCCTCGCCCTGACGACTCTCGGTGCCGGGATGGTGGCGACCCTCCTTTGGAGATTCTCCGCAGACAAGGAACGGAGGACGAGCCTGCAGTGACCCACAGCCAGCACAAGGGCCAGAGGCAGCAGACCCAGCAGAGGTGCACCATATGCGTCCTCTTCCAGAGCATGGGGAGGGGGCAGTACCGCTCGTCCTCTGACAGAGAGATGTACCTTCATCACCTCCAGACCGCCCATGGCGTAGCCCTCCAACCGGAAGGAGACCTGGCCCATCCGAAGGGGGAGCCAAAGCCATGAGCAGGAACCTCGAGTCACCTCCCTGGGAGGCCCCGAGCCGGACGCTCGACGGGCGAGCGGGGTTGATCGCCCACACGAGCTACCGGCCCGGGCCCCGGGGATATCTCTCAACATACGACGACTTCACCCGGCCCAAGTCCGGGCTCACGCGCCGGGGGCTGGTCTACGAATACGTCCGCGCCCACCCCGGCATCCACGTGAGGGGGATGGCCAAGGACCTCGGCATCGGGACGGGCGACCTCCAGTACCACCTGTTCTGGCTCGAGAAGTACGGTTACGTCAAGACGAAGAAGAGCGGGTTCTACAGGTTCGTCTACCCAACCATGATGTTCAAGGAGAGCCAGGAGGTCCTGCTTGGGGTCCTCTCGCAGGAGACCCCGCGCGAGATCCTCTTGTCGCTCATCCGCTCTCCGACGATGACGCAGGGGGACCTGGCGCGCGCCCTGGCCCACTCCCAGCCGACCATCTCCTGGCACATGGAGAGGCTCGTCCGCATGGGGCTCGTCAGCAAGTCGAGGACGAAGAAGGGGGTCATATACGAGGTCGTCGCCGACCGCGAGGACGTGTTGAGCTTGGTCCGGACCTACCATCCGGGGGCCTGGAGGAGGTGGGCGGGCAGCAAAGAGGGGGCCGTCGCCAAGGACCGGCCTGCCCAGGGGATGGCGCTGATGCCTCCCGCAGTGGTCGAAGCCATTGGGCACAGCTAGGCTGAGAAGACCCCCCGCTAAGCAAGGAATAATATTGCTAGGCGACGGGGACCAAGTCGCAGTCACTTTGGACTCCTTCGAGCGCCTACTCTGGTGGCTCTTCGCTGGGAGCGCCGGCGCCCGCACGCGGTCGCAGGTCCTCTTCAGCCTCAGGGAGCAGCCGAAGAACGCGCAACAGCTCTCGCTGTCGCTGCACCTCGACTACACCACCGTTAGGCACCACCTGAGGGTCCTCGAGACGAACAAGATAGTCCTCGCAGAGGGGGACAAGTACGGACGGGTCTACTTCGTCTCTGAGGTCATGGAGTCCCACTGGCAGACGCTCGAAGGGATCCTCAAGCGGACGCGCTCAAGCGCGAAAGCGGAGAGGGGCTGACAAAACATGGAAACAAACAACAACACCGGAATCGTTCAACCCCCCGTCGAACCGAAGAAGTCGATGGTTGGGAAGCTCTGGGTAGTGGTGGTCCTGCTGGCCGGACTGGTCGCAGGAGTCTTGCTGTCGGACCTCGCGACCCTGCCGACGAGGAACCCCATCTTCAGGAGGTTCCCGCTCTTCAACCCTGACCCCTTGATCAGGCTACACATCGTCCTGACGACCGTCGCGGTCGCCCTGATGGTGTCGCTCGTGATCGTATACCTCAAGGTCTACGTCGAGACAAAGGCGAACTTCGCCCTCGGCCTCGTCATAGTCCTGGCGGCACTCCTCCTCCAGACGGTCCTGTCGTACCCGCTCGTCCTCGGGACGTCGGGTGTGATACTGGTACCGGGGATACTCACCACTCTGGCCGACTTCCTCACGGTAGCGGCCTACACGGTGTTCCTCTACCTCAGCCTGGAGTAGGCCGGACGGGGGGCGGGCGGCAGCCCGGCGCGGAGACCGCGCCGTCCGCCTCGCACCCACACTGCCCTACGCGACGACGGTGCTGTTGGTGTCGGCGGAGATCGCGAACCCCGCCGAGTTCACCGCGAACACGTACACGTTGTACGCGTCGAACGGGACATTCAGCGCCAGAGGCGCTGTCGCGTTCTGGCCAGCCGTCACGTTGGCGAACGGAGCCGCGGAGATCGCCACCGTCTCCCCCATCGCGTTGCGAAGGACCGCATAGACCGTGCCGTTGATTGCCGTCAGGGACTGGTTCTGGAACTGGACGACCAGGTAAGAGGCCGTCGCGTTCGTCATCCCGATCGGCGGCTGCGCTAGGAAGGCCACCGCCTGCCCGGACTGGGCCGACGTGTCGGCGAACGCAGGGAGCGTCAGGGTCGTCGCCGCGACCACCAGTGCCATCAGCGCCGCCGATAGCTCGACCTTGCTCATTTTCATTCTCTTTTTCACCCCCTTTCGCATTCGGCGATTACCGGGATGGCGCAGACCTCTAATCTGCCCGCGGTGAAAGGAATAGGAAGGCGCAGGGCTATGGCTGGAATTCCAAAGCGAGCTGCACAATTATCGCGGCTTTCCCAACGCGGGGGCTCTGGAATCTCAAATAGTGGACGCGGGCGTTGACATTATCGGTGAGATTCTGCACGGGCGTGGCTTTAGAGCGAACGATGGGATTCCGACGGTACTCGGTCGCCCGCCTTCCTGGCCTTGATGTGAGAACTGTAGTACCTGAAAGGATATCTGCCGATGTTCGAGTCCGAGACGTGCTCTATCTTGATGCCCACGAACCCGGCCTGCCTCAGCTTCTTCCTGTACTCGGCGTCGGTCAGGGCGCCGGCGATGCATGCCGACCAAGAATCCATGTCCGCCCTCGCCTCCTCCGTCATCTCGCTCTGGAGCGTCACGTCCGCTACTGCCAAAGTCCCGCCTTTCCTCAAGACCCGGTTCGACTCCCTGAACACGGCCAGCTTGTCCGGGACGAGGTTGATCACGCAGTTCGATATCACGTAGTCGACGCTCCCAGACTCGACTGGGAGGTGCTCGATCTCCCCGAGCCTGAACTCTGCGTTTTGATACCTGGGGCTGTACTTCGACTTGGTCTCCCTGGCCCTCCAGACCATCTCGGGGGTGGCGTCGACGCCTATCGCTCTCCCGCTCGGTCCGACGAGGGCGGACGCCCTGAACACATCGATCCCGCCGCCGCTCCCGAGATCGAGGACGACGTCTCCTCTTCCCGGCTCGATGAGCTTGAGAGGGGACCCGCACCCGGCGTCCACCGATAGGGCCTCGGCTGGAGCTGCGTCGCCAATCGAGACCAGCTCACTGCCGCGGCAGCAGGAGTCCGACTCGGACGCGGCGATTTTCGAGTACCGCTCCTTCACCGCCTTCCTGATCTCTAGCTCTGACAAGCTGATTCTTTTCATCCCTCGCGGCTATTTATTGACTGAGCCGTCGTCCGACGGCGAAACGGGCGAACAAGCCGCCTGCCTTGACGGTGGCACAAGAACGGGGGCGTCTAGACGAAGGGCGTATACGGCTCCACCTACTCCAGATCTCATTGCCCGTGTGCCCAAAGTGTCACAAGCTGATCTCGGCTGCCAAGTATTCGCGACATCTCCAGCGTTGCGGCTTCAAACGGAAGCACACCCGCGTCCCGCTGAAGGTCCACGGTTACAGCGACCTGTACTTCTCCAAGAACCAGGACTATGGAAGGCTGTAGGGAATGATTAAGAGAATCCGAGTCATATTCGAGGGAATGCCATGGCGACCAAGAGCGGACGGAGAATCGGAGCAGCACTTGTTGCCCTCGCCGTGCTCGCAGTCCTTCTCATCGCGGCTTCTGCGTCAACGCCCTTGGGGTCGAACGCCGGCTCGATCGCCGATAACACCGTCACCTCGAGCAGCGACACCGCGGCCGCGCTGGTCAACAGCAGCTTCGCGGCTCACATCAGCCTGCTCGCCTCCAAGAACATCCCCGCCATAGTGAACCAGTACGAGCCCAACGCCACCGTATACTGGGCAGGGGACGCCATCGGCCTCGCGGGTGAGTACGTCGGAGCGCACGACATCACGCTCCTCCTGAACTCGAGCTTCTTCCGTCCCAACAGCACAGCGTCGTTCGTCATCGGGAACGTTACCCAAGTCTTCCTGACGGCGTCCGGTCAATCGGGACTGTTGAACTCGAGCTTCACTGTCTCTGGGAGGAATTCGGTGTGGGGGAACTACAGCGGCTCGATTTCCGCGACAGACCGGTTTGTGGCTCCTGCGGCGGCCGGAAACTGGCTGATCTCCCAAGAGACGTGGAACTTCAAGAGCTTCAACATCCAGTTCCCCCTCGGGTTCGTCTCCTGCAGCGGGCCCAACTGCGCCCAATCAGTCCAGGACATGGCTTTCAGCCAGGACGGGAACTATCTCGCGGCGGGGACGTACGAGAACAGCGGCTACGGGAACGTCTACCTCGTGGCGACCGGCGGTTCCGTGCCGGTCGTCCTCTGGAAGTCCGTGACGGCCAACACCGTAGTCTGGTCCGTGGCAGTCAGCTCCAACGGCTCGTACACCGCGGCCGCGGGGTTCGCGCACCCCGACCCCTACAAGCACGGGAACGGGCGGGTCTACCTCTTCAACAAGGAGGGAGTGCTCCTCTGGAACGTTTCCGCGGGGAGCGAGCCGAGAGCGGTCTGGGTCGCCATCGCCGCCAATGGATCCAGGGTGGCCGCCGACTACGGCGCCGGAATAATCTACCTGAACGACGCCGGGACCGTTCTCTGGAACCACACCTTCCCGCAGGGCGGATACAGCAACAGCTTCGCGATGTCGAGCGACGCCAGCACGATCACCTACGGCGACAACAACGTGACCATCGCAGGGAGCTCGGGGCTCGGGTGGGGGGTGTTCTACCTCGACTCCCACGGGAACCAGGTCTGGAGCTACACCGAGGACCATACTGGCGGGGACGTCTATGTGCAGATGTCCGGAGACGGCTCGCGAGTTGCGGCCAGCTCCCAGCGCTTCTACAACGGCAGCGTCTACTACTTTGACGGCAGCAACGGGGGCCTGGTCTGGTCCTACCCGACGTTCCCGGAGACCGGGATCGCGAACTACGACTCGCTCGTGATGACCTCGGACGGGTCGGTCGTCGCGGCGGGCGGCCCTTCCACAGGTACTCTGGTCCTCAACTCGAACGGAAAGGCGCTCTGGGAGGGGAGCGTCGGCGGCTTCGGAGAGCCCGCCTTGATACTCAAGAGCTACTCTCTCGTCCTGATGTTCGGTCTCAGCACCACCCAGGCCGACCTCGTCGGGTTCAACGGCACAGCCGTCAGGTCCTTCAACAATGAAGGCGGCGCCTTCGCGGCCTCTCCGGACGGCGAGACCTGGGTGGCGGCGGGCGGGATCATAACCACCGGCGGGGATTGCTCGACCCTGGAGTTCTTCAACGGGACGACTGCACTCCCCTCAGCACAACTGTGCTGGTGAGAAGTGCGGGTAAGCAAAGGGCAACTCACCTGCCCGGGAAGAACTATGTGGCGCCCTGGCCGGGATTCGAATTCCCGGTTCGACCTTGTGAGTCGAACACCCGGGTCACCGCCGGTCTGCAGGGCTTCTAGACCCCTTGACAGGGCGGCATACTAGGCCATTGTACGGAATAGCCTCTATACGACCAGGGCAGCCGAGAAGCCGGTGCCCAAAGTCGATATTAAAAGTGCGCGAGGCGCGGGCCGTCCCGTCCCCGCAGCCCGAGAGTCGACAAAACGCCTTTATCACAAGGCTGTGTTGCCTGGTCATGCCAGCGGCGTACGCCTACGTCTTCTGGCACTGGCCTCGCCCTGATGTCTCCCCAGAAGAGGATGAGGCCAGGCTCGCAGCCTTTCTGCTCTCCCTCAACTCCGCGCATCCTCCAGGATTCGTCGAGGCGCTCAGCTTTCGCGTCGACTCCCTGCCCTGGGGGCCCCGGCGCGGCAGGATGTACGAGGACTGGTACCTCGTCGAGGACTTTGGCGCGCTGGGCCTCCTCAACGACGCGGCCGTCTCCGGCGACACCCGCCGACCGCACGACGAGGTGGCGAAGGACTACCTGAAGGGAGCAGGGTCGATATTCAAATCGGTCAGCGGGAACATCGACCTCCGCGACTCGCACTTCGCCACATGGATCGAGAAGCCAATAGGGCCCTCGTACGAGTCCTTCTACACCGACCTCGCCAGGAACCTCAGCGGGGCAAAGTCTGACCTATGGCGCAGGCAAATGGTCTTGGGCCCATCGTCGCAGTTCTGCGTCCACAGTTCGGAGGCGCTGAAGCTCCCTAACAGCCTCAGGCCGATCAGCGCAAAGATACAAATCATTTGACAGGGCTGGGAAACGCGCATGAAGTCCGCCCGCACCAAGGAGCCCGCAGACGTCGACGCCTACATCGCTGCCTTCCCCAAAGAGGTCCAGACGCTCCTGACCCAGATGCGCAGGACGATAAGGAGCGCGGCCCCCGAAGCCCGGGAGGCGATAAGCTACCGGATACCGACCTTCAAGCTCAACGGCAACCTCGTCCATTTCGCGGCCTTCAAGGACCACATCGGGTTCTTCCCGACATCGTCGGGGGTCTCGGCCTTCAGGAAGGACCTGACCCGCTACAAGACCGCCAGAGGCACAATCCAGTTCCCCCTCGACCAGCCACTCCCCCTCGACCTTGTGAAGAAGATCACCCTCTTCAGGGTCAAGGAGAACACGGGAAAGAGAAGGAGCTGAAAACGCTCTTATCGCCGACGGCCCGCAGTCCCATCGCGGGCCTGTAGCTCAGCCAGGTTAGAGCATCGGGCTTTTACTTCGAAAGAAGGGGACACCCGAGGGTCGGGGGTTCAATTCCCCCCAGGCCCGCCAATCTCTATCGCGGGCTGCATGACCACAGGCCTCCTCACGAAGAACGCGTAGAACCCAGAGAGCCCCACGGTGTAGAGAACGCTGGCGATGAAGAAGGGCGTCTGGAGAAGGCCCGCGCCAAGGACGAACCCGCCGAAGTACGTCCCGAAGCTGTTCGGGAGCCTGAACATCATGTTGCTCAGCGCGCTCACCAGCCCGCGCTGCTCCGCCGGGAAGATGCTCATCGAGAAGGAGTCGGTGAGCGGTCCCGACATGTTCATCAGCGCCGTCCTCACGATGTAGACCCCCGCCGCTATCCCGAACGTGGGGACGAAGGCCATGCTGAGCATGAACACCATCGACGACCCTGTCGTGAGAAGGATCGCCCGCAGCTGACCGAACCTCGTAGCGAGCCAGGGGCTCGCGACCGCAGACAGACCCGTCAAGATCCCGGAGAAGGCGAGTATGGGCCCGCTCAGGTCGTCGGTGACCCCGAACCTGTAGAAGAACCAAGCACCGATAAGAGGCACGACGAATCCGGCCCCAAACCCTATGGTGGTCCAGGTCACCCCGAGCTTCAGCAGCGTCCCGGTGTTCTTCAGGCCCGACCATTTCCCGCCGGGCCTGTAGGTCTCGCGATGGCTCCTCAGAAGAAGCAAGAGCGCGGCCGGCGTGACAAAGCTCGCCGCGCCCAGAAGAGAGAGCGTCTCTCTGTGGAGCGCGTAGTTTGTCGCCCCGATCGCGGCCTGCAGCGCTGGGAAGACGCCCGGGATCACCAGTCCTACGCCAGTCGTCACGTTGATCATCACAAAGGAGAGCGAGAAGACCCTGTTCCTGTTTGTCGTGTCGGTCATGTCCGCGAGGAGCGCGTTCCACGAGGTGACACTCGCCCCCTCGGTGAGGCCCAGCACCGTGCTGATGACGAGCAGGTAGGCGTAGTCCGTGGTCTGGGAGAAGGCGAAGAGGGCAGCTGCCCCGGCTGCCGCCCCCAGCCCGAGGATGTACTTCCTGCCGTAGGCGTCGGAGACTATGCCGAGCGGTATCGCCGAGAGTATCGCCGCCCCTCCCTGGACCGAGATCAGAGTCCCCGCCTGGACAGCCGTGAACCCCACTGTGACCAGCCACGCCCCTATCACTATCTGGAGGAAGCCGATCGCCAGGAACATGGGGACGAGGGCGAGGATCAGGAAGTACGCCTTGGTGGGCGCCGGGGTGGCCTTCAATCGTGGGATCACCGGGCCCAGGACGGATAAGCTACTCGGCGGGGCCTAGAACCGCTTTTCCAGACGCATTTCTTAAAAACGACTCTTTCCGACTCGGCGGAGAATGCCTGTCTGGAAGACCTTCAGCCACAACGGGATCGCCTTCCCCGACCCGTACGTCCCGAAGGGCCTCTCGATTAGGTTCCAGGGGCAGGAGGTCAAGCTCTCTCCCCTCGCCGAAGAGATGGCGTACCAGTTCGCGAAGAAGAAGGACACGCCCTACGTCCAGGACCCGGTCTTCCGCTCCAACTTCATGAAGTACTTCACAAAGCAGCTCCCGCCGCCCGCGAACAAGGCGAAGTTCGAAGACGTGGACTTCGCCCAATTCTACAGGTTCGTCGACAAGGAGAGGGCGGACAAGGAGTCGATGACCAAGGAGGAGAAGAAGTCCCTCGCAGCGACCCGCAAGGAGGCCCGCGAGAAGCTAAAGGCGAAGTTCGGCAAGGCCATCCTCGACGGGAAGGAGATTGACCTCGCCAACTATCTCGCCGAGCCGCCCGGCCTCTTCATGGGACGGGGAGCCCATCCTCTGCGTGGGAGCTGGAAACCGCGCATCACCCCTCAGGACGTCACGCTGAACATCGACGAATCGGTCGAAGAGCTGACAACCGAGTTCGGGAAGTTCGGAGAGATAGTTCACGACCACGAGTCGATCTGGGTCGCCAGGTGGATCGACAAGCTCACGGGGAAGGAGAAGTACGTCTGGCCCCACGAGAGCTCCGACATCCAGCAGTCCCGCAACAGAGAGAAGTACGACAAGGCGAAGAAGATAGGAGAGAACCTCTCAGACCTCCAGAAGGAGATCCGGAGCAAGCTTTCTTCCAGGGACCGCAAGGAGCGGGAGGTCGCCTCTGTCTGCTACCTCATCGACGAGGTGGGGATGAGGGTCGGCGACGAAAAAGACGAGGACGAGGCCGACACCGTCGGCGCCACAACTCTGAGGGTCGAGCACATCAAGAGGCTCGACAACCAGGCGATAGACTTTGACTTCCTCGGCAAGGACAGTGTGAAGTGGGTCAAGACGCTCCCCAACCCCGACCCCATCCTCGTGAGGAACATCGGGGATTTCATGAAGAACAAGAAGCCGGGCGACCAGATCTTCGAGAACATCGGGTCTGCGCAGGTCAACGCGTTCCTGTCCGAGATCATCGACGGGATCAGCGCCAAGGTCTTCAGGACCTACCACGCCACGAGGACCGTCCAGGAGTACCTGGGCTCGAAGAACATGAAGAAGGCCTCCGACCTCGAAAAGCTCTACTTCGCAAAATACGCCAACCTCGAGGCAGCCATCTACTGCAACCACAAGAGGACCATCCCCAAGACATGGGAGGAGTCGCTGAAGAAGAAGGAGCAGAAGCTCGAGGATTACAAGGCGAAGGGGAAGGAGCAGATGGTCGCCAAGATGCAGAAGGAGATAGACCTGACGAAGAAAACCAAGGAGTACAATCTCAACACCTCGATGAAGAACTACATCGACCCGAGGATCTACAAGCAGTGGTGCGACGAGGTAGGGCTAGACTGGAACAAGCTCTACACAAAGTCACTCCAGCGCAAGTTCTCCTGGGTCGCGCCCCGACCTCCAGACGGCGAGGAAGAGGATGAGGCCCCGGCACCCGCAAAGCCCAGGGCCTAGCCCGCGAGCCGCCTGGCGACCTTCAGGTTCTCCTCGTACTGCGTCCTGTCGTCGACCGGGACCTCCATGATTATCGGTCGCCCCGCCACGTCGTCGTGGTGGAGGAACGCCCTGAACCCCTTCTCACCTATCTGGCCCTTGCCCACGTACTCGTGCCTGTCCAGGCCGCTCCCGAGCGGCCCCATCGAGTCGTTGAGGTGGACGACCTTGAGCCTCTCCTTCCCGACAATGTCGTCGAACATCCCCATCGTCCTCTCCACCGCGGGCTTGGTCGAGATGTCGAACCCGGCCGCGAATATGTGGCAACTGTCAACGCACACCCCTATCCTCTTCGACTGCTTCACTCCGTCCAGGATGAGCTTGAGCTCCTCGAACCTCGAGCCCACGCTGTGCTTCTGGCCCGCCATCGTTTCGATCGCGATGACCGTCTTCCCCGAGTCGGACTCGAGGGCCTCGTTGCACGCCCCGACGACGTTCTTCACCCCCTCCATCGTACCCTTGCCCATGTGCGACCCTATGTGGGCGACCAGGTAGTCGATGCCCAACTGGGAGCACCGCCCCACCTCCGCGGTGAGCGACTCCCTGCTCTTCTTCTGGTACCCGCTCTCAGACGCAGAAAGGTTGGGGAGGTACGGCATGTGGGCGACCACCTTCTCGTACCCCTCCTTTTTCCTCTTCGCCCTGAATGCGCCCACCTCCTCGTCCGCAAGGGGCTTGAACGCCCAGCCGCGGGGGTTCCTGGTGAATATCTGGAAGGTGGTGCACCCCATCTCCACCGCCCTGTCGACCGAGAGGTCGATCGAGCCGGCGATCGAGACGTGGAAGCCTACGAGTGGGCCTGCCCGCATCGGTGACGTCGGGTGACTGGGGAGGTGGGTTTAAGGCTCTTTTCCGGACGTCCGCTGTCCTCACGCTGGGCCGTCCAGGCTCTTCCCGGGGACCTGCACGCCTCCGGGGACCCTGGAAATCGCCCGAGTCCTCGGAGCCGCAGAGCTCCTTCGCAGCGCCCTACGAGGCCTCGGCGGCGCCGACGACCGAGGCACAAGCGGAACCGGCCGTGCAGATGGCGCGACCCTCCCCGCTGCAGGCTCGCTCGCGCCTGCGTCCGCAACCAGCGCCGTGACCGGGGCCTGGGAGATCCCTTGGAACTCCTCGACGGGAGCAACGACGACCGGCGCCGCGGTCGCCACCGGCGGAGAAGCGAAGCTCAGCGACTCTATCGGCATGGAGGGGAGGATGATCGTCTCGATCCTCTGCCTCGGCTTGACTCCGTACATGACCGCCGCGACTCCACCCGCGGTGCCCAGAAGGATGGTCAGCATCTGCTCTAAGACCATGCCTCACGAGAGCGCCGAGCCCCGTCATTTGCGCCGGAGTCAAAGGTGTTTTACAATGAAATCAATTTGCGGCGGCCCGGCGGACGATTTTGGACGGCGAGCCCAAAATTCTTATATTAAGCGATTGCCAATTCCACGTTCTCTGAATGACTTATCCACTGGACAAACTCTGTTATTGGATATTCAAGTTCGACCGCAGGGTCAGGTACGCCGGGGTCCTCGACGAGACGGGCCGCGTGATAGCCGGGGGGATGAGAAAGGGCATCATCTCCCTCGAACCTGCCAGCGAGGACCTCAGGCTGATGGCCAACCTGACCATCCAGATAGGGACCGACAAGACCTGGGACCAGTACTTCGGCAAGATCCAGTACACCTTCGTCAAGCGGGAGAAGGTCAACATGCTCATCTTCGGGGTTGGCAACAGCCTGCTCCTCATCACGACACAGCCCGACCTGGACCTGGACCAGATCGCCCAGCTCCGCGACTCTGTGATCACCATCTACACGACGGGCATGGTCCCCGAGAAAGTGAAGTAGCCCTCAGCGGACCTCGTAGGGCAGGGGCTCGCCCTTGGTGTTGTACACCTTCAGGCAGGACTCGTCCGAGTAGGGGGCCCCAGCTATCACCATTATCTTCCCCGTGACGTGCAGGACGTCCTCGTGCGAGGGGACGGCGTACCCAGACGGGTGGGAGTGCGCCACCCCGACGTAGCTCAGGTCTATCGGAAGCATCTGCCAGCCGAAGGCGGAGAACCCCGCCCCGTGGATGGCGTTGGGAGGGATGACCACGCTGTTCACCTCCACAATCCCCCCTCTAGTCTTCCCCCTGAGGAGCAGTATCCCCTCCCTCGGGTGGAACATCTTGGAGTACGAGAGGACGCTGTCGAGTACCTCCCTGTGTATCACGACGCCCTTCACCTGCAAGCGAACCCTTCGCCGACGGACCGGCGCCACGATAAAAACCTCTAAAATTCGCGAGACGGCGAGAAGAACTCAAGAAGGGTTAAAAACAACCAGAAAAGGCTCCCCGCCAATCAAAGAGGAATAGTCGAACAATGTTTGCTCCTTCTGCTGGTTACGACAGGGCCATTACGATATTCTCCCCCGACGGGAGGCTCTACCAAGTAGAGTACGCGCTCGAGACGGTGAGACGCGGGAGCCTCGCCGTGGGCGTCAGGACAGACTCGGGGGTCGTACTCGCGGTCGAGGAGAAGGGACGGAAGCTCCAAAGCGGCGAGTCCGTTGTCAAGATGTTCCAGATCGACGACCACATCGGCGCCGTGGGCGCCGGCTACATCCCCGACGCCAGGATCCAGGTCGACAACGCGAGGGTCATCGCCCAGAGCAACCGCCTCGTCTACGACGAGCCGGTCGACATCGAGACGGTCGCAAAGAGGATAGCCGACCTCAACCAGCAGTACACCCAGTACGCCGGGGTGAGGCCTTTCGGCGTCTCGCTGATCATCTCAGGCGTAGACGAGAACCGCGGCCCGGTGGTCTTCCTCACCGACCCGACGGGGGCCTACCTGGGCTTCGACGCGATCGCCATCGGCGCCGGGAGCGACCAGGTGAACGAGTACCTCGAGAAGAACTACGACCCGGGGCTCACGCTGGAGCAGGGCATCACTCTCGCAATAGAGTGCATCTACCTCGTCAGCGAGGAAAAGCAGGGCGTCTACCACATCAAGACCGCAGTGGTCGACACAAAGAACAAGAAGATGACCCGCCTCACCATGGACGAGATATCAAAGTACGCCGCGGGCGCCAAGACCCGGGGCAGTGACAAGTCTCCCAACAGCAAGGGAGCCTAGCCTGATGTAGGCTCATGTCGAGCAGGTTCACGACAGTCCGGATCGTCATAGAGGGCGACCGCTACGAGATCATGGTCAACCCCGACGCCGCCCTGAGCTACAAGACAGGCAAGAAGGTCGAGCCCTCGCAGGTCATAGGCATCGACGAGGTCTTCTCCGATGCCAACAAAGGCCTCCGCGCCCCGGGCGAGAAGCTCAAGAAGCACTTCGGGACGGACGACCACGCCAAGGCCGCCATCGAGGTCCTGAAGCGTGGGGAACTCCAGCTCACGCAGGATCAGCGCCACCGCATGACCGAGGAGAAGAGGAGGCAGATCGTTGCGATGATCGCCAAGACCTACGTCGACCCCAAGACGGGCCTCCCCCACCCCCCGATGAGGATAGAGCAGGCGATGGCCGACGCGAGGGTCTCCTTCGACCCGTTCAAGGACGCCAACGAGCAGATGAAGACCATACTCGAGGAGCTGCGGAAAGTGCTCCCCCTGAAGTCCGAGAAGGTCAAGCTCCTGGTCAAGTCCCCGGCCCAGTACGCGGGCCAGACCATCGGCGTCCTGAAGGGATTCGGCGAGATACTTAAAGAGGAGTGGGGAGGGGACGGTGGACTGTCTGCGATAATCGAAGTTCCAGCGGCGACCCAGCCCGGGCTACTTGAGAGGCTGGGGTCGGCCACTAGAGGTTCGGCTCAAGTGACATTGGTGAAATAGAATTGGTTGAGATAACAAGGAAGCAGGTGATTCCCGGCGACGTCATAGTCACGGGGGACTTCCGCCCCGGTATGTTCGTCGAGAGGAGGGGGAACAGCATGGTCGCCCTAAGGGTCGGCCTCGCCGAGGTCGTCCGGAACGACGTCAAGGTCATCCCGCTCTCTGGGGCCTACATCCCCCGGGTGGAGGACCAGGTCGTGGGCAAGATAGTCAACCTCACGGGCTACGGCTGGGAGGCGGACATCAACTCTTGCTTCGTAGGCTACCTGCCCGGGCAGTTCGTCTTCGGGAGGGACTTCTCCCCGGCCACGCACGACCTCACCCAGAGGTTCAACGTCGGCGACCTCCTCCTGGCCAAGATAGAGGCCTTTGAGAGGGGCAAGGACCCCCAGCTGTCGATACGTGGCCCCGGCCTTGGCAAGATACCCGACGGAAAGATAGTCAAGATATCTCCCATGAAGGTCCCACGGCTGATCGGGAGGAAAGGCTACATGATCAACATGATCGCCGAGACGACCGCCCTGGAGATCAAGGTGGGGCAGAACGGCCTAGTGGTCCTCGACGGCCCGCCGGAAGGCGTCGCCAAGGCAGCCCAAGCGATAGAGCTGATCCAGCAAGAGGCGCACATGGCCGACCTCACTACCAAGGTCCAACAGCTCCTCGGCGCGCCCGTCCAGCCGGCGCCGACGGGCAGCGATAGCGGTGAATAGATTTTGGGAGAAGCGAAGCGAAGACTGATCGACGACAACGGGATACGCCTCGACGGCCGCAGGTGGGACGAGCTCAGGCCCCTTAGGATGGAGGTCGGGGTCGTCAAGAACGCGGACGGCTCGGCACTGATCGAGTGGGGGAAGAACAAGATCATTGCGGCGGTCTACGGGCCCAAGGAGATGCACCCGAAGCACCTCGAGCTGGCCGATAGGGCTTTCCTAAAGTGCAGGTACCACATGGCCCCGTTCTCGGTCGACGAGAGGAAGAACCCGGCCCCGTCGAGGAGGGAGATCGAGATATCCAAGGTCATCAGGGAGGCGCTCCAGCCCGCGCTCTTCCTCGAGGACTACCCTCGCACCGCGATCCAGATCTATGTCGAGGTCCTCCAGTCCGACGGGGGCTCGAGGGTCGCAGGGGTCACGGCGAGCGCCCTCGCCCTCGCAGACGCAGGGATCAACATGCGCGACCTGGTGGTGGGGTGTGCCGTTGGGAAGGTCGACGGCAAGGTCGTACTGGACCTCAACGACGCCGAAGACAAGGAGGGGTCGGGCGACATGCCCTTCACCTTCATGCCCAACCTCAACCAGGTCACCCTCCTCCAGATGGACGGCCTCTTCACCCACGACGAGTTCAAGCAGGCGATCGACCTCGCCAAGACGGGCGGGATGAAGGTCTATAGCATGCAGAGGGATGCCCTGATGAAGAGGTACTTCAGCGGGGCCAGCCCCGAGATGGCCGCGACCAGTGCGGAGATGGAGGCGTAGAGTTTGCCAAGCAAGTCGTTCGTTGTAGAGACGATAAAGAGGAACCAGATAGTCGAATCCATATCCAAGGGCAGGCGTCTGGACGGGCGCGCGCTCGACCAGCTCCGCCCCCTCGAGATCAAGACCCACGTCATCGAAAAGGCGAACGGGTCCGCTATGGTCACCCTGGGCAATACCCAGGTCCTGGCGGGCGTCAAGATAGACAAGGGCGTCCCGTTCCCGGACACCCCCGACAAGGGGCTGCTCATCGTGGGCGCCGAGGTCCTCCCCATGGCCGCGGCCTACCTCGAGGCCGGACCGCCCGACGAGGGCGCGATAGAGCTGGCGAGGGTGGTCGACCGGGGAGTGAGGGAGTCTGAGATGATCGACGTCTCGTCCCTGTGCATCAAGCCGGGCAAGTGGGTCTACTCCGTGTTCGTCGACGTCAACATCCTGAACGTGGACGGCAACCTCTTCGACGCCACGAGCTACTCGGTGGTCGCGGCCCTCCTGACGGCGAAGATGCCAAAGTTCGTCCTGGACGGAGACGTGGTCAAGGACACGGGCGAGCGCCTTCCGCTCCCTGTCCACAAGATACCCGTCTCGGTGACGATCGCCAACATCAACAACACCCTCGTCCTCGACCCGACCGAAGAGGAGGAGGCCGTCATGGACGCGAGGATAACGCTGGACACAGAGGACGGAGGCAACATCTGCGCAGGCCAAAAGGGAGAGCCGGGCTCCTTCACCCCCGAGCAGATACTGACCGCCGCCGAGTGGTCGATAGCCAAGGGAAGGGAGATCCGCCAGAAGATCAAGGAGGCCACGGGCGCGTGACGAGGTCGAAGTCGCTGAAGGGCTTGGGCGCCAGGTACGGGGGCACCCTCCGCAAGAGGTACACCAACGTCTACAGGACGCTGAAGTCGAAGAAGGAGTGCCCTTCCTGCTCGAACCTGCGCCTGAGGAGGGTCTCCTCCGGGATATGGAGGTGCGCCAGCTGCGGATACACCGTTGCGGGAGGGGCCTACGACGTCTCGCCGGCAAAGGCCCAGAGGCAGTAGGCCGAGCCCACCGCCGGAGAAGCCGCTCAAGAGCATCCGCATCGTCGTCACCCTCTCCGAAGGCGAGGAAGAGGCCGTCCGCGGCGCCCTCGCCAAGGGCCTGACCGTCGAGGACCAGGCCGGGAAGAAGGCGATAGTGATCTCGTCCACCGACCCCGACGACGCCCTCGCGAAGCTCGATGCGCTGGGCGACGCGCTGTCTTCAAAGACCTGAAGACTTTATTAGGTCTCCGGGCGTCGCGGACAAAGTCATTGAGTCAACAGGAAGTCCCACCTTGGCTGAGGGAGCAGCTCGCTCGCCTGGACCAGCTCCAGCAGAACCTTCAGGCCGTCCAGATCCAGAAGCAGCAGGTGGAGGCGGAGCTCTCGGAGACCGACAGGGCCCTGGATGAGCTGAAGAACGCGAAGGAGGAGGAGCAGATCTACAAGTACGCCGGGAACCTACTCATCAAGGTCACAAAGGAGGCGATCATGAAGGAGCTCCAGGAGAAGAAGGAGGTCTCCAACACCAGGGCGCTCGTCCTCGGGAAGCAGGAGACAAGGTTCAAGGAGAGCCTCAAGGATCTCCAGACCAAGATCGACGACATGCTAAAGGGAAGGGCAGGCGCCTCTCAGGCCGAGAGGGCCCCCTCGTCCTGATGAGCGCCGCCGACGCCTCGGCGACCACGTTCCCATTCCTCCCTCCGAGAAATATCAGGCGGGTCGGAGTGATCTGCCACAGGCACGCGGACCCTGACGCCTACATGTCGGCCTACGCCATCTCGAAGCTCCTCAACAGGATAGCCCCCGCTGCCAAGGTCGACGTGGTGCTCCCCGACGGGATGAGCCTCCTCACGCGGAGGCTCTCCGAGACATTCAAGCAGGACAGCCTGGTCGAGGGCGAGGGCGGCGCCGACGACTACGACCTCCTCGTCGCGGTCGACATGGGGCACACAGAGCTCCTCAAGGACTGGTCGGGCAAGCTCCGGTCGAGCCCGGGGGTCAAGGTACTGGTCGACCACCACCCCCTCCAGGAGGGTTCGCCCTACGACCACATGGTTGTCGACACGAGCGCCTCCTCGGCGTCCGAGGTGGTAGCGACGATCTACCGCGACCTCGACGTAAAGATGGACAGGAGCACCGCTCAGGCCCTCCTCCTCGGGATAATGTTCGACTCCCAGCACCTGCTTATCGCCAAGGAGCGAACCCTCAGGGAGGTCGTCCGCCTCCTCGACAGCGGCGCGAGCATCGACGACGCCCGCCTCCTCCTCAGGTCCCCTCCCGACTACGGCGAGGTCATAGCCAAGCTCAAGGCTGCCAAGAGGGTGAAGCTATACAGGGTCGCGGGCTGGGTCATCGTGACGACCACGGTCGGTTCCTTCCAGTCCAACGTCGCGAGGTCGCTCGTCTCCATGGGCGCCGACGCGGCCATTGTGAGCGGAGAGACCGGCGGAGAGACCCGGGGGAGCCTCCGCTCGAACCAGCGCTTCTGGGAGGCGACCAAGGTGCACCTGGGGACGGACGTCGCGACCCCGATGGCCAAAGACGGGGGGATCGGAGGAGGCCACCCTACCGCCGCCTCCTTCACATGCACCCTGCCTGAGGACAAGGCAGCGGAGGCAGCCCTCGCGCTCTTCGCATCCCTCCTCAAGGACAAGCCGGCCGAGATACGCTAGGCTAGCCGCGCCTCAGATACGAGACCACCCAGAGCGTCCTCCCCGCGGCCCTCGTCGATCGGACCTGGGGGAGGCCTACCAGGAACCCGGAGACCGCCGCCACGAACGCGAGCTGGAGGACGTTGAACACGGCGGTGAATGCGAGTATCAGGGCGAGGCCGTCAGAAGCGGTCAGGCTCACCCCTATCACCTTGAACGACCCGGCCAGGTATGGTACGAGCCCGCCGAGGGCGTACGCCCCGCCGAAGAACACTATCAGGTAGTAGTTGGCCAGGGTGAGGACGGCCACCCTGCAGACCGCGGCGAGCGCGGCCCCGACCGCCGCCCCCCTCCCGAGCTTCGGCTCGCCCGACCTGGCGACCAACCCCACACCCGCCCACATCCCCAGCAGGGACGCGAGGATCGCCAGGAGCTTCAGTATGGGCCCTATCGGGACGTTCTGACCCAGCACCATGAGCGTGAGGAACTCTATGAACGCCGCGACCAGGCTTGGGACAGGCCCGAAGATGAAGAACGCCAGGAGTATCGCGATCTCCCCGAAGTCGAACTGGAGGTAAGGGATCACCGGGAAGTTCAGGCCAAGCCCCTGCGAGAGCGTGGTCAGCACGACGGCGAGCGCCCCGAAGACGGCCATCCCGCCCAGGGAAACGCTGTCGAACCTCCCCAGCCTCTTCTGCTGCACGGTCCCCCATAGACCGCTGACTTTAATAAGAATTTGGTAAGCACCAAGAAATTGGTAAAGATGGGGGCGGAGAGAATCGGCGGGTCGGGGCGCAAGCCCATCCTGTCGGTGGAGCACCTCTCCTTCCGGTACCCCGACTCGAAGAGGCCCGCCCTGACGGATGTCAACCTGGAGGTGGGAGAGGGCGAGGTCGTCATCCTCGCCGGCCCGAGCGGGTGCGGCAAGTCGACCCTCCTGCGATGCGTCAACGGGCTCATCCCGCACATGTACCCTGGAGACTACTCTGGGAAGGTTGCCGTCGCCGGGCTCGAGGTCGCGTCGACGCAGATGAGCACCCTCGCCCAGAACGTTGGGCTCCTCTTCCAGAACCCGGAGAACCAGATCTTCATGTTCTCCGTCGAGCGGGACGTGGCCTTCGGCCTCCAGAACCTCGCGGTCCCCCGCGGGGAGATGAGGGCCAGGGTCGACGAATCCATGCGCCTCCTCGGGATAACCGACCTCGCGCACAGGGCCCCGCACGAGCTATCCGACGGGCAGAAGCAGAGAGCGGCCCTCGCCGGGGTGCTGGCCATGCGCCCGAGGCTGATCATCCTCGACGAGCCCACCTCCCTCCTCGACCCGAAGACCGCCCTGGACGTGGTCTCCCTGATCGCGAGGCTCAACGGCGAGCTGGGCATCACCTTCATAGTCGTGGAGCACAGGCTCGAGCTCCTCACCCCGATCGCCTCCAGGCTGGTGGTGATGGATGGCGGGACCAAGGTCATGGACGGCCCACCGCGTGCCGTCCTCGCGGACCCCTCGGCCGAGGCCCACGGGGTCGGCGCCCCGCCCGTCGTGAGGCTCTACAACTCCCTCGCGGCGGAGGGTCTGAGGCTCCCCAGGTTCCCCGACTCGCCAGACGAGATGGCCCAGGAGCTGAACTCCCTCTGACCCGAATCGAGTTCGCCGACGCCTCATACGTCCACCAGACCGGAGTGAAGGCCCTCGACGGGGTGACCCTCTCGATAGGGGGAGGGGAGACGGTCGCGATAGTCGGGGAGAACGGGGCGGGGAAGACCACCCTCGTCCGCCACACGAACGGCCTGCTCAAGCCGACCTCGGGGTCGGTCAAGGTCGACGGCGTCGAGACCCGCAGCACCACCACAGCGACCCTGTCCCGCAAGATAGGCATAGCCTTCCAGAACCCGGACCATCAGCTCTTCTCAGACAGCGTCGAGAACGAGGTCAGGTTCGCGATGAGGAACTTCCGCTTCCCCGAGGAGAGGATAGCCGAGAGGCTCGAATGGGCACTCTCCTTCTTCGGCCTCGAGCAGTACCGCAAGTCCTCGCCCCTGGTCCTCAGCGGCGGCGAGAAGAAGCGCCTAACCCTCGCCTCGATCCTCGCCTGGGACCCGGACGTCGTCGTGCTAGACGAGCCGACGGTAGGGCAGGACTCGCTACAAAAGGCGAAGCTCGCCCAGATCTTCTCCCTACTCAGGTCGACCGGCAAGACGATTGTTATAGTCTCCCACGACGTGGAGTTCCTCTGGCCCCTCCAACCCCGCCTCGTAGTGATGTCCGGCGGGAAGGTCGTCGCCGACGGCGAGATGGCTAAGACGATGGCCGATAGGGGTCTCCTCGAAGGCGCGAGGGTCACCCAGCCCCAGCTCCTACGCCTCTACGCCGGCCTCAGAGACGCCCCCGCCTCGCCCTTCGTCGACGTCTCTCAGGCGAGGGACTGGGCCTCCGGCAAGAAGTCAGGCCGGAGAGGAGGGTAACGAGATGTACTGGCTGCGCGGCGGGTTCGTCTTCACCAGGGTCGTCTCGCCCTTCCACAGGCTCGACCCCAGGATCAAGCTCCTCGTCTCGCTGGAGTTCTTCCTGACCTCCCTTATCACGAAGACAGTCCCCGAGGTCCTGGCAGTCCTGCTCGCCATCCTCGGCGTCGCCGCGCTCGCCAAGTCTCTGAAGAGGATAGCCAGGACGATGGCCTTCTCCGGCCTCTTTGCCCTCTTCATATTCGCGGTCAACTTTCTGTTCGGTATCGGGCTGCTCAACGCCGTGGTCTACTCGGTCCGATTCCTGGCCATAATCAGCTCCACCAGCATATTCTTCGTGACCACCTCGCCCGACGAGCTCGAGCAGATCATGACCTGGATGCACGTGCCAAGGGACGTGGTCTTCGCCTTCGTGACAGCGGTCAGGTTCATCCCGGTCGTGATGCTCGACGCCCTGCAGATAATGGACGCCCAAAAGTCGAGGGGCCTCGAGTTCGAGAGGGGGAACGTCGTGAAGCGGGTCAGGAACATGGTCCCGATAATGATACCGCTGGTCGTCAACTCGGTGATCAGGAGCGGGGAGCTTGCCGAGGCCATGGAGTCCAGGGCCTACGGCTCGACCCCGAAGCCGACCTCGCTCTACAAGATGAACCTCAGGTGGTACGACGCAGCTGTCGCAGCGGCGGGCCTCGCAGTCCTTGCCGCGGTGGCACTCTATATCTACCACTACGTGCACTTTGGAGCGTAAATGAGATGATACCCCCGCGAGTCGTCGCCGACGAAAGAGAGAGGCCTAGCGGCGTCCCCGACCTCCTCTCGAAGCTCGGCGTCAGGGTCTACTTCACAAAGCTGGCCGTCGGGGACTACGTGGTCAACCCAGAGATAGCTGCCGAGCGCAAGGCGTTGGGCGACTTTATCTCGTCGGTGTACGACGGGCGGCTCTTCAGCCAGGCTGCATCGCTCGCCGCCTCATACCGCAAGCCCTACATCATCGTCGAGGGCGACATCTCGCAGGTCGGCAAGCTGGTCAAGAACGTCTCCACGTACTACGGGGCCCTCGCGTCGGTCACGCTCGCTTACGACCTCCGCCTGATGCACACCGGGAGCGCCGAAGAGACAGCCCAGGCGATTGCCGCCCTCATCAGGAACAGCCGGTCCAAGCCGGTCCCTGCAGGCCTCTACCAGGCGCCCCCGAAGAGCAAGGACGAGGCCCAACAGCAGCTCTACTTCGTCTCGTCGCTCCCCGGGGTGGGGACCAAACTCGCGAAGAGGATGCTCGCCCGCTACGGGACACCCAGACGGGTTGTCTCCCTGACAGAGTCGCAGCTCGCGATGATCCCTGGTGTTGGCGCCAAGCGAGCCTCAAGGATAGCGAAGGTCCTGGACACGCAGTACGCCGGCTGGCAGGGGAAGGAACGCGAGGAGCAGGGCAAACTCGAGGAGCCGGAGGAAGGCGAGGACGGTGCCTAAGCAGACGAAGATCTCCGTGATAGGCGGGACCGGCAACCTCGGCTACGGCCTCGCGGTCAGGCTCGCCAAGGCCAACCAAGTCTTGATCGGCTCCCGAGACGTACCCAAGGCCAAGGCGGCCGCTGCGAAGGCGTCGAAGCTCTCGGGAGCGACGGTGGTTGGGACATCGAACGAGGCGGCGGCCGCCGGATGCGATGTGGCGATACTCGCCGTCCCCGACCTGCCCTCCCCAGACTTCCTCGCCGGCTTGGCGAAAGCCCTCGAGGGCAAGCTCGTCATCTCTCCCATAGTCCCTCTCACGTTCAAGGGGGGCATCGCCTCCGTCTCGCTCTCGGGCGAGTCCGCCGCCGAGAGGGTCGCGAAGGCGCTCCCCGGGTCCCGCGTGGCGAGCGCCTTCCAGACAGTCCCGGCCCCCGTCCTCGCCCAGCTCGAGGAGAAGATGGACTACGACGTCCTCGTCACCGCCGACTCGAAGGAGGTCTACGAGGAGGCCGCGAAGGTCGTCTCCGCCGTCGGGCGGCTCAGGCCGCTCTACGCTGGGCCTCTCAGGATATCGAGGATGGTCGAGGCGATGACGCCCGTCCTCCTAAACGCGAGCAGGTTCAACGACCTGGGGACGAGCTCTCCGTCGATCAAGCTGGTGTGAGGCATAGGGTCTAGCGGGGCTCATAGACCTTGAAGGAGCCACCCGGGCTCCCGGTGTAGAGTATCGGCCTGTACCTTTCGAACCTCCAATATTCCTGAAAGTCCTCCGACGCAGCCGCGTTCTGCACCTTCCCGACAAGGAGCTCGTGATCACCCAGGGACTGTCTGGCGTAGAGGGAGCACTCGAGCGCGGCCGCGCAGCCCTCGATAATCGGGACGTCGAGGACAGCGCCCCGCGAGTGCCTCAGCCCTGCAGCCTGGAGCTTGTCTGCGGAGGTGTGCGGGGTGGAGCCGAGGACCTCCACCGCCTTCGTCATCGAGGCGTCGAGCCAGCAAAGGGAGAAGCTCCTCACGCTCACCACCACGTCGTGGGTCGCGTGCTTCGGGGAGGAGGCGACCGCGACAAGCGGCGGCTCCCCTGAAAGAGCCATCATCGAGGCGACCGGCATCGCATAGATCAGGCCGCGGTCGTTGCAGCTGAGTATCGCGGGGACTGCGGGGTAGAGGAGGCGGTAGACCTTCGAGGGGTCGACGCGGTTCATCGGGCCCGACGCGCCCTTAGTTGAGATAACTCTTTGCCTACGAGGCGGCCTTCTTCTGGGCCTTCTTCCTCCTCTTCAACAGTGACCTCAGCCCCTTCCACCTCGACCTCAGGACGAGCCTCGTCTGGTTCCTGCCTTTGATCTCCTCGAGGATCCGCGCTAGCTGGCTCTCCTTGGAGTCGAGCCTCCTCCTGTACTCCTCCTCGGATATCTCTCCGGCCTCTCGCGCCTTCCGGAGCTGGTCGATTTCGGTCGCCGTCGCCGAGAGCCTGTCGCCCATCTCGCCGCCGTGCTCCCTCCGCCTCGTCGGGAACTTGTTCGCCGCGTACCTGAAGAGCATGGGCCCCTGCAGGGTTATCGAGATGAACGCCACCCCCAGCACCATCGTCACGATCGTGTCCCTGGCTGCGACGGACGCGGGTATGGACGCGAGGAGCACTATCGAAAGCGCCCCCCTCATCCCTCCGAGCATCGCGACGTTCCTCCATGAGGAAGGGATCTTCTCCGACGTCCCTGAGAAGACAGCGAGTATCGGGTAGACTGCTGCGGCCCTCGCGAGGCTGACCGCGAGGTAGGCAACGAGTATGGCCACCGCGCCAGTGGCGAGCTGGAGAACGTCGGTGCTCAGCCCGATGAAAAGGAAGGCGACGGAGTTGGCGATGAAGGTCATCGTCTCCCAGAACGACCTCACCGTCGCCCTGGACCTCTCGGAGAGCGTCGTGTGCATGGTGAGGTTGCCAAAGTAGAGCCCCGCGACCACGACCGCGACGAGCCCCGAGACGCCGAGGTAGGCGGCCAGGGAGTAAGAGCCGTACACCGTGACGATTGTGATTATCGTCTCCGAGTTAGGGTCGTCCACGAAGCTCGAGAGGAGCTCCCCGCCGAACGCGACGGCCAGTCCAATGACCGCTCCGCCGCCGAGGAGGACGACGAACTCCGTCGCCGCCGAGACGAGCGACGGCTGGGATATCGTCAGCGACTCTAGCACCACCGAGAAGACGACGATCCCCGTCGCGTCGTTGAACCCCGCCTCGGTCTCGAGGAGCGCCGCCAGCCTCGACGGGACCCTCACGCGCCTGAATATCTCGATCACCGTCGCCGTGTCCGTTGGGGCGATCAGCGCGCCGAAGAGGAACGAGGTGCTCACCGGGAGCCCCGCGAGGCTCCAGAGGAGCAGGCCGCCCACGAGCGTCGCTATCACAACGCCGACGGTGGCGAGTGCCAATCCGGGCCTGATGACCGCCTTGAGCTCGCTCGACCTGAGGTTCATCATCGCCTCGAAGAGTAGGGGCGGGAGGACCAGGGCCAGGAAGTATCCGCCTCCCACCAACGAGTTGAAGATCAGGTCGACCCCGAAGAGCGACGATGCGGAAAGGCTCGCGAGCGCTATCCCCAGTATGACCAGGAACTGGGTGTAGGGGATGTTGATTCGGCGCGAGATTATTGAGGCGAGGATTGCGACGACGAGGAACCCTGCGATGATCGTTTCTGCAGCTGGCACTTTGTCTTTTCTCTGCCCCTCCGTAACATGCCCTGCTCGCATATTATCGTTCGCCGGAGCTGCGACGCCAGACGGCGCCCGCCAAGATGGCAAACTTTCACCCAACGCTTAAATATGACTTCGGGAGGGTGAACAATTACTGCAAAGACGGCCGATTTGATTCAGGATGTAAAGAGGGTCGAAAAAGACCATGAAAGGTTCTGATTCTCTCAGCACGACTTTGCCGTGGAAACAAGAAAGCAAATGGACAGTTTCAAAGAACTGGAACTACGCCCCCAGATACTGAGAGGCGTGGACGAAGCGGGGTTTGAGAAACCCTTCCCTATCCAGCAGCTTGCCATCGGACCCCTATTAGCGGGCCGTGACATAATTGGACAGGCGAAAACCGGCAGCGGGAAGACCGCAGCCTTCGGCTTGCCCATGTTGCAGGCCATAGACACCGCGAGGAACGAGGTGCAGGCGCTCGTGCTCGCGCCTACGAGGGAGCTCGCCGTGCAGATCACCCAGGAGATCCAGCGCCTCGGCGCCTATACGGGCGTCCGAGTGGTGACGATCTACGGGGGACAGTCGATCAACGTGCAGTTCGACCACCTGAGGAGGGGCGTCCACGTCGTGGTTGGCACACCCGGGAGGGTTATCGACCACCTCAAGAGGGGAAGCCTCGACCTGAGGCGCTGCCGGTACGTCGTCCTCGACGAGGCGGACACGATGCTCGACATGGGCTTCATAGAGGACATCGAGTTCATCCTCGACTCGGTCCCCAAGGACAGGCAGACTAGCCTCTTCTCGGCCACGATGCCCCAGCGCATCATGGACATCGCCGCCAGGCATATGAAGAACCCCGAGAAGATACTCGTCAGCGCGGACGAGCCTTCCGCGGACACGCTCGAGCAGTTCTACGCCGTCACGGGCTACGACGACAAGTTCCAGACCCTTGTAGACATCCTCGAGACCGAGAGGCCGGTCAGCGCGATAATATTCGCCAGGACCAAGTGGGGAGCCCATAAGCTCGCTCGCGAGCTCCAGAAGCGCTACTTCAACGCCGTCCCGCTGCACGGGGACCTCAGCCAGAACCAGAGGGACCACTCCATGCGTCTCTTCAGGGACGCCAAGGCAGACATACTCGTTGCGACGGACGTCGCGAGCAGGGGCCTCGACATCTCCCAGGTCGAGGCGGTAATCAATTACGACGTCCCGCAGGACCCTCTCCTCTACTTCCACAGGGTCGGGAGGACCGCGAGGGCGGGAGAGGGCGGAAAGGCCTTCACGCTGGTCTCCGGGGACGAGCAGTCCGACTTTGAGCGCATCCTCTCGCTGAGCAAGGCGCCGATACACCCCCTCAGGAAGCAAGACGTAGAGCATAAATTCTACATCCCAGCAAAGACCACCATCACGGAACTACAAGACTCGCGGTACGGCACCGGCGGCCGAGGAGGCGGGGGCTACCGTGGAGGCTACCGCGGCGGGGGCGGGGGCGACGGCCACCGCAGGGGGGGCTACCGCGGCAACCGGAGGGGAGGAGGCGGGAGGGGGTACTCCTCATGGTGAGGTGCAGCAACTGCAACGCGATCGCCAAGACGCAGTGCAGCGAGTGCCAAAAGCCAGTCTGCAGGTCCCACGTCAGCGTAATATTCAACGAGGAGTCTAGGTCGTTCAAGAGCCTCTGCGGGGCTTGCTACTCACAGGTGAGGAGACTAAATTGGGTAAGAGAAAGGTCCTAAACGAGGCCCACCTGAAGGAGCTCGTCCTCCCCGAGCAGGGGGAGCTCCTGGGCAGGGTCCAGAAGATCTCGGGCGGTAACCAGGTCCTCGTCCAGTGCACCGACGGCGAGGTCAGGCTCTGCCGCATCAGGGGCAAGATGAAGCGCAGGATGTGGATCCGAGAGGGCGACATCGTCCTCGTCTCCCCCTGGGACTTCGACCACAAGAGGGCAGACATCGTCTGGAGGTACATCAAGGACCACGCAGACTGGCTAGAGAACAACGGCTACATGCGCCCGAGCGGGAAGGCAGCAGCGGCCCAGCCAGCGCCTGCTCCAGCGGAGCAGCCAGCGGCGGCAACGACGCCCCAACCGCAGGTCTAGAAAGCGCTCAGAACTCTGGGATCCAGCCGCCCTTCTTCGACCACGTCGCTATCGCGTCGTGGGCGTGGATGGACTCGAAGCACCTCGCCCTGATGTAGAGCGAGTTTGGGAACCTCCTCGCGCACTCGCGCACAAGGTCCTCCGCGAACATGGCGTGGTCCTGCGCCTCCAGGATCTTCCTGGCCTCCTCGACCCTTTTCATCTTCTCCGTCGGGACGGCCGAGAAGCACTCCTCCAACTTGTCTATCAGCTTCAGCATGTCGGCCGGCTTCCTCGCCTGGGTCATCATCTCTATCTCAGCCCTTTGCATGTGCCCTATCCCGACCATCCTCTTGCTGCAGGGGCACGCGGTCATCCCCTTGGCGGTGAACCTGTACCTGACCGACCCGGCCTGGTTGGCCCGTATGGAGACCGGGATGAACTGGTCCGCGTAGGGCATCTCGAACGAGCAGACCACCGACGAGCCGGGCTGCGTCCTGTTGACCTCCCTGCATACCCTCCTCAGCCATGACACGATGTCCTTCGAGTCGTGGGAGGAGGCGGCCTGGACCAGCCTGCTCATGTGGACCCCCCTGTGGAGGCCTGTAGCCGTCTGTATCGTCAGTGTGACCGGGAGCGAGACCTTTCCGTCATGGTACAACACCTTCAGCCCGGCGACCCCGGCCTCGATGGATGTGGCGGCGGGCTCGCTCTGAGTGTCGATTAGGGTGTCGATGAACCGAGTGGGGCCCACAGCCTCGAGAGCCGCATCGACCGAGACCCCGGACTGAGGGTCTTTGGAACCGGAACCGCGCCCTTGGCGCATCGAAACGTCGCAAAAGTCTTGTAGTTTAAACCTTTTTCGCGATGCCGTGTGCTCGGTGCCAGGCAAGGCGTCCTGGCGAGGCCGCGGGGACAGGCCCGAGCGGCTCGATGGCTAGGGCCTCAGCGAACCCACGCTGTAGGTAACCGGGCCAACCGTCGTCGCGGTCGAGGAGGTCCAGGCCGTCAGGGAGATCGAAGTCGCGTTCACCGGGTCGACGGGAGAAGGCGTCCCCAGCTGCAGCCACTGCGTCCCCGCCGTGGGCGCCTCCTCCGAGATCACGGTGGCGTTGACCGGGTACCCCGCCACACCCGAGGCACCCTGCAACACGGTGAGAAAGACCGGCTGACTGGCGTTCGCTACGGGCGCGGATGACCTCACCTGCGCAAACGTCGTGTATTCTGCGCTTATGGGCGTGACGAGCACTCCGGACTCTTGGCTGTAGACCAAGTTGTACATCTTACCCGTGATGCTCACCCGTACCAGAGTCTGGTTGTTGGCGAAGACATATGCCGGAATCGTCATGTTCAACCCGTCGTATTGGATGCTCAGGACGTACAGCCCCACGGGCAGGCATGCGATACAGCCCGTCAGGCCCCGCGCATTCGTGGTCCACTGATACTCCGCCTGGAAGGGGAGGTTCGCTGCGGCGTAGGTCGCGACGACGGGCACCCCCTCCGCGACGGCCGATGTGTTCGAAGGGGGTGCGAACATGTTGGTCGTGTTCTGGTTCGAAGTCACAAGGACCACGAGGGTCCCGTTGAGCGGACGCCCAGTTGATGGAGGGCCAGGTGCGGTATTGGCGCTCCTCGGGGCCGCAGGGTTGACAAGGTCAGATGTATCGAATACATTGATCATCAGCACAGACAGGACGATCAGTCCCAAGATGGCCGCGGCACTTTCCGTCCTGGACGTCTTTCCTGCTCGCAACCCTTCTATCTTCCCCCGTCTCTCTTGCTCGAGAGACGACGGCGAAACTTAAAGCATTTCAATGGTCGTGCTTGCAAGACATTAAGTGGAGGCCCGGCTACGGGAAGCTCCGATGGTGGCATTCGCGGTCAGCAGCCAGCTCGTCACACTGGCAGTTCTCCTGGCGCTGGACGCCCTCCTCTACTTCACGCTAGCCTCTGCGCTTCTGAGCCGCAGAGGGCGCAGGGTGAACGCGAAGAACCTCGCCGAGGCCTTCAAGGCCCTGGAAGCGGCCCTCAAGCAGGCCGTCCCGGATCTCCCCGATGGCTTTACCTGGGGGGAAGCGCTCGAGCGCTTGAGGTCGGCCGGCGTGGAGACCGACGGGATGGAGAACGCGTTGAAGGGCTATGAAAGATATCGATACGGCGGGAGGCCCCTTCCCGACGTGGACTATCATGAGGTCGTGATGGTGGCGAACCTGCTTGGGGGTGTAGGTGCAAGAAAGGGTGGAATCTCAATCCTTGGGCAATGAGATCAGGGACAAGGTAGTAAGCGAAGTCAGCAGGTTCGTTGTCGGCCGGGAGAAGGAGACAGAGATCCTCCTCACGTGCCTGATAGCGAGGGGGCATGTGCTCCTCGAGGGTCCCCCGGGGGTCTCGAAGACGCTCCTCGCCAACACGTTCTCAAGGTGCCTTGGGTTGGAGTTCAAGAGAGTCCAGTTCACGCCCGACATCCTCCCCCTCGACATCATAGGAGGATTCGTATTCAATCTGAAAGACAGGGAGTTCGAGTTCAGGAAGGGCCCTGTCTTCACCAACATCCTGCTGGCCGACGAACTTAACCGCGCCCCTCCGAAGGTCCAGAGCGCGCTACTCGAGTCGATGCAGGAGCGGCAGGTCTCGGTCGAGGGCCACACGGAGAAGTTCCCGTTCCCGTTCATGGTTATCGCGACCCAGAACCCGCTGGAGTTCGCGGGTGTCTATCCCCTGCCCGAGGGGCAGCTCGACAGATTCATGGTCAAGCTCAACTTCAAGTATCCGAGCGTGGCGGCCGAGGCAAGCATCCTCGAGAGAAACCTCTCGGACATCGAAATCAGCGAAGTGAAGACCGTTCTCACCAGAGACCAGCTGGAAGAGCTCGTGAAGCAGGTGAGCCAGGTGAAGGTCTCGCCCGAGGTCCTCGCGTACGTGGCGAAGGTTGCCGAGGCGACACGGACCGTGGCTTCGCTGGCGCTCGGCGCCAGCCCGAGGGCCATGGTGCAGCTCCTCCATTGCTCCCGCGCGAAGGCGTTGCTTGCAGGCAGGGATTTCGTCACTCCGGACGACATAAAGGAGATAGCAATCGACGTCCTGACTCACAGGCTCACAATCGACCGCACGGCGGTGACCAGCGGCAGGTCGGGGAACCCTAGCGACATACTCATGTCAATACTCGATAGGGTGGAGCCCCCACGCTGACGCCTCGCGGGAGAAGATATCTCGCAGCTACAGTCTGCGTGCTGGTCGCTGCCCAGCTTTCCAGCGTCAGGATGATTCAGGCGCTCGGCATCTGCCTCGTGGCGATGGCGGTGATATCGGTCGCCATCTTCGAGTTCGTCGTCAAGGGCGGCGTCAAGACCACGATGGAGAGCGGGCACGTGACGACCGCAAAGGGCGAGGTGTACGAGACATTGTTGACCATCAAGTACAGGGGGACTGGCTGGATCGACACCGGCCTCACGACGTTCAAGGTCGAGGCGGGCCATCAGATGCAGGTCGAGCCCCTTTCGGGAAGTGAGGTGAGGCTCCGGTTTTTGGGGAAGTACGCCGGGCGGACCGAAGGCGTCAAGCTGGGGATGACGCTCACCGACCCCCTGAATCTCGAGAACAGGCTCGACGAGGTGGTCCATCATGATTTCGTGTTGGACACCCTCCCCGCCTCCCTGTTCGCGTCCACGGTCCCGAAGCAGCGGAGGGTCTATGGTTTCGGCGAGCATCCGACGGGGTATTCCGGCGCCGGGCAGGAGCTCTACGGACTAGAGGAATACAACACTGAGACCGACACCAAGAACATCATTTGGAAGCGGGTGGCCAAGTCGCCCAACGAGTCGCTGATCGCCAGCGTCAGGGAGGCGAGCGTAAGGGATGTCGTGAGGGTGGGCGTGGTACAGTTCGCCGAGAGGGGGGAAGCCCGCGGCGGGTGGATAGACCAGCTCTGCGAGGCCCTCGGCCAGGTCGGGAGGGAGGTCCTCGCGATGGGCCCGGGCGTCATCATCAACTTCAGCTCGCCACCCGAGATGGAGGCGGGCGCGGAGAAGAAGGAGGAGCCGTCGTCGGGGATGACCATCCTGAGCGCAGCGGACGGCATCGACCTGACAGAGGCTGTGATGTCTTGCTCGGTCGCCTCGCCCTCTCGGGCCATCGTAGAGGTCGTCGCCAACTCCGACCTCGTGGTGACCGGCCTCAAGGAGCTCGAGGACTCGGAGATGGCGATGCTGATCGCCCAGAGGCCCATGCTGGTCATCCCCGAGGAGGCCTTCCCATCCACGAGATTCTTGGAGAGGGCGGTGATTTGGTCGGACAAGCAGAGCCTCCTCCTCCCGATGATTCAAAGGATAGTCGAGAGCTAGGAAAGCATGAACAAGATCATCCTCGTCTGCAGCGCTGCGGTCGGCGTCTCGCTCTACTTCCTCTACGCGCTCTTCGCCGGCATCTTCCTCGAGCGACTAGTCCTCTCGACCGTCACCGTGGTCGAGCTCGTGGTGGTGGCGGCCCAGCTCATCAAGGTCGCCGGGGTGGCCGCGCACTACCGCACGCGTCCGCCGAGACTCGAGGTTCTGCTCTGGCTCTTCTCCTTGGAGATCATCGTCGTCATAGCCATCTTGGTGACGTACCTGGTCACGTCAAGGCCGTTCTTGGCCGACCTTTTCAGCACGATCTTCTTCACGTGGGCCGCCGGGATTGCCCTTGCGCTCCCTCCCTACCTGATCTTTGCCTCTGTCGTCCAGATGATGCGGAGCCAGGATCCGTTCCAGCTCATCCTCTCGCCCGCGCTCATCTTCGCCTTCGTCGCCTTCGCTGCGAGCTCGCAGCTCGCGTTCGCGAACTCGTTCTCATTCGCGAACTTCCTATCGTTCCTGCTCCAATACGCCAACATCGACCTCTCCGCAGGGACCATCCCTACGTTCTCCACCCTTTACCTACTCGTCCCCTCGGTGGTCGTGTTCTGCTCCCTTGTCGTCCGCATAACCGTCCCAACCCCGACGAGCGCGACCCCGCCCAGAGTGAGCTTCCTCCTCCCGCTCCTCGGCGCCGCCGTCGGCCTCGGATGGGTCTCCGCGGGCGCGCGCTTCGTCCCCAACACGCTCGTATCTTTCACGCTCCCCGCCGTCATCATGGTGGCTGCCCTCTATGCGTACATACGCCGTTAGAGCGCGGAGGGCAGCGAGGCTCCTCCTCATCGGGCTGTTGATCGCCGCGCCCCCGCTCGAGCCCGGCCTCGCCTCCGTCGCCTTCGGGGCCACGGCGACGCCCCTCCCGCTCTCTCTCGGCTTCAGTCCGTCGGCACTGTACCCGGTCTCCGAGGGGACCCCCGTCTACACCGTGGGGGACACGATCTGGGCGGTTTCGAGCTACAACAACCCGGTGCAGATCTCGGTGACCTCAGCGAGAGTCGGATCGGCGACCGCGGCCGTCGTCGCGACGACTCTCCTGGGCAGGGAGGCCGTCACGGCGCTCTACACATTCACAGCGAAAGATCCTGACGGCGTCTGGAACATCACGCTCTCGACCCCCCAGGGCCCGGTCGTCATCCCCCTCCACTTTGTGAACCTCGCCGCACGTCCCATCTCCCTAGGCCCGTTCGCCTACTCCCTCAGCGGTGGCGACCTCTTGATCTCGGCCAATGCGGACCTCGGGGACTCTTACGACCAGGAGGTCTGCGCCACCGGCAACGGCACGAGCGCGGGTCTGGGCCTAGGTCTCCCGACCGCGATGGGCGAGGCGGGCAACGTCACGCTCACCCCAGGAACCCCGTTCGGCGTAGCGGCAGCGGGAGTGGTGACAGAGCCCTTCTCGTTCTGGTTCGAGCTCTACCATTCCTACGCCCTTGATGCCACGAACACGAACAACCTGGTGTCCGAAGATCTCATGGCCGCGGAGTCACAGCCGGTGGCCTTCTCGACGAATGGGACGGCTACCACCACCCTCGCGTGGGACTTGCCGGTCCACGAAGGGCGGTACGAGATGAGGGCATACTTCCAGAACTCGACCAGCCTGGACGTTGTCCAGACCGGCATCCTGATCCTCAACGACTCTTCGTGGGTCTCGCTTGCCGATGCCTGCCCGCCCCAGGCAGTCCAGTCGTCCAGCATCTCCTACCCCGCCAGCTTGACCGGCGGAGATTCCAACTGGCCCACGACTTTCTACTTCATGTATCAGACCTTCGGGGTCCAGGCCGTCGCCTCTTTCCCTGTGATGGCGAACCTCTCCAGCGTGAAGTTCACCTTCCCTCCTTGGAACGAGCCCTCCCTGAACGTGAACGTCTCTCCCTCCGGTGGGGTCATCCAGACCAGCCAGGCAAGCGGTTCCTTGTTCGTCCTATCGTCCCGGTATCCCACGCAGGTCGCCTACAGCCTGGACATCAACGGCCAGAACGACCTGGCCCAGGGCAATGCGACAATTGTCAAGAGCTACTCCACCCTGACAGAGCAGATCAGCCTGGGCTTCCTGACGGTACGCGTCATCAGCGACAGGAATCTGACGACCACCCTCGAGGTGACCGGTCCCTCGGTGGGCATCTCCAGCGGCCCCGTCGGAGCCAACCAGTCGGCCACGTTCCTCCTGCCGAGGGGCAATTACACGGTCACCGGATTGCAGGCGAACAAGTCTCAGAGCGCCCAGACGAGCGTGAACGACGGTCTTGCGGACTCCCTGACGCTCGTCTTCACGACGGCCACCTCATCGGCCGGGACCTCCTTCGAGACATTCGAAATAATCCTCATCGCCGCCGGGGCGGTAGCCGCCGTCGCGAACGTGGCGCTCTGGGTCTTCCGCTCAAGGAGCCTGAGGGCGAGGATGGCGGACGCCTCCAAGCCTGCAAACAATGCCAAGGTTCCCTAGGAGCGCTGCGAACCCCGCTCGCAGTGGCGCGCCCCCGATCACGGCGCGCAGGGCCACGAGGCTGGGCGAGGAGAAATGATCGGGCGCCAATACTTCCTCGACCAGAGCGGCGCTATGGCCGCGCGGGGGCGAGCGGGTCGGGGACCCCGGCCGCCCGGAACGCGGCTTCCCTCTTCCTGCATCCGTCGCACCTCCAGCAATGCGAGGAGCCGGCCTTGTAGCAGCTCCACGTAAGCTCGAGCGGCACCCCAATCTCCTTGGCTAGGGTAATCACCTCCGCCTTGCCCATGTCCCGAAGCGGGCGGAGTATCTCCAGCCCGTGGCTCTTCAGCCTCGGCGACCCGGCCAGCAGCGCCTTCTGCAGGCTCGCGAAGAACTCCTCGCTCGTGTCCGCGAACAAATTCCTGTCTTCCCCGTTGTGCCCGCCGATGAGGAGGTGCGACCCCCTCTCCTCTGCGAAAGCCGCGGCGAGGGAGTAGTAGATGGCGTTCTTCATTGGGATGTAGGTGGGCGGGACGTCCCTCAGCTGCTTCGACTCCTTGATGTCGCCGGCCTCCCTCACGTCGGGGAGCCTTACGAACCTGTGCTCGAGGACGCCCACGCGCTCACCCAACTTCCTCGCCGCCTTCATCTCCGACTCCGAGACGTCGTGGATCTCTACGGTGAAGGCCCGCACAGCATAGCCGTCCCGCCGCGCGAGGCACAAGCAGGTCGCCGAGTCTATCCCGCCGGAGAGGAGGACTATCGCTTCCGTGCTTTCCTTGCCTCTTTCGCGTGGACCTGGGCAAGAAGATGGGTCCCCTTGTTGAGACCCTCATAGACGTACACCCCCACGGCCTCAACGTTCGCGGGCATCTTTGGGGCTATCCTGCTAAGAAGCTCGTCCGCGAGGTTCTCCACTGTCGCCTCGCCGTCCAGCAGCACAGTCGTCTCCTTCGGAACGTGGAGCGCGAACTCCCCGTGTGCCGTCTCGAACCTCAGGTCGACGTGGGTCCTGTCCTCTCTCACGACGTACTTCTGGTTGATGAAGAGCTTGTGGTCGAGCGCGGATATCGCCCCCTTGATTATCGGTTTGGCCTCGTTGAAGTCGACCACCATCCCGTCGCGCGTAGAGCCGATTATCTCCACGAGGGCCGAAGACGTGTGCCCGTGCATGACGGAGCACTTCTCCGTCATGGGGAGGATGTGGGCGTAGTCGAAGTTGAACGACGGGTCGTCCATGAATATCGTCTGGAGCCTCCCTCGCTTGGGGCCGCCGAGCTCGACGACCCTGATTCCCTCGTCGAGGTCGTCGCTCCGCATCGTGTCGGTCGTGATGAGGACGCATCCCAGCCCCGCCCTGGACAGCTCGCGGACCACCTCCTGAGAGACGTCGCGGCCCACGAACACCGCCTTGGAACCCACAAGAAAGTCGGCCACGGTACTGGAGCCTCGTCCGACGGCGACCGTCTCCTTGTACTCTATCCCCAGCGACTCCAAGATCTCGGACACCGAGCGGTGAAGACTGTCGCGGTATGCGCGGCCCCCACGCCTCCAGGTCCTCGAATAGCCTCCCTTGTCAAGCTCCTTGAGCCGAGGCGCCAGGCTTCGCAGGAGGGTCCTATCCACGAAGCGATGTCGGTATCCGGCCACATTAGACTGTTTCGAATGGACCCGCCTCCGGACAGCGGGGGCGTCGCGCTGTCTTGCCCGACTTCATTAGACTTTTCACAGTTGGGCGAACCAAGCGATTCATGCAATATCTATTTTTTTCCAGAAAGTTACGCGAATTTTTTTCAGCCGTGCATAAATACGAATCTCGCTCTCATACGCATGATGAATATGGCAACGAATGAGCAAGATTTCGGTAGACGCAAGGAGTCTCGGTACGCTGCTATCGTCCTCCTCGGCTCGCTGATGGGGTTGATCGCAGCCGTCCCGGCGGGCGCCTCAGCCGTCGCCGGCCCCACGGCATCGAGCGCGTTGGTGTTCGGCTCTCTTCCCAACACGGTCGCCCCCGGAGGGCCCGTCGCGTGGGCCGCGGCCGCCTTCTGCACAGGCACCACTCCCAGCACGGAGTCGTGCGCCGGGGCCGGTTCGCTCTACGGGAGCGTACCCGACGGGTACTCGGTCAAGCTCGTGATGCAGCCGGGGATAACCTGTGACTTCTCGACCCGGACCACCATCGGCTCCGTAGACACGGAGCTGGGCGTCGCGGGAGGTGTGTTCCACGCCCCAACGACCCCCGGCACCTACTGCCTCCAGCTCCAGCACCCCTCGCAGGTGGGGCTCGGGAGCGGGAGACAGAAGGTCGTTGACTGGCTCCCGACCGCGTCCGACAAGGAGGTAATCGTGGTCTACGGCAGCGTCCCGAATGCCAGCTGAGCAATGGGACGCGAACCGGCGGCCGACGACCGATGGCCTCAGGATCGCTCGAGCGGACGGCGGCCAGCCGGAGGGCTCTGCCAGTCCTGCTCGTCTTGGGCACGCTGGCGGGGGTGCTCCTCGCCGTTCCCTCGGGCGCTGTGGCCCTGTCCAACCCCACTGCCTCCAGCGATATAGCTTTCCGCTCTCTTCCAACGTCCGTGGCCCCGGGTCAGCTGGTGATTTGGGCCGTAGCGACGTCCTGCGCGGAGGGGTCGTTGCCCTCTGCCACCGCCTCCATGAATCCTGGAGGAGACACGACCTTCAGGCCCGTCGCGTTCGCCATGTAGACGAAGATGTCCTCGGTGGCTGCGACCGGGGTCCCGGCGAACTGCTGCTTGATCTCTGCCTCGCGGCTCATGTAGCTGGACCAGAGCGAGGAGTTCAGGCCGACGTGCTGTTGCCTGAAGCAGGATGAATCGGAAGGGTCGATTGTCGTCAGGTCCTTGTAGATTGCCTTGACCGTGGCGTTGACGTAGTAGGGGCTGTACCAGAAATGCGGGTTCGCGTCGTCGGGAGCTCCGACCAGCTGCTGGACGTTGACCACCTTCTGGTTGGGGGTGTTGCCCGACGCCATTATTTCCAGGGCCCACGTGTCATATCCCGCCCCATCGACGATCACCAGCTGTGCGTTCGAAATGGCCCTCGCGTCAGCTGGGTCGCTCGAGTACTCGTGGGGGTCCACAATGCAGGATTGTCCCGACTGTGGGATTTCCATGTCGCTGAATAGTCTTGAGCTGTTTTAGCTCCCCGAAGTCTTTGCTTTCAGCCTTCACGCTAACCTCATTTATACCAGCTTTCGGGTCCGCCGTGTGCGGCGCGGCCGTGATCCAGTGGTTAGGATATAGGCTTCCCATTCCTCAGAGGAAAGAGCCTGTCGCCCGGGTTCGAATCCCGGCGGCCGCACTCTCATTCCAGCGTCAGATTGCCGTAGGGCCCGCCTGAGACTCCTTCGGCGCGCCGCTCGCGCATGGCTAGTCCCCCTCTATCCTTGACGGGTCGCGAGTCCCTCGGCCGCCGTCTCCTAGCCTTTGCAGCGACTCTAGCGCCTCTTTGACGTGACGGGTGGCATGGAGCTGGGACGAGAAGACGCACCTTACGGTGCCTCCTGTGTCGATGACATACGTCACTCTCCCCGGGATGAGCCCCATCGACGCGGTCACCCCGTACTCCCTCCTCACCTTGCCGTCGATGTCGCTGAGTATCTTGAAGGGCAGGTCGCACTCGGTCGCGAACCCCCTGTGGGACTCGACCGAGTCTGAGCTGATTCCCACGACCTGGGCCCCGAGCTCCCCGAACCTTGCGTAGCTGTCGCGGAACGCCCCAGCCTCGGCCGTGCATCCCGGCGTCCTGTCCCTGGGATAGAAGTAGACCACCACGCTCCCGCGGGCGAGGAGGTCGGAGAGCCTGACAATCTCGCCGTCCTGGGAGCGGAGCGCAAAGTCCGGCGCCGCGTCTCCGACCTTGACCTTGGCCATTACCTGGCGCCTTCCTTCTTGCCTCCGGTCTTCGCAATAATGGATTCCACGACCTTGGACTTCGCGTCTGCGTAGTTCTGGACGTACTTCCATCTGCGCTTCGCTAGGTCCCGCTTTGCGTTGGCGTAGCTGTCCCTGTCGTCGGGGTTGTTCCTGAGGCGGTCCCTGAAGGCGAGCATCCTCGCCACCTCGGTCGAGCCCCGCGAGAAGACGTGCAGGTTCACGTTCGTGTCCGGCCCCTTGAGCAAGCGATGCTCGTGCCACTCGGGCTCCCTGATTCGGAGGACGTATCCTGCCTTCTCAAGGGCGGGGACGTAGGAGCGTTCGTCGGCGGAGTTCTTGACGACGAGTACTACGTCAATGATCGGCTTCGCGACCAGTCCAGGAACCGAAGTCGAACCCACGTGCTCGATGAGCAACGCGCGACTCCCCAGCGCGGCCGAGATCCTCTCCGCCTCCCGAACGAACAGCCTCGGCCAGTCGGGGTCGTACTCGACGAGGGTGATTGGGCCGTTCAGCTTCTGAGGAGGGGGGCCGACGGTAACCTTTCGCAGCTTCTCTTCCGACATGGGCATGCGAAAGCGCTCACCCTCCTCCTGCTGACCCGCGCTAGACACCCGTCGATGGCTTGAGCCCCAGGGTCCCGCCCTTGATCTCTAGCTCGTAGACCTCGTTGACGTCGAGCCTGATCGCGAACATGTCGTACTCGCTCTCGGTGAGGACCATCGTTATCTTAGGGAATGTCATCTCCCGGATCTGTGGCATCAGCCCCATCCCCTGCAGCTGGGAGACCATGCTCTGGACCATCCTGTTCTCCTCCGCCCCCATCCCGTAGACCTGCCCCGCCGTTCTCTGCCTCACCTCGACCAGCTCTATCTGCTTCGCCGGGAGGCCTGTGTACGGGTCGGTCACGCTGCTTATCCGCTGGACCTTGACCTGGACCATGAGCCCACGCCCCCTATGCCGTCTCTTCCCGCTCTTGCTCTTCCACGTCCTCGACTTCATCCTCGTCCGCGTCAGCGGCCTCGAAGTCCTCCTCCTCCTCGTCGAGGGGGAATGAAGGCTCCGCGGGGACGGCCGGAGCCGCCGGTGGTGGCGGTGGCGCGGGGGCCTCGGGAACCGGCGAAGGCGCAGGGCCTGCCTCCTGCGACTCCTCGGGAGCGTTCCTGCCGACCAGCTCCTCGACCTCCTCCGGCGTAATAATCCTGGCCATCGAGAGGTTGACCAGGCTGTTGTTCGAGGCGTCGCCGGTCACCCTCCCCATCGGCCCGCTCTGCTGGCGCCAGTTGAGCCGGCTGTGGCCGCTCTTGGACTTGTAGATTATCCCGAGGACGTCGTTGGCGTTGACGAACGTTATGTCTCTGATCTTCTTCAGGGTGACCTTGTCTACGGCTTCGATGTAGATCGAGCCCGGGTCCATCTCCTTCTCGGGGAATACCTCCGGGTCCCTGAGGTACGACTCGGGGATGAAGCTCCTGCACGTGCTGCTGATGAGGAACCTCCTGAAGGCCTCAAGGTGACACATGACGTCTATCTCGACCATGACAACTCCCCCCTCGGGGCCCTCCCGACCTCTACGCGGTCATATTTGAAGATAAGGCCGGCGAGGGCCTTTCAGGCCGCGAGTTTTTCGTGGGTTCTCGACTCAAGATCGACCTCATGTTGGATCAGATTGGCTAATGCGATCATCACCCACCATACGAACGCCCCTTTCCGGAGCCAAAAACCTATCTTCCCAGGCTGGTCTGCCCCAGAAAGATGCGCTTCCTCCTCCGCCTCGCCCCCCACCAAGAGGACAGGACCAAGTGCCTGGCCTCCATCAAGGCGATTGGTTCTAGCCTCGGGGCGTCGGTCAAGCACCCGCGCTGGACCTCCTACGGGGCGCTCGAGGTCGACGTCTTCTCCCCTTCCGAACCCGACTTCTCCCTCTTCCTCGCCGCCGCAGAGCCGCTGGCGAGCGTCGAGTTCAGCAGGAACCTCGACGAGGCGCCCGCGTTCAAGTCGAAGGAGGAGGTCGTCAAGGAGGCCAGGGGCTACTTCAATGCCGAAAGGTTCTGGGAGTGCCACGAGGGCCTCGAGCCCCTCTGGAGGAGCACCACAGGCCAGGAGAGGAAGCTCGTCCAGGCAATCATCCTGGTTTGCGCCGCCCAGGTCCACGAGCAAAGAGACGAGAGGGACGTCGCCCTGGGGATCTACCGCAGGGCTCTCCCCCAGATAGCGTGGATTAAGAGGGACTACCAGGGCATCAACGTGGCGATGCTGCGCAGGAACGTCGAGCGATCGATCACCAAGGGAGAGCTCCCTCCCTTCAAGATCTAACCGAAGACGGGGAGGTTGAGCGGGCTGTCCTTCTCGGCCAGCTCCTTGGCCGGCCTCGCCGCCAGCGCGTCGACCACGACCGCCACAGTCGCCAGCACAACCGTCACTAGAGCCACGCCCTGGTTGAACCTGTCGAACCGCGCCGCGACCACCCCAAGGACGACGACAGAGAGGATGGCAGAGATGACGAAGGTATACTTTGGCACGACGAAGGAGATTATCGACACCAAGACCAACACCGCGCCGACAAGGAAGAGGAGCCCTCCCAGTCGCGTGACCCCTGCCCCGCCCGCCCTCGCGAGCCCCAGAGGAAGCACGAGCGCCCCCAATAGCCCGGTTAGCAGGCTGAACACGGAGCCGACGACCCTGATGGGCGACAAGCCTACTTCAGCATCCTGAGCTTGTAGAAGCCGGCCTCGATGTTCTTGTTGATGTGGTCCTTGACCAGGAACAACCGGTGGACGGTCTCCCCGTCGTCCGGGTCGATCGACCAGTCTGGCGTCACGACGAACTCGTGGCTGCTCCCGTTGCGGGGGCAGGTGTGCTTGATCGTCTTGCCCGGCTTTACGCCCAGGCTCATCATGTAGACGCCCTTGATGTCGGTGCAGGTAAGGATCCCCCACTGCTCGTCCTCCGGGACCTCCTCGAACCCCACGCTAGGCTTTAGCGGCTCGCCGTACCTCTTGTCGTCGCAGAAGAGCTTCTTGCACCCCCTGCACGTCCAGACGTCCACCACGCCCTGGAGGTAGTTGTCCCTGTTGACGTTGACCATCCCCGCGAGGACTATCTCGTGCTTGTGCTGCGCCTTGGCCTCCCCACTCCTCGCGCTCGTCCCAAGATCACCCTATCGTTGTTCCTCCCCTCGGACCGCCAGCATTTGTGCCCTTCGATTGCCCGGGCATCATCCGAATCAGCTCGAGGGTGAGCCTGTCGACGAGGAGACGCTTCTCCTTCCTCTGCCTCGCCAGCCCCTCCTCATAAGCGCGGAAAAGATTGGACAGGGCCAGCCTGGGGTGGACCGGGAGGTATGACCGCCCTCTCGCCTCGTGTATCAGCATCCCCCTGGCTGCCAAGAGGTCTGCCACCTCCTTCTCCTCCCGCCCAGACGGGGAAAGCCTCCCCTCGACCAAGGCGGTGACATACAGCCTCGCCTCCGCGTCCGACACCCCCAGAGCCCTGCAGATCTCGGAGGCGACGGCATAGGCGTCCTGGGGCACGCCAGAAACCGGCCAGAATCGATTAAAAACGCTCCCAGTCGAGGAGGCAATTCTTGATGTTTTGGGAGACAGAATATTACAATTATTTCAGGAATCCACTTCCAGGAACCCGGCCGTTATAGCCTGGCCAAGCGAGTGGAGGGCGTAAGCGAATGAAACCAGGGCATGCAGGGGGTCACTTCCTTGCAATTTTTGCGATTATCTTCTTACTCGGGTTCGGGTTCGTGGTCTACGCGGTCCCAGGCGCTGTCACCTCGGCCGACTCGTCCTCGACCACGGCCTCGGCCGCGGCGACGGCACAGACAGGTACCGTGTACTACACCCTGGTCTCCGTCTCGCCCACGGCCAAGGGGTCAAACGCGAGCGGCTACGCGGGGGTCTCGGTATCGGGCCAGACTCTGACCCTAGAGTGGTCAGTCTCAAAGGCGCCTCCAGAAGAGCAGCTCCAGATGGTGATGCTAGTCACGCCCACGACAGGTGGCGCCACCAAGTCGTTCACCTTCACCACAGTCACGGCAGCGACTACGGGCAACGCAGGCGGGTCGGGAACTGCGACGCTCGACGCTGGCCACTACAACGTCGGGCTGAGCGTGGTCGACCCATCGACCGACGCCCGGACACCCGTCCTAGCGAGCAACCCGGCCACCGCTCAGGTCGCGGTGCCCTCCTCGCAGCCCGTCCAGACGACACCGACCGCCGTGAGCAACGCCCTCAGCTACTCTCTCGTCCCGCTCCCCGTCTACCTCGGCGGCTCCGCGCCCGCCAACTATTCTTTCAAGGAGGGGGGCGCGCTTATCATCGCTTACGGCGACCAGCTCTTCGTGACCACGAGCTTCATCGGGGCTCCGGGAACGAGGTTCTACAACGTCCTCCAGACGGCTACCCAGAACTCCACGATAGGGGTGGTCACCACAACGTCCATCGGGGGTGGAGTCTTCAAGGGCAACGTCACCCTCTCCCCCGGGACCTACCAGGTCGGGCTCCTGATCTACGCCGCCGGTGTGACGGCCTCGCCGGTGGCCGTGAGCGTCCCGCGCTCCATCCAGATTACCCTCCCAGGCTCCACTGCCACGACGTCCACCGGGACCCACACCAGCTCCTCGAGCACCTCGACGGCCTCGACCTCGACCAGGGAGAGCACGAGCTCGGAGAGCCACACCACCTCGACGAGCACCTCCTCCACGCCCGCCGAGGGAGTCAACCAACTCCAGTTCGTCTCTGTCACAGGCTCGGCCGCTCCCGAGGGATATCTCTACGGCAAGGGCGAGGGCGGCTACGCGGCGACAAACGGCTATGTCTACTTCAGCCTGAGCTTCACGGGCCAGGTCCCCAATTCGCGCTTCGCTGTCGTCCTTGCCGTGAACGGGACGGCCAAGACGATAGGGAACTACACTACAAACTCTGACGGAGGCGCGAACCTCGGAGTCAACACATACCTCGGGGCCGGGAGGTTCGTCCTCGGCGTGTCTATCGCTGACCTTTCCAACTTCAAAGCTCCGGCTACGGTTCTAGTAAGCGTCCCCTCGGTGTTCGTGGTCCAGAGCCACGTCACCACGTCCACGACCACGTCGTCGACAACGACGCTCTCGAGCACCTCGGTCGCTCACTCGACCGCTGCGACCTCCACGACCACGACCTCCCCTGCGGAGAGGCCTCAGGGCCCAGTCTGGACCTTCAAGCTCGTGCCGGCGGTGGTCCCGGCCACCCCGCTGGGATACAGGTTCGCGACCTCCGGCACCGCGGTCGTCACGCTGGACGCCAGGTACTCCCTCCTCAACGTCGTGCTCGGCTTCCAGGATGGGAACCCCTCAACAACCTTCAACGCTGCGCTCATGCTCAACGGTACCGAGGTCAACCTCGGGACCATGACGACCAACAAGGGCGGCGCCGGCGAGCTCCACTCGAGCATCCAGGTCAGCCCGGGCCAGTACTCCCTCGGGGTGGTGGTCTTCGACGTTTCCGACATCCCGGGTTTCGGGGCGACCAGTCCGGTCCTTGTCCTGGTTAGCGACCCGGCGACACAGACGGCAATCATCACCCCTCCCATAGGGCTCGAGCAGTCCTCCACGACGACCGAGAACTCGACCGTTTCACAGACAGTGGTCACCAGCACCATCACGACGACGGTGACCACCATAAAGGGCGGAGGCGACGTCGAGGCCCAGATACAGGACGCGGTCGACAACCTCACGATCCCCGCGACCGTCCAGATCACTCCGCTGCAGAGCACCACCGACGTCCACGACTCTAGGTTCTCGCTCTCCGTCGGGCAGCAGGTCGGGAACGGTCTGGTCATCGCCATCTCCGGCGAGAACGTGACGGGGCCGCGCGTCCTCCTCATCAATATGAGCAAGACGGCTCCCCTCGCGCTCTACCCGGCGCTGAACGTCACCCTCGACGGTGAGCAGGTCACCGAGGCCGCCTCCGCCCTCCAGGTCCTCCAGCCTGTCGTCGGCGCGCCACCCTACTACGTCCTGGTGGCCACGTCCGACTCCTTCCAGCTTCTGGTATCGATACCCCACTTCTCCCTCCACCTGATCCAGGTGGCGGGCCAGGTCGTCCAGCGCGTCGCCTCTTACCTCTCGCTCGATGCACCGCTACTGGCCGGCTCGGTCCTCGTGATCACCCTCGCATTCGCGGCCGCGTACGCGGCGAGGAAGAGGTACTTCGCCGTGATTTGATGGTTGGTGGATGACATGCAGCAATACAGGAACAGGCTCAAGATAATCGCGGACGTCCTCGATGCCGCCCTCACTTTCAGCGGCGAGGGCGGGGCGTCCCCCTCGTGGCTGATGCGGAGGTCCAACCTCTCCTACCGCGGCCTCGAGCAGCTCCTCTCCCAGCTCCTCACCGCCGGGTTCCTCATGGAGAAGCAGGAGCCGAAGGGCGTGAAGTACGTCGTGAGCGCGAAGGGCGCCGAGTACCTGGCCCACTACCAGCAGTTCGAGACCTTCGCAGAGTCCTACGGCCTCCGGCTCTAGCGATACCTCCGGGGCGCCGATTCCGACTCCATCACTCTTTTAGAATGGTGAGTGCAGGTTGCTACAATTGACCGAGGAGGAGGGGCTGGACTCTGCCAAAGTCATGCGCATAGTCAACCATCCGGTCCGGATGAGGATAATCGAGCTCCTAGCCGCCAAGCCCCTCTCCTGGAAAGAGCTCTCTAGCGAGCTGGGGGTCAAGACGGGCTCACTCTACCACCACTTGGACACCCTCGAGAGGATCGTCACCAGGGACTCCGAGCGGAGGTACACCCTGACAAAACTCGGGCGGGAGATCTTCCAGGAGCTTAGCGACGAGAAGAAGACTCCCGCCCAGTCGATGCTCGGCATCGAGAAGGCGATGAAGCGGAGGACCCTCGGAGGTCTCGCCAGGGAGGTCTTCATCCCAAGGGCGCTCATCGTCCCTCTCACGTCGACCAAGGCGAGAGGGGCCTCCGCTCTGGCATGCGTCTCCGCGCTCGTCCTCCTCCTCCTGGTCGCCTCCGGGAACGAGCTGGTGCTATTCTCCTTCTCCCCGTCGTCCGGAATTCTCGTCTCGGTGGCGACGTTCGCAGGCTCCCTCGTCGCCCTCACGGTCGTCGCCTACGTCGCGCTCGCCGTCGCCTTCAAGGAGCGTGCCGACGTCCTCACCCTGCTGACCGCCACCGCCCTCTCCTTCGTCCCCATCTCTGTCCTCGGGGCCGGACTCCACTTTGCCCTCGCAGACGGCTCGCCTGCCCTTCCCCTCTCTTTCCTGGCCTCCGGCACGGCGGTCACGGTCGTCTTCGCATTCTTCCAGGCCTGGGGCGCAGGGGTGATTGGCGCTGGGATGAGCGTCGCGTCCGGCCTCAGGGTGGAGAAGACGCTCGTCGTAAGCCTCGTTGTCCTCTACGCTACCATGCTGATCATCCTGGTCCAGGGCGGCAGACTGACGTAGACGCCAGCTTCACTTCTTCACCGTTTCGCGAGACTTCCAGAGAAAGCGGAAGTAGTCCCTGGCAAAGCTTGCCAGGCCTGGGTGGTCCGCCCAGATGGCGAGGGCGGAGTTCGCGCTCTCGCCCCCGCCGAGGAGAAGGACGACCTCCTTCGAGTCCGCGATGACGCCCCCGCCGAACATCGTCCTTCTCGTCCTGACTTCGGCCGTCGCCGCTAGGGCGGAGAGAGATTCTTCCGGGAGGCCATGCGAAGTGAGGATCGAGATCTTGACCCCCTTCTCCTTGATTGCGACCAAGATGGAGGCCACCTGGTCGGCGTACGGCGCTATCCCCACGGGGAGGGCGATTAGGAGTTCGTCCCTTGCGTTCAACGCGGTGTTCTTCACCCTGGCCAGGATCTCCGCCGTCCCCCTGAGGATCCAGATCTCCGGCCTCTCCTGCTCCGCCTTGTTCTCGTAGACGCTGAGGAGTTCGGCCAGGGCGACCTTCTCCCTCTCCCTGTCTTCGGCCTCGTGTAGCGCCCTGAGCTCCTGGAGGGCGCTCTCGGGCGGCTTCGCCGTGTACAGGATCGGCCTGCTCTGCTGCCTCTCCACCCAGCCCTTCTTGTGGAGCGACTCTAGCGCCTGGTAGACCTTGGAGTAGGGCACCCTGGCGGCCCTGCTCGCCTCGCTCGCCGCCATGGTCCCTCCCTCGAGCAGGGCGACGTAGGTTCTGATCTCGGTCTTGGTCATCCCGAGCCCCTCCAGCGCGGAGGTCGCCCTGTCGCTCACGCTCGTGCCTGTCGCCCTACCCAGGGTGTACTCGGGGCTGAGAAAAAATCTTCCTCAGGCGCCGACCATGCAGACCAGTATAGCCAGCATCACGAACAGGCCGGCGCCCCCGGCCATCCGCATCCTTGCGTTGAGCCTGGGGAGGTCGGGGGATGGCGGCCCCTGGCTATTGACCATCTCCTGGGTCAGCCGCACCACTTTCCTCGCGGTGGGCGCGGCTATCCCGAAGAAGATGAACCATGCCGCTATCGAGAGCAGCACCCCCGCCGTAATGAACCTCCCGAACTGCGTCGTCGGGTCGAAGGCGTTGAAGGTCGGGCTGCTGAGGCTGAGGGCTAACGCTAGCCCGATCAGAGGGGTCACTATGACGAAGACGCTCGCGAACCTGAAGATCCTGGGGAGGACCTTGACGACGAACTCGCCCCTCGTAGGAGGGGAGAGGGAGGGGAGGGCCGGGCCGAGCACCATCACGAAGACCATGGAGGTCCCTATCCAGCCGATCGCGCCGACTATGTGGAGCCACAGGAGCGCCTCAAAGAGGAGCGTCAAGGTGCGGGGTCCTTCGGACACTCGCTATTTATGATGACCGAAAACGAGGGGAGGCAGACGCGCCCTACTGCGCGCTCTGCCAGAGGCCTACTACGTTCCCTTCGGTGTCCTTGAAGTACGCCGAGAACCCCATCTCGCCAACCATCTGCTTCTTCGCCGCGACGGTACCGCCCAGTTCCTTGATCTCCTCGAGGGAGGCGTCGATGTCCTCAACATCGATGGTGATGACCGGGGCGCTGACCGGCTTCTTCCGCTTCAGCATCCCGCCGTTTATGGCGCCGGGATGCTTTGGCATCCCCCTGTCGTCGGACTCGGTCGTCCCCACCGTCGCGTAGTTCATCCCGGGGTGGTCGTTGATCTGCCAGCCAAAGGCCTTGGTGTAGAACTCTCTGGCTCGCTTGACGTTGGCGGCAGGTATCTCGAAGTGCACTACCCTTCCTGCCATGGTCGCTTTGAACTCGATGATTTAGTTAAGAC
>DATJBB010000014.1:0-64798 GCA_035515635.1 Nitrososphaerales archaeon
GGCTTCACTATAACTTCGTTAGACCTCACTCCGCCCTTGAGGGTCAAACGCCCGCAGAGATGGCTGGGGTTGGAGTGGAAGGCAAGGATAAGTGACTCGCTCTTCTCACGGCATCACTTACCGAGAGAGAGGATGAAAACAATTGAGCAAGCCCGCCCAAGTCCTCGCAGAGCAGTTTGTTCCTCGATACATGAACGAGTTCGACAACCGTTATGCGAGGGCTAATCTCCCAATAGACCCACAATTCATCCAAGATGTTGAGATTGCTTCGGCGGCTGTCGCGAGCTTAGTCGGAGCGGGCTTCTTGGGAAAGATGGGGTCTGACATTTATGATAGAGTGAAGGCGAGACTCTTCAAAGAAGTATCGCAGAAATATACGAAGTCAACCCCTCGCGTAATCACCATAATCGGCGAGGATAGGAATCGAGTAATCCTCGATTTCGGGCGAGTCAGACCATTCTTCAAAATCAGTAAAGGATGGAAACTTGTGCTCAGCAATGTCACTTTGCTCTATGACGGGGTGTTGGGCGAGGCAATTGAAGAAGAAGTTGCTCCGAGTTTCTTTGCGATTAACGTCGCTTTCAGGAGGGGGAGACTTCCGCCGAAGGCTCCTTACAAGATTCAGACACCGATTCTTGTTGGGCCGGGTGCTTCAACCGATTCCTTCCCAGCGGGAAGACCGAGCACCACACCATCTGGAACAGCCAAGGGTGCTACGGAATGAATGGAACAGAACCGCCCAGCTAGGCCTTGACGACGACCAGGACGAGGCCTTCGATCGAGTCGACCCTGACGCTCTCGCCCGCGGCCACGTCCCCGGAGGCGCTCCTGGCCCGCCAGGTGATGCCCTCGACGCGGACCTCGCCGTTAGGGGTGAGCGAGGAGTAGGCGACCCCGACCTTCCCCACGATGCTCTCGGGGCCCGTCACGCTCTTTCCCTCCCGCAAAGGCCCGACGACCCACCTCACGTAGAGGGCCGCGAGGACGCCGACGACCGCTACGGCGACCGCCTCGACCTGGGTGAGGTCCGCCGAGGAGGAGGAGAGCTGGAGACCCTGGAAGAGGAGGTAGATCCCCGCCCCGCTCACGATGCCGCCCGCGACCATGGCCAGGCCGTGCCCGAGCCTGAGCTCGAGGAACATCAGCGCGATGCCGGCGGCCACGACCGCCAGCCCCAGGGTGGAGGCGCCGACCGCCTCGATCCCGACCAGCCCCGCGACGAGGGCGATGCCCCCGGCCACCGACAGGACGAAGGTCGGGTGGTACAGGTCGAGCAGGATCGCCAGGCCTCCGAGGAAGACGAGGAGGCCGCTCACGTTGGGGTCGCTCAGGGCGCTGAGTAACTGGTCGTAGGCCCCCTCGTGGACGACCACGTAGCTGGGGCCGAGGCCGAGCGACGCGAGCGCCCCCTCGAGGGAGGTCGCGTTGCCCTGGACCAGGTGGAACCTGTATGCGTCGCTCGCCGAGTATGCCGTGTCAGCGAGGACCATGGTCTGGGCGGCGGTCGCGTTCCTCCCCCACTTCTCGGCCAAGCTCGCCATCAGGGAGAGCATCGCGCCCTCGGTGTGGTTCTGCTCGAGGTCGGTCCCTCCCACGACTATCGGCGTCGAGGGCCCTATCTCCGAGCCGGGGCCCATGAGGATCTTGTTGGTCGCCATGGCGATGTAGCTCCCCGCCGACGCCGCGAGCGCGTCGGGAGGGACGTACGTGTAGGTCGGTATCCCCGACTGGTTGGCCTGCTCTATCGAGTCGATTATCCCGGTCATGTCGCTCAGCAGGCCTCCGGGAGTGTTCATCTCGATCAGGATGGCTGGGGCGCCGGACGACTCCGCCGTCGAGACCGCTTGGGAGACGAGGCTCGATGAACCAGGGTCGACGGGCACGCTGAAGTCGACCACGACCGTGGAAGGCTGGGAGGCCGCAGCTCTGGGCTCGAACGACACCGCGAGGGACAGCGCGAACGCGGCCGCCAGGGCGGTCAGGAACAGGGTCCTGCCGGCGGGGTGTCCCTCGGGGCTGTCCATGCCCGTTCCCTGGGTTAGGAGGCCGCCCCTCGATAAAAGGGAGTCGGCCGGCCAGAGTCCTACGGCGGCTAATTTCCCCCTATCTTATATTCTCAACATTCATTGCCTATGCGGGGGATAGGGTTGTCAGGTTCTGAGGCAGACCTTCAGGCTCGGCGTAGGACGCTCCTGGTCCTGGAGGACGAGGTCAGGAGGGTGACCGACGCCGGGCGGGTCCTCAGGGAGGAGTTCCAGGCCGTCATATCGAACGACAAGGCCGTCGTGAAGTCTTGCCTCGAGAGGGTCAAGAAGGCGGAGGAGGACGTGGTCACGCTGAGGAGGTCGCTCATCAGGGAGCTCGCGCAGGTCGGTACCCTCCTGATGAACAAGGAGGACCTTCTCCGGGTCGCTTTCGCGATCGAGAGCGTGGTCGGTCACCTCAACGGGTGCGCCTTCAAGCTATCCCAGGTGCGGCGGAACGTCATCCGGCTGAAAAAGTACAGGGAGGCCTACAACGACCTGCTGAACACGCTGATCGAGGCGATCTCGAAGCAGAACGACTGCGTCAGGGCCCTGTCCATCAACCCCGACCAGTCGATCGAGATGGCCACCCAGGTGCAGAAGCTCGAGAGCGAGATAGACACCAGGCACCGAGAGCTGATAACCGAGCTGATAAAGTCCGTCCACGGCTACCGGGACCTCATCACGATGCGCGACCTCGCCCAGGCCATAGAGGACACGGCCGACGCCGCCCTGACGGCGGCCGACGCCACCACCATCGTCGCGCTGGGCGTCTAGCCCACACGCAGATATAGTCGCGGTTGCGCCGGCCCTCAGGTTGCCGCACCCACCCAAGGCAGCGACGGGCAGGCTGTTCGAGAACAGGATAGTCGTGTGGGACGTAGAGGCCTCGAGGAGGCTCTTCAAGGACTCGTACTACGGCAAGCCGCTCGGGATACCAAAGCCCAAGGACTTTGAGTTCGACGCCCCCCTGATCCTCGACCTCATGGAGAGCTACTACCTCGTCAAGAAGAAGAAGCTCAAGGTCGAGAGCGCCGCGGGGGATGTCCTCTCGGCCAAGGAGCTCGAGGCCATGTGCGCCCAGGGGTACCCGAACTTCCGGGAGCAGTACCTGGTCTACAGCCTCCTCCGCGAGTCGGGCTTCGTCGTCGGGCCGGGGATAAAGTTCGGCTCCGACTTCGCCGTCTACGAGCACGGCCCTGGGATCGACCACGCCCCATACCTCGTCCAGGTCGAGAGCGACAAGGAGCGCGTCACAGCCACAGGGATGGTGAGGTCGGGGAGGCTCGCCACCACGGTGAGGAAGCAGTTCATAATAGCGGTGGTGGACGCCGAGTCGCGCAAGGCGGACTTTCTCGGCTTCGACTGGTGGCGTCCCTAGCTAGGGGAGCCGCCCTCGATTATCTCGGCGGTCGCAAAGTTGGGGCGGATCTCCTTGATCCGTATCTTGGCCTGCGTCCCCTGCTTCGCTGTCGGGATGAAGATGACGAAGCCCTGGACCCGGGCGACGCCGTCGCCGCGCCTGCTCACCTCGGAGACCGTCACGTCGAGCTCCTCGCCCACCTTGACGGGCTTTTCCTTGAAGTAGGAGGTCGGGGAGCGCTGCCTGGACCCGGAATCGCCTTCGGTGGACCCCGAGCCTATGCCCCCATCCTCGGTGCCGCTGCTCATTCCGGTAGCTGAAATAAGTGAAGAACCAATATAAACGTTGGCCGGAGAAAGCGGAGACCCCACTCCACGGTCAGAGGACCGCTGCCGACGACATGAATCTGAAATCCACGAGCGTGAAGCTCGGCTTCGTCCTTTTTTATTATCTCGGAGCGGCTCAAAACAGCGTGCGCGGTGCAAAGGATCGGGCCGTGACCGGCGGAATCGCACGTGTTGACCTGTGCGAACCCACGATTGGGAGAGGCCTGTCGAAGACCCCAGCACGCGCCTCACGAGCTCCTATCTGGCATGGGAACCCCAATTGAGCAGGGGCCCCTCCAGCCATGGACTGGTGGCGCTCAGACGGAGACCGGCAATAATTTCAATCTGCGCTGTGCTCGCCCTGTTCGCCCTTTCGACGTTCAGCCTCCCGTTCGCCTTCGGCTTCACCAACGAGCAGAGCGCCGCCGCCGAGGTAGGGCAGCCCAACTTCACAACCGGAGGCTGTGACGACGGCACCCAGCCGGTACCGTCCGATACGACCCTGTGCTTCCCCTACGCTTCCGCCTTCGACTCCGCCGGGAACCTGTGGGTCGCCGACACTTCGAACCAACGATATGTAGAGTTCCCGTTGTCTGGCGGGACGATTCAATCGACAGAATCGAGCGTGATAGGCCAGACCAGCTTCACTGCGTACCTCGGCAACGAGGGCGGAAGCCCCTCGGCGAGCACTGACCGCCTGCCATTCGGGCTCGCGTTCGACTCGCAAGGAGATCTCTGGGCCGCCGACACGGTGAACAACCGGATCCTGGAGTTCCCTCTGGTCTCAGGAGTGATCCAGACCACGGCAACGAAGGTGATCGGCCAGACCTCGTTTTCGGCGGTCGGATGCAACGAGTTCTCGTTCTCCTCGCTCAGCACCCTCTGCCAGCCCGAGGGGCTCACGTTCGACTCCAGCGGGAACCTGTGGGTGGCGGACTTTGACAACAGCCGGGTGCTAGAGTTCCCCCTCGTGGGAGGTGTGATCCAGACCACCGCGACCACGCTGATAGGCCAGACCAGCGCTGCCAACGGGTCTGGCTCCCCAGCGTGCAACGAGGCGGGCACCGGGCCCCCTGCGGCCCCCACGTCGAGCACTCTTTGCGGTCCCACCACCCTAGCGTTCGACCCTGAGGGGAACCTGTGGGTCGCCGACCAGAGCAACAACAGGGTCTTAGAGTTCCCTCTCGTCTCTGGAGTCATCCAGCCGACCGCGACCAAGGTCATAGGTCAGGTCGGCTACACGGAGAATCAAGCGAACGAAGGCGGGAGCCCAATGGCCGGCACGCTTTCGCAAGCCTACGGGATAGCCTTCGACCCAGAGGGCAACCTTTGGGTCTCGGACACGATAAACAATCGCATACTGCAGTTCCCCGTGGTGGGCGGCGTAGTCCAGACGACAGCGAACGTCGTCCTCGGTGAGTCGACCTTCACGTCCGGCCTGGGGAACGCCGGGCAGTCTCCCAGCGTGGTCTCCTACGGCTTCAACCATCCGCAGGGGATCACCTTTGACCCCAGCGGGAACCTCTGGGTCACAGACTTCAACAACGGAAGGATCCTCGAGTTCACCGGACCGGGGTTGCCAGGTGGATGCACTGCCGTCATAGCTCCTCCGCCGACTGACGGCGCAACGACGACGGCCCAGGACTCCTGCACCGGCACCCCGACGGGCGGCAGCTTCGCAGCGGACGCCACGGGAACCGGCATCACCGTCTCGATCATGAGCACGACGGGAACCGGCCCGGTCACTATCACGGCCTCTGACCTCGGCGCCGTGCCTTCCGTCGGGCCCGACCCGAACGTCGCGGGAGGAGGGGCCGCGTACTACGACGTCCACATCGCCGGGATTGGGGACGGGACGGCCTACGTTTGCATCGCCAGCGCTTCGAACACGCTCATGGACTACTGGGACGGCTCAGGATGGACATCGGTGTCGGGTCTGACCATCTCGACGAATACGATCGGCGGCAGGACTGTCTGCGGTGACATCTCCGTCGCAGCGCTCGACGGGACGCCCATCGTCACGGGTAGTCCGTCAGGATCATCGACCGGGGTGCCCCAGTTCCCGCTCGGCAATGCTTCAGGTTTCCTTCTCTTGGTGGTCCTTCTGCCCGTCCTGCTTGCGATAGGGAGAGCGCGCCGGACTAGGCTGGACGCTAGGTAGTCTTCGGCTCAAGCGGCTCTGACGCTCTGGGCCCGCGTGTGTCGTCCAGCGCGCCTCGTCCATGCGAACGTCTCTCGAAACAATATAAGCGCTCGCGCGGGCCGGCCACAGAAAGTTGGAAAAGATAGGGGCCGACTCGTTCATCCTGGTCTACCGGGACAGGAGGAGGAAGTGGCTGGTGCGCCCGTCCGAGACTCCCAAGCTCCACACCCACCTCGGGATACTGGACTGCGCAGCCCTCGTCGGGCGGGAGTACGGCATCAGAGTGACGACCACCATGAACGACGAGCTGGTCGTCCTGAAGCCGACCCTCGAGGACGTCGTGATGAAGTTCGCCAGGAAGACCCAGGTGATCTACCCAAAGGACATCGCAATGATCATCATAAAGTGCGGGGTGCACTCGGGGAGCAGGGTCTTCGAGGCGGGGACGGGGAGCGGGTCGGCCACCGCCGCCCTTTCCTATACTGTCGCCCCCGCGGGGCAGGTCTACAGCTACGACATCAACGGCGAGTTCCAGGCAGGGGCGAGGAGGAACCTTGAGAGGTTCGGGCTGGCTTCCTGCGTGACGCTGAAGAACCAGGACGCGAGGCTCGGGGTCGAGGAGAGGGACCTCGACGCCGCTCTGCTCGACATCGGGGACCCGTGGGAGCTCGTCAAGCCCGTCCGGGAGGCCCTCGCGCCCTCGGCGATGGTCGCGGCCATTTGCCCGACGATGAACCAGGCGGAGAGGCTCGTCCAGACCCTCCAGGACGAGGGGTTCGTCGCGACGGAGACTCTCGAGCTGATAGCCCGCAACATCGAGGCCAGGCCGGGGATGACCCGCCCGTCCATGTTCATGGTCGCCCACACGGCGTACCTGGTGTTCGGTAGGAAGCTCGGCTAGAGAAGAGTTTTAACCCCGCCCTGGCGCGCGGGGAGGCCCTTGAGCAAAGGGGCGGTCGGCAGGGGCGGGGACCTGGCGTTCCTCCTCTACGTGGCTCCGTTCGCGGTGAACCTCGTATACACGCTCTACGAGTGGGCGCAGGCGGGGCTCTCCGCGAACCTCCCGCAGTACGTCTTCCTCGAGGTCGCCCAGAACCAGTACGTCTTCCTCGTGGGCTTCGCGGCCGTCCTCGGGGCTGCCCTGATGGACTTCAACTCAGAGTCGCTCGAGTCCAGGAGGGGCGGTGTCGTCACACTTAGCCGGAGGCTGCAGACCCTCGCGGGCGTCTCGCTCGTCCTCGCTTTCATCGCGGCCCTCTACTCCGCAGGGGGCGACCCGTCGACCGCGGTGTTCAACCTCCTCGACGGTAGGTACCCCCTCGTCTTCCCCGCGCTCCTCGTCCTCCTCAGCTTCCTCATCCTGCCGTCGGTGAAGCTCCAGGGGGCGAACAGGGACAACCTTCTCATCATCGTCCTCCTCATAGCCTCCCCCGCCGCGCTGTACGAGGTCGGGAAGAGGAACACCATCGCCGGCCTCGGCCTGGGGCTGATATTGCTCCTCGCGGCGGCGTTCATAATGCTGCGCGACTCGAAAGACTAGCCCCGGCCTTCGGCTTTCAGCATCCTCCCCAGCTCTGCAAAGTCCTCCTCCATGACAGCCTGGAGGGACCTGTTGTAGATCATGGCGGCGGGGTGGTAGCTGGCGAAGAAGGCGACCTGCCCCCTCTCGAAGAGCCTCCCGTGAGCCGCTGAGAGCGTCTCGGCGGGGAGGAACCGCTTGAGGGCGCTGTCGCCGAGGAGGACCACAACGCGCGGCCGGACGACCCTCAGCTGCCTCTCGAGGAAGGGCTTGCACGCGTCTGCCTCCTCGCCCGTCGGCCTCCTGTTCTCTGGGGGGCGGCACTTCACCACGTTGGTGATGAAGACCTCATCGCGCCTCAGTCCCGCCCGGCCGAGGAGGAGGTCGAGCTGCTTGCCCGCCGCGCCGACGAACGGCCTGCCTTCGAGGTCCTCGTTCCTGCCAGGCCCCTCGCCCACGACCACGACCCTCGCGTCGGCTGGGCCCTCCCCAGGGACCGCGCGCGTCCTCGTCGAGGAGAGTGGGCACCTCGTGCACACCCGCGCCTCGTCCGCGACGGCCGCCAGCGAATCGTCGAGGGGGAGCTGGCCTGGGTCAGCCATCAGGAGCGAGCTGCCTTGGAGGCCGGGTAGGAGCCGAGGACCTTGAGGAAGGCCGTCTTCTTGGCCATCTCGGAGAGCACCCTGATGACCTTCGGGTCCTGCCTGTGGCCCTGGAAGTCGACGAAGAAGTAGTACTCCCAGGGGCGCTCCTTTGTCGGCCTGGACTCTATCTTCGTCAGGTTGATCCTCTCCCGGGCGAAGACCTCGAGGGCGTTGTAGAGCGAGCCAGGCTTGTGGGGGACGGCGAAGATGAGGGAGGTCTTGCTCCCCCTGCTTATCCCGCCGCGCGAGGCGTCGGGCCCGTGGTCGCCCTTCGCGTCCTCCCTGGATACTATCAGGAACCTCGTAGAGTTGGTCGAGTAGTCCTCTATCCCCTTCTTGAGGACCTTCAGGCCGTAGATGTGCGCCGCCCTCTCCCCGGCGATGGCCGCCGCCTTGCGGAGGCGCTCGTCCTTGATCATCTTGACGCTCCCGGCCGTGTCGTAGGTGACGACGGGCTCCAGCCCCATCGACGTGACGAACCCCCTGCACTGCGCCAGCGCCTGCGGGTGGGAGTAGACAACCCTGATGTCGGACAGCCTGGCGGCCGGGAGGGCGATCAGGCAGTGGACGACCCGGAGGACGACCTCGCCCACTACGGTGAGGCTCGAGGCGAGGAGCATGTCGTAGGTCTCGTTGATGCTCCCTTCCACCGAGTTCTCGACGGGGACTACCCCGAGGTCGACGGCCCCAGCCTCGGTCAGGTTGAAGACCTCGTGGATCGTGCCCGCGGGGACGGTCTTGACGTCCCGCCCGAAGTGCTTGAAGATCGCCTCCTCGCTGTAGGCGCCGTGCTCACCCTGGAACGCTATCGCGAGCCTCGCCATCCTCCCGTCTCGCCGAGCCTCGTTGCCTCGATGATATCACTATTTGGCCAGGCCCGAAAGCCTTTACGAGAAAACCTGGGCCGGGTGCCCCAATGGCGCCGGTCGCGGGAGGGGAGGGGTGAGCATGGAAGCGGGGGCCGCCCTGGCTGCGCTGTTGACCACGGCGGGGACGCTCTTCCTCGCCGAGCTGACGGACAAGGACGCGCTGTTTCTCCTCGCGCTGGCGACCAAGACCAGGGCTTGGCTGGTCTTCGCCGCGGGGAGCGTCGCCTTCACCGTAACCTCGGCGGTCATCGTCCTCCTGGGCTCGGTGCTGGTAGCGTTCGTCCCGGTGCTCGCGATAAAGCTGGCCGGGGGCGCGATAATGCTGGCCTACGCCGCATGGGAGTACTCCAGGCTCTCGCGGGAGGACAGGTCGATGGAGGAGCGGGAGGAGAAGGTGCTCGGAGGCGGAGGGAGGGGCTACTGGTCGATATTCATCCCTGCCCTCCTCTCCCTGATCGCCCTCGACCTCGCCGGGGACGCGACCGAACTCCTCACGGTGGTCCTCGTGGCGAGGTTCCAGGACGCGCTCGTCGTCTTCGCAGGGGCGGTGGTGGGCCTCGTCGCGGCGACCGGCGTGGAGACGGCGCTGGGGAACAGGCTCGGCAAGGTGCTCTCCCCCAGGAGGATAAGGTACCTCTCGATCGTCGTCTTCACGGCGATAGGGGCGACCGTGATCGTGACCAGCCTCCTGGGATACTGAGCCCGCCGAAGCCTTAAATCTCGTTCGAGGCGCGGGCGCGGCGAAGTTGGCGAAGGCCCCCCTCCCGGACAAGTTCAGGCAGTTCGGGGAGTGGTACGACCAGGTCTCCGAGAAGGCTGAGCTCGCGGACGTGAGGTACGGGGTGAAGGGCTTCGTCGTCTACCGTCCCAACCTGATGCACATCGTCAAGCAGATCTACGAGACGCTCGAGAGGCACCTCGTCGCCGCCGGCCACAGGGAGATGCTCTTCCCCCTCCTCATCTCCCACAGGAACCTCCTCGTCGAGAAGGACCACGTGAAGGGGTTCGAGAAGGAGGTGTTCTTCGTCGAGAGGTCGGAGGCCGAGGCATCGGAGGAGAGGCTGTTCATCAGGCCGACCTCGGAGACCGCGATCTACCCGATGTACGCCCTGTGGATCAGGAGCTACAGGGACCTCCCCTTCAAGGCGTTCCAGTCTTGCGCCGTCTACAGGTACGAGACCAAGGCGACCCGCCCCCTGTTCAGGGGGAGGGAGTTCCTCTGGATAGAGTCCCACAACGTCTTCGCCACGAGGAAGGAGGCCGAGTCGCAGCTCGGCGAGGACCTAGAGATCACCAAGAAGACGTTCGAGGAGTTCGGCCTCCCGTTCCTGCCCATCGAGAGGGAGCCCTTCGACAGGTTCCCCGGGGCCGAGAGGAGCCTCGCCTACGACGTCCCGCTCCCCGACAAGCAGGTCCTCCAGTCGGCGACGACCCACCTCCTGGGACAGAGGTTCACAAAGCCGTTCGGGGTGACCTTCCTCTCCAACGAAGGCGAGAAGGTGACCCCCGAGTCGACCTGCTTCGGGCCCGGGGTGTCGAGGATGGCGGCCCTCGTGGTCGCGGTCCACGGGGACGAGTACGGCCTCGTCCTCCCGTTCAAGGCGGCGAGCGTCCAGGTGGTGGTGGTCCCGATCAGAAACGAGGCCGCGCTCGTAGAGTACGCGAAGAAGCTCACCGCCACGGTGGCGGCCGCCGGATACAGGGCCAGGATGGACGACGGCGCGGAGACGGCGGGCGAGAAGTTCTACCGCTGGGAGATGCTCGGCGTCCCCGCGAGGATAGAGGTGGGGCCGAGGGAGGCCGAGACCAAGGTCCTGACGCTGACCAGGAGGGACACGAGGAAGCGCGAGAGCGTCCCAGAGGCGGAGCTGGTCACGAGGCTGGCCGCCCTCGAGAAGGAGGTCCTGGCCGAGCTGGCGCGGCGCGCCTGGGACTGGCTGAACTCGAACATCCACTCCGCCGCCACCAAGCAGGAGGTCCTGTCGCAGGCCAGGACCACGGGCGGCTTCATCAAGTTCACCTTCTGCGGGAGGGAGGAGTGCGCCGCCGAGATAAAGGCCCAGACGGGAGGGTACGAGGTCCGCGGGAGGCGGGCGGACATCAGCGAGGAGCACGCCGCCTCGTGCACCTGGTGCGGGACGAAGGGGACGGAGCTGGCGTACCTCGCGAAGGCCTACTGAGCCCCGCCCTCCGCGAACCGCTCGGGGCGCTGGGAGTAGGCGAACATCTTCCTGGCGTCGACCCGGATGAAGACTACAGAGTCTGAGACCTCGGTGATGCTCTTGCCGTACTGGTTGGCCCATATCGCGTCGAGGTCTGCGAACGGGCGCTGGCCGTTCCGGACGAAGGCGGCCTTGCCGTGGACGATCACGACCGGGTCGGCGCCCTCGAAGTAGGTGAGGCTCACGGAGGGACGCCGGGCGAGGTGCCTCGCCCTCACCGACCTCGCGTCGGTCGAGAGGTAGAACTTGCCGTGGTAGAACGCGGCGTCGATCGGGGCGGCAAGCGGCTCGCCCTTGGCGGTGGCCGTGGCGGCGGCGACCTGGAACACCCCGAGGAGGTAGCCGCAGACCTGGGCGGCGGTGAGCCTGTGCTCGGGCTTGAAGATCGACCGCATGTGGGCGCCCGGCTCCGACATGCTGCGGTCGAGGAGCTCCTGCAGACGGCGGACGTCCGCCGTGGTCTCGAACATCGGCTAGACCGTCTCGACAGTCGAGGCCCCGGCGTAGAGCTTCCTAGCCTGCTGGTCGACGCTCCTCGGCAGGTCGATCTTCCCTAGCGCGATGCAGTTGAGGGAGAGGGAGGACGCGGCTATCCCGAAGCAGCAAGACCAGAGGAAGTCGCGCGAGCGGAGGAAGCAGCTGATCAAGGCCCCCGCGAATATGTCCCCCGCCCCCGTGCTGTCGACCACCTTGACCTTCGGGACCTCCACCTCGGAGATCTTGTTCCCCTCCAGGACGAGCGCGGAGTTGCTCCCCCTTGTGACCACCGCCTTCCTCACCTTCTTCGAGAGCTTGGCGAGGGCGGCCTTGCCGTCCGAGGTCCCGGTCAGGGCGTTGGCCTCCTCGAGGTCCATCTTGAGGGCGTCGACCCCCCCGAGGACCCTGTCGTCGCTCCAGCTGTCGATGAAGACCTTCCCCGAGGAGTCGAACATCCTGACGAAGCCCTGCGGGTCGAGGAAGCAAAAGTCCGACCGCTTCCTGACCTCCTCGAAGACAGGGACCGATATCTCGTGGGCGAGCGGGCTGACGAGGGCGGCGTCGAAGTTCCTGTCGGGGACCTGGTCCTTGGTCAGGTCCTCGCACCTCTCGACCAGGTAGAGCGAGCGCTCCTCACCCTTGTTGACTAGCTTGAACCTCGTCGTCTTCTTGGTGCTGCTCCTGTCGATCGCGCGGAGCTGCAGGCCGTTGCGGGCGAGCCAGACTATCTGCTCGTCGGGGAAGTCCGCGCCTATCTTGGTCAGGGGGGTGACGTCGAAGCCGAACCTCGCGCAGAGCAGTCCGGAGTAGCACGGAGGGCCCCCTATCGAGGTTATCTGCCTGAGGTTGAGCTCGATCCTGTCGATAGTGATGAACCCTGCGACAAGGACGTTCAACCGTTTCCACACGTCCGCTCGCGAAGCGTCTTAAGACTTCGCCCCAAACTTTTAAGCAGGCTATCGAGGCGCCTTCACGGTAACATCAGGATGACAAAGAAGAGGAAGAGCCGCGGAAGGTCCAAGGGCGGCAAGGGAAGCTCAGGCTTCATCTCGTGCAGCAACTGCGGCGCGCTCGTCCCCAGGGACAAGGCGAAGAAGGTCACGACGAGGCTGAGCCTGGTCGAGCCCCTCCTCGCGAGGGAGCTGAGGGCGGCCGGGGCGTACATCGCAGCGCCGACCACCGTTCGCTACTACTGCATCAGCTGTTCCGTGCACTACGGGATAGTGAACGTAAGAGCCAAGTCAGAGAGACGAAACAGCTACTAGCAAGGCCTCGAGCCCGATAACCGTCGACATTCCCGTCTCGGGCTCATGATCATCGAGGCTCGGACCGGCGTCGGCCTGGTCCTGGATGGCCGAACATCCGAAACGGGTGAAGCGGCGAACGCGCGCTAGGGCGGGTCAGGAAGGGACAGGCCCAGGGCTGCCGACGGGCGCCACCTTGGGGGCCAACGCCCTGCTCACCCTTATCGTCCTCTCGGCGAAGGTCACTATCGCCAGGACGGCGACCACCAGCACCCCTATCCCGACGAGGTGGAGGAACGAGGCGACTATCAGCACCGCGAGCCTCTCGCTCCTCTCGCCCACCCCGATGCCAGCGAGGTTGACGCCGAGCGCGTCCCCCTTCGCCCGGGTGTAGCTCACGAGAAGGCTGGAAGCCAGGGCGACCAGGACCAGCGCCGGGCTGGTGTAGTTCCCCACGAGTATCCCCAGGTAGATCGCCAGCTCGGCGACCCTGTCGAGGGTCGAGTCCAGGAAGGCGCCCCTGGCGCTCGTCCTCTTTGTCGCGCGGGCGACCGCCCCGTCGAGGATGTCGAAGAACCCCGAGAGGAGGACCATGAGGCCGCCGAGGAGCGGGCGGTCTCCCCGGTAGAAGAAGAAGGAGACGAAGGCGAAGAGCGTCCCGACGAGGGTCCACGCGGTGGGGCTCGGGACGACCTTGGCCGCCCCCCTCCCGAGCGACGAGAGGACGCCTGAGAGCGAGCCCCTGAGCCTGTCGAGCAAACTCGCTTCCTTCGCCCCGAATATGGCTATAAAGATGGGCTCGCTGACCCGTTTTCGAGATGGGCAAAGTCGACAAGGGCGCCCCCTGCTCCGTCAACGGGTGCAAGAACCCGAGCGAGAGGTCGATAGGGAGGGAGCAGCTCGCGGGCAGCGGGCTCTCAGCGGCGGGGGAGGGGAGGAGGGTGTACCTGTGCCGCGACCACTACAAGGCCTGGAAGAAGGCCACCAAGAAGGAAAGGGACATCGAAAGGGCGAGATGGGGCTAGGTAGCTCAGCGGCGACAGAAGATGAGGATACTACAGCAGCACCTTGACTACATCGAGTACGAGCCGATAGCCAAGGAGATCCAGTCCGCCGAGGACATCCCCGACAAGAAGAAGCAGAGGTACGACGAGATAGTCGCCCTCTTCGTCAGCGTGGAGCAGGGGGACGACCAGGCGACCGCGAAGCAGGCCGTCGACGGTACCAAGGCGTTCTTGGAGAAGCTCAAGGTCAAGAGGGTCATCATCTACCCGTACGCCCACCTGAGCTCGAACCTCGCGCGCCCGAAGGACGCCCTCGAGGTCCTGAGGGCGATGGAGACGGACGCCAGGGGGGCCGGGCTCGAGACGTACAGGGCGCCGTTCGGCTGGAACAAGACCTTCACCATCAAGGTCAAGGGGCACCCGCTCGCCGAGCAGTCCCGCTCCTACTCCAACGCCCCCGCGAAGGTGGAGCCCGCGCCCACGGTCGAGCGCAGACCCCAGCACGAGATGACCGAGGAGCAGCTCCTGGCGCGGATCAAGAAGAGCGACTTTGGCAGCCTCCCGGAGACAGACCACAGGATAATCGGGGAGAGGCTCGACCTCTTCAGCTTCCAGGAGCCTTCGCCCGGGATGGTCTACTGGCACGACAAGGGCCTGAAGCTCAGGAACCTGCTTATCGAGTTCATGCGGGGCGAGCTTGCGAAGGCCGGGTACGTCGAGGTGAGCACCCCGGGGCTGGTAAGCAGCGCGCTCTGGAAGGTGAGCGGCCACTGGGAGCACTACAGGCAGAACATGTTCCTCACCTCCATCGGCGACGAGCAGGCGGGGCTCAAGCCGATGAACTGCCCGCCAACCATGCTGTACTACAGGACGAGGAGGTGGAGCTTCAGGGAGCTCCCGCTGCGCGTGTCGTGCTTCGACCCCCTGTACAGGAACGAGCTCAGCGGGGTTGCGAGCGGCCTGTTCAGGGTCAAGTCGTTCTCGCAGGACGACGCCCACATCTTCGCCACCGAGGAGCAGGTCGAGGGCGAGGTCAAGGGGATAATCGACCTCATGGACTCGGTCTTCAAGATCTTCGGGCTCGAGTACAAGCTCAACCTGTCGACGATGCCCGACGACCACCTCGGGACAAAGGAGTTCTGGGACAAGGCCACCGAGACGCTCTCGAGGGTGATGGAGGCCAGGGGGCTGCCCTACAAGATCAAGGAGAAGGACGGGGCGTTCTATGGGCCCAAGATAGACGTCGACATCAAGGACTCCCAGGGTAGGGAGTGGCAGAACTCGACCATCCAGCTGGACTACCAGCTCCCGCAGAGGTTCCACCTCACCTACGCCGGCTCGGACGGGAAGGAGCACGTCCCTGTCGTAATACACCGCGCGATCCTCGGCTCCCTCGAGAGGTTCATAGGCGTCTACACCGAGCACGTCCAGGGCAGGTTCCCGGTCTGGATCTCGCCCGTGCAGGTGCGGGTGATGACAGTCTCGGACGAGAGCAAGGCCTACGCGGCGGGGGTGGCCGGGGAGCTGAGGGAGGGCGGGTTCAGGGTCGAGGAGGACCTGTCGAGCGGGACGATAGGCGGGAAGATAAGGGATGCCCAGCTCCAGAAGGTCCCCTACATGCTGGTGATAGGAGCGAAGGAGCAGGACTCGAGCACGGTCGCGGTCAGGGCGCGGGACGGCGAAGTGAAGTACGGCGTGAAGCTGCCTGACTTCGCCGCCGACCTGAGGAAGAGGACAGCCAGCAGGTCCTAGCCCCAGAAGGCGTCGAGGCTGGTCTTCGGGACGACCGACTCGAAGGAGAGGTCGAGCGCGCTGAGGACCTGGTCGAACATCGAGCTGGCGTACTCGATGTACTTGTCCACGTCGATGTCCTCGGGCTTGGCCTGGACGGTCGGCTTCACGCCGTGACCCCCCTTGGTCTTGACGAACGAGATCAGCTCGCCCGCCTTCACCTCCTTGTTGTCCTTCCTGAGGAGGATGGCGGCCTTGACGTGCTGCGGGAGGCCGCTCATCTCAGAGGACGAGAAACCACCCTGCGAGGGCTCCTGCTGCCCCTCGTGCAGCGAGGACTGCTCCCTCCGCTTCTGGGCCTCGACCTTGGGCGCCTCTGGGGACTTCGTCGACTTGTAGCCTCCTATCGACTTGCCCATCATCACGTTGAAGGACAGCTCCTCGATGGGCACCTTCCTCTCCCTGAGGCTTGTGACCATGTCGGTGAGCAGCCTCTTGATCCGGGCCTTCGCCTGGTCGAAGTCCGACTGGCTGTGGACCGCCCCGAGCACGTCTAGCATCTCGTAGAACTTGCCCTTCAGGTACTCAGGGGTCTGGGACTTCTTGCCGGTCAGACCCTTGATGTCGGCCGTCCCGTCCTGGAGGACGCCGAAGTAGTTCTTCTTTAGCTGGCTGAACGCCACGTAGCGGTAGGTCTTGTCCACCTCGAGCTCGACGCCCAGCTCCTTCTCGGCCCACTTTAGGACGCCCTCGATCTTCTCCTTGTTCGGATTTTCGACAAATAATGAGTCGGTATCGGAATAGATCACCGAGACTCCCTCGTCCCTGCACCTCCCGATCGTCCTGGTGATCGCGTCCCTCCCGAGCGCTGCGGTGGCGTCGGCCACGGGGAGGCAGTAGAGGGCGAACGTCTCGAATCCCATCACACCGTACGACTGCCCGACAGGGACGAACCGGCCGTTCCTGCCCGCGATGACCGTGTGGTTCTTCTCGGTCGTCACGCAGTAGACGGTCCCCTGGAAGGGCAGGACATCCAGCCCCTTCCCCTTTTCAGGCCCCGAGTAGGTGAGTCTCGAACTGACGTTCTTGAAGACTATCCTGTAGGTGCGGGACTCGTTCTCGTAGGTCAGCTTGGCCTTGTACCCGAGGAGGCTCAGCAGGACGACCATGTCGTGTGCCAGCCGCGTGCTCCCCGTGGAGCACCCGACACCCCTGCTGTTCCCGTCGCCCTTGCACGCCGAGGCGAGGAATTCCTTCATCGCCTCGCTCGACTCGAACACGAAGTCGGGGATCCTCTTCGCGTCGGCGCGGTGGCCCTGCCCCTCCACGTAGCACTCCGAGAGCAACCAGCGGTTCAGGATCGAGCTGCCGGCCTTGAAGCGTCGGTTCCGACCCGAGTCCTGGATGCTCCTGAGCCCGAGCCTGCCGAGGAGGCCGTCTGTCTCCGCCCCCTGGTGCGTCCCCGTTGGGTTCCCTTTCCCGAACCCTTGCGCGACCTCGACGCCCGACGCCTCGCCGCGGGCCCGAGGGCCCGCGGGCGCCTTCATCTTGGAAGAGCTAGGGTCGCCCTCGGAGACGAACCAGCCGCAGAGGGAGGCGAGGTCCGCCGCGAGATAGCGGGCCGGGATTTGCAGCGAGCGCCGCTCTCCCAGCATGACCCGGCCTCCGGCGGCCTCGACGGCGTCGACGTCGACCTCTTCGACGGCGTCGGCGCGCAGCACATAGCGGGACTGCCGGTCCTTCACCTTCTGCATCCGTGTTGGCCGGGCTCCGATCTTCCTGGTGCGCCCCTGCTCGCGGACCTTGTCCTGCAACCCTGGCGGAAGCGTCCCGAACCAGCTGATCAGGCGGACTCCTGAGGGCGGGTAGAAGCTGGCGAGGGCGCCCGCCTCCTGGGCGACCTTGAGCAGCGAGACTCTATGATTTGAGTCCCGTCTCACGCCTCCTCGCAACTTCGGGATGGCGACGTTGGCGAGGTCTCGGACCTCCTCAGCAGACCTGAACGTGGCCCCGCTTCTGGGAGAGCTGCGGCTGTCGACGGTCAGGAGCCTGTGGTTTGGCGTGACCATCAGGTCGACGAACCCCTTGTCTCGAAAGTGGTAGATGTCGCCGTCGTACTGGTAGGCCTGGACGGCCACGACCTTGTCCACCTCCACCTCGAGGGTCTCCGGGTTGACGTTGACGACCTGGTCTCCCACCCTGAAGTCCTTGATGCTCTTGATGCCGGTGGGGGTGACCACCAGCGTGTCGCCGGTGAAGCAAGCGTTGAGGATGACTTTTAGGCCCTGGGCGACGGTGCTGTAGAGGTCCTTGCTCTCCTTCGGCAGGGTCTTGTCCTTGGCGAGCGCCTTGTAGTGGCCGACGCGGAGGTCGCGGAGCGAGCCGATGAGGAGGCTCTCTATCCCGCTCCGCTTCGTGCAGATCCAGTGGTCGGTGTCGGGGACCCTGTTCGAACGGCACTCGTCGTGGACGCAGTTCACGGTCTCGTAGGAGAGGTTGTGGACCTTGATGATGCTCGGGTACAGGGAGGCGAAGTCGAGGACGGAGACCCCGAAGTATATGCCCGGTTTGGGCTCGATGACCAGCCCCCCCTTGTACTTCTTGCCCTTGATTATCGCCTCGGAGGAGGCCCCGCCCTTCTGCCTGAGCTCGTCCGACCTCGGGATGAGGGCGCCGACCCTCCTGTGGTCGTAGAAGATCATGCTCCTGATCCAGTTCGAGACGCCGAGCCTCGCCACGTCGTTCATCGGCATCTTGGCTATCCTGGAGATGACCAGGAGTATCTTCATCAGGAGCGAGTCGTTCGCGCTCGTCAGCTCGTAGGTCAGGACCGAGTCGTTGAGGCAGTACTGGGCGAGGAGAGAGAGGGGGAGCTCCCCTATGTTGCCCTCGAAGACCATCTTCTCCTTGCCCAGGAGCGACTCGGCGATCCCGTTGAGCGTGTGCTCGGAGTACCTGTTGTTGTAGACGTAGACCTGGATCGACTTGTTGTTGAAGAACCGGTAGAGGTCGATGTGGACCCCGTGCTTGAGGGAGGCCTCCTGCCTCTGCAGCGCGATCGGTATCTCCTCCTCCCTGATGCCTATCTCCTTCCTCATCGCGCGGTGCTTGAGGTACCGGAGGTCGAAGTCGTCCCCGTTGAAGGTGATCAGGAACGGGTACTCCATCATCTTCTCGAAGGTCGCACGGAGGAGGGAGGCCTCGTCTGGGAAGACCCTGGTGTAGGAGGTGAGGAGCCCGCCCAGAGAGGCGTCCTTGCCCGTACGGTCTATCATGTAGACGACCGACTCCTTGTCGTTGTAGAACGAGACGGCGATGACCTCCCTGTCCGCGACCTCGGGGTCGGGGATGCGGTTCTCCTCGTTGGCGACCTCGATGTCGCACGCTATCCTCTTGAAGGTCGTGAGGGGCTGGCCGAGAAGCTCCGCCCAGTCCCTGATGTAGGCGGCGGAGTCCCCGGTGGCCTTCGCCAGGATGGAGTCGAGCGACCTCTTGACGTCCCCGGCCACCTCCTTGCTGACAGGCTCCCAGGCCCCGTCGACTATCCTGTAGTACGTGCCTACCTTCAGCCCGTAGTCGTAGACGTAGTTCTCAAAGTACTTGATGTCTGCCTCCCAGCAGTCTATCTTTTCCCTCAGGCTCCCAGGGGAGCCGCCTATCGCGAGCGGGTCGGAGGCGGTTATCTTCCTGACTGTGACGTCGGCGTCGTCGAGGAGGTCCCTCCTCTTCGCCGGTTCGATGGCCCGGATCCCGTTCTTGCCCACCTCGACCCCGGCGGCGGCGATCTCCGCCTCCGAGAGCTTCGTGTAGCAGTAGGGCTTGTGGTCCGACCTGTCCTCCCAGAGCCAGACCCTCTCCCTCTTGGAGTCGTAGAACTTGAGCACGGCCTTCCTGGTGTCCCCGTCGTACGTGGCGGAGACGAGGAGGCCTTCCTCGAGGTCCGTCGCGGGGGCTGTGAGATCCTTGAGCCTCTTCGCGAGGTCATGCCCTTCGACGCTTTGCAACAACCCCATCGACACCGTTTGCTTCCTGAAAACTTCCTTTTCCGAACCGGCCCCGCGGGGGATATAACGGTTGTCCACTCTTCAGGGGATCCCGGCCGAGCTGGCGAACAGGTCGCCCATGGGGGAGGCGGTCGAGTCGTTCCTCCCTAGGTTCCCGAGCTTGAGGGCGGCCTCGACGGTCGCCAGGAGCGAGTAGTGGTCATAGGGGACCTCCGAGGCGTAGCCCGCCTTGGCGAAGGGGGAGACGAGGATGCACGGCACGTGCCCCCCGCCGCCCGAGAGGTCGCTGGTCGCCCCTTCGTCGTAGACGATGAAGAGCGCGGCAGAGGCGAACGAGGTGGAGTCGACCACCGCTGGGACGAAGGTGGAAAGCCAGTTGTCGCCGGAGGAGAGCGGGCAGCTGTGGGCGTCGTCGCAGATGTTTGGCGTGATGAACGAGTAGTTCGGGAGGTCGCCCGCCTTGAGGTCGGCGTAGAACTGCGTGAGGGGGACGACGTGCGAGTCGCAGTAGGCCGAGGGGGTGCCCGTCCCGAGGTTACCCGTTATCGACGCGAAGTAGACGAACGGGTTGTGCTTGGCGTAGTAGAGCCCGTCCGGGCTGTCCGTCTGCGAACAGTTGGTCGGCATCGACTCGGCGTACTCCTTCCAGGTCAGGTCGTGCGAGTCGAGGAGGGACGCCAGGGTCGTCGCGGAGGCCGGCTGGCTGCACTGGTCGGGGAGGCAGTCGCTGGTCACCCCGAAGGTGCTCCCCGCGACGAGGGCCAGGTAGTTGGGGAGGGAGGGGTGAGCCACCCCGGTGTAGTTCGCGGCGGAGGCGTACTTCGATGCCAGGGAGGTCTGGTACGGGGCAGAAGAGTTCCCGATAACGCTCCCGTACTCCTCGTTCTCCATGAGCACGACGATGACGTGGGAGATAGCACCGGCCGATGGACTGGAGGTCGAGGAGGAGGCGGAGGACGACGTGCCCGTCGAGGTGGACGAGCTGCTCGCCGAGGTAGTGGTCTGGAGGGTGGCGGACGAGGACGCGGTGGTGGTCGTCGATGGCCTGGTCAGGGCGTACGAGGCCCCGATGACCAAGATGACGACGACCGCGACCGCCGCTGCGGCCTGCAGGGTCGAGGCGCCTTTCCGCATGCTATCAGCCTTCGTCAGCGCGTCGGCTCATAAGGGCGTCGGAGCGGCCTTTTGGCCGCTCGCCAGCGCCGACCCATACTCGAAGCCCCGCCTCACGGCGGCCATGTTGAGGGGGATGTACGAGGCCTTGCGGCCGACCAGGAACTTTGCGAATACCTCGCTCATCTTCGCCTCGTCGAGCTCCTCTCCCGTCACCGCGAGGTAGGCGCCGAACATCACGGAGTTCGCCGCTATCTTCGTGTCCTCCACCCCCTCGAACCTGTCCTTGAGCTCGGCGGACATCTCCGTGGCCGGCACCATCACGACCCTGATGTCGCCTCTCGCGGGCGGGGTGGTGACGAGCGAGCTGTTGGCGAGGAGCGTCCCGCCCGGCCTCAGCAGCGGGAGGTAGTCCATCGAGGGGATGTTCATGGCGACGAGGAAGTCCGCCTCCTCGACCACAGGCGAGCCGATCTCCTCGTCGGAGGTCACGACGTAGCACTTGACCTTGCCTCCCCTGCTCTCGGGTCCGTAGGACGGGGTGGAGGCCACGTGCTGTCCCCTCAGCATCTCGAACATGGAGACGTAGTTGGCCAGCTCCAGGACGCCCTGGCCTCCGTGACCCGCGAGTATCAGCCTCCTCGTCAACGCCTCTCGACCCCGAACTTGTCCTTGTAGAGGCCTGGCGGGAAGACCTTGGAGAGGACATCGGCGGCGTAGCGCTTCGACTCGAGGATGGACATCTTCCAGTTTACGCTGCAGGTGCTGATGACCTCGACCATCGAGAACCCGCCCATCATCTGGACCTTGAAGGCGTTCTCGACCGCCGCCGCGCACTCCATCGTCCCCTTCGCGCTGTAGAGGTACGTCGAGGGTAGGGGCTCGAGCGGGAGCGAGACCCTCTTGACGTAGGCGGGGGCGTCCAGCGAGGAGACGAGCTTCGACGCGTCGACGGTCGGGCCCGTGTATTTCGTGTCCCGGCCGCGCGGGGTCGTCGTCGTGACCATCCCCTGCGGCGTCGTGGGCGCCATCTGCCCGCCGGTCATCCCGTAGATCGCGTTGTTGACGAGGAAGATTGTGATAGGCTCGCCGCGGTTGGCGGCGTAGAACAGCTCGAGCAGCCCGATGGATATCGCGTCCCCGTCGCCCTGCACCGAGAAGACGACGAGGCCGGGCTCGACCCTCTTGATCCCCGCCATCACGGCGGGCGCCCTGCCGTGCGGCGCCTGGACGGCGTCGGTGGCGATGTAGTCGTGGGCGAAGACAGAGCAGCCCACCGAGTCCACCAAGACCGACTTCTCCCGTATCCCGAGGCGGTCGATGGCGCTCGCTATCAGCTTGGTCAGGGTGCCGTGCTCGCAGCCCGCGCAGTAGTGGGTGGGCTTGCCTGTGAGGGTCGGGAGCCGCCCCAGCTTGACCTCGTACTCGCCCGCGGGGCTATCCAACCTTCTCGCCCTCCGCCGCCCTCGCGATCTCCCTGGCCGTCGGTACCATCCCGCCGAGGTCGCGGACCGACTCTACCGACCCGGCCCCTCCCACGGCGAGCCTTACGTCGTAGACCATCTGCCCCATGTTCAGCTCGACGACGATGAACCTTCTCCTCCCCCGCGACGCGACCTCTGCCAACCGCACCGCTGGGAAGGGCGAGAGGGTGACCGGCCTGAACATCCCGGCCTTGACCCCCCTGCTCCGAAGCTCGTCGACCACCTCTCTGCAGACCCGGGAGACGACCCCGTAGGCGACGAGCACGACGGAGGCGTCGTCGGTGAGGTACGACTCGGCCCTCTGCTCGGAGGAGTCGACCCTCTCGTACTTGCCCATCAGGTCCTCTGAGTGCCTCTTCTGGTCCTCAAAGTCCAGGTGGAGCGACAAGATGAGGTGGCGCGACCCTCCCATCGACCCGGTGGCAGCCCACGGCGCCTCGAACTTCTCCGACACGGTCTTCGGGAAGACGATGTCTTCCTTGAGCTGCCCGAGGAAGGCGTCGGCGAGTATCACGACCGGGTTCCTATACTTGAAGGCCAGCGAGAAGGCGAGCGAGGGGAAGGAGCCCATCTCCTGGACCGAGTTGGGCGCCAGGACTATGCTCCTGGAGCCGCCGTGCCCGCCCCCACGCGTCGCCTGGAAGTAGTCGCTCTGCTCCGGCCCTAGGTTGCCGAGCCCCGGCCCGGCCCTGTTGACGTCGACGACGACGATGGGGAGCTCCATCCCGGCCGCGTATGAGATGCCCTCCTGCATCAGGCTGAACCCGGGGCCGGAGGTCGCCGTCATCGCCTTCGCCCCCGTCGAGGCGGCGCCGATGACCATGTTGATCGCCTCGACCTCGCTCGCTGACTGCAGGAATACCTTGAAGTCGGGGAACTCGGGTGAGCCGAACTCCATGGCGAGTGTCTCGGGGACCTCGCTGGACGGGGTGATCGGGTACCCGAAGTAGGCGTTCAGCCCGGAACGCAGCGCCCCGTAGGCGAGCGCCTCGTTCCCCTTGATGAGCTCCCTCTCGCTCAACGGGGCTTCAGCCTCCTCACCTCGACGATGGCGTAGTCGGGGCAGACCCAGTAGCATATCCCGCAGGCGGTGCAGTCGCCCTTCTCTCCGTGGAAGCTGAAGACCGCCGGGTGGTAGCCGTTCTTGTTCAAGCCCGGAGAAAGCTTGAGGTTCTTCTCGGGGCAGGCGACCACGCAGAGGTTGCACCCCTTGCACACCTCCGCGTCCACGATGACCTGAGACCTTGGGAGAGCTTCCGCCGTGCCGAACCACCTCTGGCGTCGAGGCTCCTCCGATTATTTATAGGCCGGAGGCATTTCTCATGCGTGGAAACCAGGCTTTGAGAGCCTGCGGGCCGCCCACTCGTACGTCTCGGCGAGGCCGTCGTCCAGGGGGGTCTTCGGGCGCCAGCCGAGGACGCGCTCTGCCCTCCCCAGGTCGGGCATCCTGTTCAGTGCCCCCGTCGGCTTTGACTTGTCGAACCTCAGGCGGATGTCCTTCTTCGACAGGCGGACGACCCTCTCCGCGAGGCCTCTGACCGTCGTCTCCTCCGTCGACCCCACGTTCACCGTCAGGCTCCCCGCCCTCTCGACGTGCTTCTCGAGGAGGAAGAGGGCGTCCATCGCGTCGTCGACGTGGACGAAGCACCGCCTCTGGCTGCCGTCCCCCCAGACCACGAAGTCCTCCTTGGGGTACCGGACAGCCTTCCGGATGAGGGATGCGATGACCTGGCTCCTGTCGGGCTTCAGGTAGATGTTCTTGCCGTATGCGTGGAATATCCTGGCCACCCCGCACCTCATCCCGGGCATGATGGAGAGCTGCCTCTCGGCGATGTACTTGGCCCAGCCGTAGCCCCCCTCGGGGTTGACCCTTCGGTCCGAGTCCTCCTCCTTGAACATGACGTGGGAGCCCTGCTGCTCGTCGAACGGGTAGACGGAGACGCTCGAGGCGTAGACTATGGTCCGCGCCCCGTTCTCGGCGCACGCCTTGAGGACGTTGGCGTCGATCACAAGGTTGGCCTGGAGGGCGCGGATCTCCCTCTCGTTGGTCCCGTGGAGGTAGGTGACGCTCCCCACCTCGGCCGCGAAGTGGAAGACGGTCTCCGCGCCGCGGAGGGCCCTCTTGGCGAAGCGATAGTCTCTCAGGTCGCCGACGACGCACCTCCTCCTGACCCCGAGGTCGGCGAGGTTCAGGAGGGAGCCCGCCGAGAGGTCGTCGATCACCCTGACCTGCCGCCCCTCGTCGAGCAGGCGCTTCACTATATGGCTGCCGAGGAACCCGGCGCCGCCGGTGACCGCTACGTGGGGCACGCTGGGCTACCCCCGCCGGGGAGCGACCTCGCCCAAGGTCCATCTCGCAGTCATCCTGATCGCGTCGGAGGGCGAGGTCTTCGGCGTCCAGCCGAGGCTGCGTATCTTGGTGGTGTCGAGGTAGACCACAGGGTTGTCGCCCACCCATCCCCGGGCGCCGCCCGTGTACGTCCTCTTGACCTCCTTGAGCCTCATCTCCTGGATGACGATGCTGGCGAGCTCGTCGACGGTTGTCTGCTCCTGGAGCCCGAGGTTGAACACGTTGACCCTCCCTGCCGCCTTGCGATAGCCCAGCAAGATGCCGTCCACGCAGTCGGAGACCGACATGTAGTCCTTCCTCTGCCTCCCGTTCCCGAGTATCTCAAGGTGCGACGGGTCCTTGAGCAGCTTGTGGGTGAAATCCCAGATCGCCCCCCTCCTGCACCTCTCTCCGAGGACGGTGCCGAACCTATATGCCCAGACCCGTATCGGGCTGAACTCGGCGAAGGCGGCGGCGTACCCCTCCCCGGCCAGCTTCGCGGCGCCGTAGAGCGAGGTCTGGGTGCCCGAGTAGGTCTCTGGCGTCGGCACTACGGCCGCCTCACCGTACAGGGCGGAGGTCGACGCGAAGAGGAAGTCGTCGACCTCGTTGGCTTGCATGCTCTCGAGGACGTTGAGCGTGCCCACTATGTTGTTCTCGAGGTCGGCCCGGTGGTCTCTGACGCTCACCCTCATCAGGGCGTGGGCGGCCAGGTGGAACACGGCGTCGCACCCCTTCGAGGACCTGGAGACGGTGGCGAGGTTCCTGACGTCCCCCTCGACGACCTTCAGGCGGGGGTTCCTCTTTTGTTGGGCGAGGTTCGACCGGCGGCCTGTGAGGAGGTTGTCCAGCACGGTCACCTGCCACCCGTCCTCGAGGAGACGGTCGACGAGGTGGCTCCCTATGAAGCCGAGGCCGCCTGTGACGAGGGCCCTCACCAGGGACCCTCCTCTGGGACCGACGAGGGGGGCGACAAGGCGGGCGTCGACGTCAGCACTGTTTCGGCTAGCCTGAGGTGCATTCTCTGGGAGCGGAGCTCAGTGGGCGATGGGCTGGTTCTTCATCGACTGGAACTCTTCCCATGCCTTGTCGAACTCCTCGATTGTCTCCTCTGTCCTCTTGTTGTAGGGCATCTGCTTGAGGATCTTGAACGGCACCGTCATTATGTGCGCGCCGGCGGCTACCGCGAGGGCGACGTCCTCGGGCTTGCGGATGCTGCCGACTATGAGCCTGGCCATCCCTTCGTTCTCCCGGGCGAGGCTCGCGTAGTCCCTGATGATCTGGAGGGGGTTCTCGTGCGCCTCGATCGCCCTGTTGTAGAAGAGGGAGACGTAGGTGGCGCCCGCCTTGGAGGCCAGGACGAGCTGGTTGAACGTCATCATCACAGTCATGTTCGTCCTGATCTTCTCCTTTGTGAGCTGGTGGACGACCTCCAACCCACGCCCGTCGCCGTGCATCGCGACCTTGACCACGATGTTCTTGTGCCAGGAGGCGAACTCGCGCGCCTGCGCGAGTATCTCGGAGGTGGTCCTCTTTGTGGTCTCGACGCTGACTGGACCCTTCACCAGCCGGCAGATGTCGAGTATCCTCCGCTTGAAGTCGACCTTGCCCTCCGTGAGGAATATCTTCTGGTTGGTTGTAACACCTTCGGTAATGCCCTGCCGCGAGATGACCTCTATCTCGTTCAGGGAGGCGGTGTCTAGGAAGAACTGGACCACTCCCCTGCGCCTCGGCCTTGTGCTTGCCGGATTCTACTATAAGAATCTGCTGTGGCTGCGAAAGAATAAAGTAGGTTATCGGAGCCGTAATTCTCAACACGACTCGAAAAGGGCGCGGCGGCGCCAAAGAAGGGCGCAGCAGGGCGGTTTTCCTCGACCGTGACGGGGTGTTGAACGACCTCCAGTACAACCAGGAGGAGGGGACGATAGGCAGCCCCCTCTCTGCGAAGGAGCTCAGGGTGAACCCCTACGCCGGCGCGGCGGTCAGGAGGATCAGGGAGCTGGGCTACAAGGCGATATTGGTCTCGAACCAGCCAGGCGTGGCGAAGCGCCAGCTGACCTACCGTGAGTTCGAGAAGATGAACAAGACCGTGAGGGAGGAGCTCGCCAAGGAGGGCGGGGTCCTCGACGGGGAGTACTACTGCCTCCACCACCCTGACGCCCTGGAGAGGAAATACAGGCTGGACTGCGCCTGCAGGAAGCCAAAGCCGGGGTTGATCCTCAGGGCGGCGGAGGAGAACCACGTCGACCTCTCGGAGTCCTACTACGTCGGGGACGCGCTGGTCGACGTCGAGGCGGGCAGGGCCGCCGGCTGCCGGACGATACTCCTCGGCCACATGACGACGTTCCTAGCGAGGATGATAGAGGAGGAGGGAGCCGAGCCCGACCACGTCCTGCCGTCCCTCAAGGCGGTGCCTGACCTGCTGACGAGGCTGGCGGTGAGGGCGGCCTAGCTAGTACTTCTTCGCCCTGCCGCCCTTGGACGAGATCATGCCCCTGAGCTGCTCCGCCATCAGGTGGGTCAGGACGAGGTGCATCCCCTCGACGTGGGGGGTGGAGTCTGCCGGGACGACTATGCAGGCGTCGGAGGCCGTCTTGAGGACCCCGCCGTCGAAGCCCGAGAGGCCGACCACCCTCCCCTTGTTGTCCTTCGCGTACTTCACTGCCTTTAGCAGGTTCTGGGACCACGGGCCCGCCTTGTCGCTGCCCGAGCCGCCGTGGACGCTGATGGCGACCAGGACGTCGCCCTTCCTGAAGAAGTTGCGAAGCTGCTCGTAGTAGATGTCGCTCCACCCGTTGTCGTTGGTGAGGGCGCTTACCAGAGGGATGTTGTCGACCAGGGCGAAGGCGCGGAACTTCCTGTCTGCCTCGTCCGAGACCCACTTGTTGAGGTCGCAGGCGAAATGGGTCGACGTCGACGCCGACCCGCCGTTGCCTATCACGAAGACCTGGTTGTCGTTCTTCCACGCGTCGTAGAGCACCCCTATCGCTCTGTCGATCGAGTCCCTGTCGAGGTTCCCGGCGATCTCCGACACCTCCTTGAGGTACTCGTCTGTCCTGGCCAAATCGGCGGCCTCGGGGCCCGCAATCGCTTTAAGCTTTGTCTGCGATCAGAGCAGCATCCGCATCAGGCGCCCGAGGCTCGCGGGCATGAAGTGCTCGAGGTGCTGCTTGTCCTCCTCCGTGAGGAGGCCGAAGCCCCTTATGCACACCAGGAACACGGCCATCCCGATCGCGCTGTAGGGCAGTAGCGTGACCGCCGTGTTCGAGACGAACTTGGAGAGCCCGAAGAGGACGCCCAGCATGATCAGCGAAGAGAAGACCAGCTTCGCCGTGAACCAAACGTCCCCTATCCCGCGGAGGTAGCTCCTCGTAAGGTAGACCGCTATCAGGAACCCCGCGACGTCCACGAGGACCCTGCTCGTCGCCGCCCCTAGAATCCCGAAGCTCGGGACCAGGAGGATCGAGAGGGCGAGGTCGAGAATCACCGTCACCGCCCCGATCAGCATCACCTGGACCGTCTTGCCCGTCGAGAGGAGGAGGGAGGTGAGTATCCCCTGCATCGCCACGAACAGGAAGAAGCCCGACATCATCTGCAGCGACGGGTTGGCGACGATGTACGCGGAGACACCGCCAGAGAAGAGGCGGATCATCTGCTTCGACACGCCTACGAGAGCGAAGGAGACCGGGATGAGCGCGAGGCCCGTGTACCTGAATGCGAGCCTGAGCCCGTTCGAGAGGGCGCGAGGGTCTTCGGCGTCCGAGGATGTCTCGGGGAAGAAGGCGGTGTTCAGGGGCGTGAAGAGCATCACGCCCAGGCCCCCGGATATCGCGATGGCGGCGTAGTACGCGCCGAGCTGTGCCTGGCTCAGGAACCCGCCGACGACTATAGGGTCGGCGGCGCCCGTCGCGACCGTGACGATGCCCGCCAGGCCGAGGGGTATCGAGTAGCCCAGCACCTGCTTGAGGGTGCGGTCGCTCGCCGCCGTCGGGGTTGCGACGAGGAGCTTCTTCCGCGTGATGGCCAGAGACCAGACTACGATGACCGCGCCGTAGACTACCCAGCCGGCTATCGGGACGATGACGCTGTGGTATTCCATGAGCCCGACAATGGTGAGGGCGACAGTCGCGAAGTTCGCGCTGATCAGGATCCTGGCCAAGGTCTGGTACTTCCTCATCCCCTGGACCAGCCCCTGGAATATCCCCGAGATGGTGAGGGAGAAGAGCCACGCCCCGGAGGCGGCGAAGATCCACGCGGAGTCGGTCGTCTTTGTGAAGTAGACCGAGAGCATGGGCGAGAGGGAGACGAAGACGACCGTCGACGCAGAGGCGAAGAGGAGCGAGAGCACCACTATCGACCTGGAGACCACCCTCGACCCGCCCTCGTCGTGGCCCATGTATGCGACGAACCTCGTCGCCGCGTACTGGAGCCCGAAGACGGCGACCGAAGAGCCCATCGTCGTGACCAGGAGCGCGGCGGAGTAGAGGCCGTAGTCGGAGGGCGACATCAGCCGGAGCATCGAGGTGAGGAACACGAAGCCCAGCACGCTGCTGATGAAGTTCTGGACCGTCAGCGACCTTATCCCGGAGGCGATGTGCTTGGCCCTCTCCCACTGGGCCTGCTCCCACTCCCTCGCCGACGGTCGGCTCTCCACGGTCACGGCCTCCTGCTCCAGCGTCTCACCCGGCCGCGCCTCATGCGTAGCCAAGACGTTTGAGGTTTTCCATCACCGTCTTTTCTTCCTCCGGCGAGAAGGCGTATCCGGCGCCCTTGGCGGGCGCGACCGGGGCTGCGAGAGCGCCATCCTGGAGGGGCTCGCGCAGCATCTCTTCGACTACCCTCCCCTCCATCGTCCCGGGGGGCTTTATGCGCATCAGGGCGAGGGCCGTCGGCGCCACGTCCTCCAAGGACAGGTCGAGGTCGCCGAACCGCCCGACGTCGGGCCCGGCCGCCAGCAGTATCCCGGTCTGGCTGTGGTTCCCCCTGGGGAAAGTCCCCGACCTCGAGAGGACCTGCCTGCTGTATGGGTCGGTCCTGATGTTGATGTCGTCTCGGAGCACGATCAGGAGCGCCGGGGCGGACGCCAGCCGTTCGCCCCTGTAGACCTGGTCTCTGGGGTAGACCTTGCAGAACGGCTTCCCCTGGTCGTCCCTGAGTTCGGAGAGGCCAGAGACGATGGCGGCCTCGTCCCGCTTCGACTTCACCACCATCACGCCGTCGGTACCGGGGACGTAGGCCCTGGACCCCTCGAGGTCGACGGCGTCGATCGCGTGGATCGTGGTAGTCCCCCCCTGATACCTCTTGGTCAGTGCCTGCGGGAGCCAGAGGAGGTGGCCGTCGAAGAGGTCGTGGGCGAAGCGGGTGAGCCTGTTCGGGACTGAAGACCTTCTCTTGAGGAGGCCGTGTTCGTGGAGCCATGCGTTGGGGTAGAAGGCGAGGGGGCGCTCGTTGTAGCCGTGGTCTGAGACGACGAGGAAGTTCACCCCGCCCCCCAGGGAGTCGATCACCTTCCCTACGAGGCCGTCCACCTCGCGGTAGGCCCGTCTGACCGCCTCAGCCCCCTTCTCGCCCACGCCTACCGCCTTGTGCTGGAGCCTGTCGAGGGCGGTGAGAACGACCATCCCGAACGACCAGTCGTCCTGGCGGAGGAGGGACAGGAAGAGTTCGACCCTCCTCTCCTCGGTTGCCATCATCCTGCTGACCATCAGGTCGGGCTGGCTCTCAAGCCCCCTGCCCAGGGGCGTGTCGATCTCGTACCCTGCCTCTCTCAGCCTCGGGAGGAGGCTGCCCGGATAGACCGACCTCTCGTCGAGGAACCACGGGGGGATTCCTGACACCATCGCGCCTCTGACCTCCCTGGCTGGGTAGGTCACGGGGACGTTGACCATCACCGACCTCCCGCCTAGCGACCCCACATAGTCCCATATCCTTGGCGTCGAGCTGTCGGTCGCGTTCGTTATGGTGAGGGGCGAGGACGAGAAGTTGTAGAAGTAGTATATCCCATGGCTCCCCGGGTTCACCCCCGTGGTGATCGAGGTCCACGCGGGGGCGGTCTGGGGCGGGATAGAAGACCTCAGCGCCGAGAAGCCCCTGTCATCCTTGATCGACCGGAGCCGAGGCATATCGCCGTCGGCCATGAACCCCTCAGTCAGCTGGCGGTCGGCGGCGTCGAGGCCGATTATGACCAGCTTTCTGATTGGCAAGAACCTCTCCGGAAGCTGGTTACCAGCGCCTCGTCTCCGTATTTAGGGCTGTTGATGCCGACGTCGCGGCCCGACGGACGGAGAGGCCCGCACCGTCTATAAGGGACAAAGAGCGGGCATCGACAGAATGCTGTCCGTCGAGGTGAGGCTCCTCCTGCTCTTCCTCGTCTCGGTGATCTCCAACGCGACGGCTTTCTTCGGCGCGGCCTACACGTTCATCGCGACCGCCGAGCTCACTGCCACCGGGGTGAACCTGGATAACTTCGTGCTCGTGGTCTTCGTCACAGCAGCCGGGGCGACGGTCGGCAAGATAGTCATCTACCTCAGCGCTGTCTCGTTCCAGGAAAGCCTCAAGCGGAACAGGAACGTCAAGCTCATGGGCACCTGGCTCGGACGGGCCGGTTTCTTCGTAGGGCTCTTCGTGGCTGCCCTGATACCCGCGCTCCCGCTGGACGACTACGTGTACATCGGGGCGGGGGCGAACGGCGCCAAGCTCGCGCCAATGCTGGGGGTGACCTTCCTCGCCAAGCTCCTCAAGAGCGCCTTCGAGATCCTCCTCGAGCTCTCGGGCATCCTGGAGGTATCCCGCCTCACGAGGCACCTCCTTGGCCTCTCCAATCTCGAGCTCTCGATAATCGGGTCGGCCGCGTTCGTCGTCCTGGGGATAGTCATCTACAAGGTCAACTGGGGGCCCATCGCCTCGAGGGTGGCGAGGCTGGTGGGCCGCAGGCCCGCGGCGGGCCCCGCTATCGGTTAAATACTCGGGGCCGAGGTTCGGCGGTCGGAGCGGCAGCAACCTCCTTTGATCGTCTCCAGGACACCCTTCAGGCTGTCGCTCGGAGGGGGCGGGACAGACCTCCCCGCGTACTACACGAGGTTCGGGGGGTTCTTCGTCTCCGGGGCTGTCGACAAGTACATGCACGTGGTGGTGAACAGCAGGTTCGAGCCCGGGATCAGGGTCAGCTACAGCCAGACCGAGAACGTCGACTCGGTCGACCAGATCAGGCACCCCTCGGTCAGGGAGGCGCTCAAGATGCTCAGCCTCGGCGACAGGCTGGAGATCGTCTCGCTGGCGGACGTCCCGGCGGCCACGGGCCTGGGTTCGTCGGGAAGCTTCACAGTGGGGCTCCTCAACGCGCTCTACGCCCACCAGAGGGTCGTGAAGACCCCGGAGGAGGTGGCGGAGGCGGCGTGCGACATAGCGATGAACAGGCTCCGCGAGCCTTCGGGGAAGCAGGACGAGTACACGGCGAGCCTGGGGGGGATAAGGGCCTACGAGATAGACAGGCTGGGCAGGGTCTCTTCGAAGGAGCTTCGGATATCCGAGAGCACAAGGTCGGAGCTGGAGTACGGGATATTGATGTTCTACACGGGCATCACCCGCAAGGCGGCCGACGTCCTCGGCGCCCAGCAGGCCAAGGTCGCGAAGAAGGGTGGGGACGCCGTCGAGAAGATGCACAGGATAAAGGCGATAGGGGTCGAGAGCAAGAAGGCCCTCGAGAGAGGCGACCTGGCGAGGTTCGGGGAGCTGCTCCACGAGCACTGGGTCCTCAAGCGCGGGATAACGCACAACATGACGACCGAAAGCGTCGACTCGTGGTACTCGACCGCGAGGAAGAACGGGGCGCTTGGGGGGAAGCTCGTCGGGGCAGGGGGAGGGGGCTTCCTGATGCTCTTCTGCGAGGAGGGGAGGGACAAGGTCAGGTCCGCCCTGGCCAAGGCGGGGCTCGCCGAGATCAGGTTCAGGTTCGTCCCAGAGGGGAGCAAGGTAATCTACAACGTCTGAGGGGTGCTTCTCCACCTGCAGGCCGCTTTGCTGGTAGGCGGGCTCGGGACGCGGCTGGGGGCGCTCACAAGGAGCGTGCCGAAGCCCATGGTCGTGGTCGCAGGGAAGCCGTTCCTCGAGCACGAGATCGGCCTGCTCAAGGGGAGCGGGATCGACGACTTCGTTCTCTGCGTGGGCCACCTCTCCCGCCAGGTTGAGGACCACTTCGGGGACGGGCGGCGGTGGGGGGTGCGTATCAGGTACAGCCACGATGGCCCCAAGCTGCTCGGCCCGGCGGGCGCCCTCAAGAGGGCGGAGCCGCTCCTGGACGAGAGGTTCTTCGTGACGTACGGCGACGCCTACCTAGTGGCGGACTACGCCGGCCTGATGAGGGCGCTCGTCCGGTCCCGCAGGCTCGGCGTGATGGCCGTGTTCGAGAACCACAACAGGCACGGGAGGAGCGACGTCGTCGTCGAGGGAGGGCGGGTGGTCCGCTACGACAAGAAGGGCGGGCCCGGGATAGAGTGGGTCAACTTCGGGGTCTCCGCCTTGAGGAGGGAGGCCCTCGCTGTCATCCCCGAGGGCAGGGAGTGCGGCGAGGAGGAGTTCTACGGGAAGCTCATCGAGAAGGGGGAGCTGGGGGCGTTCCCGGTCGAGAACAGGTTCTACGAGATAGGGACCCCGGCAGCCCTCGAGGAGTTCAAGAGGTTCATCGCCAAGGGAGGCTGACCCGGCCTAGACATAGGACCGGACGGCGGCCGTGATCGCGTCTATACCCCTGTACCTGCTGGACACAGCCCCCACCGCCTCGAGCCGCTCCTTGTAGCTGGGGTCGGTCAGGCAGGCGTCTATGGCCGCTGCGAGCGCCTCCGGGGTGAGGTCCTGGGAGTGGATGGACACGCCCAGCCCGAGCCGCTGGAACTTGTCGGCATTGCCTATCTGCTCCGAGTGGTTGTGGATTGGGACGAGCACGGCGGGCTTGCCAGTGTCGATGCACTGTCCTATGGTCCTGTGGCCGGCCCTGGCGACCATCGCGTCGGAGAGGAGGAAGAGCTCGTCCTTGATGGGGCACCAGTCGTAGAGGAGCCCCCCGCTGGCGAGGGTCCTCGGCTCGCCGGAGCCGCCGAGGTAGCCCAGGGACACCACCATCCTGCACCTCCCAGAGAGCTCCTCCGCCGACCTGAGGACGATGTCCGCGAACCGCCTCTTTGTCGCGTCGGGCCCGCTTATCTGCACGAAGACCAGCGGCCTCTTGTCCGTCCCGACCAGCGCCTTAGCCTTCGCGAGCTTCTCCTCGTTGACCTCGAGGCTCGGGGTCGTGAAGCCGACGTACTTCACTATCCGGGTGAGGTCTGTCCCCTCGACGTTGGACTCACCTATGGTGTAGGGGGGAGGGAGGTCGGTCAGGAGGACCTGGTCGCTGAGGGACCAGAGGAGCCCCAGGACGTCGCCTGCGATCCTCTCGTAGAGAGCCCCGACCTCGCCCCCCCTGTACCGGGGCGGGAGCGTGACCTTGAACTGGTTGAGGATGGTGACGACGGGGACCGACCTCTGCCGCCCCGCGAGGACGGCGGAGAGCTTCGAGTCGGAGACCACCACGCTCGGCTTGGCGCGAGCTACGCTCCTGCTCTCGAAAGCCACCTGGTGCGCGAACGACCTGAACATGTAGGGGAAGTGGACGACGAAGCCCTTCGACGAGAAGCTCCCCTCCTCGGTCCACTCGACGTCGAGGTGGGGGCACTCGACCGCCTGGACGTCGGGCGCGTGCTTCCTGAGGTACCCCAGGCCCTGGCCGGACGAGGAGAAGACGACCTCGGCGCCGCCCCCCCGGACCTTCGCGGAGATGTCGACCGCGCGGGTGGCGTGGCCTAGGCCCGAGCCGAAGACCGCGAAGTAGACCCTGCCCAAATGAGGCCGGGCGGTCGCCCACGGGCGCCTATTTATCCGGCCCCCGGCCTGCCGCCTCTTCCGGCGTCCTAAGACTTACATACACGGGAGGAAAGTGCGCCCCGTCATTCGCTGGAACCTCGAATGGCGGTCCAACCCTGGCTCCTGATAGAGATAGTCACGCTAGTCTTCAGCATCCCAGTCTTCGCCCTGGAGTACTACTGGGTCTTCCTCCTCGGCAACTCTGTGAGGTACCCCCGGGACCTGGGGTCGGGCGAGGTCGACCTCAAGGAGCACCCCAAGGTCTCCATCCTGATCGCCACCTTCAACGAGAGGTACGTCATAGAGAAGTCCCTCGAGGCTATGAAGGGGCTGCGCTACCCGCGTGAGAGGCTCCAGGTGGTCGTGGCCGACGACTCGGACGACCAGACTGTGGGCATCATCGACGACAAGGTCCGCGACCTCAACGAGGCGGGGCTGAGCGCCGTCGTCTCGAGGAGGCCGACCAGGGAGAACTTCAAGTGCGGCGCGCTCAACAAGGGGTTGGAGCTCGTTACCGGGGACTACGTCCTCCTCCTCGACGCCGACTCGATCATCACCCCTGACGTGGTGGAGAAGGGGATAGACACCATGGAGAAGCACCCCCGGGCATCCTTCGTGTCATTCAGGTACGGGCACTACAACAGGAACTACAACCTGGTCACCCAGATGTTCGCCCTGACCCAGGACATAGGCGACACCCTCTCGAAGATGGGCGCCTACCGCATCGACGCGCCCTTCTCGCTCCAGGGAGGGATGGGGATGGTCAGGACCAAGGACCTGAGGGAGGTCGGCGGGTGGACGAACGAACGGATAGCCGACGACGCAGACATCTCGATCAAGATGTACCTCGCGGGGAAGAGGGGCATCTACCTCAGCAGCGTCAAGGTGATGGCCGAGGACCCCTCGACCCTCGAGGTGTGGAAGAAGCAGGTCGCCAGGACATCGCAGGGGTGGTGGAGGTGCATCGCGAAGTACGGGCGGACGATACTCACGTCGAGGGAGGTGAGCGTCCGGAAGAAGCTAGGCCTGGTGCTGATGCTGATGGCCCCGTTCACCAGCCTCGCCTGGCTCGTCGTCACCTTCCTCTCGGCCTTCGCTGTGATGTTCGGCTTCGTCCCGCCGGCGCACTCCCTGTTCAACAGCCCCGCATACGTCGTCGCCACCGCCGTCCCGATAGGGCTCTCCCTGGCCTCCGGGGCCTGGGCCCTCAGGGTGCAGGGGCTGATGACCGCCAGGAACGTCGTGCTCATCCCCGCGCTGGGCTACGCCTCCGGTAGCATGCTCACCCTCGGCTCGATGGGCTTCTTCTACGGGGTGTTCGACAGGATGGGGTTCTTCCTCTACAGGACGCCCAAGGGCGGGGCCGGCGAGCCCGCCAAGACGAGGTACTTCCACATGCTGACCAACGACAAGAACGCCATAGTGGAGGGGATCCTGGCCATCACGGCGCTGGTCCTCTCTCCCCTCATCCTCCTGAAGGGCGTATGGTTCCTCTCGCTCTCGCTGGCGGCGTTCGGGGCGTTCACGCTCTGGTCGATGAACCTCGCGAGGCACCTGAGGCGGAGACCGGCCGCGTCCGGCGACCCGGCCTGAGGCGGATAGCTAGACCAGAGCGACGATGTGCGTGAACGCGTAGGCGGGGACGACGAGGTAGACCCACTCGTGGTGGAGGAGGGCCCTCCTCTTGGCGGGGCTCGAGACCGAGTCGAAAGCGAAGTCGACGAGGAGGCAGGCGCAGCCCAGGAAGAGCGTTATCTCGACGCTGGGCCAGAACGACGACCACAGGATCCGGAAGTAGTGCAAGTAGACTAGCCCGCTCACGCCGACGTAAACGGCGGGGATGAGCGTCAGGACGAACGACCTGTGGTGGATCCGGCGGTCGAACAGGTAGAACGGCTTGACTATGCCCTTGTGGTAGAGGTACGTGCCGACCAGGTCCAGCGCGACCATCGCCGATACCAGGACGACGAACCCGGCGGCGAGCCGCAGTTCGAGGTCTTGTGGGGTCATTCCAGGGTGGCTTGGTCCCGTTCGAGTTTGGTATTTTAGCCTAGCTCCGGGGGAGCCGGACGAGGGGGACCGCTAGGCGAGCGCGGCCAAGAACCCGGAGACGCAGTCCCGGAGGGCGACCAAGAAGGTGTTCCCCGCTCCGCCTCCCTTCCGGGCGAGGCGCGAGAGGCGCTGGATGCGGAAGTAGATGGGCGGGTGGGGGTCGAATGACAGCCAGTCGAGGAGCCGGGCTCCCCTCGAGTACTTTTCGAGGTAGAGCTGGGTGAACCCGATGCTGGACAGCGCGGTCGCGAGGACGCCAGGCTGCCCTAGGGTCACCGCCGACTCCGTGTCCGCCCTCGTCTCGAGGACCTTCCCGATGGAGAAGATGACCGCGAAGACGACCAGGTAGTACACCAGGCCCAGGTAGAGGACGAGGGGGAGCCAGAGGTACAGCCCGCCCACGTAGAGGAGGAAGGTGGAGGCGAAGAGTATGATCGAGTCCCTCCCCTTGACGTGCCCGAACTCGTGCCCGACCACCCCGGAGAGCTCGTCGTCGTCGAGGTCGACGAGAGAGCCAGCGGTGATCGTGATCGACGCCCTCCCCGGGGAGAACCCGGTCGCCGAGGCGTTGTCGGCGAGGCTGTTCACGATCGTAACCTTCGGCACGGGGAGGCCGAACCGGCGCGCTACCGACTCGACCAGACCGTAGACGTCGCGCGTGACCACCTTGACGTCGCCCTGCGAGGACTGGATCCCAGCCGCCGCCAGGACCTCCTGTGCAGCAGAGCTCGCCTCGGGCCCGGCGGGGGACCCCGCAGCGAGCTTCGCCTCCAGCCGGTCCCCGAGGTCGGACATCGCCTTCTTCGGCAGGCTCATCGCGGCGGCCTTGGCCTCCGTGAAGACCCGGACCGAGACGAGGGTGACGCGCGGCCTCGAAGAGGTCGGGCGTACCTTGCCGACGAGGAGCGCGACCCTGTCGGAGTAGAACAGCAGGAGCAGCTGGATCGCGAGGACGAGGAATATGGCGGCGTCGCCCAGGAAGAGGAAGAGGACGAAGCTCAGCGCCATGACCACGAGGTAGAGGTTCATCATGTTGCCGCTGACGAGCCGCCGGAGGGCATCTCCCCCCACAGGCTTCGGGCGCGGCACGTCCTTCTCCGCCCCCTCCTCTCCCGCCGAGAAGACGAAGTATATCCCGGTCGTCTTGGCCTTGATGAGGAAGCTGTCGACCAGCACCTCGACCTCGTCCGCCACCCTCGCGCACGCGCGCTCGCCCGCCGCGTCGCCGGGGTCGAGGCCGGGGAACCTCACAGCGACCGCCTCGAAAGCCAGAGAGAGGTGGACCGCCTTGCCGTCGAGCGGTTCGACCCTCCCCGAGGCCGGGGGGTGCGCGAAGCGCCATTCCAGGTCCGCCGACCTGCCGTCGGCAGAGCGCGACTCCGTGTACCCTCCCCCTGCGATGAACCTGAGGTTGGGGTCGAGGTAGTGCGCCTTGACGTACTCCGCGAGCCCAGCCACCGCTCGGGGGGACAGCCCTCCGGCTACGGGGATGTCCCTGTCGGCCCGGCGCGCCTGGGCCTCTACCATCGCCCTCGGCTCGCTCCGGCGACGTAGATGAGCAGGAGGAACTCCACGGCGACGTTCCCCATGGCGAAGAGGAGAGGAGACCCCTCCCCCACCACGACGACGTAGAAGGCGAGGAGGCCGAGGAGGAACCAGACGAAGACGAAGTCCCTAGCCAGCCAGAACCGCCCTCGGTGCGCACGTGGGCGCTTCCTCCCGCGGTAGAGGTACAGGCTCACCGCTATGGGGAAGGCGATGCTCCAGCTGATGGTCGCTATCCACCAGCCGAACAGCTCGGCGTATGCCATGTCAGCGGGTCGCCTCCGTCAATAGCCGCACACCCTGTAGAAGAACACCTTGCCCGCGTCGACGAGCAGCAGGTAGGTCGCCGTCATGAGTATGTTGAGCGCCCAGAAGAGCGGCGGGAGGGCGACGAACCCGAGGAACGCCCCCAGCTGGGTGAAGGGGAGGACCGTCCCGAAGGCGACGCACCCTAGGGTCAGGACGGTCAGCCACTTGCCCGGCCTGCTGGTGAAGAACGGGATGCGGCGAGTCCTGATGACGAAGATGATGAGGACCTCCGTCCAGAAGGACTCGACGAACCACCCGCTCTGGAAGAGCGACGCGGAGGCGCCGAAGATGAAGAGCATTATCCCGAAGGTGAGGAAGTCGTAGACCGAGCTAAAGGGGCCGAAGAACAGGGTGAAGTTCCTCACGAAGCCGACGTCCCACCTCCTCGGCCACTCCGTGTACTCTGGGTCGACGTTGTCCGTCGGGAGGGTGAGGTTCGCGACGTTGTAGAGGAGGTTCATGAAGAGTATCTGCATGGGGAGCATCGGGAGGAAGGGGAGGAAGACGGAGGCGGCGGAGGCGCTGAACATGTTCCCGAAGTTGGAGCTCGTGCCCATCAGGACGTACTTCATGGTGTTCCCGAAGGTCCGCCTCCCCTCCTCAATCCCCCCGGCGAGGACGCTCAGGTCCTTCCTCAGGAGTATGATGTCGGCCGCGCCCTTGGAGACGTCGACCGCCGAGTCCACCGATATCCCCGCGTCGGCCTCGTAGAGGGCGGGCGCGTCGTTCACCCCGTCGCCCATGTAGCCGACCACATGGCCGTTCTCCTTGAGCGCCTTGATCACGTCGAGCTTCTGCTCGGGGGTCACCCTCGCGAATATCGTGGTCGCCGAGGCGGCCGCCTTGAACTCCGCCCAGCTCATCGGGACGAGGTCGGTACCCGTCAGGACCTTGCCGGCGGGGATGCCTATCTCCTCGCACGTCTTTGTGGCCACCAGCTCGTTGTCGCCGGTGAGGATCTTGACACCCACCCCCAGGACGGCGAGCTTCGAGACGGCGGCCGCCGCGTCCTTCTTGGGAGGGTCGGCGAAGGTGAGGAACCCCTCCAGGGTGAGGCCTGCCTCGTCCTCCGCCGCGAACGACCCGCGCTCCTCGACCGGCTTCGAGGAGACGGCCAGGACACGGAGCCCCTGCCTAGAATAGGCCGCCACCTCCGACTGGAGCCTCCCCCCGAGTTCGGGGGAGAGTTCCTCCGGCGGCCCGCCTCGCGAAGCCAACTTGGTGCACCTGGGGAGGACGGACTCAGGGGCACCCTTCGTGATGAGCAGGAGCCCACCGCCCTTCCTTGCGACGACGCTCATCATCCGCCTCTCGTAGTCGAAGGGGATCTCGTCCACCTTCGAGTACTCGGACGCCGAGGAGGCCGCGCCCCCGCGGAGGGCGTACTCCCAAGTCGCCGCGTCCATGGCGTTCCCGGTCGCCCTCCCGTCGGGGCCGACCACCGCGGCGTTGCAGACCAGGGCGAGGGTGAGAGCATCGGTCGAGGGCTGGAGGTCCGGGCCGAGGACGCTTGCGACCCCGATCCTCCCCTCGGTGAGGGTCCCCGTCTTGTCCGTGCACAGGACGTCGACGTTCCCCAGGTTCTCCATCGCCGCGAGGCGCTTGACCACCACCTGCTCCTTCGCCATCCTGTGGGCGCCTCGCGAGAGCGCGATGGTGACGATCCCCGGCATCAGCTCGGGGACGAGCCCTATCGCCACCGCGAGGGCGAAGAGGAGCGAGTTCAGGAGCGAGTGCCCCACGAGGGCGTTGAACCCGAATATCCCGACCGCGAGGAAGAAGGTGAGCAGGAGGAGGAAGTTGCCGTACCTCCTGGTCCCCCTCTGGAACTCCGTCTCGGGGTGGGCGCGGGCGAGCGTCCTCGATATCGCGCCGAAGGACGTCCTCCTCCCCGTGTTGACCACGACCCCGCGGCCGCTCCCCCGCACGACCACGGTTCCCATGAAGAGGAGGTCGGCGGCCTGGCTCGGCCCCGAAGGCACGCCCGGAGTCGACTCCACGTTCTTCTCCGCGGCGAAGGACTCTCCCGTGAGGACCGACTCGTCCACCTCCAGCTCCTTGACGTCGGTCAGCCTGACGTCTGCGGCGACTATGTCCCCGATGTACACGTTGAGCACGTCGCCCGGGACGACCGTCGCCGAGTCGACCTCGGAGGCCTTCCCGCCTCTGGTGACGACTGCCTTTATCGACGTCCGGCTCTGGAGTTCCTCGACCAGCCTCTCGGCCCGGAACTCGTTGTAGAACCCCAGGACCACGCTGGTCCCCATGATCACCAGGATTATCGCAGCCTGCTCCGGCTGCCCGAGGAAGCCCGAGGCCACCGCCACGATGAGGAGTATGAGGAACATCGGGTTGCCGAACTGGTTCCTCAGGATCTTCAGCCAGGTCGGCCTGTCCCTGGGGAGGTCGTTGGGGCCGAAGGCGGCAAGGCGGTTCGCCGCCTCCTCGTCCGACAGCCCATCAGGGCCTGTCCCCAGCTCGCGGGAGACGTCCTCCTTGGACATAGGGGAGAACTCCAGACTGGGCTTCTCCTGGTGCCCCTTCTTGGCTCGGAGCACTGACTAACCCGTTCTCTTTCGGCGCCTTGTCTTCGGTTCGCCGGTCACCCGGGCCACCTCAACCTTGGCGATCGAGCCGTCTCCCGACATCACCGCCGCCTCGAGCCCGGACACGGCGCTCTCGGCCTGCTCTTGGCCCGGGTCGCGGTCGAACGCCACCCGCAGGGCCACGCGGAGTCTGCCGTCGCTCATCCTCCTGATGACCGGAGGGGAGGCCAGCCTCAGGTCGGGGAAGCGCCTCATCAAGTGCTCTACGTAGAGCCTCGTCTCGATGCCGTGCCCCCACCACTCGCTCGAGACCCGGTCGGCCGCGGTCTCCCTGTGGACGACCACCTCTGATATCTTGGGGTCGGCCGCCTTGAGTTTCCTCTCGACCTGGGAGGCGACCTGGCGAGCCTCCTTCTCGCCCAATGGAGCTGCGACCTCGAGGTGGAAGTCCACCCCCACTTCGTTGCCCTCCCTCCGGACGTAGATGTTGTGGGCTCCCCTCGAGCCCGGCTCGTTCTCCGCGATGCGCTCGACGAGTTTCCACACCTGGCCGTCCTCGCGGCCCCCAGTCCCAGAGAGTATCGAGACCCTGGAGTTCGGGACGAGTTTCCTCACCTCGTGGTCGACCCCCGCGCAGATGGCGTGGGCCCTCTCCGGGCCAGGGGAGCCTTCGAGCGCGAGGGTGACCCGGACGTGCGGCTTCTTCCCCGTGGAGAGGAGGGCCACCTCGCAGCCCTTCACGCCCTCGACGGCCTGCACCCGCCTCCTTATCCGCAGCGCCGTCTCCCTGGCTGACGGCTCAAGGATGGGGATGGGCAACCCGACCCGCTGGTGGGTGCTGCCGCCCTATAGACCCTATCCCGACGGGGCTTGTGGGGATGGGCCACCACGAGCTCCCCTTCCATGGCAGGTCTGACCCGAGCCCGACCTCGTCCGGAAAGGCCAGACCTCTCTTGCGCCGAGCCCAGCTTCGAAACAACGCCCTGATCAGGTCTGCTGGCAATCCCCAACCTGCGAAACGGCAACAAAGGTGATTACTCGCATCCCCGAACCAGAAGGGGATTGGACAGCAAACAGAGGACGAACAGCGCGGACGTCTTGCCTCGGTTCGACCTGACCAAGGGAGAGCTCCGCGCTTCGACGGGCGAAGACTGGGTGCTGATTTCGGGCGAGGCGCTGAGAAGGGTCTACGAACGGGAGGTGGCAATGCTCCAATCGGGCGCGTGCGTGATCTGGCACAACGCGGGCAAGACCGTTGGGGCGACCGAAGGGAGGAAATTCTCCGAGCTTGTCGACGAAGTTGGGATCGACAAGCTCGCCGAGGAACTCAGCAGCAGCTACAGCAAGCTCGGGTGGGGGCTCATCGAAGTGGGCGAGATAAACCTGCTCAAGAGCGAGGTCAGGATAGTCATGCGCAACTCGCCCATGGTGAGAGGGGTCTCGGCCCAGGAGCCGAGGTGCTGGTACGTGCGAGGGTTCATGGAGGGGATGATCTCATCGATCCTTGGAGCAGAGGCCATGGCGTCCGAGCTTTCGTGCGAGGCCGTGAACGGCGACCACTGCGAGTTCGTCGTCACCTGGAAACTCGCCACCTCCGCGCCTCTGGCGCCGTGAATCCGGCGGGACCCCGCCCGGTCCGCTCGGGATAAAGTCGACCTGAATCGTGACGATATGATTATAACTTCTGGATTTTTCGGTCCGAGACGTGGCCAAGTCGCTTCGGGAGTGGCTCTTGCCGATCCTCTTCTTCGTGGTGGGAGCATTCTGGGTGGGCATAGTCGCGACAGGCGGAGGAGCCCTGCTGCTGCTCGCTGCGCTCGCCTTCGTCCTCAGCGGAGTCATCATGGTCGCGATGCCGTCCAACTGGGTGGGACGCCCGCTCGGCGGCGCGAGCGCCCTTTTCGGCCTGATCCTCACGGTCTACCAGGCCTACGAGGCGGTGACGCTCCTCGGGTCGGGGCTGGGGTCGTTCGGGCTCACCAGCCTCGCGATCTTCGGGGTGTTCGCCGTGGTCTGCGCATACCTGGAGCTGGAGACCCTGTCGCTGGGCCGCCCGGCCGCGAGCCCCAAGAAGGCCTAGAGCGTCTCTGGAAGACCGCGGACCTGATTGACCTTCCGAAGGAAGAACGCGCTGTAGCCGCTTATCGCGAAGAGGGCTGAGAACATCCTCGTCGCGAAGACGAGGTTCCACGGGACAGGCCCTGGGCTCGCTATCAGGTTCGGGCTGGCGCCGCTGTTGGAGAGGACCTGGACGCCGAAGTAAGAGCCCCACAGCATGAAGTTGTAAAGGACCTCGTAGGCCGTCGCGAAGGCGACCACCACCGCGACGAGCTGGAGGGACGACAGGGCGAGGTGGGACCACTGGGCGACCTTGTTCTGCCACAGGCGGAGCCCCGTGTAGAAGAAGGTGACGGAGGCGACGCTGAGGTAGGTGACCGGCTGCGCGAAGTACGGGAGGGGCCACTCCACGTTGACCATGTTCTGCCCTATCACGGGGATGCTACCGCTGGCGTAGAGCGCCGAGGTGCCGACGCCGTACGCCCAGGTGGCCAGTATGACCAGGCCCGAGGCTACGAACACTATCCTGTACATCAGGCGAGTGTTGGCGTCTGGACGACGTAGCTCGTCCATCTGCTCCAAGTGGCTTCGAGGACCGAGGGAGCCGGCTCGCTTTAAGAGTTTGCCGGAGCCGGCGCGGGCGACGGAATGCCGTTGAATATCGCTTAAATGGATACGGGCGAGGGGAAGGCCACGTCGAACCCGCAGCATGGACCTAGAGCAGAGAGTGGCGCTCGTCAAGAGGCCCCCCACCGAAGAGGTCCTCACCGAGTCTGAGCTGGCCTCGCTCCTCGAGAGGGAGGCGCACCCGAAGCACTACATCGGGCTCGAGATATCCGGCCTGCTCCACCTGGGGTCGCTTGTAATCGTCGGCTTCAAGATCAACGACATGCTCAAGGCGGGAATCAGGTGCAAGGTCTTCCTCGCCGACTGGCACAGCTACATCAACAACAAGATGGGCGGTGACCTCGCCAGGATAGAGCGGGCGTCGAGGTACTACAAGGAGGCCTTCTCCTTCTTCTGCCCCGGGGTGGAGTTCGAGCTGGGCAGCCACCTCTACGAGAAGAACGACCAGTATTGGAAGGACCTGCTCCGGTTCTCCAAGGAGATCACGCTCGCCAGGGACTCCCGCTGCCTCACGATAATGGGGAGGACGACCAAGGAGAGCCTCGACCTGGCGCAGTACATCTACCCGCCTATGCAGGCGACAGACATCAGGGCGATGGACCTCGACATCGTCCACAGCGGGATGGACCAGAGGAAGATCCACGTCCTCGTGAGGGAGGTCTTCCCCCCGCTGAAGTGGAAGGTCCCGGTAGCGGTCCACCACCACCTGCTCGGGGGGCTCGAGAAGCCCGAGGCAAGGGGGATGGACGAGGACGCGGAGTCGGACAAGATGGTCTCGAGCAAGATGAGCAAGTCCAAGCCCGACTCCGGGATATTCATCCACGACAGCGGGGAGGAGATCGCGCGGAAGCTCGGCAAGGCATGGTGCCCGGAGAGGCAGGTCGAGGGGAACCCGGTCCTGGAGTTCGCGAGGTACCTCGTCTTCCACGACCCCAGGGAGGTGACCGTGAAGAGACCGGACAAGTTCGGCGGGCCCGTCACCTACTCGAGCTACCAGGACATGGAGAGGGACTACCTCGCTGGGAAGCTCCACCCCGTCGACCTAAAAGCGGCGGTGGCCGGGGAGCTCGACGCGATGCTCGCCCCCGTCAGGGAGAGGTTCAAGGGGACGAAGGTCCTGGAAGAGGTGATGGCCGAGACGAGGGCCGGTGGGACGCCTGTCAGAGGGACGCACCAACAATGATAACCTTGGGGAAAGGGAGGCAGGAGTCGAGATGAGGTTCATCCCCATCAACATCCCCATCCTGGGGAAGGAGGAGAAGGAGGCGGTCATGGCAGTGCTGGACAGCGGCCTCCTGACAAACGCCAGCTACGAGGGCGGCAAGTGCGTCAAGGAGTTCGAGGGGAAGCTAAGGGCGAAGGTGGGGACGAGGCACGCGATCGCCGTCAACTCCGGGACTGCCGCCCTCCACACGTCCCTCGTGGCCTACGGGATAGGCAGGGGGGACGAGGTGATAGTCCCAGCCTTCACGTTCGAGGCGACGGCGAACGTCGTCCTCGCGGCGGGCGCCAAGCCAGTGTTCGCAGACATCAAGGACGACTACAACATCGACCCTGCGGACGTGAGGAGGAAGGTCACGAAGAGGACAAGGGCGATAATCCCCGTGGACGTCTACGGGTACCCGGCCGACCTCGACGAGGTGAGGGAGATCGCGGACAGGAGGTCGCTCAAGGTCATAGAGGACGCAGCGGAGTCGCTGGGGGCCGAGTACAAGGGGAGGCCTGCGGGCAAGACCGACCACGCCGGGTGCTTCAGCCTCTACGCCACGAAGGTGATCACATCGGGGGAGGGAGGAGCGATAACGACCGACGACGACGAGTTCGCGGACAGGGCGAGGCTCGTCCGGAACCACGGGATGCGCGGGGGCTACGACACCTCGGTCCTCGGCTTCAACTACAGGATGCCCGAGGTCCTGGCGGCGATCGCGTCCGTCCAGATGGACAGGCTCGAAGGGTACGTAGAAGCGAGGAGGAGGAACGCCAGGGCGCTGGGCGAGGGCATCTCCTCGCTCAAGGGTGTCAGGCTCGCGCAGCTGGCCCCAGACAGGAAGCACGTCTGGTACCTCTACACAGTCCTCCTCGCGAAGGGGAGGGACGAGGTTATGAAGAGGCTAAGGGACGCGGGGGTCGGCGCCGCGGTCTACTGGGAGACACCGGTCAACCGGATGCCCCTGTACAAGAAGCTGGGATACGGGACCCTCAAGCTCCCCAAGGCATACAGGGCCGCGGCGGGGGTCCTCTCCCTCCCGGTGCACCCCGGGGTCACCCAGGAGGAGATCAACATGATAGCGGAGCAGTTCGTCAGGGCAGTAAAGTCCGCCTAGGACGAGCGGCTTGTCGAAGACCACGCCGGGCTCCGCGTCGGAGACCCGCTTGCCCAGGGTGGCCGTCGTCTCGCCCACTTACAACGAGAAGGAGAACATCAGGGAGTTCGTCCGCAGGCTCGGGCCCATCCTCGACTCCTCCGGCGGGAGGACCGCGGTCCTGTTCGTCGACGACGGGAGCCCCGACGGGACGGGGGCGGAGATCAGGGACATCATGAGGGACGTGCCGGCCGTGAGGCTGCTCGAGAGGCCAGGGAAGCTGGGGCTGGGGACGGCCTACCTCGACGGGTTCAAGTATGCAATCGAGAACTTCGACCCCGACGTCATCGTCCAGATCGACGCTGACCTCCAGCACCCTCCCGAGATGATCGAGACGCTCGTCCGGGCGGCGTCGTCCGGACCAGATGTCGCAATCGCCTCAAGGCACGTCGAGGGAGGGAGCTTCAGGGGGCTGAACTGGAGGAGGAAGGCGATAAGCAAGGGCGCGAGCTGGCTCTCGAGGACCGTCCTGGGGCTCAGCGTCAAGGACACCACGACAGGCTTCAAGGCGCTGAGCAGGAAGGCGGCCGAGACCCTTCTCGCCCACCAGCCGAGGTCGACCGGGTTCATCTTCCAGGTCGAGGAGCTCTACATCCTGAAGAAGAACGGCTTCAGGATGGTCGAGGTCCCCTTCACCTTCGAGGAGAGGGCGAAGGGCGCCTCCAAGATGGGGGGAGGCGAGATCTGGGAGTTCTTCTTCGGCGTGCTGAGCATCAGGTTCAGGAAGTACTAGGCTCAGGGGCCCGGCTTCTTGTCCGCGGTGCCAGAGGCGGGCGCACCTGCCGCCGTCTGTCCGGCGCCGGCCATCTCAGGCATCGGCTCCGGGGCGGGGGTGGTGGCCATCGTCCAGCCGATCCAGCCGAGTATCCCGAGGAGGACCACCACGGCGAGGAACGCGGTTATCTCGAGGATCAGCGTCGCCCAAAAGTACAGCAGAATCCCGTATACTACTATCCCGAGGATGCTCCCGAGGAGGATCGCTCCCCCGAGCGCTCTATCGTTTGCCATGCAAGGGGAGGGGTCTAAGGAGCGAAATTTAACCGTTCTCTATCCGAGAGACTCGGTTCACGGGGCAACGTAGAAATACGCCCTCATCTTGCGAAAAATCAGAAATGTCTGAGATTCAATCTCCACAGCCGGGCGAGGGCAAGGTTGCGGCAGGCGCCGCTGCGGAGCCGGCGCCCGTCAAGGTGTTCCCCGGGGCGGTCTACGAGTGCGTGAGGTGCGGGACGAGGACGACCCAGGAGGAGCTGTCCTCCCTTCCAGAGGTGAAGTGCATCTGCGGCTACAGGGTCTTCAGGAAGGTAAGGCCGAGCGTGGTCAAGCAGATCAAGGCCGTCTGAGCGCGTCCGAACCTTACAACTCCTAAAATATGGTCTGGTGGGCCGGGAGGGCCGCCGGTTGAACTACGAAGACGTGATGAACGTCGCCACGAGGCGGGGCTACCTGCTAAAGTCCTCCGAGGCGTACCCCAACACCCCAGCCGGGTTCTGGGACTACGGCCCTCTCGGAGTCGCCCTCAAGAACCGGTACGTCGACCTCTGGCGCAGGCACCTCGTCAAGCGCGACGAGATGGTCGAGGTAGACGCCGCTGTGATAATGCCGAAGGCGGTCTTCGTCGCCTCCGGCCACCTGACGAACTTCACCGACCCCATAGTGGAGTGCGGAAAGTGCCACTCGCTCTACAGGCCTGACAAGCTCCTCGAGGAGAAGCTCGGCCACGCGACCCCGGAGAACCTCCCCGACGACCAGTACGACGCCCTGCTCAAGGAGAACGGGATAAGGTGCCAAAAGTGCAAGTCGGAGCTCGCGGGGACGAAGAGGTTCAACATGATGTTCAGGCTCGGGATCGGCCCGCAGGCCGAGGAAGCCTACCTCCGCCCGGAGACCTGCCAGGGGATATTCGCCGACGTGCCCTACCTGTTCAAGACCCAGCGCGTGAAGCTCCCCAAGGGCTTCGCCCAGTTCGGGAAGAGCTTCAGGAACGAGATAGCCCCCAGGCAGGGCGTGCTCAGGGTCCGCGAGATCTACCAGGCGGAGATAGAGGTGTGCTTCAACCCTGAGAACGTCTCGCTCCCGAAGTTCGACGTCGCCTCGGACTTCATGCTCTCCATCTCGAAGGGCGACGTGGAGCCCACCCTCGTCAGGGTCTCCGACGCGATAGCGTCCGGCGTCGTCCCGAACAAGCTGATCGGCTACTACCTCTACCTGATCCAGAGCTTCTACGAGGAACCCATCGGGGTCGCGAAGGGCGATATCAGGCTGAGGACCCTCACCGACGTCGAGAAGGCGTTCTACTCCAAGGTGGCCTTCGACCTCGAGGTGAGGACAACGGTAGGGTGGCTGGAGCTCGTCGCCTGCAACTACAGGTCGGACTACGACCTCAAGAGGCACTCCGAGGTCAGCGGGACGGACTACACCATCGAGGAGGGTGGGAAGAAGGTACTCCCGCACATATTCGAGCTCTCGATGGGGGTCGACAGGAGCATCTACGTCATCCTCGAGAGGGCCTACCGCTCGGAGAGCGACGGCAAGGGGGGCGAGAGGGTCTACCTCTCTCTCAGGCCTGGCCTCGCCCCCATCCAGGCCGGGGTCTTCCCGCTCGTGTCGAAGGACGGCCTCCCCGAGGAGGCCGAGAGGATCTACGAGTCCCTCAGGGCAGACTACGACCTGTTCTTCGACGAGTCGGGCTCGATAGGGAGGAGGTACGCCCGGGCCGACGAGGCCGGCGTGCCGTTCTGCATCACCGTCGACCACGATACGCTCTCGAAGGGCGAGGTCACCGTGAGGAAGAGGGACGACAGGTCGCAGGAGAGGGTCAAGGCCGACGACCTCCGCGAATGGCTCGAGGGCAACCTACTGCAGTAGAAGGAACAGCCCTACAGACCCGAGCGCACCGAAGACGGTCGCGAGGACGTTGACGACGTGGTTGTCCACGAGCTTGAGGCCAGAGGCGTACATCGTAGGCTCCCCACAGTGGATCAGGTTCTCCGAGGGCTTGCCGCACACGGTGCAGTAGCTCTTCCTCTGGAAGGTGGCTCCCGCCACGCTGTCGGCGACCGACCCGACCAGGCCTCCCGAGACGGCGATGGCGACCACGTACGGCGCCTGGAGCTGGCTCGCCACCCCGAGCACCGCCGCGACCGCGCCGATGAGCAGGGAGGCGATGAGGGAGCCGGCGAAACCCATTGGGCTGACGCCTCCCGAGGTGCCCGGAGACACCTCGCGCCTCGGGTCGGTGATGAGGCGTGGCGGCGCCCTGTTTAGGAGGCCTAGCTCCGTGGCGACCGTGTCGCTAGCGGCCGCCGAGACCGCCCCCAGGTAGAGGACGGAGAACACCGGCCCCCCTCCTAGGAACTCGCCCAAGCCGAGGAGGGCAGCCACCCCCCCGTTCGCGAGGATGTTCGGCCAGTTCCTTGTGCCTCCCTTCTCCTGGGCGCTCCCGATGCTCTTCTTGTACTCGTAGCGGTACCAGGTGAAGGCGACCCCGAGGACGAAGAAGGTGGCAACGATCACGAACCAGGTCCAACCGCCCCCGAGGAGGATCGGGTAACCGACGGCGAGGCTGGCGAGGAACCCCCGCCTGTCGATCGCGCTTGCGCTTATGGCGACCAATGCGAAGGCCACCACCACCGCGAGGTCCTCTAGGGAGCCGAGTAGGGTGACCTGGATCAACGAGGAGCCGGGACTCGGACGGCGGCGCCACGCCCTAAAAAGGTTCCTTGGCTCTCGCTCAGGGCTTGGGTCGCTCGCGGCCGAGCGACGCGAGAGAAGAGATGATGTCCGCCTCGTCGGCGCTGTGCGAAAGGGCCAGGACGAGCCCCTCCTTCTTCGCCAGGTCGACGGCGAGCGGGTCGAGGTGCTCTGGGCCGTGGACGACCACCACCCTGGGCTTTAGCTGGGAGACCCTGATCGCGACCAGGGGGCTCCGCCCCATGCCCACCTTGGTGAAGATTATCGCCCTCTCCGTGGTCGCCCCGAAGATGCGGTAAAAGTCATAGCCCGAGAGGGCGTAGATCGTCTTGATGCTGTCGACCACAGTGTAGCCGTAGAGGTGGAGCTTGCTTGGGTCCCCCGCGAGGACCTTGCCCTTGACCCTGTGGAGGAGGTCCGTCGCGCTTATCGGCTCGACGAACTCCTTTATCGCGAGGATGGCCGAGCTGTCCTCCCTGGAGAGGAGCCTGGTGGCGACCCTGCCCTGGGACTCGTCGAGGGTGACCATCGCCTCAACGTACTTCCTGACGAACAGGACGCCCGGGGATGGCCTCCTCCCGCTCTCATAGTCGCTGAGGACAGAGGGGGAGAGCTTGAGCTGCCTGGCGAGGTTGATCTGCCTGATGCCGAGCTTCTCCCTCCAGGACTTTAGGGCCTTGCCCGGCTCCTCGCTGGCGACCACCTCGCCGGCGATCTTGGCTATCGACTCCTGCCGGGAGGACTCCATGCCTCTCAAAATGTGGCGAATGAGTATTAAACATTTGCCGAAGAGCGGTCGACCCTCCCCCGCGCTCGGGGGAGGATGACGGGCACGCCAGCCTCAGGCTCCAGCCTGGGGCGGCAGCTCGAAGGGGGGTGGCGCGAAGCGTGGATGTAGCAGTACGAGGCCTCGCACCCGAGGCAGGTGTAGTAGAACTCGCCCGCCAGCCTCCTCCTGCAAAACCCGCACGAGGGCGAGCCCGCCATCCCGCTCACCCCTCCAGCCCCCTCTTGCCCTGGAGCGGGGCGCTGACCTGCTCCTTCTGGAAGAACAGCCTCGTCATCCCGGTCGGCGGCGAGTCGAACTGGTCGACGCTGACGACGATGGGGAGGTTGCTGACCGCGTGCCCGAGGGCGAGGCACATCCTGGGGGGGAGGGTCCTTACGATCGACCTGACCGTGTCGGTGTCGGCCGTCGAGGCCTGGGAGACGAGCGAGAGGTCGGCGTCGTTCGAGAAGTTGTAGAGGAAGATGTTGTCCGCCTGCCTGTAGATCTCCTGCTTGATGGCGTCGGGCTGGTTGGTGACGAAGGTGGCGAACACCCCGAAGTGCCTCATCCTCGTTATCAGGTCCTCCCAGTATGTCTCCCTGAGGTATAGGTGCGCCTCCTCGGAGAAGAGGAAGACCGGGGGAGCCTTCCTGTGCTCGAGGAGGTCGACGAGCTTCGAGAGCACGAGCTCGACGGTCATCCTCCTGTTGAGGGGCGAAGTCCTGGTGAGTGACACCACCAGCGCCCCACCCTCGGGGTGGGTCTCGAAGAACGCCTCCATCGCGTCGTCGTCCCTGGTGTCGGGGTCGCCCTCCTTCCCGTCGTAGAATATGCCCGAGTTCGAGAGGGTGAAGAACCTCGAGTAGAGAGCGTCGCGGACGAACTCGTTGCACCTCCACTGCTGGATGTAGTTCCCGAGCGATGTCATGCCGACCTCGTGCTTGGCCTCCATCGCCTCCCAGATCCGGATGAACTCCCTCACCGAGGTCCCGGTCATGTCGAGTGAGTGGGTGAGGAGGGATGTGATGGCGCGGAGACCCGCCCCGGCGAGGGAGAACTTGAGGTTCCTCCCTGGCCGCCTCACCTCGACCTTCTTCGCTATCTCGGTGGCGCTCCCGTCGGCCCTGAGCCCTACGCTCCCGTACTCCTCGTTGAGGTCGAACACTATGCAGTATGCCCCCTGCTGGACGAGCCCCCTGACGAGCATCTTGGCGAGGTGGGACTTGCCCGACTCCTTCCTCCCCGTGATTATCGTCACCCGGCCGTCCAGCGCCTCGGCGGGGACGCCGAACTGGTGGTTCCTGCTCCCCGCCCTCCCTATCTTTATCATCCTCTCGCCCGGCCTCCCCACCAGCTCGAGGAGCTCGTTGACCCCTAGCTTCGAGACCTTGGAGACGGTCCGGGAGGGGATCCAGTCGTTCCTCGAGCTGTACCTGCCGTGCTCGATGCTCCCCCTTATCTTGCACTGGAGCAGCCTCATGTCCCGGATCTCCTTCGAGATGGTCCCGACGTCGGCCGGGTCCTCCGTGACCCCCTGCGTCGATGCGAAGAGCACCTCCTCCCTCGCTACCTCCTCCTCGATCCCGCCCACGTCGAGGTACCTCTCGTCGTAGATCTGGAGGACTAGGCTCCTCTCCTCCTTTTCGGCGACCATGAGGTAGTCGCCCAGCCTCACGTTCTCGGCCGGAGACGCCACGACCAGCATGTCGGCGCCGTCCTTGCGGAGGATCCTCGTCTCTCATCACCCCGAGTTGCTCAGCCCGCCGAGGGTCATCCGCCTCACCCCGAAGGCGGGGAGGCGCTTGAGGAGGTACCTCTTGCTGAGGTAGGCCTTGAGGGCGGTGTCCTCAGAGCGGGAGAAGACGGAGAGGTGGTGGGCGACCCTGAGCGACTCTGGATAGCCCACCGAGAAGGCGTCGTTGAACAGGATCAGGCCGAGGACCTTCGGGAGGGCCGCGGTCGGGCGCGCCACGTCGAGCCGAAAGACCAGGCCGTCGCCGGCGAACTTGGCCACGACGGTCGAGATGGCTCCATCCCTGGAGGCGCAGTAGGCCGGGCCCGGCGACTTGTTGACCGTCCCGGTCAGCCTGCTCGACGACACGAGCGAGCTGGACTTTGAGAACCCCACGAGGCAGGCGGACGGCGACTCGGCCACCTCGGCAGGGTAGGCCTCGAAGGGGTGCCTCAGCGAGCCGTCGGCCATCGCTATTGAGACCTGTGGCGAAGCGGCGAGCGCAGACACTATCCTCCTCTCGACGCCGTTCCTGATCACGCGCTCGGCGATCTGGTGGTCGGTGAGCGCGACCCTGAGCTCGAACGGCTCGAGGTCAGCAGGGAGGCCGTAGGCTCCCTTCGCCGAGAGGTAGACGATGGTCGGGCCGACGCGGAAGTACCCCCTCACGAGCCCGGCGCAGCTGAAGGCGACGGCGGCCCTGACCGCGTAGACCGCGCCCTCGAACGACTCGCCCAAGAGGATGCAAGAGGAGTCGGTGGAGGCTATGGTAGCCTGCTCGCGCTCAGGGGCTATCTCGTGTAGCTCCCCCTCGCAGGCCTCGCTCCAGCCCCCGAAGGGATAGTTGTCCTTGCCGTCGTGGTTGAACACGAACTCCTTGCCGGCCAGCCTCTCGTGTATCAGCCCCGAGGAGACCTCGAAGCGCTGCTTGAACTCCCTTGCCAGGGACTGGAGGGTGTCCATGCTGACGACCGTAGAGACGCTCAATTGGTTGTTCATGTTGCGCAACATGAGTATCATGAACTTAATTAATAAGTGTTGCGCAACATGCTAGTGCGCAATATGACAGGGTGGGTGGACGAAGACGTCTGAGGAGCCGCCCCCGCCCAGCGTCACCGTCAAGCTGAAGCGAGGCACCTGGGAGATCGAGATAACGTGCGCCCCCGACAAGGTCCAGCAGGCGGTGGAGAGCGTCCTCGCGGGGATGTCGTCGAAAGAACAGGTCTCGATCGAGGCCTCCCTCGACTCGGCCGCTCCAGGGGAGGAGGGCAAGAGGTTCGAGACGTGCAGGGGGCTGCTGGAGAGGATGTGGAAGGAGGGTTGGTTCTCGGCCGAGAAGACCCTCGGCGAGGTCCACGAAGAGCTGGCGAGGAGGGGGTACCACTACGACAGGACCGCCGTCTCCCACGCGCTGGTCGACCTCGTGAGGGAGGGGACCCTCTTCAGGGACGGGACGATGAGGAACTACAGGTACGTCCAGAAGAGGCCGCTCGAGGGTCAGGGCGCCTGAGGCGACCTCGGGAACTTCTTCACCAGCTGGTCGTGGAGCCAGTGGACGCCCGTCGTAGTAATCCTGTACCTACCGGTCCCCTCGCCCTCCGCCCTCTCCACCGCCCCCGACTTTGTCAGCTCCGAGAGCCTCGAGCCTATCGTCTTCGCGATGAGGCTGGTGGCCGCCTGGAGCTCGGCGACGTTCATGTCGTCGCCCTTCGCCCTCCCGGAGAGCTTGGCCGCCCTCGCGGCCACCAGCTGGAGGGCGATGACGTCCTTGTCGCTCAGCTTCCTGTCCTGGGCCCACACCCTGGGCCCCTCCTCGGTGAACCGGATGTAGTCCCTGAACATCTGGACCAGGTCGTTGAGAGAGTAGTTGACGGAGATGCTCTTCGCGAGGTCGATGTTCGGGACCTCCTTCGCGATGAACTCGTGGAGCGACCGGAAGACCACGTCGGGGGAGCCAGAGAACTCGACCTTGACGTCGCCGTAGCTCACCGCCACGGAGAGCTGCCTGTCCGCTGTAGTCGACAAACGCTACGCCGGGGCGATTGGTCCCCGATTAAAGATTTGGCCGGAGGGAAGGCCCTCTAGTTCGCGGTGGGGGCGTCGAGGTCGAGCTGCTCCTCCTGCGCACCTGCACCCTCCGGCGAAGGCGCCTCCTCCTGCGCCGGCCTGGCCTCTACTGGCCTGGGCGTCGCCGCGCGGACCGCACCAGTCGCGGCCGTGTAGACGAACTCGCCGCCCTCGCCCTTGAACCGCCTTATCCTCGAACCCTTCGCGAGCCTCAGCAGCGCCACCGCGACAGACTGCTTGGGGTAGTTGAGGCCGTAGGACTCTAGCGCCTCCCTGACGTCCATCAGCTTCTTCGGGCTGCCGCCCCATGGGTCTGAGAAGAACTTTGAGATCACGTCGCTCAGCGAGTCCCCCTTCTCTATCGTGACGGCGGGCATCGAGGGGACCTGTGCCTCGAGCACCATCGTGGAAGGTTCGACCGCCTGCGCCCTGGGCTGCTCGACGTAGGGCCGGACGGCCTCGCGTGAAAAGTCCTCCCCGCGCCGAGGGAGCTTCGCCAGCACCTCGGGGATCAGTTCGATCGCCTGCCTAAAGTCAGCGATGGACGCCTCGATCTCTGCCTCGCTCTCGCCGGACCTCACACGGACTTTGATCTTGGAATCGTCAGACATCTGGGGGCAGGAGAGTCGCGGTCGTTATTTAAGCGTCCTTCGCGAAAAAATCTATTGACCCTCTTCCAGGGCCCGCCTCAGCTCCATGCTCACCTTCTGCCCGTCGACGCGCCCCCTCGCCAGTTTCATCACCTCTCCCATCAGGACGCTGAACGCCCGGTCTCCCTTCTCCTTGACGAGCGGCCTGTTCCTCGAGACCACGTCCCTCACCAGCGCGCGGAGCTCCTCATCGCCCAGCCCGGTCAGGCCGAGCTTGGAGGCCGCCTCGTCCGGAGTCCGCGCCGTCCCGTTGGCCATCGTCCTAAGCACGTCGACCGCGGCCTCCTTCGCGAACTTGCCCGAGTCCAAGGCGACAAGGACAGCTGAGAGCGCTTCGGGGGTGATGTTCTCGTCGTCGACGCCCTCTCTCGAGAGGCGGACTGGCGCCTCCACGAGGAAGGAGGCGACCACGGAGGGCTCAAGCTTCAGCCTGCCTGCGAGGTCCTCGAAGAGGCCCGAGTTACCGGAGTCGAAGAGCTGGAGGGCGGCCTCCCCGCTCAGCGAGTACCTCGACGAGTAGCCGGCCACCCTCTCCTCCCAGGGCACGGGAAGGTTCGCCCTTAGCCTGGCCCTCCACTCCTCCGTCACCTCGAGCTGCGGTATGTCCGTCTCCGGGTACATCCTTGCCGCGCCAGGCCTCGGCCTCAGGTACCTCGTCTCCCCCTCCTCGGTCGCGGCCCTCGTCTCGGCGGGCACTCCGGCCCCCGCCACCCTGAGGCGCTCGGCTATCAGGTCGCACACGTTCTCGACGGCGTCGCGCGCTCCGCCCACGAGGACGAGGCCCGCCTCCGAGTCGGACCCCGCCAGGGAGCGGAGTGCGACGTCCTCGTCGCCTGTGATCCCCTGCTTGGCGAACTCGTCGGAGTGGATGACCCCGCCGAGGCCGTTCGTCCTCGCTATCTCTGCGAGCTCCTTCCCCAGCCTGATGCCAGGGAAGGGCTCGAAGCCCAGCAGCCCTGCAAAGTCGGTCACGGAGACGCACCACACGACGCCCCCCTTCTGGATGGTGCGCCTGACCACGGGCGCCGACGACGCCTTGAGCGCCTCGGTCACGTCGTTGACCCTGCACTCCACCTCCGCGATCCCGCGTCTCTCGATCTCCGCCGCTATCCTCACCAGCCCCATCTGCCGGGTCCCCTCGTACCTCACCACCTTCGAGATCAGGTTGAGCTTCTGGACGCCCTTGACCTCGACGACCTTGCCTCCCAGGAGGGAGACGTTGAGGTCCTGCCTGATCGTCCCCTGGCCCCTCGCCACCCTCCCGGTCGACCGGAGCGACCGGCCCAGGGAGAGCGCGACCCTCTCCACGAGGTCTGGGTCGCCCTCGACGTGGTCTAGCGCTATCTCTACGAGCGGGACGCCCATCCTGTCGAGGGCGTACTCCCTCGCCTGCGCCCCCTCCTTGAGGACCCTCGAGGAGTCCTCCTCGACGGTTATGGTCAGGACGCCGACGCTCGTCCCGTCGACCGGGAGGGCCCCTCCGAGCGCCACGATCCCGGTCCTCTGGAACCCGGACGTGTTCGAGCCGTCGATGACCAGCTTGCGCATGAAGTGGACCTCGTCGACAGTACTCGAGCCCAGCACCTCCGCGACTATCATCGCCGTCTCGATCGCCTCGGTGCTCGGCGGGTGAGGCGGCTCCTCGTCGGTGTCCACGAGGCACGCGGACTCTGGGTTCCACCTGTACAGGTTGACCCTGCCCTTGTTGAACTCGAAGACGGCCGCCGGGTCTATCTGGCCCATCTCGCTCTGGGTCGGGCGGAGGCGCCTCTCGAAGGAGAGGGGGAGCTCGTCCGATTTTGCTATGGGGCAGGGGCAGAAGAGCTTGGTCCTGGTCGCGAGCTGCTGGTGGATCTCCAGGCCGACCCTGAGCTGCTCCTCCGCCGGGTCGAAGGGGAGGCCGGAGCGTCCAGGCTTGCCCTCCACGGCCCTATCTCCTCTGGACAGTCCTGGCGGTGGTCTCCCCCGCCAGGTCATCCTGCATGACCTTCCTGGTCTCGTCGGGCGAATTTGTGTTCGCCATCGACCACATCAGCTTGGTCAGCGCCGTCTCCGGGAGCATGTCCTCGAGCGGGACGACCCCGGCCTTGAGGAGGTCCCTCCCCGTGTCGTAGACGTTCATGTCGACCCTCCCCCACAGGCACTGGGAGGTCATGCACGCCACGCCCCCTCCCTCGACGAACCTCTGGACCGTCTCGATGTTCTTGCTGTTGATGTGCCCCAGGCCCGTCCCCTCGAACACGACCCCCCGGAGCCCGGAGCCCAGGATGGCGCTGAGGTACCCGCCGGGCATAGAAGGGTAGAACTTGACCAGCGCCGCCCGAGGGTCGAACCTGGGCTTGGCCTCGAACCCCGAGGCCCTGCCGCGGGGAGGGGGCGCATCCCTGGCGGTGACGTCCACCCCCCTCCTCGACCAGTAGCCCAGGGGCTCGACCCCCATCGACTCGAAGGCGTCCCTGGCGCTGGTGTGGTTCTTTCGGACGCGGGTCCCCCTGTGGATGGCGAGCCGCTCGTCTCCGGTGTCGGCGTGCATCACCACGTACACCCCTGAGAAGTCTGCCTGCGCGGCCAAGGTCGCCGCCCCGATGAGGTTCAGGAAGGCGTCCGAGGAGGGGCGGTCGGAGGACCGCTGCGACCCCACGATGAAGAGCGGGACGGGGAGGCCCCGGAGGGCGAAGCTCAGCGCCGCCGCGGTATACCCCATGGTGTCCGTCCCCATCGTGAGTATCACACCGGTCGCCCCACTCCCCACCACCTCGGAGACCTTCTTGGCGATGGCCTCCCAGTGCGACGGCTCGAGGTTCTCGCTGTAGACGCTGAGGACGATCTCCGGCGTGATCGTCGCGACCTCGGAGAGCTCGGGGAAGAGCGAGTACAGCTCCTCCGCCGTCGTCGCTGGATGGACCGCGCCCGTCCGGTAGTCGACCCTGCTCGCTATCGTCCCGCCGGTGCCCAAGATCGAGACCTTGGGGAGCCCCTCGCTGGCCGCCGTCTTGGGGGCGACGAACTTGGGCGCCTCGCCCCCCGAGAGCCTCACGACCTTGGCGATCCTGTCTGTAGAGATGCCGACGTTGTAGCCGCTCCTCAGCTTGACGACGACGTGCGTATCGTCGTTGTGCTCGTACCTGGGGACGAGCGTCCCCGTTATTCTCTGGTCCCCGACCCAGACCTCCAAGACATCGCCTATGGAGGCGCCCGCCCCGGCGAGGAGCTTCTCCGAGGGGCCGCGGTAGCCGGTGAGGTCAGGCATCGCTGGCCTCAGGTTCCTCCCCACTGCGCATAAAGCTTGAGGGGCTCGGCCGTCGCTCAGCCTTCGAGCCTCGAGAAGACGCCCGACCCCGCCGTCGCGGAGGGGCGCGCTCAACATCGGAATATCTTGAGCAACCTAATTAATATAGGGAATAATTGGCTTGTCGGATTATGAGTGCAACTGCATACGCGCACCCTGAGGTGCTTGTCGATACCGCCTGGGTCCAGGCGCACCACAAGGACTCTGACGTCAGAGTGGTCGAGGTCGACTACGACCCCACCGCCAACTACAACACCGGGCACATCCCCGGCGCGGTCCTCTTCGACTGGAAGAAGGACATCAACGACCCAGTGAGGCGGGACATCCTGAGCACGGCGCAGCTGGAGGCTCTCTTCGGAAACGCCGGGATCACGTCGGACACCTGGGTCATACTCTACGGCGACTTCAACAACTGGTTCGCCACGTTCGCGTTCTGGGTCTTCAAGCACCGCGGCGTGGAGAAGGTGAAGATACTCAACGGCGGGAGGAAGAAGTGGCTCCTCGAGGACAAGCCAGTCACAAAGGACGTGCCCGCGTACCAAAGGTCGACCTACAAGGTGGGCAAGCCCGACCCGTCCCTCAGGGTCTTCAAGGACTATGTCCTCCAGTCCCTGCAGCTGGGCGACAAGGTCCTGGTCGACGTGAGGGGGCCGAAGGAGTTCAGCGGCGAGATACTCGCGCCCCCTGAGTACCCCACGGAGCACGCGCAGAGGGGAGGGCACGTCCCCGGGGCGAAGAACATCCCATGGGCCCAGGCCGTCAACGACGCGGACGGGACCTTCAAGGGGAGGGGAGACCTCGAGCAGCTCTACGGCCCCAAGGGCGTGACCTCCGACAAGGAGGTAATCACCTACTGCAGGATAGGCGAGAGGTCGTCCCACACGTGGTTCGTCCTAAAGTACCTGCTCGGCTACCCCAACGTCAAGAACTACGACGGCTCTTGGACCGAGTGGGGCAACTCGGTGGGCACACCGGTCGAGAAGTAGCCTCAGGCAGCCCCGCCCCACCCCGCCCTCAGCCAGACGGCCCTGAAGCAAAGCCCGGCGACCAGGACAGCCGCCCCGAACGCCACGTCCTGCAGCGGGAGCGAGAGGGCGAGGGCGGCGCAGCCGACGAGCCCCGCGGCCGACTGGGCCTTGTGGAACATCCTCTGCTCGGGCTTGAGCCTCAGGGCGGAGAGGTTGGTCACGACATAGTAGAGCAAGGTCCCGAAGCTGGAGATAGCGACGGCTGACCCGAACTGCGCGAACGAGGCCACCACGATCGATATGACCCCGACGAACACCACGCTCCTCCAGGGGTTCTGGCCTCTCCCGAGCACCGCGAGCCCCTTTGGGAGGTCCGAGCCTCGCCCCATCGCGAACGCGACCCTCGAGACCCCGAGTATGTCCGAAAGTCCCTCGTTGAAGGTGGCGAGCAAGGCCCCTCCCGCGATGGTGGCAACGCCCGCCGCGCTGCCCAATGCGACCATGGTCTGGTCGAGCGGGGATGCCGAGGCGCTGAGCCGGCCCGCCCCGAGCACCGAGAGGGCCGTGTAGGCGACGAGGAGGTACAGCACGGTGGCCGTCCCCAGAGCGACGACCGTCGCCCTCACGACGGTGTAGCGCGGGTTGTGGACCTCCTCGACGAGGGTCGCGATCCTGCTGTAGCCGGTGTAGGCGAAGAAGAGCAGCGCGGTCGCCTGGAGGGTCCCCTCGGTCCCGCCGGGCGCGAAGGGGACGAGGTTCGAGGGAGATCCCGAGCGGAGGCCGACCGCGACGAAGGCGAGTAGGGAGAGGACCGAGAGCACCACCACCACGTCGGTGACCCGGACTGAGCGCCGGATCCCCGCCGCGTTGATGGCGGTCATCGTCAGCGCCGCAGCCACCGCGGCCCCCCGCGCGGGCACAGCGCCGAACGCGGCGTGGAAGTAGCCCCCGAAGGCCAGCGCCGTGACGCCGGGCCCCACCGTGTTGGCGCAGAGGAACATCCAGCCGGCCGCGAACCCCCACCAAGGCCCCAGCATCCGCTTGCCGAACTCGTACGTCCCTCCCGTCCTGGGCAGGACGGCGGCGAGCTGCGCCGAGGAGAGGGCGTTGCAGAGGGCGACCGTCGCCGCGATCCCGAGGGAGACGAGGAGCGCCGGGCCTGCTATCCCGGCGGCCGGGGCGATGACGGCGAAGATGCCCGCCCCGAGTATCGCCGCCAGTCCCGTGGCCACGGCGTCGAAGAAGTGGAGCTGCGGCCGGAGGGTCGACTTCTCCGGCTCGGCCATGCCCTACGCCTGCGTCTTCTTCACGACGTGGTGGGCAAGGGACCCCTCCCTCCTCGACTCGAGGACCTGGTTCCCCGTGACCTCGCTCCACCTGAGCATCTCAAGCTCCGAGGTGGGGTCGTCGGAGACGAGATGGACGACGGTCCCCACGGGCGAGGCCGCGAGGACCTCGTTCAGCCTGACCAGGACAGCGGAGCACTCTGTCCCTATCTCGTACATCTCGTGGTCAGGGAACTCTGCGAAGCACCTCACCCTCAGCTCGGCGATCTTCGCCTGCAGGCCTGCCCTCGCCTGCGCGGCTGACTTGAGCGCCAGAGAGTCCTCCTCGCGCCGGAGCGGCTCGAGCCTGGCGAACCAGCCCCTCGCATATGGGTCCGAGTTCAGGAGCTTCGGGTTACCGGCGAGGCTCTCGTTGAATGAGACCACCCTCCCCGAGATCGGGCTCCTCACCGTCTCAAAGTGACGGGGGCTCTCCACCGCCCCCAGGCTCTTCCCTCTCTCGATGGTCGCCCCCACCTGCTTGAAAGTGACGGACGTGAAGGGACCTCCCTGCCAGGCGAGGATGGTGTTGATCCCGACCGTCGCCCCGCCGTCAGGCCCGAACGCCACCCAGGTGTTCGAGTCGAGGTCGTAGAGCACGTCGTCGGAGAACCTGCAGTTCCCGATGATCAACCCTGGAGGGTTCTCGGTGAGGGATATTTTAGCGGCTTTCCAGTGGCTTCGCCATGTAAGGGCCGAGCCGCTCGTACCCGAACTTCCTGTAGTAGTTCCTCGTCCCCACGGCGCTGGTCACCAGGACGGTCCTGGCCCCGAAGCGCTCCCCCGCCGACCTCTCCGCGGCTTCGAGGAGCGACCTGCCCAGCCCCCTGTGCTGGAACGCCCGCTCGCTCCTCGCCCCGACCCCGACCACCCTCCCGTAGACCTTGAGCTCCCGGACGACCGCCGCCCCCCGCACCTCGGGACGGTGGGCCCGAGGAGAGGGCGCGCGCAGGCGGAGAAAGGCGGCGAGCTTCCCCGACCTGGCGTACTCGTAGGAGGCGAAGACCTCGTCGCCCTCGGAGGCGCGGTACGCGAGCTCCTTGAGCACCAGGTCGTCCGTGTCGGCGGGCGCGTCCATCGCCACCTCGCGGCACCTGATGCATCCGCACGAGAACCCGCCCTCCCTCACGCGTGCGAGGACGAGCTCCCTCAGGTTGCCCGCCTTGCTCCCGGCGACGATGTCCTCCTCTGGTATCTCCCTCTGGATCCGCATTATCCTGTGCCATGGCGGGACGTGACGCTTCATCTCCGCGATGAGGGAGATGACGGTCTCCAGGTCGTAGGGGCGGTAGAGGCCCGCGTCGCACATCTTCGCGAGTGCGGTCCCCTTCACGACCGCGGTGGGGTAGAGCTTCATCATGTCCGGCCTGAGGGCCTCGTCCTCGAAGAGGCGGAGGAGGTCGGAGAGGTCTTCGTCTGGGTTCGAGCCTGGCAAGCCGGGCATCATGTGCGCGCAGACCTTGAGCCCGGCGTCCCTCGCGACCTTGAAGGCGGCGATCGTGTCCTCGACGTCGTGCCCCCTGTTGCTCTTGGCGAGGACGTCGTCGCGGAGCGCCTGGACTCCGATCTCGACCTTCGTGACGCCGTACGAGAGGAGCGTGTCGACGTGCTCGGCCTTGCACCAGTCAGGCTTGGTCTCCACCGTGAGCCCGACCGAGCGGTACTCCGCCGACTCGTTGGCGCGGTGGGCGTCGGCGAGTGACGGGGAGGCAGTCCCGTTGAGCCCGTCGAACGCGCCCTTGATGAACCACTCCTGGTAGCCCCGCGGCATGGCGAGGAACGTCCCGCCCTCGACCATCAGCTCGACCTTCGAGGCCTCGTGCCCCCTGTCCGTGTACTTGCTGAGCATCTTCCTCGCCTGCTTGTATGGGTCGAAGCCGACACCCCTCGCCGCGCGCATGCTGGGCCCGTTGGGCACGTAGCTCTGCGGGGTGCCCACCGAGGGGCCGCCAGGGCAGTAGACGCACGTGCCGTGGGGGCAGCTGGCCGGCTCGGTGAACACGGTGACGATGACTATACCCGACGCGCTCCGGCGGGGGTGGACGCGAAATAGCTCGCTCCACTCCTTCCGGCTGCGCTCTGGGAGCGCCAAGTACACCTCTGAGTTGGTGAGGAACGTCGAGAGCCCGAATTCGGACGCGGCGGACTTCTTCGCCTGCTCGAGCTGCCTGCGGGTGGAGATCTTGCCCGAAAGGACAGAGCCCACTATCGAGGCTAGGGCCCGGGACTTGGCGTCCGGAGTTGGCTCTACAGTCTCCAATTCTGGCCAGGCTTTCTCTTGAGAGTGAATCTCTTGACGAACGTCCTGGTGTTCCTTACCTTTGGGATCTTGCCCTTGTGGGGTTTCCCTTCGATCTTCGGAGTTTGGCCTCGGACTTTTCCGGCCTTAGTGACTAGAGGCAGTAGGGCTGGTGCCTAGCTGCTGACTCCCGTGGGTCGGCATTGTCTATTTTCAATCCTCCGAAGAAGCGTCACCGACTGATATCATTTAATCTTTTTCTGCCTTGCCTCCTCTGTGAGGCGTGGGACAAGCTCCTCCAGTGGGTCCCCTTGTCTCGGAAAGACCACGGCTGTCCTGTCGAAGAACGAGGACGCCCCGTTCAGATCAGATAGCCGCCGAACCATGGACTCTTCGCTCGGTTTCCACCTCTTCTGGAGCTCGACCTCCAACGCAACCAGTTCTTTCCCATCGAACAGGATGGCATCGGGAGTCCTCCTTTCTTTGATATATTCCGACAGGATGTAGCACCTCCATCCTTCCCTTCTGAGCACGTTCACAATCCCCTCCACCACATCCTCATGGAACCACCGAGAGATCTTGCGCTTCCGTAGGACATCGCCCCTCACGTTCAGGGTCCTGAGGAAGTCTCCCTTCTTCTTGGAGTTCCTTGACATCCTTGCCTTGATCTCCGCGGCTCTTTCCTCGCCGACCCACGACTCTAGGGTTCTTCCCTTGTTTGGGGAGACCATGCCCTTCTTGAACAGTCCTTTGTTGTCGATGATGCCCAGCCGGTAGGCTTCGGCGTAACAGGCTCGGCTGCAGAACCTGGCACCCTTCTTGGATAGCGCCTTGCCGCAAGTCTCACACGAGGGGGCGCTCATGATTGCTCTGTTCGACGGAGCAATTAAGCGCCCATGGAACGCCCAAGATTTTAGCGATAACCTTTAACTCCGCCGCCGGGGTGCGAGGACCGAAAATTTTGCCAGATCCCATCCTCTTCGAGACTGAAGACGGGTTCATCCTGGTCCGAGGGGGCGAGATACTCGTCGCAGAGAGGGCCGAGGGAGAGGAAGGCCGGGAGGAGGCGCTCAAGAGGGTGGCTTTGGTCGCGAAGCGCAGGGGAGTCGCCCGGATCAAGGTCGCGAGCATACCCGCGAAGGAGAGGATGGAGGAGGCCGGGATGGAGACCTCGATCGTCTCAGACGACGAGAGGGACGAGCTGGACGCCCAGAGGTCCGAGATAATCAACAAGGCGTGGTCCCCGGCGGGCGGACTGGGCGAGGCGAGAGCGAAGGCCATAGCGGCGGCGGAGCAGCGGGTCAGCGAGGCATCGTCTAGGGAGGACCTCCACCTTGTCAACGCGATCCAGGCGCTGGACGAGCTGGACAAGTTCCTGAACATCACGACGGAGAGGACGATGGAGTGGTACGGCCTCCACTTCCCCGAGCTCCAGGACATCCTCAAGGACAACCTCGCCCTGGCCAGGCTCGTCATCTCGCTGGGACAGAGGGGGACCTTCGACGAGAGGAAGCTCGAGGCAGAGGGAATCACGGGGAAGAGGGCCGAGGCGATAATGCTCGCCGCGGAGAGGTCGAAGGGCGGGACTATCTCGGAGAAGGACATGAGGAGGATAGTCGGCCTCGCCGAGCTGGCGGTCAAGACAGCCACAGAGCGCGAGAAGATGGCCGACGCGGTCGACTCGACCATGGCAAGGATAGCACCGAACGTCACCCAGGTGGCGGGCGCGACGATAGGCGCCAGGCTGATCGCGAAGGCGGGCGGGCTGGAAAGGCTTGCGAGGCTCCCAGCGAGCACCATCCAGGTGCTCGGCGCGGAGAAGGCGCTCTTCAGGGCGATAAGGACGGGGGCGAGGCCGCCCAAGCACGGCATACTCTTCCAGCACGAGGCGGTCCACATGGCGCCAAAGTGGCAGAGGGGGAAGATCGCGAGGACGCTCGCGAACAAGATAGCGATCGCGGCGAGGATAGACTACTACCGCGGGGAGAAGGCGAGCGAGCTGACAGGCCTGTTCGAGAAGAGGCTCGCCGAGATCAAGATAAAGTATAAGGAGCCACCGCCGATGCGTCCGGAACAGCGAAGAGAGTTCCGGCGCAATGACCAACGTCCTCGTTATGGAAGGCCGGGGAAGGACGAGAGGAAGCCGGGAGGGCGGAAGGACAGGCGTTTTTAC
>DATJBB010000015.1:0-86938 GCA_035515635.1 Nitrososphaerales archaeon
TTCAATCGGTTTCAAATCACAAACAAGATCATACGGGGTGCTAAAATACAGGGCGCAATGCTAGAAATGAATTGGTGAAACCTGCGCGCTTCAATGGCAGGTTCCATCCGGATATCCGGACGAATCCCTTCCGGCCCACACAATGCCCGTATGGAACCTTAGACCTGCTTTTTTCGTGCGCAAATTCCATCATGACAACCGATTTAACGTCGGTTGAGTATTTCTGCTACACTCGATTTCAGTACTACCGCGCGAATGCTTATATCTTTGTAAGAATATCTTACCGATGTGAAAAGCCAAGCTCGCGAGATAGAGTTCACGAAAGCTAGCTCGAAAGGGCAGATAGTGATACCGACCAAGATAAGGAAGAAGTTCGACATCAAGGAAGGCAGCGTTCTCGCAATCGCGACCGAGAATGACATGATAGTCCTGAAGAAGGTACACCCCGGCCTGTCCGCTGAAGATCTGAAGAGTCTTAGGCTCGTTGAGGAGGCCTGGAGGGACATCGAACAAGGAAAGTACAGCGTCCGCTCCAAGGAGGCCTTCTTCAAAGAGCTGAAAGAATGGTAGGAATCAAGGAGATAGTCTATACACAGAAATTCGAGCGCGATGTGAGGAAGATTCGAGACAATTCCGTCAAGGACAGACTACGTAAGCAGATAGAGAAAATAGTGGAGAACCCCGAGTTCGGAAAGCCCCTCAGGTACGGCCTCAAAGGCGAGAACACAATTCGAATCCAGCCGTACAGATTGATATACGCAGCGCAAGATGACAGGCTCATCCTACTCCGATTCGAGCATCGGAAGCAAGTCTACGAGTAGACGGGCGTGAGTGAATGTGTCGCGGTGAAGTTCTCTTGTCGAGGCCAAGCTCGAATCTAGGCCGATTCCAACCCTTGCATGTGTCAAGGGTTCGCATCTGAATTATCGACGAGTGCCTGACATGGGTCCCTTCCGGCCCACCACCGCTCGACTCCTCAGCCCTGCCTCGACACCCACGACGGAGGGTACTGCCCGGCCACCTCTTTGTAGCGGTCCTGCCAGTTCGGCAACGGCAATCCCCCGAGCTGTGCCTCCAACCTGTCGATGAAGGCGTGCGTGCCTGGAGCGAAGCCGAGAGCGGTCTCGCGGTTCAGCTTTCGGTGCTCAAGGTGAAGGATGGTTCCCTCCCCGTCCCGTCGAAGCTCCCACCGGATGATCGCGTCCTCCCCGGACGGGATTTCTGCGCGCGGAGCGACCTTCCATTCGTGCTCAAAGACCACGGGGGGCTTCCACGTCAATATCCGACCGGTCACGTGCAACCTGGAAGGCCCAGCCATCAAGTCGATGGTGCCGCCCTCCCGGCCGTCGATCACGGCTTTGGTCATGTACCAGTTCGAAAGCTCCGAGGGGTCAGTCAGGGCCTTCCAGACGGCGTCAGGGGGATGAGCAAGTCGCCTACGGAACACCAGGGTGGCCTTCTCCCCCTCCATCAAGACCGCGCCCGCCGGACCGAACTCCTCGCGTTTCATCGTCTCGCCCTCTGTTTCTTTTCATCGAGGTGCTTCGTCAATGACTCTAGCTGCCCCGACCAGAACTCTCGATACGACGATATCCACCTGTCCGCCTCCCGGAGTCTGTCAGGCCGCAGCGAATAGACGCGCCGCTGAGCTTGCGGAGAGACAGCGACCAGGCCGGCCGCGCGGAGAACCCTCAGATGCCTCGAGACGGATGGTTGGGGCAGACCTGGGAACTCCGCCACCAGCTCTCCCGCTTGACGGTCGCCCTCCCTCAGGAGCTCTAGAATCCGCCGGCGGGTCGGGTTCGAGACAGCGGCGAGGACTGCGTCGATCTGGGCCTCGGTATCTTGCCTCAACCGGTCAACCACGGAGACTTGGGGAGCTGGTTTATCGAGAAGAGGTTCCCGTCCGGGTCGGAGAACGTCGCGGAGATCCCCCAGGGTAACTCTTGGGGCTGCGCTTGCTTGAACTCCACCCCTCTCGACCTCATCTCGGAGAAAGTCTTGCGGCAATCATCGACACGAAGTACGATCGGGGGTCCGTTCCCCGCTCTCCAGTTCTTCGACCAGCCGGACGGGTCCGGCGACCCGACCTGCCATAGGGCGAGTTCGAGGTTCTGGCTCTTCGGGCCTACAGTCACCCATCTGTTCCTGCCCGGGGGGGTGATGTCGGTCTTCTTCTCAAAGCCCACCTTGCTGGTGTAGAACTCCAACGCTTCTGCTTGGTTCTTCACCACAAGCGTCAACTGCGATATTGTCGCCTCCATGGCCTCACTGTATAACGAAGCGGCTATATAACCGCACCGATATATGAGCCTGGCAGACCAGGCGCTTCAAACTTTGCAAATTGCGAGCCAGAACTGGAGTCGAGGCCCGGTCTCACCCAAGGGACTAACTAGCGGCGCCTTGACTTTCCAATTTTAATACGACCCGCTCTCCCGACAAGAAGGTGGCGACATTGAAGGTCGGAATCATAGGCGACGGGAACGTAGGGAGTGCTTTGAGGCAGGGCATCGAGAAGAAGCCGGGCTACGACGTGCGAGCCGTGGGAAGGGACCGCAGGGTCGTCGGCGAGACCGCGAAGTGGGCGGACCTGATCATCCTCGCCATTCCCTTCCCGGCAGTCGACGACGCCCTAAAGTCGATCGGCGCGGCAGCGGACGGCAAAGCCCTGGTCGACGCCACCAACGCCCTCGACGGGAAGGGGGGACTCGCCGTCGGGTTTACGACCAGCGCCGCGGAAGAGCTCCAGAAGAAAGCCCCCAGGGCGAAGGTGGTCAAGGCGTTCAACACCGTCTTCTCCAAGAACATGTCGACGGGCAAGATCAAGGGCGAGGCCATCAGCGCGTTGGTCGCCGCTGACGACGCCCAAGCGAAGAGGCAGGTCTTGGACCTTGCAAAGGCGATCGGGTTCGAGCCGGTCGACGCGGGGCCCCTCCAGAACGCCCGCTGGCTCGAGGCCATGGCCTTGCTGATCATCAACCTCGGCTATGCGGCCCCGAAGTACGGCCTGGACATCGGTTACAAGCTAGTCGGCGCGGCGGCGAAATAGGCCGAATCCGAGGCCCTTGAACGACCCAAATAGTCGTTCGAGAACCTGGGAGCCATGGACTCTGTAGTCCATTTCGAAATCCCTGCCAAGGACGTGAAGAGGGCTTCGAACTTCTACGGCAAGGCCTTCGGATGGACCTTCAACCAGTTCCCTGGCTTCGAGTACTGGAGCATCGGGACGACGATGTCCGACAAGAACGGGATGCCGACCTCCCCTGGCGCCATCAACGGCGGGATGGGCAAGAAGGGGGGCATGGCGCCAAAGGCCGTGGTCGTGACCATCGGGGTCAAGGACATCGACGCCGCCCTCGCCTCAGTGAAGAAGCTCGGCGGAAAGCAGAGCGGGAAGAAGATGCCCGTGGGGGACATGGGGTGGAGTGCCTACTTCGAAGACACCGAAGGGAACCTCATCGGACTCTGGCAGAGCAAGGGGATGTGACCAGGTTCGGGCTGGCGCCCGGAACTTTCGATTCTTTTCGCACCTTTCCGGGCGGGAAAGGAACCGCGATGCTTTTCTAGAGTCGAGGCGCTCTCGAGGCCATGCCCATAGACGCAGGTGAGTACGTCAAGATCCTAGAGGCCCGGCGAGGAGACCGGAAGCACGTCGAAGGCGAGCCAGAGGGCATGGACGAGCTGCTGCTGCACACCCACCCTGACGGGAGCTACACCCACCTCCTGCGAGTGAAGAAGGGCGTGGAGATCGATGAGCCGGTCAAGCACGAGTTCTTCGAGGAAGCGTACTACCTCGAGGGGGAGATGCTCGCCACCAACACGAACACGAAGATTGTAAGAGGGATGTACGTCTTCCACGAGCCGGGGGAGGAGCACGGGCCCTTCAAGTGCCTGAAGACCTGCCTGATCCTCGAGTTCAGGTACTACACGCCCCGCGACCGCGGCAAACGGGGCTAGGCCTTGCCGAATGGGAGGACCGTGATGTTCCTCTCTGGGAATGTCCTCTGAACGTAGCTCTTCGCGGGCACGTAGCACTCTGCAGGGACCACCAGGAACACCGCGGCGTTCTGGACCTTGGACAGCGCATCGAGCCGGGCGCGAGAGTCGACGTAGGCGTATGTGTCGCACTCCTCCGCGGCCCCGAAGACCGGCTGCCCGACCATCAATGTCACGCCCTCTAGGTCGGGGACGCTTCCGTTCACGTTCTTCGGCCTCCGCCCAGATAGCACGCTTCCGGTCACGGTGACCAGCCGGTTCTTCGCCAGGTACCTCTCCAACGCTGCCACCATCTCCCGGCGGTGGGACTCCACGCCGCCACTTTTCTCGGCACACCAGATAAGCTCGCCAGACGAGCTCCGTCGGCCCCGCCAAACGCCTAAAGGGAAGATTTCAGCCCGTCGGCGACGACTTTGCCCCTGGCCGATGTGAAGGCAGAGGCGATGAGGCTCCTCCAGGCCTCGTCCGAGGACGAGATCGTCCTGAGGCTCATAGGCGGGGTGGCCATCGCAATTCGGTGCCCGTCTGCCACCCGGGACGGGCTCAGGCGGGAGTACGCGGACCTGGACTTCGTCGGCCACGAGCGGCAGTCCAGGGCGATCAAAGAGTTCTTCGCCAAGGCCGGCTACGAGCCGAGAGCAAGGTTCAACGCCCTGATGGGCGCGAAGAGGCTGATATTCAACGACCTCGAGAACGAGAGGCGCGCCGACGTATTCCTCGACGTCTTCGAGATGTCCCACAAGTTCGACTTCGCCGCTCGGCTCGGGCTGGAGCCACAGACGCTCCCGCTCGCCGACCTCCTCGCCACCAAGCTCCAGATCGTCGAGATCAACGCCAAAGACCTCGGAGACGTGACCGCAATCTTCCTCGACCACGACGTCGGGCCGAGCGACGGGGAGATGGTCAACGGACCCTACATTGCGAAGCTCTGCGCCCGGGACTGGGGCATCTACAAGACCCTGACGACCAACCTCGCCAAGCTGGAGGCCTCTCTCGGATCCTACGGCTTGGGTCCTTCGGAGTCGGACGCCGTCAGGTCCAAGGCGAGGAGGCTGGGAGACCTGATAGAGAAGGAGCCGAAGAGCATCGCCTGGAAGCTCCGGGCCCGGGTCGGGGAGAGGGTGCGCTGGTACGAGGTCCCGGAGCCCGACCCGGCGTCCTGACTCCCTAGGCAGAGTCACCCGGAGGTCAAGATGTCGGTCTTGACCTGGTCGCCCTCGACGTCCGCCAGGAACCCCTTCAGTACGCCCTCGGTGTACTCGCTCCCGGGGTTGGCGCAGAGCGTCCTGCCCAGCTTGACTATCCCGCGCGACTCGTGGATGTGGCCGTGAAGGCCCAGCATCGGTTGGTACCTCAGGATGGCGTCCCTGCATGCCTTGCTCCCCGCGGACATCATCTGGACCTCCCCCGCCTTGACGACGATTCTGTAGCCCTCGTCGACGCGCGGCGCCTGGTCGATAGCCGTGTCTATGGGCGGGACGTGGATGTTGAAGATTGCCGACTTCATGTCCCTCACCTTCTCGGCCATCGAGGAGATCTTCTCCGCCAGCACCTCCTCCTCGACCTCCCTCGGGCTGTTCCACGGTGTGCGGTTGGTCGTCCCGAGGGTTATCATCTCGTGCTCGCCGTCTATCTCCACGACCCTCTCCTCCGGGGCGACCACATACCGCGAAGAGCTGAGCACGGGGTCGACCGCTAGGATGTCGTCGTTCCCCGGTGAGATGTAGCACCTCACGCGCGTGTTGGCGAGCCTCTCTTGGGCCAAGGCCACCCACTCCTGCACCCTCTCCACGATCAACTTCGAGAAGAGCTCCTCTACCCTCGCAGGGTCTGCGTTGAGCTCCTCCAGCTCAGGAGGGCTCACAACGTGGGTGTACGTTCCCGTGTCACCCGCCTTCTTCCGGAACTCGTGTACCTCCTCCTTGCTCTTCATCACGACGTCGGTTCCCCGGTGCGCAGCGGTGAAGGTACCATCCCTCTCCACGACCGGAGTCATCACCTTCCCAGTGATGTCCCCTCCCAGGATCAGCACGTCCGCCTTGTAGAAGGCAGCCGCGTTGAGGAACTTCCTGAAGCACAGGTTGGACCCGTGGACGTCGGTCACGAAGAATATCCTCGATCGAGCCACGACGAGCTTTCGACCTCGGCCATACATTAACCTGAACCACAGCCGAGGCGGAGAAAGATTACAAGAGAGCGGCGGCGAGAACGTGGGGTGCCGCCGCGCCACACCGTGGGCCTGGAGGACTTCCATTACAAGTGGAGCAGGTCCCACAGGCCTGTCCTGACCGTCAAAGACGGCGACGTGGTCCGGTTCAGGATAAACGACGTGGCCTCGTGGCAGCTCACCGAGGACTCGACGTCCGAGGACGTCGCCGGGGTGGACGCCTCCAAGCTCTATCCGCTCGCCGGCCCCGTCTACGTCGAAGGCGCGAAGCCTGGCGACGCACTCGTAGTCGAGACGCTCGAGGTCAAGGTCGCCGACTTTGGATGGTCCGCTATCATCCCCGGATTCGGTCTGCTCGAGGAGTTCAAGGATCCATACCTCTACAAGTGGGACCTCACAGACAAGAAGGAGGCCAAGTTCGAGAAGGGGATCAGGGTGCCCATCCGCCCCTTCTGCGGAGTCCTCGGGGTCGCGCCTCCAGGACGGAAGGCCGTAGAGGTGATGCCGCCCGGGAAGCACGGAGGGAACATGGACATCCGCCACCTGACCGCACGGAGCAAGGTCAAGATCCCAGTCTGGGTCGAGGGCGCCCTATTCTCGGCAGGGGACGTCCACGCGGCGATGGGCGACGGGGAGGTGTGCGTCTGTGCGATAGAGTGCGCGGGCGAGGCCACCCTTCGGCTCTCCCTCGAGCGGGGGCGACGGCTCCGATGGCCGCAGTATGCGTCGCAGGGTGACCCGAAGCCGCGGCATGGGTACTACACCGCTACGGGAATCGCCCCGGACCTCTGGGATGCCGTCAAGGAGTCAGTCCGGAACATGCTAGACCACCTCACGGCCACATGCGGGCTGACAAGGGAGGACGCCTACGTCCTCTGCAGCGTGGCCGCTGACGTCCGCATCCACGAGCTGGTGGACAAGCCCAACTGGGTGGTGGGAACCACCATCTCGCAGGACATATTCCCGGGCCAGGCGGGACCATCGAAGGTACCCGCGACGCGTCCGCAACGTCTCTAAGGTGCTGCTGCCCGAGGCGCTGGGCGAGCTCTCGGTCATGGTCTGGCTCCTCGCCAATAGCGCGACGGCAAGGGCCGCCGTGCCACCGGCCGACCTATCCCTCTCCCAGGGCCTTCAAGAGCCTCTGCGCCAGGACGGCGTTCTCGCCGGTCTCGTCGTGCCTGAGGTAGACGTAGCGCTCACGCGAGCCCTCCGCGACCTGGCGGACCTTCTTCGCCCAGGCATCGATCGCCTTCGAGTCGTACGAGTCCTTCCTCAGCCTGAAGTAGGCCAGGCCACCCGTGACCCGGAAGACGGGCTCCATGTCCTCCGTCTCGGCGATGCAGAACCCCGCTTCGTTCTTGTCGAGCAGCCTGTAGGTAGGCTCCTGGAGCCAAGATGCGTGCCTGAACTCGAAGACCCTTCCACCCTGTCCCGCGGTGTCGGCCAGGAAGCTCTCGAGGAGGCCCAAGTCCTGCTTGGTGAAGGGCGCTAGCTGATAGAGGACCGGTCCCCGCCTGGTACCCAGGCCCTCGAGCGTCTTCGAGAGCCTCGCGGCCGCCTCCGCCGCTCCCTTGCCGAGCTTGAGGATGTGTGTTACCTGCTTGGGCGCCTTGAAGGCGAACCTGAACCCCTCCTCTGTCCTCGAGGCCCAGCTCTTGACCATCGCCGCGCTGGGCGCGGCGTAGAACGAGCTGTTGATCTCGACGGTATTCAGGCGCTGGGCGTAGTAGGGAAGGAAGTCCTCGCTCTTGGTGTCGTCTGGGTAGAACCTCCCCTTCCAGGCGGGGTAGCTGAAGCCGGAGACTCCGACCCGTGCCTTCGCGCCCACGCCCGTCCTCCCACCCGGCTCCTAATGAACCGAGGCCTCTCCGGAGGTTCCCAACGCTTGGGATCGCCTTACATCCTTATGACGCAGGGCGCCCACCAACCTGCGATGAAGGTACTGGTCGCCTACGCGAGCAAGTACGGTGCCACCGAGGGCATCGCCGAGTCCCTGGGCACGAAGCTGAGGGAGATGGGCCTGCGGGCCGACGTCGCCGAGGTCGGCGAGGCGAAGGACGTCGGAAGCTACGACGCCTACGTGGTCGGGAGCGCCGTCTACATGTTCCACTGGATGAAGGAGGCCAGGCGGTTCGTGGCGAAAAACAAGACCGTCCTGGCGGCCCATCCGCTGTGGCTCTTCAGCAGCGGCCCCGTGGGCACGAACAGGACGGACTCCAAGGGACGCGACGTCATCGCCTCCTCGGAGCCCAAGGAGCTCGGCGAGTATCTGGCCCTGAAGCCCCGAGACCACAAGGTGTTCTTCGGGGCGCTCGACGGGAGCAAGCTCACCGGCACGACCGGCTTCTTCTACAGGATGGCGCGGAGGAGCGAGTCCGCCCGGAAGGAGATGCCCGAGGGCGACTTCCGAGACTGGAAGGAGATTGAGGCGTGGGCGGGCGAGATTGCGCGAGCCCTCACCGCATAGGCTCAGCGGAGCTTCTTGACGAGGACGAGGACGGCCACCCTCGAACGTCCGACCTTCTCCACCGCCCTCCCCGACTCGGTGAACCCCGCCTTCTTGTAGAAGGCTGACGCCCTCCTGTTCTCGATCTCCGTCTTCGCGAGAATCCGCAGCGACCGGCGCTTCCTCGCCCCGTCCATGGCCTTGCGGAGGAGTTTCGTCCCGACCCCCCTCCCCCTCGCCCTCTCCAGGACGACTATGCCGGAAAGCTCCGAGTCGCCTTCCCTGAGCAGCCTCACGCTCGCGAACCCGACGATCTCCCTCTCCTCCTGGGCGACCACGATGTATGTGGTCGGGCTCGCCAGCCTCCGGGTGAGGAACTCTGGCGACGAAATCTCCTCGATGGCCTCGTCGGTCGCCCCGGAGAATCCCATGGCTCCCGGCCCCGCCTCTCGCCAAGCCTCGACGAAGAACTTCGAGAGCATCGTGACGTCGTTTGGCCGCGCAGGCCTGACCTCAGTCCTGGTGCCTCCCTGTGTAGGTCCCAAAGCTAGCCTCCGAGCACTACCCCGAGGCCTTCATCTTCGCGCCGCACTCCGCGCCCTTCTCTTAACCGTTGGGCGCCCAGGACCTACCCTCACCTCGAGGCGGCTCCCTCGCCGGAGGAAGTCCTTGCCCAGCCTCAGGAGGGCCGTCTCCAGCCTGACCACGTCAATGCCCTTGCCACTGGCGAACCTCTGGACGTCGCTGATTCCCAGGTCCTCCATCGCCATCCGGACGAGGGGCGTCGGCTCGGGGTGGGCCTTGGGCCAGAACGGCCGCAACTCTCTCAGGAAGACGGAGACCGTCGTCGCCCCGATTCCCTTTCCGAGCGCCCTTAGCCTCCTCTCCAGGTCCTCGCCGTCCTCGGCCACCTCGTGGACCCTGTTCAGGTCTCCTCCGTAGTCCTTCTCCAGGTTCCCGAACACCTGGAGGAGCTTGGACGCGGTACTGAAGTCATATCTCGTGTAGCCTCCTTCGTCCAGGAGCGAGACCAACCCCTCCCAACCGGTCTCAACGACATTCTTGGGAGTCAGCACCCCCTCCTCGGCGAACGTCTGGTAGGTCAGGGTGGCCGTCGACTCCCGGATCGGCTTGCTGTAGAGTATCGCCGCAAGGAACCACTTCGCCAGTTCGCCCGGCTCCCGCGAGGCCAGGTCGATCCCCAAGGCCTCGGAATAAGGCCGCCCATACCTCTCGACGAACTCGCGGAGTCCCAGTTGCTCCGCTCCGCCGCCATTCGCCCTCTCCTGCCGACGAGCCCTGGGAGCCACCGACCCGCTCGCCCGCCTACTCTCTCGGCGGCGAGAGTATCAGGCCGTTCTCCACGAGCACCTGAGCGACCTGCCTCGACTCTTCGACCACGGTCTTCGCCCTGTGGAGGATCTCTTCCCTACCTATAGTCCTCCTCGCCAGCCCCTCCCTCTGGGCCTCCTCTCCGACGGCCGCGGCGACCCGGGGGAAGACGTCCCAGTCGACCATCGTGGGCATGATGCTGTCCCTCCTCAGGCCTTTTTCCCTCGCGAACGAGGCAAGCTCCCTCGCAGCTGCTATCGTCATACCGTCAGAGATCTTCCTAGCCCTGACGTCGAGGACGCCTCTGAAGAGCGACGGGAAGAGCAGGCTGTTGTTGACCTGGTTGGGAAAGTCGGACCTCCCGGTCGCGACCACCTCGGCCCCCGCAGCCCTCGCCTCGTCCGGCCACATCTCTGGCGTCGGGTTCGCGAGCAGGAAGACGACGGCCCTTCTGTTCATGGCTCGGACGTCGGCCTTCCTGATCATCCTCGGCCCTGGCTTCGACGCGGCGATGAGGACGTCCGCTCCCCGCAGCGCCTCCTTCAATCCTCCCCTGACATCCCTGCCGTTTGTCTTGGTCGCCAGCTCGTACTTCCACCTGTTCGTCCTCCGGAGCTCCCCCGCGTCCTCTCTGCCGGCCCAGAGGGCGCCCCTCGAGTCTAGGAGGACCATCCGCTCGGGCCTCGCGCCGGCCTCGACGAGGAGGCGGGACGTGGCGACGTTGGCCGCTCCCGTCCCGAGGAAGACGATCTCGCTCTCCTCCAGCGTCCTCCCCGTAAGCTCGAGCGCGTTGATGAGCCCTGCGAGGACGACCCCTGCAGTCCCCTGCTGGTCGTCGTGCCACACCGGGATGTGCATCCTCCTCCTCAGCCGGTCGAGGATGTCGAAGCACTTCGGCGACGATATGTCCTCCAGGTTTATCCCCCCGAACGCCGGCTCGAGGGCCTCCGCCGTCTGGACGAACTCCTCCTCTGTGGAGACCCTGATGGGGATTGGGATCGCGTCGACCCCTCCCAGGTACTTGTAGATCAGCGCCTTGCCCTCCATGACCGGCATCGCTGCCTCCGCGCCGACGTCCCCCAGGCCGAGCACCCTCGTCCCGTCAGTAAGGATCGCGATGGTGTTCGACCTATTGGTGTACTCGAACGAGAGGTCGGGGGACTTTGCTATCGCCCTCGAGACCGCCGCCACGCCAGGCGTGTACCAGATCCCAAAGTCGGAGAGCGACGAAATGGGCACCTTGGGGACTGTGGCGACCTTCCCTCCATAGAACTCCGAGTAGCGTATCGCCTTCCTGCCTTCTTCCTCGGTGGCGGCCTCGAGCGACCCGCCCCGTCCCTGCGTCTTTCGCCGCGCCCTCGGTCTCCCCGCGTTCGAATGGTCCATGCCCTGGCGCCGCGCTGCCCGCCTCGAGGCCGGGCGCGGCATAATAACGCTTGGCCGATTCTCACGGTTAGGAATCCGAGGCACCTTTTTCTGGCCGGAGCGCGTCGATGGGTCCCGAAGGGGGCGGGAGTGGAGATGTCTTTGGCGGGCAGGGCGACTGTTCGGCGCGGGCTTTGTGCGGCTTCGGCCGCCCCTTCGGGGTGTCAGCATGGAAGGTAGCCAGGGCGAGAGGGCCATCGTCGCCCAGGATGTGGTCAAGGCGTACCCTCGCGGGGTCCGGGCCGTCGACGGCGTGAGCTTCTCGGTCGAGGCGGGGGAGATCTTCGGACTCCTGGGCCCAAACGGCGCCGGGAAGACCACGGCCATCAAGATGATCACCGGGCTGATCAGGCCGACCTCGGGCTCGCTGAAGCTCTTCGGTGTCGACGTCAACTCGTCCCCCCAGGGGGCCCGGAGGCTCATGGGCTATGTCCCCCAGAGCATCTCTGTCGACGGTGACCTCTCCGGGTACGAGAACCTCCTGATATTCGCGAGGCTCTCCTTCGTCGGCAGGAACGAAAGGGAGGAGAGGATAGAAAGGGCCCTGCGCTACGTCGGGCTCAGCGGGAGGGAGGACGAGCTCGTCAAGCACTACTCAGGGGGGATGATGCGGCGGTTGGAGGTGGCGCAATCGCTAGTCAACCGCCCCAGGATACTCTTCCTCGACGAACCCGCGATAGGCCTCGACCCGTCGTCGAGGAGGGACATCTGGGAGAGCATAAGGCAGCTCAGGAGGGAGTTCGGGACGACCATATTCATCACCACGCACGACATGAGCGAGGCCGACTACCTCTGCGATAGGGTCGCGATAATGGACTCGGGGAAGATAGTCGCGATGGGGTCGCCGGCCCAGCTCAAGGAGTCCCTGGGGGGCGACGTCGTGACATTCGACCTCGTAGGGCCCGGCCCCGCGCTCTCCCTGCCTACTGACCTGGGTTCCGTGGTCCACCAGGACGACGCCGCGATAAAGGTGCTCACCCACGACGGCAGGAGGACAGCGCCCCTCATGGTCCTGGCCGTGAGGGACCAGGGAATAGAGATCAGGGCGATGTCCATAGACATCCCCAGCCTGGACGACGTCTTCCTGAAGTACACCAAGAAGAGGCTAGACGAGCACGGGGACATCGCCGAAGCGCGGGCGACCCGCAGGAACATCGCGAGGTACTCACGATGACCCTGGAAGAGAGGGTCTCCAGCGCCCTCACGATCGCCGACATGGAGGCGAGGAAGATCCACCACGACTCGACCGAGCTCTGGACCCGCCTCGTCCAGCCCGCGCTCTGGCTCCTGATATTCGGGGAGGTGATGAACGGGATCAGGGGGCTCTCGACGGGGAACCTCTCCTACATCGAGTTCATAACCCCCGGGGTCCTCGCCCAGTCGGTCCTCTTCGTCGCAATCTTCTACGGGATCAACATAGTCTGGGAGAGGGACGTCGGCGTGCTCACCAAGCTCCTCTCGACGCCCTCGGCCTACTCGTCCATAGTCGTCGGCAAGGCCCTCTCCGCGGGGCTGAGGGGCGTCTTCCAGGCGGTGATGATCTTCGGTCTCGCCCTCGTACTGGGGGTCAACGTGAGGCTCGACCCGCTCGACGTCGCCGGGGTGTTCATAGCGATAGTCGTCTTCGCGATGTGCTTCTCCAGCCTCTCCATGCTCCTCGCGTCCTACCTGAGGACGAGGGACAGGATGATGGGCATCGGGCAGCTCATAACTATGCCCCTCTTCTTCGCCAGCAACGCGATCTACCCCCTCTCCATCATGCCCATGTGGCTCCAGTACGTCGCGGCGGTGAATCCGGTCAGCTACACGGTGGACGCGATGCGCGCCATGCTCCTCACGGGGGACTACTCGAACCTGGGGGTCGACGTCGCCGCCCTCTCCTTCGCGACCCTACTGTTCGTGTCGCTGGCCTCCCTGAAGATCAAGCGGATGCTGGAGTAGGCCTAGGGTTCCTCTCCTCCTCGAAGAAGACGTTGTACCTCACGTAGTGGAGGATGACCCATGTGAGAAGGTACGCGGCGAACGCGTCGTAGCTGGTCCACCACTGCTCGTAGACGAACAGCACCTGCCCTATGAGGAGCCTCTCCCCGAGCGCGCCGAAGGTGGCGAAGGCCAGGCAGTCGCAGATCGAGTGCCCGAGGTCGAACTCCCTTGGGAGGTAGAGCGCCCAGGCGCTACCCCCGAAGAACGCGATGACCATCACTTGGAGGGGGACGACTCCCACGGCGGCCTGGCTCTTGGTGTACCAGAGGTGCACCAGCCAGCCCGAGTTCTCGAAGGCGAAGTCGAACAGGAGGAGGAAGGCCCCGACCGCAAGGGCGCTCCGGAGCCTCCCGCGGTTCTCCCTCGCCTCCATTCCGAACCAGACCAGGGCGCTCACCATGATGACGTACCAGGAGGCCTGGCCCAGGGGAATGGAGTACAACACCAGGGCGAGGATGATGAAGTAGACGGTGAGGAGCGTCAGCTTCCTGAACTCCCTCGTCCTCGTGAAGGCGCCTCTCCAAGCCATCAAGCCAAGGCCTCCGTCCGTGGGATAATAAGGCCGGGGCTAGGCTTCGGTCAAGTCGCTGCTGTGGGAGGGGACGACGTTCGCTTCCGGACTGACGCGGGTCTTGGCCACGTTGACCGCCACAGCTGCCTGCGCGAAGGCCGTGGCGATTATGTTCAACTTGACCGACCTGAACTGCTTCGCGATGTCGCCGGCCACGAATATCCCGCGGATGTTCGTCTCCATCCCCTCGTCCGCGACCACGTCTCGTCCGATCATCTCGAGCCCCCAATTCTTCACAGGGCCCACGTCCGCCCTGAAGCCGATGTTGACCAGAATCCCGTCGACCTCGAGCTTCGTGGCCTGGTTCGTCCTGTTATCGGCTATGACCGCTCCGGTGACGCGCTCCCGGTCGCCGACCACCTCTTTCAGCTCGCAGAACGTCTTGACCGTGACCCCGCTCCTCATCATCTGGGAGACGTCTTCCTCCAGGGCCCTGAACGTGTCCCTCCTGTGGATGAGGGTGACAGTCTTGGCGTAGTTGTTGAGGTTGAGAGCCCAATCGACCGCCGAGTCGCCCCCTCCCACTATGAGGACGCGCTCGTCTCTCATGATGGCCTTGTCCCTGAGGAAGTAGTAGACGCCCCTGCCTTCATACTCCTGGCTGCCGGGGATGTCGAGCTTGTTCGGGTAGAACGCCCCCGCTCCCGTGGCTATCAGGACGTTCCTCGAGAGGTGCTTCGAGCCCGTCGACGTCTCGAGCTGGAGGAAGCCGCCGTCCAGCTTCCTTATGCTCACCACCCGCTCGCTCAGAACGATGGTCGGGTTGAACCTCGTCGCCTGTCTCACCAGATCTCCGACCAGATCCCTTCCCAGCACCTTCGAAAACCCGGGGACGTCGTAGAGGAACTTCTCGGGATAGAGGACGGCCACCTGTCCGCCGAGCTGGTCGAGGGCCTCTATCACCTTGGTCTTCATCTGCCTCAGGCCAGCGTAGAACGCCCCGAACAGGCCGGCCGGGCCCCCTCCCACTATCGTGATGTCAAAGACATCTTCGTCGTTCGTGGCCCTCATTCTTGCTCCGCGCGGCCGTATAAAGCGTTTCAACGATGGGGGATTCCTGGGAACCGCCCGGCAATTCCTAGACTTGAGAAGCGTGCCTCCACCCAAATAGCCGCGGGACCCCTGGTGTGTGTCGGCCTTGGTCCAGTACAAGTGGGTCGTGCTTTCGAACACGACCATCGGGGTGCTCATGTCGGCGATAGACGAGACAATCGTCCTGATCTCCCTCCCAGCAATCTTCCGCGGGATCAAGCTCGACCCCATGTCCTCCTTCCAGTACCTGATCTGGATGCTCTTTGGCTACATGATAGTGACGGCGACCCTCCTGGTCACCTTCGGCCGCATATCCGACATGTACGGAAGGGTCAGGATGTACAACCTGGGCTTCGGGATATTCGCGGTCGGCTCGGTCCTCGTATACCTCACCCCGAACACCGGCGACCTGGGGGCACTCGAGATCATCTCCTTCAGGATGATACAGGCCGTCGGGGCCTCCTTCCTCTTCGCGAACAGCGCCGCCCTCATCACCGACGCCTTCCCGGAGAAGGAGCTGGGCAGGGCCCTCGGGATAAACCAGATAGCCGGCCTCGCCGGCACCTTCATCGGCCTGGTGGTGGGAGGGACGCTGGCCACCATCTACTGGAGAGACGTCTTCCTCGTGAGCGTCCCCGTGGGGGTCTTCGGCGCCATCTGGTCTTACTGGAAACTCAAGGAGATAGGAGTCATCAGCAGAGGCCAGAAGATAGACTACTGGGGCAACCTCACCTTCGCCGCCGGCCTGACAATGATCCTCATCTCTCTCACCTACGGACTCCTTCCCTACGGCACGCTGCCGACGGGCTGGACGAACCCCTACGTGGTGGCCGGGATGCTCGCCGGAGCCGTGCTCCTCGTCGCCTTCCCTTTCATCGAGACGAGGGTCGAGTATCCCATGTTCAGGCTGAGCCTGTTCAGGATCCGGACCTTCGCTGCAGGGACCTTCGCGGCGTTCCTCGCCTCCGCGGCCAGGGGAGGAGTCATGATAATGCTGAGCATCCTCCTCCAAGGCATCTGGCTCCCGCTCCACGGGGTGAACTACGTCGACACGCCGTTCTGGGCAGGGATCTACCTTCTCCCGCTCTCCGCCGGATTCATGACGATGGGTCCCATCAGCGGATGGCTCTCCGACAAGTACGGGGCCAGGGGGCTCGCCACCCTCGGGATGGTGATGACCGCCGGGACCTTCGTCGCCCTCGCGACCCTTCCCTACGACTTCAACTACATGGAGTTCGCGGTCATGATATACGCCCAGGGCTTCGGGATGGGGATGTTCGCCTCGCCGAACACCGCGTCCATAATGGACTCGGTCCCCGAGGAGCACCGGGGTGTAGCGGCCGGGATGAGGAGCACGATGCAAAACACCGGGATGATGGTGAGCATATGCGTCTTCTTCGCCGTCACCGTCGGCTCGCTTTCCAGCGGCCTCCCGACCGCCTTCTCGTCGTCGCTGGCCGCGGCGGGGGCGCCACCGCAGGTGGCGCAATACTTCGCCTCGATATCGCCCACGGAGTCGCTCTTCTCCGCCTTCCTGGGCTACAACCCCGTGGCCTCTCTGATCGCCGGGATGCCCGCGAGCATCTCCGGGGCGCTGAGCAGCCAGACGATAGCGACGCTGACCGGCCTGACCTGGTTCCCGACGGCGATTGCCACCGCCTTCATGTCGTCGCTTCGAGGCGCCTTCTACGTGAGCGCCGGCCTGTCGCTCATCGCAGCGACCGCCTCGTCGCTCAGAGGCAGGGAGGCTCCTAGGACCAATAGCCAGGCGAGGCAAGAACGGAGGGCGGAGTAGGGGCGGAGATCACCCGGTCGACTTCTCCAGGTCCCGTATGGCCTGTATCCTTCTCGTCCGCCGCGTGCTCAACGACTCGAAGGAATCCAGGAGTCCCCTCAGCGTGGAGAGGGTGTCCTTCGAATCGGCGATTAGGCCATCGAGGCGATTGCCATACCTGCCCGCCTTCGCCATCCTGGAGTAGCTGTCCACGATGTCTTCCTCGACCGCAATCCAGTGGGCCAGGTTGTCCTTTATGGTGTCGAGGTAGCCCGTGTTGACCGTCTCTTCCACCTTCGCCGCCTCCTCGAGGCCCTCGATGTCTATGATCACCCTGTCTCTGGTCAACGACGACGGAGACTTTCGCCGGACCTTTCGTAATAAAGGTGTGTCGAGGAGTGTGAGCGCTGGTCAGGCGAGGAGCCCGATGATGAGCGCGGGAATCAGGCCGGAGGCGATGCTCAACCCGATGAGAATCGAGGAAGGCAGCATGTCCCGCGAAGGCCCCGAGGAGGCCTGGGTTCCGGACTGGCCGAAGACGACGGTGTTGATCACTCGGTAGTAGTAGCCTATCGAGAGGACGATGTTGAGGAGCACCGCGACGGCGACCCAGGAGAAGAGGGTGGTCGACGCCAAGAGCAGGGACTCCACGATCAGTATCTCGCTCCAGAACATGCCGAACGGGGGCGAGCCGACCATCGCCAGCGAGGAGGCCGTGTAGAGGACGCCCAGGGGCTTGTTCTGCCTCCCGGCTCCGCGGAGCCTCTCGAGGTCCGCCTCCTCAAACTCCCTCCTCCCGCCCACCCCCGTGAGCATGAAGTAGCCGGCCTTGACCAGGCCCTGGTTCCAGATCTGGAAGGTCACCGCCACCAGGCCGAGGATGGTGAATGTCGAGAGCGCCGCCAGCATGTACCCCATCTGTGCAATCGAGCTGAAGGCGAGCATCCGCCTCATGTTGGTCTGGGCGAAGGCCCCGAAGTTCCCCACCAGCATCGTCAGGACCGCTAGGGCCACGAGCACCGCCTGGACGTCCCGGAGGATGACCGAGCCGTCGGAAGGGACGAGAGGCTGGACGACCTTCAGCATGGCGAAGAGGAGGGTCTCGTTCACCACCCTGCCATGGAGGGCTCCCGTCAGCGCGGGGGCGGCCCCGTACGCGTCGGGGAGCCACGTGTGGGCGGGGAATATGGCCACCTCGACCCCGAGCCCGACGAGGACCATCAGGAGCGCAACGACGCCGAACGTCTGGTTGGCGTTCAGGAGGAGCGCCAGGTCGGATAGGCGGATGCTCCCGACGGTCGAGTAGACCATGGCCACCCCCACGAGGTAGACCAGGGCGCCCGAGCCGGCGAGGAAGAAGTACTTCATCGCGGCCTCCAGGGAAACGTCCCGCCTCTCGAAAGAGACGAGACCGTAGGCCGAGACGCTCAGCCCCTCCCAGAACAGGAAGAGGGTCAGGAAGTCCCCGGCGGAGATCACTCCGATTGAGCAGCCGACGAGGAGCATCAGGAGCGCGTAGAAGGGTCCGATCCTGTCGGAGGCAGAGAGGGTAAGCGCGGTGTAGACGGCGACCGCCAGCCCGACAACCAGGACGGTTAGGATGACGAGGTCTCCCAGCCTGTCCACGGAGTAGACGCTCGCGAGGAGGGACTGCAACGGCTGGAAGGTGACAGACCCCTGGCTCAGGACGCCGGCCCAGTTCGAAAGGAGCTCGGCTAGGGAACCCAGGAGCACCCCGGCCACGACCCCTCCCACGACGAGGGGCCGCCGCGCCCCGAGCCGGTCCTTCACCAGGTCGGCGGCGAGAGCGAGCATCGCTCCTGTGAACTGGAGCGCCAAGATCGTCGTGAGCCAGGCCAACGCCTAGATCACTCCCGACGCGGCCAGGACGACGAGCACGACGACGGTGGCTAGTAGGAGCGCGACGTTGTTGTCGAGGTCTCCGCTCTGGATTCCGGAAACTACCCGCGACAACCCTCCCAGGACTGAGGTCGCCAGGTGGGAGTAGAGCCTATCGATGCCCAGCCCGTCGAGAAAGAAGTCGTTGATCGCCTTGAAGGCCGAGCTCGTCTGCATCATCATCGCCGCGTAGTCAGGCCCAGAGAGATAGGCGAGATAGCAGACCGCGAGGCCCAGCAAGGCGACGGCAACGGTGGTGCTTGAAGCGACGAGAGAGACCGCCTCGCTCAGTGCCGGTACGAAGATCGCCTGTGAGCCGAGGCCCACCCAGCCGACGACAACAAGGAGCGCGAGGACGACCATCGACCCCACCATCAGAGGGCCGGACTCCTTGGCCTCGTGGGGGCCTGCCGCACCGTGGAAGACTTTGGCAAGGGCCCTGAAGCTGTAGAAGGCTGTGAGCGTCGAGCCGAGGACCACGATCGCGAGTGTCCAGCCTCCTGCAGAGACGGCCGCCGACAGGATCTCGTCCTTGGTCCAGAACCCGATGAGGGGCGGCACGCCCACCATGGCGAGGACCGCGACGAGGAAGGCGAAGTAGGTGTACTTCATCTTCCTCGCCAGACCGCCCATGTCCCGCAGGCTCCTGGAGGCGACGGCCTCGATGACAGACCCCGCGGCCATGAATGCAAGTGCCTTGAACAGTCCCTGGCTGATGAGCTGGTAGACCGCCCCAGACTGGCTCCCCAGGCCGACTGCCGCGAACATGAGGCCCAACTGGCTGATGGTGGAGTAAGCGAGGATCCGCTTGAGGTCCTCCGCGACGAATGCGCACGCGGCCCCCAACACCAGGCTCGCCAGGCCGACGACCAGGAGGGATGATGTCAGGAGCGAATAGGAGGCGAAGACGGGGTCCATCCTCACCACGAGATAGACCCCTGCGTTCACCATCGTGGCCGCATGGATCAGGGCGCTGACCGGGGTGGGCCCTTCCATCGCGTCCGGGAGCCAGACGTGGAGAGGGAACTGGGCAGACTTCGCCATCGCGCCGACGAGCAACAGGAAGCCGACGAGCAGCCAGTTGAGGGAGCCTGTTGAGACGGCGGAGTTTACGGCTGAGAAGCTGGTTGTGCCGAGCGAGGTGAGCGTCAGGACCACTGCGATAAGAAGGGAGACATCGCCTATCCTGGTGACCGCGAAGGCCTTGAGCCCCGCCCTCCGTGCGGCCTCCCTGTCCGTCCAGAAGGCGATCAGCAGGGCGGAGCAGACGCCCACTATCTCCCAGAAGAGGTAGAGCTGGAGGAGGTTCCCCGCCATCACGAGCCCGAGCATCCCCCCGACGAAGACCAGGACGAGGGAGTAGAACCTGGCCTGTCCTCTCTCGCCCTCCATGTTGCCCGCCGCGTAGACCACTATAATGAAGGAGAGGACCGAGACGAACGCCGAAAGGAGGACGGAGAGCCCGTCCACCTGCACCTGCGCCTGGACGCCCCTGAAGATCGACCAGCCGCCGAGCCCCTCGACGTAGGGCTGCGAGAAGGTCACCGCCTGGTAGAGCCCTATCCCCGCCGCAGCCCCGCTCACCGCCACCGCGAACCACCTGCAGGCCTTCTCGTCAACGAGGCCCGCCAGGGGGACGAGGGGCGCCCCCGCCAGCGGGACTATCCAGATGAGCCAGGCCGCGAGCATCAGCGCCTCAGCTTCCTGATCTCCGACGGGTTGAGGGTGCCGTACTTCCGGAAGACTGTGACGACTATCGCCAGGCCGACAGACTCGACGCTCGCTCCGACCGCGATGGAGAAGAAGACCAAGGAGCCCGAGACCAGGCCCGACTGACCCGAGAGGCCGCTCGCGAAGAGGGCGAGGTTCGCCCCGAAGACGACGACCTGGAAGGACATCACCGTCTTCAGGAGGTTCTTGGAGGTGGAGATGGCTCCCATGCCAAGCAAGACCATGGCCATCGCCGTCGCCATGAAGACGAGCTGGTCAGAGGCCGTCTCACTCTCCCTCCCTCGAGAAGAGGTTGACCACGACCACCATCGAAGAGGCGAAGACCATCAGGAGGATGAGGAGGTCCCATGGCCTGTACAGCCAGATGAACTGGATGACGGAGGTGGGAGACAGACCCTCAGCCGTCGCTCCCCCGCCCGGAACCTGGCCGAAGACGAGAGAGGAGGCGGCTATCGCGGCCACGACCGCCGCCCCCACGAGGCTGGCCCTCGCGGCACCGACTCCCATCTTCAGGTCCGACTCCCCCGTCATAAGGACCGCCGTCAGCAGCATCACGGACACCGCGCCGGCGAAGGTCACTATCTCGAGGAGCCCAATCAGGATGCTCCCGTAGACCGTGAAGATCAGGCCGAGGACGAGGCTGGAGTAGAAGAGCATGATCAGGGAGACCGAGACCCTCCTCGAGTAGAGGGCCGCGACCGCGGTCCCGAGCAGCGCGGCCGAGGCGAGCGGGGCGACGTCAGCCTGCATTCGGGATTGCCTTCCTCATCATCAGCGAGTTCTTGTCGGGCGTCGCCAGCTCGAAGGCGTGAGTGAGCGAGAGCGCCCCGAACTTGCAGTCGTCGACACACTGGCCGCACGAGATGCAGCCCAGCAGGTCGAAGACCGGCCTCTGGACCTCGACTCGCCTCTCCCCGATGGTCCTGGTCCCGATGGTGACCATCGAGACGACCGAGGCGGGGCAGACTATCGCGCAGATGCTGCACCCCGTGCACTTGGCTGGGTCGATGTCCAGCTCGCCCCGGAATCGGGGGGTGACGGACGGAGGCCCGAAGGGATACTTCTCGGTGGTACGGCGCCTGAAGAGGTTCTTGAACATCTCCGCGAGCGCGCCGCCGATCTTCGGTCTGGACGTCCCCATCACCTCAGAGCGATTACCGCGAGGAGCTGGAGAAGGGTGAGTGGGGTGATGAGCATCCAGAAGAGGCTGGCCGCCTGGTCTATCCTGACCCGTCCGAGGGCCGTCTTGATCGCGAAGATCAGGAACCCGACAGCGAAGAGCTTGACGAGGAAGTAGGCCAGGTAGAGGGCCCCCTGGGCCCACGGGTTCGCGAAGGGCATCGGCCCGAGCGGCCCGCCAAGGAAGAGGGTGACGGCGAGCGCGGACAGGAAGACGTAGCTCAGGCTCTTCGTGAGCTTGAGGAAGGCGAGAGGCCTCCCCGAGAACTCCGTCATCCACCCGGCGACTATCTCGGTGCTGGCGTTCGGTATGTCGAAGGGCGGCTTCTCCAGCTCGGCGAGCGCGGCGACCACGAAGCAGACGAAGGCCACGGGGGCGACGAGGACGTACCAGTACCCTCTCTGCGCCTCGACGATACCTTGGAAGGAGAGGCTCCCGGCGATCACCGCTGGCGTTATCATCGATATGATGAGCGGCACCTCGTAGCTCGTATACTGGAGGATGAGCCGCCCGATGGATATTGTGGAGAAGCGGCCCGCGGAGGAGTACCCCAGCATCGCGGCCATCAGCGCGGAGAACGAGAGGGTGAAGAGGATGAAGAGAAGGTCGACGGGGTTCGAGACGACCCCTGCCAGCCCGACGACCGGGAGGAAGACGGCGCCTATCGCCGGGGCGGAGAAGAAGAGCGGTGGGCCGTACTCGAAGACGAACCTGTCGGCGTAGGCGGGGATTATCTCCTCCTTCGCGGTGAGCTTGAAGAAGTCGGCCACGGGCTGCAGCACTCCGTGGGGCCCGGTGACCTCGGGACCGACCCGCCCCTGCATGCGCGCAGCCGTCTTCCTCTCGAGCCACTCGAAGAGGAACGCCAGCCAGACGAAAAGGGTCAGGCCGGGGAAGAGGAGCGCCTCGGCGACCTCCTGGAGCAATCACCCTCGTCTCCGGGCCCCGTACTGGTCGATCCCGTACTTCCGGAGCTCCTCTCCCCCAATCGACCACAGCTTCCCCTTGTCGACCTCGACGATGGAGACCCTGTCCATGCAGCCGAAGCAGGGGTCCATCCCGGTGAGCACCACGGGGACGTCGGCGAGGGTGTGCCCCCTCAGCATCTCCGTCGCCGTGAGGATGTTGGCCATCGTCGAGGTCCTGATCTTGACCCTCTCCGGCTTCATCCCCCCGCCCGACCTGATGAAGTAGAGGAGCTCTCCCCTGGGGGCCTCCACGTGCCCCACGGCGTCACCCTCTGGGATGACCCTGGGCACGGTGAGCTTGACGTTCCCAGAGGGTATCTTATCGATGGCCTCGGTGACCAGCCTGCACGACTCGCGGATCTCCTCGAGCCTGATGACCAGGAGGGAGGCGACGTCCCCGTCCTTGCCTGTCTTCACGTCCGGGACGATCTCGTCGTAGGCGGCGTACGGGTCTTCGACCCTGACGTCGCGCGCGATGCCGGTCGACCTCAGCAGAGGCCCGACGGGGCAGAGCCTCCTCGCTACGTCCTGGTTGATCCGGCCGACCCCCTTCGTCCGCGCGACCAGGGTCTCCTCGGTGGTGACGAGCCCCTCGTAATAGTCGACCCGCCCTTCGATGTACTTCATCTCCCTCTTGAGCGCGACGTCGATGTTGTCGGGAAGGTCCCTCCTCACTCCCGTGATCGTCGCGAACGACTTGTGTATCCTGTTCCCCGTGATTGTCTCCTCGAGGTCGAGGATGTGCTCCCTGTCCGCCCAGATCCACATGAAGAGGGTCTCGAACCCGGTCCAGTGGCCGACCAGGCCGAGCCACAGGAGGTGGCTGTGGATTCTCTCAAGCTCCGCGATGATCAGGCGGATGTACCTCGCCCTCCGGGGTACCTCGAAGGGAGTCAGCCTCTCGAGGGTGGTAGTGTAGGACAGGCTGTGGGCGAAGCTACAGATGCCGCAGATCCTCTCGAAGAGGTAGATGTTCTGGATCCAGGTCCTGTCCTGGGCAGCCCGCTCTATCCCGCGGTGGACGTACCCGATCCTCGGTATGACCTCGACTATCTTCTCGCCCTCGAGAATCAGCTTGAAGTACTCGGGCTCCTTCAGGGCGGGATGGACGGGCCCGAAGGGGACTATGTTCTCCGGAGAGTACTGCATGAGCCCCGCCGAGGCCTCCGTCCTCTCCACCGGACCTTTCGACTCACTCAAGGCCCATCATCTTCCTTATCTTCTCCGGGTCGGCCTCCTTCCGAAGGGGAGGCGGCGCCTCCGGCGGATAGGCGTCCGGGAGGAGGAGCTTCGTCCCCATCCTGGGGTTGCCCTCGAAGACGACCCCGAGCATGTCCATCACCTCCGCCTCGTAGAAGAGGGCCGCCGGGAGCGAGGCGGAGACCGAAGGGAGCCTCGGGTTGGACTTGGGCACAGAGGTCTTCACGGTCACGAAGCCGCCTCCCTTCCAAAAGTGGTAGAGGACCGAGATGTTCTCGCCCTCGTCGATGCCGGTGATCGTGCTGAGGTGGTAGTACTGGCCGTCCTCGACCACGAGCTTGCAGGCCTCCACGACCCGGTCGGGGGCGACCGTCACCAGGGCCGAGTGACGGAGGCTCCCGACCTGGCCGCCGACCGCGGCGCTAATCCTTGCGGCTCTCTCCGTCTCCAATGGCCTCCCCTTCTTCAGGAGTCTCGCCGAGCAGTTTCATTATCCCGTAGATGATTGCTTCGGGCCTGGGAGGACAGCCGGGGATGAAGAGGTCGACGGGTATGACCTTGTCGACCCCGTGCCCCACGTTGTAGCAGCCCTTCATCACCCCTCCCCCGAGGGCGCAGGCACCGACCGCTATGACGTGCTTGGGCTCGGGGATCTGCTCGTAGATCGTCTTCAGCCTCTCCCTCATCATCGGGTTCACGGTCCCTGTCACCACGAGAACGTCGGCCTGCCTGGGGCTGGGCACGAGCTCCACGCCCAGCCGCTCGACGTCGAACCTCGGCGTCGTCGAGGCGATGAGCTCGATGTCGCATCCGTTGCAGGAGGCGGCGTTGACGTTGTAGACCCAGACCGACCTCTTCCTCGCCCACCTCAGGAAGCTCAACTCAGAACCTGCCTCCCCCGACCTGTATGAACCAGACGGCGACCAGGAATATTGCGCCGCTCCCCCCCACCAGGTACAGGAGAGGATAGTAGTTCGTAGGGGCCATGAACGAGCCGGCGAGGAGGAGCGCGAAGACCTCGACGATCATGAACACGACCGCAAAGACGAAGAGCTCGGACCTGTAGAGCCCCCGCTTCGGGATTGCCTCCTCCCCTCCGGTGAACGGCTCGTACTTGGGGCCGGTGCCCGTCGTCCTCTTCCCCCAGGTCCCCACGAGGAGGTAGACCAAGACGTCCGCCGCCACGATCAGGATGGGGATGATCACCTCATCGTACGCGAAGGGCACCCCTAGCCACCTCCGATGCATCCTGAGACGACCGAGACGATCTTCTCTGCGACCTGCACCATCGGCTCGCTGGGCCCCTCGCCTATGCCGACGTCGTGGGGCTGGACCCCGAGAACGAACACGTTCTTCCCGTTCTCCCTCACCGACGGGAGCAGCCTCAGCGGGATGTTGTGGGTGACGAAGAAGCCGTACTTGGTATCGTCCAAGTTGGCGAAGACCACCGAGCCGGGAGGCTTGCCCGCTTCGATGGCATCGAAGAGGAGCAATCTCGAGGACTGAAGGTCGAGCCTCGATATTGCGAGTTCAGCTTGGTCGACGGGCCTGTGGATCTTCACTCGGGCGGTGGGTGCCGACCCCAGCCTGCTCCGTAGGCGTGTCGCGATGTACAATCCGACGGAATCGTCCCTCTTGATCGGGTTGCCCACTCCGAAAAGGACCAGGGTTCCGGGGGGTGGCCGTGCGAAGAAATCTGCGACCGCTTCGACCCACTCCATGGCACGGACCGCCGTCAGATGCGTGATGTCTCAGACATATATGTCCAACACGGTCTATCAGCAAGCCTCGACGAGCAGTCAGGAGCAAGCGCGTTCAAATCGTGCCTGGATGAGATCGCTGAAAGGCTACGATGGCGCGGCATGTCAAGGGATGCGATGAGGCTCGGCTCTACTGAGCTACCTGTCCACCGTCAACTATGAGGATGTGACCGGTAACGAACGAAGACTCGTCAGACGCAAGGAACAGCACAGCTGACGCGATCTCCTCGGGTTCTGCGAATCTTCCAAACGGTACTCCCTGCAGCGTTGCCTTCTCTGCTTCAGGATTTCCATGGAGAAACCTCTCGAGCATGGGCGTCTTGACTCCCCCCGGTGCGACTGCGTTTACGCGTATCTTCTGCTTCGCGTACTCGAGCGCCGCAGTCCTTGTGAGCTGCACTATCCCGCCCTTGGATGCGGTGTACGCGCTTAGGTACGGATAACCGATCAGTCCAGCGGTCGACGCGATGTTGACGATACTCCCGCCCCCGCTCTTTAGCATCTCGGGTATCGCATATCTCATCCCAAGCCACTCGCCCTTGAGATTTATCGAAATCACTTTGTCGAAGACGTCTTCAGGATAGTCAGCTGTCAGCGTCATGACACCTTCGATTCCGGCGTTGTTGAACAGAACGTCGAGCTTTCCGTAGCTCCTGACCGCGGTCTTGATCATCTCTTGCACTTCAAGGGCTCTGCTCACGTCGGTGCGGGCGAATACCGCTTCTCCCTTGTCTTCTCTGATGATTTCGACCGTTTCAAGGGCCGCCTTGTCCTGCACGTCCGCCACCACCACCTTCGCGCCCTCACGCGCGAAGAGCAGAGCAGTTGCCCGCCCGATGCCCGACGCCGCCCCGGTCACCACCGCAACCTTTCCCTTCAGTCTCTGCTGATCCTTCTCAACTTGAGCCAGGTTCAAGCTTAGTCACCTCGTGCAACGCTCTTCCTGCTCTATTTATCGATGGATGCGATTACTAAGGATGAGAATATCTCGGTTTTGCAGAGACGTGAATCTGCCAACCTTGAAATATGAACCGGCCAGCTTGCCCCGAGGGTTGCACGAGCTCAGCATAGCGCAGACGATTGTGGAGACCGTCGTCTCCGAGGCCGAAGCAAGGCCGGCCGAGAGGGTCGCGCAGATAGACGTGGATGTCGGCGAGCTGATGCAGCTCGACAGGCGGGCCTTGGCGGCGGGACTGAGAGTCCTCTTGGACGGGTCGGGGCTGAAGGGTGCGCGGGTCCGCCTACACGTCGAGGGAGCCGCCTTCAACTGCAGGCGGTGCGACAAGCAGTGGGGAATGGCGGAGGCGAAGAGGCAGCTCGAAAGGGTCCCGGACGCCCTCAGGGTGAGGGAGCCCGACAGCAGGGAGATCCCCCTCCACTTCCTACCGCAGCTCTATCCTGCGTTCCTCCGCTGCCCCGGCTGCGGGAGCTCGGATGTGCTAGCGAGCAGGGGCAAGGAGATACGGGTGAGAGGCGTCCTCTTCGCGTGAGACACAAGACCGCCGCCCTTGGTGTGGACGCCGAGAGGAGACTGAGCGTCATAGACAAGGTGGTCCTCGTCGGGAGCGGGAAGGGCGGCGTCGGGAAGAGCTTCGTGAGCTGCGGCCTGGCCCTGGCCCTCGCCCGCGACTCGCGAAGGGTCGCCCTCCTCGACCTGGACATACACGGCGCCAGCGTGCCGAGCTATCTGGGCCTCCGCCCTCCGGTGAGCAGCGGGACAGATGGGCTCGAGCCCAAGGCCGTGGGGCGCCTGAAGGTGATGTCTGTGGGCCTGTTCACGGGGGAGAAAGCCGTGCCGATGAGGGGCGCCGAGAAGCAGGGCCTGATTACCCAGCTCTTTGCGATGACGAACTGGGGCAGGCTGGACTACCTCGTCGTTGACCTTCCGCCGAGCATGTCGGACGAGCTGCTGACTGCCTTCGGCCTCTTCGCCGCGAAGTCGGCCCTCGTCCTGGTGACGACGCCCTCCCCGCACGGGATGGAGGTGGTCGTCCGCATGAGGGCGCTCGCCAAGACCGAGGGCATCCCCGTGCTGGGCTCGGTGGTCAACATGGCCTACCTCCAGGATGGTGCCAAGAGGTCGCATCCGTTCGGGGAGGCTGACAGGCGCCTGCTCGAGGAGAGTCTCGACTCCCCCATCCTCGCGGAGATCCCACTCGTGCAAGAGCTGAACTCGGGCGGCCTCCCCGAGGTCCTACGGCGCAACGGCGCCGCGCGGGCGTTCGGCCAGCTCCTGCCGAAGGTCCTGCGGTGGCGGCCGACACCGGCCGGCTAGCCAAGGGCGGGAGGAACGCCCACGTGGTGCTGCTCGAACTTCTTGTATCTCCAGACAGCCAGAGAAGCGGCCCACGTCACCACGAAGATCGCCACGATTCCATAGCCGAGCGACTCGAAGTCGATGGCGTTCAGCCAGCTCCAGAATCCTCCCGACAGGCTCAGTTCTCGCGAGGCGACCTGCAGGAGCTCGACCGTCCCCACCGCCCATGCGACGAGGATGGAGGCGAGGGTGACCGTCAGGTTGTAGTATATCTTCCTGAGGGGGTAGAGGAAGGCCCAGCTGTACGCGACTCGCATCAGGACGCCGTCGGTCGTGTCGACAAGGACCATCCCGCAGGTGAACATGAGCGGGAGGATCAGGACGTAGTAGACGGGGACGGCGGTCGAGACGCCCACCCCGACGCTGATCGCGATGAGGGCGACCTCGCTCGCGGTGTCGAAGCCCAGCCCGAAAAGGACCCCTATAGGATAGATCTGCCACGGCTTCTTGACGACCTTCAGGAGGGGCCCGAAGAAGCGGTTCATGAAGCCGCGGTTAGCCAGGAGTTCGTCCAGCTTCGCCTCGTCCAGCTTCCCCCTCCTCAAGGCCTGGAAGACCTTGTAGACGCCCGCCACTATCGCGACGTTGATCAGCCCTATCAGCCATAGGAAGCTTCCGGAGACGAGCGTGCCGACGAAGGCTCCGGCTCCGGCCAGCGCGGGGATGCTCGTCGTAATCTCCTTGGTGGCCAGCACCAGGCCCACGATCAGACCCATCACAACGGTGGAGTGGCCGAGAGAGAACCATGTGCCCACGGCTAGCGGGCGCTTCCCCTCCTGGATGAGCTTCCTGGTCACGTTGTCGATTGCGGCGATGTGGTCGGCGTCGACGCCGTGGCGGAGCCCGAAGACGTAGGCGACGATGCCGAGCCCCGCAAGCACCAGGGCGACCCGCCCGATGGCGAGAGAGGCGAGGAAGCCCGCCGAGGTGGCGGCTGCTATCACGACGTAGACGGAGACGACCTTGATCTTCTCGGCTCTGCCGAGATCGGTCGGGCGACCAGCCAAAGAGCATCACTCTCCAATCGACGGCCCGGAGACCAACCTGACCCCCGCCTGGCCTCTGGAGCTGGCTGCAGTCAGTGGCAAGGCCTCGACGAGCGGAGGCCTGAGCTCCTCGAAGAGCTCCTCGAGGGAGCGGACGAAAGCACCCGCGCCACCCTTGAGCACAGGCTGTATTGAGGGGTCGCACTCGTAGACCTGGGGCTCATAGGGAATCATGTGGAACGAAAAGTCAAAGCCTAGGTTCGCATCCGCCATGAACCTGACCACTTTTTGGCGGTCGTCTTCCGAGCGCCATCTGTTGCAAACTAGGTGAAGACCCGGTATCCGAAGGTCGTGCGCGAGCCTGAGGGCGTGTGCGGCCACCGAGCACGCATTGTGCGAGGGGTCGGTGACGACGACCGCGTGATTGAAGCCCTTTGCGATGGCTCGTCCGAAGTGCTCCACCCCTGCCTCGGTGTCCATAACGACCGCCTCGTTTCTGGTGAGGGCGATGTGGTTGACCGTGGCCTCCAGGAGGGTGTTCTCCGGGCAGAGGCAGCCCACGGCAGCCTTGGAGAGCGTCCCCATGACCAGGAGGCGTATCCTGTCCGTGACCTCCACGCCAAACCTTGAGACCACGTCCTTCACGTTCGGGTTCAGGGTCAGGAACATCCCCCACCCCGAGTTCGGCCGCGCTCCCACCCTCTCCTCGATGTAGTCGAGCTGCTCGTTGAGGGGAGTTATGCTCGCAATCTGGGACGCGCTCAGCCCCAGGGTGGGTGCCATGTTCATCTGGGGGTCACCGTCCACCGCCAGGACACCGAAGCCGTTCTCCGCGAAGATGGTCGAGAGGGCCGAGCTGATCACCGTCTTTCCTACACCGCCCTTGCCGGTGACCACTATCTTCGTCCCTTCAGCCCCTCCCCGGACCGTGAGGAAATTCCCCACGGTCCGGTTGACGATGGTCTCGCGTTCTTCCTCTCTCTTCGCCGAGAACCTGTCAGGCATTGAGCTTCAACGCCAGACGCTTCTCCCTGATCGTCCCGAGGATGGTCTCGATTGCCACGTCCGGGTCCTCTTCCTGGATGAGCACCGAGCCGGTGATGTCCTTGAGGCCCTTGGTAAGGACTTCGGTGACCATCTTGCTCCCCTCGATCCTCAGTGCCGGCGCCACGTGGACGGAGACGCCGAGGTCGAGCGCCCAGGTGCCGATCGCCACCGCCTTCTCGGTTATCAGCTCGGGAGCCGAGGCGACCACGGGGAGGTCAGAGACCTTGACGCCGAGCTTCTCTGAGAGCGCCTTCAGGAGGACTCCGATGCGGGAGTTGTCCACACACGACCCCATGTGAAGGACGGCCGGGAGGCTGGGGAGCCCCGACGCGCTGCCCACGGCCTTGAGGACGGCCTTGAGCCCGGCCCCAATCTCGAAGGAGTCGATCTTGTTCGGGTCCATCAGTCCTTCCTGCGCGGTGATGTGGGCGGTGCAGCCCGTCACTATCACCATGACGTTGTTCTTCAGCAGCCCCTTGACGAGCCGCTCCGTGTACAGCTTCTTCCTCTCCTTGGGGTTGGGGCATCCCACTATCCCGACCACGCCGTAGATGTTCCCGTTCACGATGTTCGTGATGAGCGGCTCGAGAGGGTCCTTTGGGTTCAGCCTCGAGAGGGCGCCCACGATGGCCTCCACCGAGAAGCCTGCGAAGACCTCGGATATCTCGGACGGGATGTTCACCCGAGCCGGATCCCTGTTCGAGTACGCGGCTATCGCCTCGCCGACGATCTTCTCCGCGATTTCATCGGCGTGCTCGGAGGAGAACTCGATGTGGAGCGCCCCGGGTATCTTCACGTAGGGCATGGTGGTTATGAGCTTGGTGTGGTAGCAGGAGGCGACCTGGCCAAGGATGGGCCAGATGCACTGGAAGTCGACGACCATCGCCTCCAGGGCGCCAGTGGCTATGACCGACTCCGCCTGCATCTCGTTGGCCGCTATGCTGACGCCCTCCCTCATCAAGAGCTCGTTCCCGGTGCAACAGACGCCAACTATGTTGATCCCCTTGGCTCCGGCCTCTCGAGCCCTTGGCTCCAGCCGCTCGGCCACCTCCAGTATCTTCTCGGAGAGCATCGGGTTGTGTCCGTGAACTGCTATGTTGACGTAATCTTCCTTGATGGTCCCCAGGTTCGCGTAGCTGTGGACGGGCTTTGGCGTGCCGAAGATGATGTCGGAGAGCTCGGTCGCGATGGTCAGGCCGCCGTAACCGTCGACCAGCCCGAGCTTCAGGTCGGCCAACAGGATGTTGACGGGGTCGGCGTCGTTCCCCATGCTCGTGCGGTGCATCCCGTTCATAATCGGGAGCATCGCGCCCGACGGAATGATGTCGAGCTTCTTCCAGGTCTCGTAGCTGCTCTTCGGCGCGTAGGCCTTGAGGAAGGCCATCGGTTCCTTGTCGTACTTGGCGATGTCGTTGAGCGCAATGGTCGCGACGTCCTTGGCCATGTCCTCCTTCGACCTCCCCTCGGTAGGCACCCCGAGGCTCTTGGCGACAGCGATAAGCTTGCCCGCGTCCTTGATCGTGTAAGAGGTGAGCCTCCCCTCGGCGATGTCCAACAGGGCCTCTGCCATCTCCAGGGCGTGCTCCGTGTGGGACGCGGCCCCCCCTATCGTCTCCCTAAGGAGGTTCCTGGCCACGATGGTGTCCGCGGTCGCCCCGCAGACCCCGATTGTCGCTTTGCCGGCGGCTCTGACGCCAAGGATGCGGCACGGGCCCATGTAGCACATCCTGCAGGAGACACCCTCCTCGCAGACCCAACACTGAGGCGTCTGGGCCTGGAGCCGGGCGAAAGGAGTGGAGACTCCGCGCCTTTGGTTTTCTTCCATCAGATCAAGTGAAGGCTTGGTGGCGTCAGAGCTGCCAAAGTCCCCGCTCTCTTTGCGTTTGAAGACTTGCGCCATTTGACATCAGTTCTGAATGAGGAATCCCGAACTATATACGGGGGGCATACCTTTCTCAACGGTGAGAATGTGCGAAGGTTCCTTCGCGGACCAGAGAAGACCAGGATTCGGCGAAGCGCGCCGCTACGGCTTAGAGTTTCCTAGATCGCTTCGTTCCAGTCAATCCGCGGGAAGAAGTCCGAGGTCGTGATCATCCCGACCAGCCTGTCGTTCTCCACAACGGGCAGCCTCCGGATCTTCTTGTCGGTCATGACCGCGGCGGCGTCCCTCAATGACGTCGTCGGGCCGACCGTGACGAGGGGCGAAGACATCACCTGCCTCACGGTCACGCTGTTCGGGGTGAGGCCTTCGGCCACCACCTTCTTGAGGAAGTCTCTCTCTGTCACGATAGCGACGGGCCGCTCTCTGTCAACGACCACAATGCTCCCGCGGCCCTGAGCCCTCATCAGCTTCGCTGCGTCGACGATGGACTTGTCAGGAGTCGTGGTCAGCACGTCCTGCGTCATCGCGTCTCTCACCTGGGTCATGATTCGGTCGGTAGGCGACGCAGTATATACGGGGGACTGTCGATTCTCGATCTTGAAAACCAGCTCGCCGGCCCGAGTAGGGCTCTTCAGGGGACTATGCGGCGAATCGACCATGGCCTCGCCGGGGCTCCCGGAGAAGAAGGGCCAAGACGATCGCGAGGCAGGCGGGAATCATCGCGTTCAGCGCCACCGCCCTCCCCACCCCGAGGGCGAAGAAGGACGCGGTGATGACCGGGGCGAGCACCGTGGCCACCGACTGAGTTGTCGTGGTGAGGCCCAGCGCGGTCCCCGACCTACCCTCGCATGAATCCGTCATCAAGGCCTGCATGATCGGGAAGACGGAGGAGCTGAAGAATCCCATGGCGATGGCGCTGAGAAGATCGACGGGGAAGCTCGAGGAGGCGAAGAAGACGGCGTACGCCAGGAGGACCGCGAGCGAGATCGAGACAAGGAGCCTGTTCCTCGGCCAAGAGTCCGACGCCCAGCCCAGAGCTATCTTCCCGAGGCCTCCCGAGGCAGAGACGACAGAAGCTAGGAGGGCCGAGGAGACGACGCTGAACTTCATGACGGTGTAGAAGTAGTAGGGAAGAAAGACGACCTGCCACACCGAGGCCCACGTCGCCACCAGCGCGAAGGCCATCAGGACCGCTACATTCCTCCGTCTGACCAGCCCCGCGACGTCTCTCCCCAGCCTGATCCCCGCGGGGGACTTCAGGCCCGCCCTCGAGAGGCTCTGCTTGAGGGCTCCGACTCCCGCGATGGCGACCAGGCCCAGAGAGGGCGCCACGAAGAAGGCAGGCCTCCAGTCGCCCGTCAGGTAGTACGTCACGCCACCTATGGAGAGGCCGGCGACGCTCCCTACGTCAAACCCCACGTAGAAGATGCCTAGCGCCATCCCCTTCCGCCCCTTGAAGTAGTCAGCCACGCTGGCCATCGCGACGGGCCAGAACACCCCTTCTCCCAAACCGCTCACCAGTCGGAACGAGAAGGCCTGGGCGAAGTCCGAAGAGAACCCGACCAACCAGGTAAAGGCGGTGAAGACGACCAGCCCGACTGCCAGGATTCGCCTCCTCCCGAACCTGTCCGACAGGTGGCCTGCGGCGAAGACCACGCAGAGGACCCCGATGTACTGGGCAGAGCCTAGGAGCCCGACCTCGCCGTTGGTCAGGGCCAGCGCCGACTTCATGGGGACAAGCATCGAGGAGAGTACGGTCCGGTCCGCGGCGTAGACGACGTACCCCATCGTCATCGTGAGGAGCACGAAGACCGGGGTGAGGCGGCCCTCTGTCCGGGCGCCGCCTCCCGAGCCTTCTGCAGCGGATGAAGACGGGCTAGCCAAGAACCTTCGACGCGGCGCCCGACGAGAGCCTCAGCCCTAAAACCGATTGGGTTGCTTCAGCGCCTCGAAAAAGCGGTTGGTCGCTGCGATGTCCTTCTTCGTGTATCCGGCCAGGTTGCGGAGCTGGCGCGGGGTCAGCCTCTCGCTGGAGAAGTCCCAGTGGAGCGAGACGAAGTCGCCCCTCCTAATCCTTTCGAACGGGGGGATGCCGCTGTCATACTTCACCTCTCTCCTCCTGGGAGCCCCCAGGGTCAGGCGGTCATGCCGGTCGACTACCAGCGGGGCGCGCTCGACGACGAGGCTCTGCCTCTTGACGTCCACGACCTCGCCCCAGGATATCCTGCAGGAGTCCATCAGCTCGAGGAGCTTGTCCCTCCCGGTAGAGGCCGCCTTCGCCCTGCAGTACATGCCGAGGACATAGAAGGTGTGGTGAGGCCTGGCCAGACCTCCGAGCTCTTTGAAGAGGGTCTTCGCCTCCTGGCTGGGGAGCCGGGAGGTCAGTCCGTGCGAAAACTCGTAGAACGAGGTCGGCTGGACGGAGTCCAGCAGATGGTTACCGATCCAGTAAGCCTCGGCGACATCGTAGTCGAAGGGCGTCCTTGAGGCCGACTTGGCTATCAGCCGAAGGAAGGGATAGGCGGCCTCGAACTGCTTCAGGGTCTTGACGAGGCTCTCGCTCACAGACGACTCGTAGAGGTGCTCGAGGATTGTACCGTTCTCGTCAGGCCCGCAGTAGCCGAGTCTGTTCGGGGTGAGCGCGTGCTTTGCGTGCAGCAGCGTACCCCGCTGTTCGCCCCGTCTTCCGCTCAACCACCGCCCAGCTCCCTCAGCTCAGACCATATCTTCTTCCTAGCCTCGGCCTCCCGCTTGGTCAGGCGGGCTATCGCGCGGTCTCCGAAGACCTCCACGTACGCGTCCTTGCTCGCGTCGACCATCGAGACGTCGACGTCCATGGTGACGTCGTGGTCGAGGAGTGCAACGAGGGCCCTCTCGCCTCGAAGGCTCAAGACCCTTCCAACCCTCGCGATGCACACGGGCGATTTGCGCAAATCCGTCATTAAAAGCGTTGGGGGCTGTTGGCGTCCGCCGATTCGCGGAGGCCTCGTCTCAGGTTTGCTGCCAGTCCCGTGACCTTCTCGCTCATGGGCGTCACTTCCTCGCCGGACAACCGAGTCAACGCCTTAAAAGCGCGGCAATCAGATGAAAGCCCGTCAGAGGCGAGAGTGGATGGCTCATCACGAGGTGTGCAGGCGGAGGACCGGTTCTTGAGCACGACCGAGGAGACCCTGCGAATCACGGACCTGGCGAACGCGGCCAAGCTCTCAAGGCCGGCGGTCGTCGTGGGCGTCCCAGAGATGGGGCTCGTGGGGACGATAGCGGCCTCCTACTTGGTCGAGCACCTTGGGCTGCCCGAGATAGCGTACGTCGACTCTGAGATGATGCCCCAGGTCATAGTTGTGCAGGACGCCGAGCCGAAGCCTCCCATCAGGATCTACGGCAAGGGCTTGGTCGCGGTGGCGGTCTCCGAGGTGCCCCTTCCGGCGAGGATTTCCTACGACCTCGCCACCCAATTGGTCGCTTGGGCCAAGTCGAAGCAGTGCAAGATGGTCGTGGGGGTCACTGGGCTCCCGTCCGAAGACAGGGTGGAGTCCGGTGGCGAGAAGAAGCCGGTCGTCCTCGCCGTGACCAACGACCAAGACCTGAGAAGGTCGATAAAGGCGATCGGCGCCCAGCCCTTCGAGCACGGAATCATAGCCAGCACCTACGCCACCCTGCTCAGGCGGTGCATAAGCGAGGGCGTTCCGAACATTACCCTCCTCGCGGAGTCCTATGCCGAGTTCCCCGACCCGGGGGCCGCCGCCGCGGCGCTGCAGGTGCTCGCGGAGCTCCTGCCTATAGCGGTCGACGTCAAGCCCCTCTTGGAGGGAGCGGAGGAGATTAGGCTGAACATGAGGTCGCTGATGAGCCAGACCCAGCAGGCCATCCAGCAGGGCGGCCAGTCCACACGAGGGGTCTACGGCTAGGGGGCGAGGGTCCGTGTGGGAAGACGAGGAGGTCTGGCCTCTGGAGGCGTTCACCGGCGCGAGGGGGCTGAGGACCCTGGCCGAGCAGTTCCTGGGCCAGCCGAGGTCGCCCTTCGACGTCAAGACGAAGAGCATCAGGCCCCTCTTCAGGGTCGAGTCGACCGAAAGATCGGTCACTGTGACGTTCGACCTCCCCTACGTCGAGAAGAAGGACATCACCCTTACCTCGACCGGGAGCACGGTCGACGTGGAGGCCAAGATGAGGAAGCCGGTCACCCTCAGGGTTGGCGGGACCGTCCAGAGGCGTGTCCTCTTCGAAAGGTACACCACGAGCGTCACGCTTCCAAGGAGCGTAGACGTCGCGAGGGGCAAGGCGACCTTCAAGAACGGGTTGCTCAGGGTGAGGTTCCCCGTCTCGAAGAAGGGTAACAAGCTGAAGATCAGCTGAGGACCCGGGCGTTCGGGGCGCCGTTACCTCAAAGGGGAATTGAGTCGTCATCTTAAGAGGCCTGGAGAGGACAGCCCGAAGGGTGGGAGGGATGCCGAAGCAGAGACGCGGGCTGGTGGAGAAGGAAGTCGACATCGACTCGTTCTCGGCATACCTTCCGGGCATCCTGACGATCCCCCGCGGGGCGACCTCGGTAGTGGTCTTCGCCCATGGCAGTGGGAGCAGCAGGCTCAGCCCGAGGAACGCGATGGTGGCAAGGGCGCTCCACGAGGCGGACATCGGGACCCTCCTCTTCGACCTGCTCACCGAGGACGAGGACACGGTCTACGACAACCGCTTCAACATCGACCTCTTGGCCGAACGCCTCGTGGGGGCGGCGGAGTGGCTGGAGAGAAGGAAGGAGATCACGAACCCGAAGCTGGCCTTCTTCGGCGCGAGCACCGGGGCGGCCGCCGCGCTCCAAGCATCGGTGAGGATCCCTGAGGTCAGGGCGATCGTCTCAAGGGGCGGGAGGCCGGACCTCGCGTGGGACTACCTCGGCGAGGTGACCGCCCCGACCCTCCTCGTAGTGGGAGGGGAGGACGCAGAGGTGATTGAGCTCAATAGGCGCGCGTTCGAGAGGCTGACTCTCAGCGGGGAGAAGAAGCGGCTCACGATCGTCCCGGGCGCCACCCACCTCTTCGAGGAGCCCGGCGCTCTCGAGACGGTGGCCAGGGCGGCAACGGCCTGGTTCAAGAGGTTCCTGCTCTAGGCTGCGGCCCGCCCGCGTCCCACCGCAGCGCAGGGGAGGAAGCGGCGACCTTCTTCACCAGCGACAGCGTCCTTTCTCTCAGCTCTTCCAGGGGGACGAAGTCTCTGACTATCACACCATTCTTGATGAGTGGTTTGAGGAGAGGGGCGTAGCCCTTTCCGGGTGGCGTGTCGCGGGCCCTCACAACATCGCTCATTGTCTGCGCGTCTCTGTACACCCACTTCCTTCCCGCCAGGTCGCCCCTCTTAGCGCGGGGTACCATCTTGCCCGTCTTCCTGTCCTCGACCTCCACTATCTTGGCGCAGAAGTCGATCACGGGCGCCGCGGAGATGCTCGTCCCTATCCCGAAGCCGTCCACTACGTCCCTCAGCTCGAGGACGTCCTTCTCGTCTATCCCTCCGGAGACAATAATCTTGACGTCCTTGCCTCCCCTCAGCCCCAGCTCCCACCTCACCTCCTGGACCAGCTTCCTCATGTCCCCGCGCCTCGACGTGGGAGTGTCGAGCCTCACCCCATAGAGCCGGCGCCCGAGCGTCTTGAGCGCGAGTATCGAGGCGAACTTCTCGTCGCTGAAGGTGTCCACCAGCGGGATCCTGGGGACCTCCTCGGGGAGCGCCTCGTCGAATATCCTCCATGCCTCCGCCTCGTCCCCCACGCAGAGGATGAAGGCGTGTGGCATCGTCCCGCTGGCCGATCGCTTCATCAGCCTGGCTCCGAGGACGTTCGAGACGCTGTCCAGCCCGCCGAGTATCGAGCTCCTCTCCACAATCGGAGCGAGGGCCGGATGGACCCTCCTCGTCCCGAACCCGATTATCATCTTGCCCTGGGCGAGGTCGACCAGCCTGGCCGCCTTGGTGCAGACGCCGCTGGCCTGGCACAAGAACCCGAGCAGGGGGTTCTCGTACAGCGCGAAGTCCTGATAGCGCCCGGTTATCCTGAGGACTGGCTCGTTGACGGCCGACTCAGAGTCCGTCAGGAAGACCTCCCCCTCCTCCATGGCGTCCACGTCGACGGGGAGCCCCTGCAGGAGCTTCGCCACCTCCCAGACTCCCGAGACCACGGCCCAATTGGCCCCGTGGGGGTTCTTCCTGGTGAAGACCTCCATCGTCACCCTAGGGTTGATCCCCGCGAACCTCAGTGCCTCCCTGGCGTACTCAAAGTAGACGTCCGTCGTCGAGGCGTTCTTGATCTCCTCCTCACTAGGCATCCAGAACAGCCGGTCGTCGAGGTCGCTCTTCCGGCCGCGAGCCTTCGCCATCTCGTCCCCGCGCCTACTTGACGATCAGGACGTCGCACTTGGCGTGGTTGATGACCGCGGTGGAGACGCTCCCCATCAGGAACCTCTGGATCCCTCGCATCCCCCTCCTCCCCACGACTATGAGCTCTGACTTGTACTCGGTGGCGAGGGTGAGGATCATATCCGCAGGCTGGCCCTCCTCGGCCGAGGCGTAGGCCGTGTCGACCCCCGCCTTCTTCGCCTGTTCCAGGGCGACCTCGGCCAGGTTCTCAGCGTTCTGCTTGGTCTCCTCGTTGTACCGCTGGTACATCCCGGCCGCACCGGCGTACCTCATGGTGTCGGCGACCACCGCAATCCTCAGCTCACCCTTCGACTGCTTGGCCAGCCCTATCGAGGTGGAGAGCGCTCTCCGCGCGTTGTCGGAGCCGTCGTATCCCACGATTATCCTCTGGAAGACTCCCTTTTGGCTCATCTTATCTCGTCCTCATCGCGCAACTTCGAATATTTAATCCCGGCAACCGATTCCCAAACCTGAAAGCGCCTCGGCGCTACTCTATCACGCGGATGTTCTTCCTCTCGCACATGCGCCTGAGAACGCTGGGCCAGACGCTCACGGTCACCTCGCCGATGTGCGCCTTCTTGAGCAATAGCATGAATGTCCTTCCCTGCCCTATCCCGCCCCCGACGCTCAAGGGGAGGTCCCCGCTGATTATCCCCTTGTGGTAGGGGAACCTCAAGAAGTCCAGCTGCCCGCTCAGCCGGAGCTGCGTCCTCAAGGTCTCCGCGTTGACCCGGATCCCCATGGAGGTGAGCTCGTGCCTCCTCTGGGTGACCGGGTTCCAGACCAGGATGTCGCCGTTGAGGCCGTGCATCGGCCTGCCGTCCCCGGATATCGTGGGGGTAGCCCAGTCGTCGTAGTCCGCCGCCCTCATCTCGTGCGGGAACCCGTCCTTGAGGACCCACCCGATCCCGATGATGAAGACTGCGGGGTGCTCCTGGAGGATTGCTGTCTCGCGCTGCTTCCTGGGAAGGTCCGGGAATTCGTCGAGAAGGTCCTCCGCGTGGATGAACTCTATCTCCTTGGGAAGATCCGAGTAGCGGCCCCCTGCCAGCTCAGGGAACTCCCGCTGGACGTGCCTCTCCGCCCCCTTGAGGACCTTCCATATCTTCCTAACGACCTCCTTGAGGAACTCCAGGTTCCTGTCCTTCGGAGTTATCGCCCTCTCCCAGTCCCACTGGTCTACGTAGGCGCTGTGGTCGTGGTCTAGGAAGTAGTCCTTCCTCACAGCCCTCATGTCCGTGCACAGCCCCTCCCCGGGCCCCATGCCGAACTGCTTCAGGGCGGTCCTCTTCCACTTGGTCGCGGCCTGGACGACCTGGGCCTCGACGGGGTGCTCGTCCCGGTCGTTCGAGATGTGGAACTGGACGGGGGTGCGCGAGAGGTCGCGGTCGAGAAGGTCGTTCACTCCGCTCTCCGCGTCGACTATGAGAGGCACCTGGACCATCATGAGGTTCAGCTCCTTGCATAGGTTCCGCTCGACGTAGCTCTTCACCTCGAAGACGGCGGACTGGGTCTCCCTCGGGTTGAGGATGGAGGAGTAGTCCTTGGGGAGTACCTTCTCCAGCTCCTTGTACGAACCTATCCCTGGGCCCGCCAAGTCTGCCTTCTTCTCGCTCTCGCTCATACCCTTTTGCTGCAGGGCGTCGCGATATATTGCCTAAGAGGCGGATTTCCAAAGTTGAGAAACGTGGCGCCGTCTTTTAATGGGCGGATAGTCGGGCCCCCCATCCAGTGACGATGCGATGAGCAACGAAAGCGACGAAGATGCGGTCACCCAGGAGCGCGAGGTGGCCGCCGAGCCAGACGTGGAGACCGAGGAGGATGCCGAGGAGGACACGGACGAGCTGGAGGAAGAGACAGAGGAAGAATCTGAGGAGAAGGAGTCGGAGAGGGTCGAGGAACGGCTCGACGAAGGAGTAGGCAAGGCCAAGCCCAGCGGCCGCAGGGCGAAGGCCAAGCCAAAGCCCAAGTCGAAGAGACGCTAGCCGTCAGGAACCCGGCCGGGCGAGGCCCACAGCTATCAGGTCAGCGCTGGCCTGACCTACTCGAAGATACTGGTGGACAAGTACGGCAGGCGCTACGCAGATGAGAGCTCCCCCGCGGCCGGGCACAACTGGTGGATGTTGCTTGACGAGTTCAACATCAGTGTGCCGGAATACTCGAGGATCTTGGTGGCCACACTGGCCATCCTCCTCGGGCCGTCTCGGGGAGCCCACGAGCAAACACATGACTGATCAAGGGCTATTCAGATGTCTGAATGTTAGGTAAACGCTCAGCACACTTATATATGCTGACATTGAAATGCCGACTGACTTTACATCATGCCAGACAGCGACATGAGGATGATCGAGGCGGTGTTCAGGGCGGAGAAGTTCGGGGTCGTCGACAAGGCCCTAAGAGACCTCGGGGTCAGCGGCGTGACCATGATGGAGGCAAAGGGGAGGGGGCGCGACACAGTCATCACCCACTCGTTCGTGAGAGGCAAGTGGACCTGGACGACCGACGTCATCCACCGCGTGATCGTGGAGGTCGTCGTGAGCTCCGCCGACGTGGACAAGGTGATCAAGGCGGTAGTAAAGGCCGCCTCGACCAAGAAGGTGGGCGACGGCAAGATATTCGTCCACACGATCGAAGAGTCGGTGGACATCAGCACCGGAGACGCCGACGACCACTCTCTGAAAGGCTAGACTCCCCTGTCTACTCTGAGAGGCCAACGAGCCTTGCGGTGAGTTCCCAGAGGGCCCGGGCCTTTCCTTCGTCGTATGACTCCTCCGACGACCTCTTGGGCGACTTGTCGTCGAAGTACTCCCCGCTCGTCGTCTCGACCTCGGGCGACGAGGCTAGGTAGACCGATGTCTCCGCACCCTTCTTGGCGCTCCTCAAGAAAGGCCTGACGACCGCGGGCGGCATCTTCCATATGTGGGTGGCCACCGCTCCCGGGTGGAGGCAGTTGGCTGTCACGCCCGTCCCCCGTAGCCTCCTGGCCAGCTCATAGGTGAACATGACCAGCTCGAGCTTCGAGTTCGAGTATGCAGACCACCCCGACGGCGTCTCCTTCCTCTCGATCGCGGCCAGGTCGACGTGCCCTCCATAGTGCGCTGCCGAGGCGACGTTGACCACCCTCGCCGGCGCGCTCGCCTTGAGGAGGCCGAGGAGGAGGTTCGTGAGGAGGAAAGGCGCGAGATAATCGACCTCGAACGTCGGCTCGAACCCGTCGGGCGTCCTTCCGGAGAAGCTGAAAAGGCCGGCGTTGTTGATGAGGACGTGGAGCCTCTCGTACCTCTCCTGGACCTCGGCGGCCAGGCCGCGCACGTTGGCCAGGGACGAGAGGTCGCAGAGGAGGAGGTCGACCGAGGTGTTGCCGGAAGCCCTCGAGATCTCGTCTCTCATAGACTCGCCCTTCTGCTTGTTCCTGCACACCATCACGACGCGAGCATTCATCTTGGCGAGGGCGAGCGCGGTCTCTCTCCCGATGCCCGAGTTGGCGCCCGTGACGAGGCAGGTCCTCCCGTCCATCATCGGCGCAGAGAGTTGCCCGGTCACCTTTAAGCTGGCCGGCGCCTGCTGGGCTCACCCAGGGTGGCCGTACCTGTGCGGGTCTTTGTCGAAGGCCGCCTTGCATCCCGCGGAGCAGAAGTAGAACTCCCTCCCGTCGTGCTCCGACTTCCACCTCACCTTCTTCTCGTCGACCATCATCTTGCAGACTGGGTCTCGCATCAAGGACGACCCTTTCTCCTCGAGCCCCCTATTTCAACGCGAGCGACCTCTCCCCCGGACAGGGGTTAAAGACCCCTGGTCGGCCCCCGCAATTCATGGCTGTCGACCCGGTCTGCGGGATGTTCGTGGACGAGGAGACCGCCGAGCTGAAGGCCGAGGTCAGGGGTGTCACCTACTACTTCTGCAGCGAGAGCTGCATGCGCGAGTTTCTCGCTCCCGAGAAGGAGGTCCGGAGGCTGAAGGTGGAGGTGGCTATCGCCGCCCTCCTGACAGTCCCCATCCTGGTCCTGGCGTACACCACGCTCCTCCCGGTCCGAAGGCCAGACTACGCGATGCTGGCCCTGGACACCCCCGTCCAGTTCGTCGTCGGGTGGCGCTTCTACAAGGGGACCTACGACGGCATCAAGAGCAGGATGGGCAACATGGACGCCCTCATCGCCCTGGGCACGACGGCAGCGTGGGCCTACTCGGCGGCCGCTACCCTCGACCCTGACCTCCTCCACTCCTCCGGCGTGTACTTCGACACCGCCGCTGTCATCATCACCCTCGTCCTGGCAGGAAGGTACCTCGAGCACCTGACCAAGAGCAGGGCGTCGGCGGCGGTGCGCAACCTCCTCGACCTCAGGCCCGCCATGGCAAGGAGGGTCGGGAACGACGGCCTAGAGTCCGAGGTCCCCGTCGAGTCGTTGAAGGCCGGCGACTCGCTGGTCGTCAGGCCGGGCGAGAAGATACCGGTCGACTCGACCGTGGTCGAAGGGCGTTCCGTCGTGGACGAGTCCATGATCACAGGCGAGAGCGTGCCCGTCGAGAGAGGGCCCGGGGACCAGGTGATCGGCGCGACGATCAACAGGTCCGGACGCCTGAGGCTGAGGGCCGACCGCGTCGGCCAGGACACCACGCTCTACCAGATAGTCAAGCTGGTGGAGGCCGCGCAGGTAGGGAGGGCCCCGATCCAGCGCCTCGCCGACAGGGTCGCCTCCTACTTCGTCCCCGTCGTCGTAACCGCCGCGGCGTTCTCCGGCCTGTCCTGGTACTACCTCGGCCACATCGGGCTCGACTTCTCCGTCCTCGCCTTCGTCTCGGTCCTGGTCATCGCTTGCCCGTGCGCGCTCGGAGTCGCAACCCCGGCCGCGCTCCTGGTCGGGACGAGCAAGGGGGCGCAGTGCGGCGTCCTCATCAAGGGAGGCGAGTACCTTGAGCGAGCTGCGAAGGTCGACACGGTAGTCTTCGACAAGACGGGGACCCTCACCGTGGGCAGGCCGTCCGTCACCGACCTCCTCTCCTCGGGGGGCACCTCCCGCGAAGACCTCCTCCACCTCGCCGCCTCGGCCGAGAAGGGCTCCGAGCATCCCCTGGGCGAGGCAATAGTGGAGGAGGCCAGGAGGCGCGGCGCCACGGTCTCGGAGCCTCAGGGGTTCGAGGCCCTCCCCGGAAAGGGCGTCAGGGCGGACGTCGACGGCAGGGCGGTCCTGGTGGGCACGAGGAAGCTGGCTCTTGAGGACGGGGTCGACCTCTCGCCGGTCGAGCCTCTCCTGAAGGGCATCGAGGACGAGGGCAAGACGGCGATGGTCGTCGCCGCCGGCGGCGAGGCGGTCGGGGCGATCGGGGTCGCCGATACCCTCAGGCCGTCCGCCAGGCCGACAGTGGACGCGCTCATGGCCATGGGGATCCAGGTCGTCATGCTGACCGGGGACAACTCCCGGACCGCCGCCGCCGTCGCTGGCAAGGCTGGGATAGGCAGGTTCATCGCGGAGGTCCTCCCCGCCGGGAAGGAGGAGGCCATCGAGTCCCTCCAGAAGGAGGGCAAGGTCGTCGCCATGGTGGGGGATGGGATAAACGACGCACCCGCCCTAGCCAAGGCCGACGTCGGGATCGCCCTGGGCGGAGGGACGGACATCGCCAAGGAGGCGGGCGGGATAGTCCTCGTCAAGGACGACCTCGCGGGGGTGGCCGTCGCCGCTAGGCTGAGCAGGAAGACGCTCTCGAAGATCAAGCAGAACCTGTTCTGGGCCTTCGCCTACAACGTCGTCCTGATCCCAATCGCGGCCGGGGCGCTCGTCCCCTTCCTGGGGGCGAGGGTCTACGAAGTCCTCCCCTTCCTGGCGGCCGGCGCCATGGCCGTCAGCTCGGTCACCGTGATCACCAACTCACTCCTCCTCTACAGGTTCAGGTCATCCTGAGTCGTCGGGGAGCTCCTCCTGCCCAGCTATCTGCGCGAAAGTCCTGCCCGAGGCCGCCGAAAAGTCGTATTGCTTGGCGTCGTACCCGGCCGCCGAGTGTTCGTCCCTGTGCTTTATCAGGAGCCAGGCGTCCTTGACGAACCCCTCCGTCCTGACCAGCGCGAAGGAGCCCTTGAGCTTCTTCCCGTAGAGGACGAACTTGAGGTTCCCCTTCCTCAGGCTCTCGCGGGCGACCTCCTCGCCCTCCTCCCTCTCTACGACCTCCCTCCTCACGCCCTTGCTCACCTCGACCTCAACGTTGTACGTCCCCTCGTCCCAGATCATCACGGGGCCTCCGCCCTTGTCCGACCTGAGCACGCCCTCGAACCGCCTGTACTCCATGGGGTGGTCCGATGTCGGCATGGCCAGGCGCTTGACCCCGCTGTCCAGGGTCGGACCCTTCGGGACCGACCAGGAGGGCATCTTCCCACCTATCTCGAGCCTGAGGTCGTAGTGGAGAGTCGTGGCCTTGTGCTCCTGAACGACGAAGGCGAAGAGCCCCTTCCTCCGCGCCCCCTTCATCACAGCCCGAAACCCCAGCACCGTTTTTATCTTTCCGGGTCCTGATGCCGCCGTGGAACGGGCTCCTAAGCTTAGGGTCGCCGAGACGAGCTCCCGACTCGTCGGGCGAGGTCTAGCCGCGATAGACCCCAAGGTGATGGACGAGCTGGGGCTGTCAGCCGGGGACGTGATCGAGATCACGGGCAAGGGGAAGAAGAGCCACGCCGTCCTGTGGACGGGCTACCCGGAGGACCACGGCCGCGGCCTGATCCGCGTCGACGGGTACACCAGGAACAACATCAACGTGGGGATCGACGACACCGTCGCCATCGCCCCAGTCCAGGCCAAGCAGGCCCAGGAGATCGTGCTGGCTCCCACGGAGAAGCTCAACATCGAGGGGCTCGAGGAGTACCTCCCCGAGGTCCTAGAGAACCACGTGATGACCAAGGGCGACTCCCTCCCCCTCAACATCATGGGCACCAAGATCGACTTCGTGGTCGAGTCGACCAGCCCGCCCGGGGCCGCCGTCGTCACCCTCGAGACCGGGTTCAGGCTGGGGACGATGCACAAGCCCCTCAACACAGGGGTCCCACGCATCACCTACGAGGACATCGGCGGGCTCACCAAGGAGGTCCAGAAGATACGCGAGATGATAGAGCTCCCCCTCCGCCACCCCGAGATATTCGAGAGGGTCGGAATCGAGGCCCCGAAGGGCGTCCTCCTCTACGGACCTCCAGGCACGGGCAAAACCCTCCTCGCAAAGGCGGTCGCCAACGAGACCAACTCGAACTTCTACTCCATTGGCGGCCCCGAGATAATGGGAAAGTACTACGGGGAGAGCGAGGAGAGGCTCAGGGGCATCTTCAAGGAGGCCCAGGAGAACGCCCCGAGCATCATCTTCATCGACGAGATCGACTCCATCGCCCCCAAGCGCGAGGAGGTCAGCGGCGAGCTCGAGAAGCGGATAGTCTCTCAGCTCCTCACCCTGATGGACGGCCTCGAGTCGAGGGGGAAGGTGGTCGTGATAGCGGCGACCAACCGTCCCGACGCCCTCGACCCCGCCCTCCGCCGCCCGGGGAGGTTCGACAGGGAGATCGAGATAGGCATCCCCGACGAGAAGAGCCGCCTCGAGATACTCCAGATTCACACCCGGGGGATGCCGCTCGAGCCCGACGTCAAGCTCGACGAGGTCGCAAGGGTCACCCACGGGTTCGTCGGAGCCGACCTCCAGGCGCTCGCCAAGGAGGCGGCGATCCTCGCCGTGAGGAGGGTCCTCCCCGAGATCAACATGGAGCAGACCAAGGTCCCGGCCAAGACCCTCAACAAGATAAGGGTCCGGATGCAGGACTTCCAGGACGCCCTGAGGGACGTCCAGCCCTCCGCGATGAGGGAGGTGCTCGTCCAGGTCCCGAACGTGAGGTGGGACGACATAGGCGGGCTGACGGGTGTCAAGCAAGAGCTGACCGAGGCCGTCGAGTGGCCGCTGAAGTACGGCAAGCTCTTCCAGAAGGGAGACGTCAAGCCACCGAAGGGGATACTCCTCTACGGGCCTCCGGGAACGGGCAAGACGCTCATCGCCAAGGCGGTCGCCAACGAGAGCGAGGCCAACTTCATCAGCATAAAGGGCCCCGAGCTGATCTCAAAATGGGTGGGGGAGTCTGAGAAGGGCGTCAGAGAGGTGTTCAGGAAGGCTCGGGCCGCAGCCCCCTGTGTCGTCTTCTTCGACGAGCTAGACGCGATCGCCCCTCGGAGGTCCGCCGCCGAGGGGGACAACCAGGTTACCGAGCGGGTGGTGAGCCAACTCCTCACAGAGATGGACGGCCTCGAGGAGCTAAAGGGCGTCGTAGTCCTCGGCGCGACGAACAGGCAGGACATCATCGACGAGGCGCTCCTCAGGCCGGGGAGGTTCGACAAGATACTTCGCGTCCCCCCTCCGGACAAGGACGGGAGGGTCGAGATACTGAAGATCCACACCAAGAGGAAGCCCCTCGCCAAGGACGTCGACCTCGCAAGGCTCGCCTCGATGACAGAGGGGGCCACGGGGGCGGAGCTCGCGGCGATCGCCAACGCCGCCTCGATGGCCGCCATCAAGGCCTACCTCAAGGAGCATGCGAAGGAGGCCGAGGCCGGCGCATCGGACTTTGCGATCGGCATGCGCGACTTCGAGGACGCGATAAAGGAGAGGCGGCGGCCGGCGAGCGACCCCAGGGCCGCCCGCCCCGGAATGGGCTAGCCCTTGGCGCCGGACCGGACCGGTTCGCCCTCGTTGAGGAACCTGCTGATCCCCGTCCCGAACATCAGCATCGTCAGCCAGAAGCCCAGCAGCAGCACCCCGAGGGCGTACCAGTCGTAGAGACCGAGCGCGACAAGGGCGGCCGCGATCACGGTCGCGAGGATGAAGTTGGTAAGCCCCCACGCGACGTTCGTCCTCGGCGACGACCTCTGCCCGAATGGGCTCCTGAACACCATCCCCGCGGCCCCGAAGACGAAGTGCGGGACGCCGTTCCCCAGGAGGAACCCCATCAACAAGTACCAGGCGAGGAAGAGGTCCAAGCCACGGACTAATTCATGACCATCGCTTATATCGTCTCGCCCGTCGCCCCTCTCATTGGCAAGCGAGACCCGCAGGGCGGTCCTCACCCTCCCGGTGGTCTACGTCGTATGGTTCTTCGCCTTCCAGGTGAACGTCCTCGACTTTTGGACTCGCCTCACCATCGCCGCGTCGATACTGCTCGTCACAGCGCTCGCCGTCGGCAGGAAAGGGATGTCGGTCAAGCCGACCCCAAAGGCGGTCGCGGTCGGGCTAGTCTCGGCCGTGCTCCTGTATCTCTTCTTCTGGTCGGGCTACCAGGTCCTCAAGGGATTCCCCCAGTTCACCGCCACGATATCGTCGGTGTACTCGCTCAAGGCGGCCGAGCCGGTCTCGGTGATAGCGGCCGTCCTCCTCTTCCCCATCGGCCCGACCGAGGAGGTCTACTGGAGGGGCCTCATCCAGCGGGGCCTCTCCCAAAGGCTCTCCACGAGGAGCTCCATCCTCCTGACGTCCGCCCTCTACGGGAGCATCCACATCCCGACCCTCAACCCCTCCCTCATCTTCACCGCCTTCGTGGGAGGCCTGGTCTGGGGCTACGTCTACAAGCGGTGGGGCCTGGCCGCCTCGATGGTCTCGCACACCCTCTGGGACGAGATGATCTTCGTCTTCTTCGTGATCTCCTAGCCCAGGGCGAGCCCGGCGGCCAGGAGGACTGTGAACGCGAAGGTGTGGATGAAGGTCCTCGTCGTCCTCGTCCCGAACGCGACCGGCGGCGGGACCCCCTCCGGGATCCTGGCCCGCGACCACAGATAGAGCGGGAGGGCGACGACACACAGCAGAGAGGCGTCCGGGATCTCCCCCGAGGCCACCAGGCCGAAGACGATCAAGTAGGCGAGGAACGTCGAACCCCACACGAGCGCCTGCGTCCTCTCGGCCCCCAAGACCACGGCTAGCGAGCGCTTCCCCGACTGCCTGTAGGGCTCGTAGAAGATCAGGTCGTGCATCAGGAGGACGTTCACCGTGAGCAGCCCCGTGGAGAGGGCCAGGACCGCGGGGAGGAGCGCGACCCTGCCCGCAAGGACGTAGAAGGCCCCGAGCGACGGAATCGGGCCGAAACTGAGGAGTATCGATGCCTCGCCCAGCCCGAGGCCGCGATAGTCGAGCTTGAGCGGCGGCGCGGTGTAAAAGTAGCTGAGCAGCATCCCCGGGACCGCTATCCCGAGGGCCAGCCACCCGACCACGAGCGAGAGGTAGAGCCCGATCAGGATGCTGAGAGCGTAGAGGGCGCCAGACACAGCGAACCCGCTCCTCAAGGTCATCGCACCCCTGGTGATTGGCTTCCAGCCGGGGAACTCCTTGGGGAAGAGGCGGTCGGCAGTCTCGTCCACCCCGTTGATCTGGTCGTACACGTCGTCTATCGCGTTGGCGGCGAGGAGGAGCGACACGCTTCCGACCAGCGCGAGGACGAACAGCGCCGGCGAGAAGGCCTTGGCGAGGTACCACGCCGCCGCCGTCCCCAAGACCACCGGCCCGATCATGACCGGGGCGAACTGGAGGCGGACGAACCTCGAGAGGAGCGGAATGATTGGCTGCTTCCCGGTTGCCATCCCTACCCCCCGCCCGGTGCAAGCGACTGGATGGCATACGCCGTGTTCCCGATCGGCATGAGGATCGGGAGGTCGACGCCGACCTTGGCGTATTCGGCGACCCTCTGCATCGCCCTGTCCGGCGTCCCGACGATCGTCAGGGCGTCCACCGCCTCCTCGGGGACGAGCCTGCTCGCCTCCGGGATGTTCCCCTTCTTCCAGGCCTCCTTCATCGGCCTCAGCCTCTCCTCGGTCACGCCGTACTTCTCGAGCGTGTTCGCAGGAAGGACGTCGCTGAGCTGGTAGAGGAAGAAGTAGAACTTCTTGACTGTCTCCCTCGCAGCCTCGACGTCTGGGTCGAGGCTCGTCATCATGTACGAGGCCCTGTCGACCTTCCTTTCGGCTGCCGTCTCGCCTTCCTTGACGAACCCGGCCATCCTCGCCGTCCCCTCGACCGTCGCGAGGGTCGGGGAGAGGATCGCACCGTCGGCCGCCCTGCCCGCGAACCTGAGCGTCATCGGGAAGAGCGACGCCACGTAGAGCGGGACGGGGTACACCATCTTGAACCCCAGTTCGAGGTCGTTCACCGTGAAGAACGTCCCCTTGAAGCTGACCTTCTCACCTGACCAGACCGCCCTGACTATCTTCACGTACTCCCTCATCCTCCTGAGGGGCTTGGTCTCGGCGGCGGGGAATACCCTGAAGCCGATGAGGGGGATCGTCGGGAAGCTACCCAGCCCCAAGCCCAGGACAGCCCTCCCCTCCGAGAGCTCCGCCAGGTTCGCGAAAGTGGCCGCCATCGTGACCGGATGCCTGGTGAAGGTGTTGACGGCGCCCGAGGCGGCCCTGATCCTCCTCGTCGACGACAGGATGGACGCGAGGTACGTCACCACGTCCCTCTGGTAGAGGCTCTCGTGGACCCAGAAGGACTCGTACCCCAGCGACTCGGCCTTGACGGCGATGTTCGTCATCTCCCTCACCGGGAGGACGGGGTTGAAGCCCAGGGCCAGCCTCATGGCTGATTACCACCCCGAAGTGGTATTATTAATTTTGAGCGATGCGCGACGCCCTACATGGCGTCGAGGGCCTTCGCGTCCTCGTCGGCGACCTTCTCGAACGAGGACTTGGCCGGCCCCTTGATGAAGAATCCCAGCGCCCCGAACTCCATCTCAGCCCAGTAGTGCATCTCCGTCCCCGTCCCGTTCGGCTTTAGCTCTATCGTGATCTTGCTCCCCTTGCCGTCCCCGTCCAGCGTGTCGATCATGAACTTGTTGTCCTTGGTGTCGCGGGTCATCTTGTTCTTGGCGTGGAGCTTCCTCCCCATCATCTCCATCGACTGCTCCAGGGTGATGGTGTCCCCGTCGGTGCTCAGGATCTTGACCTCCTTGACGAACCCGGGGTGGACCTTCGGGAGGTTCTCCGGGTGGAAGTAGTAGTCCATGGCCTTGGAGATGGGCGCCCTAGTCTGCTTGACCACGTCATACTTTGTCGGCATGCCCGCGCTCGCAGGCCCCGCGATATATAACGAGTCGGTCGAGGCCCCTCCAGGCCCTCGCCTGAAGGGAAGGACAACGTTATTATCTCATCCGCGTTCGCCCGGCCGAACGCAAGAACTTGGTCGAAGAGAAGAGGTTCATCCCCAAGACGATGACGACGCAGCACCCCGACAACGCCAACACGCCCCCGTGGTCTTCGCAGACCAACGGGGTGATAGAGGGCGAGACCGAGCTCGACGAGGCCTACATCGCGTACAGCAAGCTCGCGTGCAGCGAGGTGATGTGGGACTCCGAGGGGAAGGACGTCGACACCAACGTCGTCCGCAAGCTGCTCAGCAAGTACTCCGACTACTTCATGGACAACGTCTTCGGGCGGGACATCTTCCTCACCTACAGGATCCCCAACCCGCTCGTCGAGAAGGCCGAGAGGAAGATAGTGACGCAGACCCTCCAGTCTATCCCCCTCCAGTCCGACGTCGCCAGCGCCTTCTACGAGAGGGAGACGGTCCCGGTCTCGTCGGTCATACTCCCGTTCACGACGAAGGGCGCCGAGCTCCTCTGGCTGGACAGGTGCTACGGCAGGGCGATCGCGGGGATAGAGGACATCAGCCTCGGAGGGACTATGAAGGTCAAGGACTGGGTCGGAGGCTTCCTCCCGAAGAGGCTCGAGGCCATCCCGCTCGTCGAGGACGCCGCGAGCCTCTCGTCGATCGACAGGATAGTCATGGAGTACATCAGCGCGGTCAAGCCCCGCGTGATGAGGGTCTTCATCGCCAGGTCCGACCCTGCCCTCAACTACGGGCTGATCACGGCCGTCTTGCTCTCAAAGGTCGCGCTCTCCAGGCTCTCGAAGGTCCAGAAGAAGACCGGTGTGAGGTTGAACCCGATACTCGGCGTGGGCACGATGCCGTTCAGGGGGCACCTCAACCCCGAGAACATCGAGAACTTCCTGGCTGAGTACAGGGGCCTCTCGACGGTCACGATCCAATCGGCCTTCCGCTACGACTACCCTGCGGAGTCGGTCGAGAGGGGGATCGCCACGCTCAACCAGCAGCTCCCCAACGGGGAGCTCGCCGACATGGACGAGGACCAGGAGCGCCTCATAGAGGGCGCGATGAAGAAGCTCATCCCGGTCTTCCAGGCGAGGGTGGAGATACTCGCGCCGATGATCAACTACGTCGCTTCGTTCATCCCCACCAGGAGGGCGAGGAAGCTCCATATCGGCCTCTTCGGCTACAGCAGGAGGGTCAAGGGCGTAACGATGCCCAGGGCGATCCCGTTCGCCGCGGCGTTCTACTCCCTCGGAGTGCCCCCGGAGTTCATCGGGGCCCAGGCCCTCCGCTCCCTCACCGACAAGGAGCTCGAAGCAGTCAAGCGGACCTACAAGGGGATACAGTTCGACTACCGCGTCGCGGGCTCCCTGGTCTCCTGGGAGACCGTCCACCTGCTCGTCGACAAGTACGACGTGATGGCCAAGATAACCCAGATGAACAAGGAGAAGCTCAAGAACGCGCTCAGATACGTGATGACCGACCTCTCGACGGTGGAGGAGACGCTCTCGCTCCCGCTCGGCCCCTCCGACAACAGGTCCAAGAAGCACGAGAACTTCGTGAACACCTTCATGATGTCCGCGATGGACGGAGAGAGGTCCAGCGCCTCAAACGCTTTCATAGAGGCCGCGAAGCTCAGAAGATGTCTGGGCTGATGACGACCGAAGACAAGCGCCCCTCCCGCGGCGTGACGATCGGCCTCGTCCAGATGTCCATGACCGAGGACCGCGCCGAGAACGTCTCAAAGGCGGTCCGGATGGTCGGCGAGGCGGCGTCCAAGGGCGCGTCCATCGTCTGCCTCCCCGAGCTCTTCGCCTACCGCTACTTCCCCCAGCAGAAGGACTCCGACGTCCGCGCCGAGCCCATCCCAGGCCCGACCACGAGCCGCCTCGCTGACGCAGCCAAGGAGTTCCGGGTCGCACTGGTGGGAGGGTCGATCTACGAGAAGGCGGGCGCCCGCAACTACAACACCTCCGTCGTCTTCGACGAGAAGGGGCGGCTCCTCGGCAAGTACAGGAAGGTCCAGGTCCCGGAGGACGAGTCCTTCTACGAGAAGGACTACTTCTCGAGCGGTAAGGACTACCACGTATTCACCACCACCCCTGCCCGCGTCGGCGTCCTGATCTGCTTCGACCAGTGGTACCCTGAGCCGGCGAGGGTGAACAAGCTGATGGGCGCGGACATCCTGTTCTACCCGACCGCCATCGGGACGGTCGACGGGATCCAGCAGACCGAAGGCTCTTGGCATGACGCTTGGGAGGCCGTCCAGCGCGGACACGCCGTCTCGAACAGCATGCTAGTCGTCGCAGTCAACCGCGTAGGGAGAGAGGGTAAGATGACATTCTGGGGAGGGTCGTTCGTCTGCGACCAGTTCGGGACAGTCCTCGCGAGGGCCGACGACGCCGAGCAGGTCCTCATCGCGAGGTGCGACCTCGACCTAGGGAAGCAGGTCGAGGAGGGCTGGGGGTTCCTGAGGAACAGGAAGCCCTCGACCTACAAGGCCATCACCGAGTAGGAGCCTCTCTTGCCCCCAAGGACCCGGCCGGCGGAAGCGGACGTTCCGTTCTCCCTCGGGTTCTCGATGCCTCCCGAGTGGTCGAAACACGACTCCACCTGGCTCTCCTGGCCGAAGAACCCCCTGACCTTCCCCTCCGAGATCCTCCCGAAGGTCGAGGCCGCCTACGCAGACATGGTCGAGGCCCTCGCGAAGGGCGAGAGGGTCGACATCTTGGTTGACGACACCCGCGCTGAGGAGAGGGTCAGGTCGATGCTCTCGACGAGGGGGGTCGCGTTCCACCGCATCAAGAGCGCCGACGTCTGGATGCGCGACTACGGTCCGATCTTCGTCAGGAGGGGTGGTCGCAGCCCCGCGGTCGCCGCCACGAAGTGGAGGTTCAACGCTTGGGGGGCGAAGTACGACGACCTCCTTCCCGACGACGCCGCGGGGCTGGAGGTGGCCGAGTCGACCGGCGCGAAGGTCTTCCGGCCAGGAGCCGTACTAGAGGGCGGTTCCATAGACGTCAACGGCAGGGGAATCCTGATGACCACCGAGCAGTGCCTCCTCAACAAGAACCGGAACCCTTCCCTGGACAGGAGGCAGATCGAGCGCCTCCTGCGCGACTACCTCGGCGCGACCAGGGTCCTCTGGCTCCAGACAGGGGTGGAGGGGGACGACACCGATGGTCACATCGACGACATCGCCCGGTTCGTCAACGAGGACACGGTGCTATGCATGACAGAGGGGGACGAGAGGGACGCCAACCACGCGGCCCTCAAGAGGGACAGGGCCCTTCTCTCCAGGTTCGAGGATGACCAAGGCCGGAAGCTCGAGGTCGTGGACGTCAAGATGCCCCGCGAGGTCGACGGGGGCGACGGGAGGTTGCCCGCCAGCTACGCCAACTTCTATGTGGGCAACTCGGCCGTCCTCGTCCCGGTCTTCGGGGACGCCAGGCGGGACACCGAGGCGATGGAGACGATCTCGGAGTTCTTCAAGGGCAGGAAGGTCGTGCCGATAGCCTCCAGGGAGCTTGTCTACGGGTTCGGCGGGGTCCACTGCGTCACTCAGCAGCAGCCGTCCCCATAGCGCTAGCGGAATCCCCACGACCGCTTCTGCAACGGGAGGACCTTCACGTAGCTCCGGCCGCCCACACGGCCGACCTCGGCGACCCCTCTAACCTCGACGCCCCGGACGCGCCAGGGGCTCACCGTCACGACCTCGTCGACCACCATGGCCACCTTCCTGTTCTCGACCAGGTTCCTGAACTTCAGGCTCTTCTCGAGGCGCCAGCCGGAGAAGTAGAAGGCCTCGCCGTCGAACTCGTAGACGACAGGCACCACGTGGGGCTGCCCGTCCGCCGACGCAGTGGCCACCCTCGCCAGCCTGCTCCGGGTGAGGAAGGCCATCTCGTCCTCGGTGAACCGGACAGACCCGGCCCGCTCCGACACCTCCTGCGTCATCGACTGCGTGGAGGGGGTTGGGGCTCTATTATGTCAGACAGTCCGGCCGAGGCTAGTAGGTGCGAGCCGCGCTACTGCGCCTTGGGCTGGTTGTTCCAGCGGACCGCCCACTCCGCCAGCCCCTCGAGGATACCGTGGAGTTCCCACCCCTTCTTGGTCAGGGAGTACTCCACCCGAGGCGGCGAGTCGGGGTACACCTTTCGCTCGACTATGCCCTGCCTCTCAAGCTCGCCCAGCCTCTCCGTGAGGCTGGTGGCGCTTATCCCCGCCGTCCTCCTCTTGAGCTCGTTGAACCTCGCCGGCTCCTTGAGGCCGAGGCTGTGTATGACCGGAAGCGTCCATACCTTGGTCAGTTCGTTCCACGTTCCGTGCACGACCTTGCACTCGTCCAGCACTTCCTGGGTGATCTGCTTCGTCTCGCTCAACTGAAAATCCCCTATCTAGTAAGGGACTACTACTAGGTATTTAAGGCTGATTGAGCCCGCGACGCGCGCCGTCGCAAACGCAGGGTTTCCACCCTGTTGCGCAGAGCGCCATCTGGGGCCACCGACCTTGGGATTCTTGCAACTTTCAGGCGAGGTTCCAGCCAGAATGGGACCAGTTCCAATTCCAACATCCTCGCCCTAATATTCTCGGTGAGGCCGTACTGAAGCCAGTGAAGTGAAACTTGGACCGAAGGGCCTTCCTCAAGCTCTCCGCCGCGACCGCAGCTGCAGCTGGCGTGACCGCCTATGGAACGAGCCTCATGAGACTGGCCTCGGCCAGCACCAACGCGGGGCTCCCGCTGGCCTCCACAGACCTCTCAGCCCCGATGCCCGCCCAGGTCCAGATCCCCCACCTCCTCAGGAGGGCGGGGTTCGGCGGGGGCCCGCAAGAGCAGGCGCACTACCAGGCCCTCGGCTTCGACGAGGCGGTCCAGTACGTGCTCAACTATGAGCAGATCGACAACAGCGCCCTCGACGCGGTAACCCCGAACATCAGGACCTCCTACTCTGGTTCCGTCCCCGCTGGACAGAACGAGGGCAACAACCTGGCGACGTGGTGGCTGAACAGGATGGTCGCGACCCCCCGCCCGCTGGAGGAGAAGATGACGCTGTTCTGGCACAACCACTTCGCGACGGCGATATCGAAGGTCCAGAACGGCTACCTGATGTACCAGCAGAACAAGTTCCTGAGGGCCAACGCCCTGGGGAACTTCCACGACATCCTCACGGGGATGACCTGGGACGGGGCGATGCTGATATGGCTCGACGGGGTGGAGAACATCGAGAGCAACCCCAACCAGAACTACGCGAGGGAGGTGATGGAGGTCTTCTCCACCGGGCGAGGCCCCTACACCCAGAACGACGTGATAGAGGGAGCCAACGCCTTCACCGGCTTTTCGATCAACTCGAGCGGGCAGGGGGTCTGGAACCCCGCAAGGCACTACGACAAGCCCGGGACCTTCCTCGGCCAGACGGCGGCCTTCATGCCCCAGGACATAATCGACATCCTCGTCGCGAGGCCGGAGACGGCGACCAACCTCTCGACCGAGCTCTTCCAGTTCTTCGGTTACCCCAACCCGAGCCCCGCGACTATCCAGAGGATCGCCGCCGTCTACTTCGACAGCGGCTACGACATGAAGTCGGTCGTCGAGGCGATACTGACGTCCCCCGAGTTCGTCTCGAACCAGGCGTACATGGCCAACGTCAAGAGCCCGACCGAGTACCTCGTCGGAGGCCTCCGGGCGTTCGGCGCGACGGCCCAGGCGAGCGCCCTGATCAACTCGTCGAACAACCAGGGGCAGCTCCTCTTCGACCCGCCCAACGTCTTCGGCTGGCCGATAGGGATGCTCTGGATAAACACGGGTTCCATCATGGAGAGGTACAACTTCCCGGTAAACGTCCAGACCACGACGGAAAACAGCTCGAGCCAGCTCAACGAGAACAACCTCTTCGGCGCGGGCAGCTCCATCTCGCAGGGAGTCCAGACGGTCTCCAACGCGCTCTACCCGGACGGGATCCCGACCGAGGTGCTCTCGGTCATACAGTCAGCCACCGCGACCTACACTGACCCCACCCTCATGACCAAAGACGCGCTCCGCATGACGATGGCGAGCCCGTACTACAACCTGAATTGAAGTGACAGACGTTGAACAACAAGAGAAGAGACCTTCTGAGACAGCTGGCGGCCAGGATCTCGGGCATCCCCTCGGTCACGCCGCTAAGCCTGGGCCCGACAGTGATCGAGGCGACCGACTCGAACCAGGCGGCGACCGCCACCCTCCAGAACGCGTCCAACAAGACGCTCGTGGTGGTCCAGCTGATGGGCGGGAACGACGGCCTGAACACGGTCGTCCCCTACGGCCAGCCTGCATACCTCCAGAACAGGCCTACGATAGGGCTCACGGCCGACGAGATCCTCCCGATAGACGGCGACGTCGGCCTGAACTCCCAGATGACCGGGATGATGGACCTCTACAACAGCAACAGGGTCGCGATCATCCAGGGCGTGAGCTACCCAAACCCCAACCTCTCCCACTTCGAGGCGACCGCGATCTGGGAGAGCGGCTCACCCGAACTGCCCTTCACGAACGGCTGGCTAGGCAGGTACATGGACGTGGCGAACCAGCTCGAGCAGCCGGCCACGGCGCTGAGCCTGGGGCAGCTCGTCCCGCAGACCCTCCTCGGGGTCACCTCCCAGCCCATCGCCCTGAACACGGTGAACGCCTTCCAGATCCGGCCCCTCACCAAGTCCGACACCACGAGCACCGCCTACATCCAGCAGCTGAACGAGACGGCGTGCAGCGCGTGCGGGGAGTACAACGCCCTCGTCAACCAGATGATGCAGTCTGGTCTGGACGCTATCTCCGCCTCAGCGGTGGTCAGGGCGGCCGCCAGTAGCTACAAGCCGCAGGTCACCTACCCGACCGACGACTTCTCCCAGAGGCTGCAGCTCGCCGCCGGGATAATCGTCTCCAGCCTCAACCCCAAGATAGTCTACGTCACCCTCGGCGGGTTCGACACCCACGGAGACGAGAGGCCGACCCAGGACCCCCTCCTCAAGCAGCTCTCAGACGGGGTGAACGCCCTGTACAACGACCTCTCCGCCCAGGGACGGGCGAACGACACGCTCATCATGACCTTCTCGGAGTTCGGGAGGCGGGTGGTAGAGAACGGGAGCAAGGGCACCGACCACGGCACGGCCCTCCCCCAGTTCATGATAGGTGGCTCGGTCAGCCCCGGGCTCTACGGGACCTACCCGAGCCTGACTGACCTCGACGCCTCGGGGAACCTGCTCTGGAACATCGACTTTAGGCAGACCTACGCGACGGTCCTCGAGAGCTGGTTCGGGATCCAACAGAACGAGGTCCTTGACTCCACCTACGAGACCCTCTCCGTAATCTAGGCGAGACCGACCATGGCCGGCACGGACCGCCTCACGACCGCCGCTCTGATACTCGGCCTCGGGCTCCTCCTCGTCGGGGGAGGCATAGCGGCCAACGTCCTCAACCTATCTCCGCCGACCTCCCAGACGACCTCTGCCCGGACGCCCGCCACGACCGCCTTCTTGACCCACTCCACCGAGGGCGCGTCGGACGCCACCAGCACCGCGACGACAGCCCCCTCGGACTCGAGCCTCACTGGACCTTCTTCGACGTCCACCACGACCGAGAGCACGACCCTCTCGTCGTCTTCCGCAACGAGCACTGCTCCCAGTGTCACTACGTCCACGACCACGAGCTACACAACGACCTCGACCTTGACCACGGCCTCTAGCACCACGGCTACCCCGTCGAGCACGACGTCCTCGAGCTCGTCCTCAACGAGGACGACCGCGTCCAAGACCACTACCTTGTCCTCGAGCTCGACGCAACCCGGGACTGCCCGGGTCACCCTCCCGGTCGACGTCGGCGACAACATGTCCCTCAACTTCCAGCCCGTCCACATCAAGGTGGTCGTAGGAGTGAACAACACGATCGTCTGGAACGACCTCGACTACGAGCAGCACAACATCGAGTCGAGCACGATACCGGCGGGCGCCAAGGCGTGGAACTCCGGGACCCTGGACCAGGGCCAGACCTTCACCGTGACCCTTACCGTCCCGGGGAACTACGGGTACTTCTGCGAAATCCATCCTTGGATGGTCGGCACCATCCAGGTCGTCCAGTGACCGGGCCCTCGCAGGCGGAGAATCGATTATAAGGGCGGAGGGCGCCTCACGACCATGCCCTCTGCCCACGGCCACGGGAAGGACGGGGAGGCGCTGGCCAAGATGGAGTCGGCCGCGCTTGTCTACCCTCCATCCTCTTACAAGGCTCCGGTCGTCTACGAGGCCGACCGGAGGTACGCCGTGCTGGTCGTCGACATGCTCGAGGACTTCATCTACGGAGTCCTAAAGTGCGACCGGATGGTCCCCAAGATACCGAACGTGGCGGCGGTGCTGGACGCCGCCAGGGCGAACGGCGTCCCGGTCGTCTACTGCAACGACTCGCACAAGCCCTCTGACTTTGAGCTCAACAGGTGGGAGGCGCACGCGATGAGGGGCACGAAGGGGTCCCAGGTCATCAAGGAGATCGCCCCCGGAAAGTCAGACTATATCGTCCCCAAGTCGAGCTACAGCAGCTTCCACCAGACCGAGCTCGAGGACATCCTGAGGAGCCTCCACCGAGGCCTGGGCGCCAACACCCTCGTCTTGGCGGGCGTCACGACAGACTGCTGCGTCAGGCACACGGCCGCGGACGCCTTCTTCAGGAGGTACGAGGTCGAGGTGGTCGAGGACGGGGTGGAGGCTTTCAGTGACGCCCAGCACAACGTCGGGCTCCAGTACATCCGCTACTGGTACCTCTGCGGCGTCTCGCCGTCCAAGCATGTCGCCAGGGCGCTGGGTCGATAGGCCCCTCACCTTGCGTGGGCTATCGCGGCCGCGGCCATCTCCCCGATCCTGAGGACCGACGCGTCCTCGCCCAACCCGCACGCGAACTGGATCGCCGTCGGGAGCGACGCCGACCCGGGGTTGGAGGGCAAGCTGAGCGCAGGGAACCCGCAGAGGTTGAACACCTCGGTGTTCTGCAGGAGCAGGCGCCTCAAGTTCCCTGCTTCCTTTCCGAGGACGTCCTCGAGCCTCGGCGCGACCACCCTGGTCGTGGGCATGGCGAGCGTGTCGACCTCCTTCAGCATCCTCCCGAACACCCTGATAGACTCCAGCCTGACGAGGTTCGCCCCCATGTAGCTGACCTCGCCCACCGCCATCCCGCGCCTGAGGAGCGTGACCACGTCTTTGTTCATCTTCGACGAGACCTCCTTCCTGGTCGCCAGCTCCCCGTAGAACCAAGCTGCCTCCCTGAGCTGGACACGCGCCCTCGCGGTCGTGTACCTCTGGAAGCTGGAGTCGGCGGGAATCTCCACCGCCTTGAACCCACCCGATGCCTCCATCGCCTCTATCGCCCTCCAGAAGCTCTTGGAGACCGCCGCCTCCGTCTCCTCCATGAAGTGCCCGGTGAGGACGCCGACCCTCACCTTCCCCTTGCTGGGATGGACCTCATCCGTGCCCGACAGCAGCCCGTAGGCCATGATCATGTCCGGGACAGTCCTGGTCAACAGGCCCGTATGGTCGAGGGTCGCGCTGAGAGGAAATATCCCGTCGAGGCTCAGGGAGCCCAGCGTCGGCTTGAACCCTACGATCCCGCAGAGGGCGGCCGGCACCCTGATTGACCCCCCGGTATCCGTCCCCAGCCCCAGCGCCCCCACCTTGGACGTCGCGACCGCGACCGCCGACCCGCCGCTCGAGCCACCCGACACCCGCTCGCTGTCGCGCGGGTTCCTCACGGGGCCGAAGTAGGAGGCCGCAGAAGTGCCCCCCAGGGCGAGCTCGTGGAGGTTGGTCTTCCCGAGGGGGACTGCCCCGAGCCCAAGGACGTCATCTACTATCCTGGCGTTGACGCTCGGCACGAAGTCTCTGAAGTAGTAGGTGGCCGCCGTCGTCGGGAACCCTCCGAAGAAGATGTTGTCTTTGACGGCGACCGGTATCCCGAGCAGGCCGGCGGCCTTCCTCCCGCCCGCCTCGAGCCGCCTGTCCAGTTCCCTCGCCCTCGAGAGGGCCAGTCCCTTCTCGCCCCCGAAGAGGGTGATGAACGCGTTGAGCCCCTTGTGCCGCCCAGCGCTGGCGAGCTCCTCCCTCACCACCTCCTCGCAGGTCGTCCTCCCCTCGCCGAGCTCACGCTGGTTCGCCGAGAACTCCGAGTCGAGGATTCCGGGCTTCGTGCTGGTCGAGCCCTCGCCCGGCTATTTATCCAGATTCAGAAAAAGGATGGAGGCAAGGCCACCTGAGTGGCGATGCCCAGCTTGCGTTACTTGCGCTGCCCAGAGTCTCCGGTGCTGCCCGTGTCGCCGTGGTCCGACTGGTTGTTCTGGTTGCTAGTGTTGGGTGTGGGGAACGGCGGGGAGACGATCGTGCCCTGCCCGGTCTGGAGCACCAGCGTGCTCTGCCCAGGCGTCGAGGACACATCGAATATCTGGACGGATACCACGTACTTCCCCGGCGTCAGGAGGACCTGGTTCTGCATCTGCCCCGAGCCGTCAGGCCCGGTCACCAGGTTCCCCAGAGGGTAGTTCGTCCCGTTCGCGACCAGCACCGCTTCGTACTGGGTCACGGGCTTGGCGTACCTGAGAACCAGCTCGACGCTGAAAATCCCACCGATGGCCGTGATCGAGGCAACGCACCCCTTCCCGTTGGAGAAGGAGATGGCGCCCTGCTGGGCCTGCCCGCTTGGAGTGATCGGGAGCACGAGGCGACCGACCTGTCCGGGCTGCGTCGGCGGAGTGCACAGCGGCGTGGTCGAGGTGGTGGTCGAGGTAGTGGAGGAAGTCTGCGACGTTGTCACCGTCTTGGTCGTGGTGAGCGTCGTCGTGCTGGTGATGGTCGTCGTGAAGGTGCTAGTGGTCGGTGCCGAGTCGTATTGGACTGGGCTGGACGGAGTGGTGGTCGTGGTGGATGCGTTCGGCTGGGCGACCGGTGCGATCGCCGCCGAGAAGGACTGGTTCTGAGCGTACGCGGCAATCCCTCCCGATATCAGGACGAGGATAGCCGCTGCGGTCAGGATCTGGAGCCTTCCTGTGCTTACGTGCATGTTCTATCGGGGAGTGCTCTCCAGGACGCAATATAATCCGCCGCATCCTGGAATTGGAATTCTGCAATACTTGCTAACTTAACAGGACTAGTAGTCGTCCACGGGCTCCCCGCCCTGCGCTTGGAATCTGAATTCCACGTAGTCGGTCGACGGCAGGCCGAACGCCGAGTCGGTGACGTGCCCCCTCATCTCTGCCGCGGGGGCGTTCGGACCCCACGAGGCGATGTAGTTGCTGTCGAACTGGTGGTTCCAGATGGTGTCATTGTCCTCCCACGGGAGGGTCAGGGCCTGCCCCCCTATCGTTATCGTGACCTGACCAGTGGCAATCGTGTAGTTGGAGAACGCCAGGAGGTGGTTCTGCACCAGGTCTGTCCCCGAAAGGAAGGTCAGGAGCAGAGACCCCGACCCCTTCTGCGCCGTCAGGGTCACGTTGTATGACGCGGTCTCCGTCGAGGTGGCGTTCGAGTACCCTCCTGTGTTGACGAAGAGGGTCCCGAAGAGCACTCCGTTCGACGCCGGCGCGAGGACCTGGTACGCGAACCCGACGAAGACCAGCCCGATCACGAGGGCGACGATCGAGAGGACGAGGAGCCACTTGCCGCTCACCTGTCTAGCTGGAACCAAGGTGCTTCCCCGTCCGCCGCAAAACCACCTTCAGATTAAGATTCCGTGTGCGGCGATCCGGGATAGACTGGAACTTCGCACGCTTGTTGACTAATCCTGACACGGATGGCTATCGGCTCGGCCAGCCAGTCCCGTCGCATGCAAGAGGCCCATCCAACACCCGCTCAGCAGCCGCCGGGCGCGCAGCTCTCGAAGCTCAAGAAGATAGAATCGTACGCGGCGACCCTGGCCAACGAGGCGGTTTCCAAGGAGAAGGCTGGCCGCCTCGGCGACGCGATAGTCGACTACCTGCAGGCGGCCGACCTGCTGCTTCTACTGGCGAAGGGGACGCAGGACTACACGCCTTGGAAGGCCTACAGCGACAGGGCGATCGCTTGCCAGCAGAGGGTGAGGGTGCTCATAGCGAAGAAGAAGCTCGAGGAGGAGGCGGCCGAGAAGGCCGGTGCCGCCCCCAGCCAGGGCAACCGATAGATTCAGGTCGAACCAGGCCACGGCGATGCGGGTAGTGACGGTGGTCACCAAGAAGGGCTGCCACCTATGCGAGCGGGTCATAGGCGCCCTCGAAGAACTTGCCCAGCGCTACGACATCGAGGTGAGGACTCTCGACATCAGCCGCGACGCCAAGCTCACCAACAAGTACTTCCTCGAGATTCCGGTAGTCCAGGTCGAGGGAAGGGACGTCTTCACGGGACGGGACATGACCGTCGACTCGGCGTTCGTCTCGAAACTGGAAAGAGCCCTGAAACCCTGATCTAGAGCTTGGTCTGGCCTGGCGCGTTCGCCGCACCGTAGGAGCTGGCGACTCTCTTCCTCCAGAACAGTACACCTACGGCTATCACTATCACTACCACCACTCCCACGATCACGTAGAGGAGCGAGCCGAGACCCCCGCCCGACGTTGGCGTCGTCGTGGACTCCGACGTCGTGGTGCTGGACGAGGTAGGCGTCGTCGTCACCGTCTGCGTCACTGTGACTGGGGACGTCGTGGTGCTCGACGTGGTCGTCGACGACGTCGTGGTGCTGGTCGTCGTCGTGCTCGTGGTGGTGCTGGTGGTCGAGGTCGTGGTGGTCGTGGAAGTCGTCGTCGTGCTCGTGGTCGTGGTGGTGGTCGTCGACGTGGTGGTCGTGAGAGCGTACGTGAAAGAGGCGACGATTATCGCCACCGTCCCGTCGGGGGCGCCATATGTCGCGTTGATGCTGTACGTCCCCGGGATCCAGTTGTTCGTCCCTCCCGCGACGGTGGTCTGGCTGAAGGCACCCGTCGAAGGGTCGACGGGGTCGTCTCCCACATCGACTATCGTCCCGCTCGGGTTCTTCACCGTCACGACTGCTGCCGTCGTGCCGACCCCTGGAGCCGGGGTGACCGTCCCGGTGATCATTATCGACTGTGACGCCGAGTATGAGGGTGAATCGGTGTGGAGCGAGATGGTGTAACCGGCTCCGAACGCAGGAGCAGCAGATAGGAGCAGGGCCGCTGTCAAGAGGACCAGCGTGGCCCCCTTGCGCGGCGCTATTGGCGACATAATATCCTCTGCCGACGTGTGACTGAGCCGGGTGCCGGTATAAGGTTATGGATAGAATAATCCATGTTTCCCTCCGCCCGAGACATCTCTCGCGGGACTGATTCGTGTCGGAATATTACGGTCAGTCCATCTAATATAGGAGGAATATCCCGGCCAGGAATAATGCGAAGCCTCGTCGTAGTAGCGACCACGCTCAGCGGCTCGGTCGACAGGTTCGGCCAATCCTCTCTCCAGGGGGCGCGGAACCTCAAGGACTTCCTCGCGCAGACGCGGGAGTATCGAGCGGTCTCGATCTACGAACTCGAGAACTCGTACGGGCCCATGAGCCAGTGGTCGGAGCTCGAAGAAGGCCAGAGATAGCCCAGGCTATTCAAATATCCGGCCTCGGCCTAACAAGAGACGATGACCGAGGAAGCCGGCCGCGCCAAGCCGAAGAGCCTCTGGCGCCACAGCGACTTCCTGAAGCTCTGGTCTGGCGAGACGGTCTCCCTCCTGGGCGACCAGTTCACAGGCCTCGCCATCCCCCTCGCTGCCGTCCTCATCCTGCGCGCCTCTCCCTCACAGATGGGGGTTCTCCAGGCCGCGGGGACCCTCCCGTTCCTCCTCATCGGGCTCGTCGCAGGAGTCTGGGCCGACAGGCACCGGCGCCGCCGCCTGATGATTCTGAGCGACGTCGCGAGAGGGGTCCTCCTGCTCAGCGTCCCGGCCGCCTTCCTCTCCCACGACCTGGGCATCTACCTCCTCTATCTCGTCAGCTTTGGGACCGGGATGTTCACGGTCGTCTTCGACGTGACGTACCAGGCGTACCTCCCGTCGCTCGTGGAGCACGAACAGTTGATAGACGCCAACGGGAAGCTCCAGGCGAGCGCATCCGCCGCCTCGGTCGTCGGACCCAGCCTCGCGGGCAGCCTCATCCAGGTGGTCGAGGCGCCCTTCGCGATACTGGTCGACTCGTTCTCCTTCTTCTGGTCCGCCTTCTCCCTCGCCTGGATCCGGAAGAAGGAGGCGACGATATCCTCAGGCCCCCAGAGGCCGATGGCCGCGCAGATCAGGGAGGGCCTCGCGCTGGTCCTGCGGGACTCGAGGCTCCGCTCCATCGCGGCGTGCACCGCGACCTCGAACCTCTTCTCGAGCCTCGTGGGCGCCGTGCTCGTCCTCTACGCCGTGGACACCCTCAAGATGACGCCCTTCCTCCTCGGCGTGATGTTCGCCCTGGGGAGCATCGGGTCGCTCCTCGCGGCAGTGACCGCGTCGAGGTTGAGCAGGCTGGTCGGGGTGGGGTGGCTCATCATAGTATCGGCCGCCGTCTTCTCCGGCGCGTGGCTCCTCCTCATCGGCGCCGCGCCTCCCTACGGCGCCGCCGTCCTAATCGTCGCCTACTTCGGCGTCGGCTTCGGCGCGGTGGTCTACAATGTCAACCAGGTCAGCTACAGGCAGGCCCTCGTCCCCGTCCCCCTCCAAGGCAGGCTGAACGCCACGATGCGCTTCATCGTCTGGGGAACACTGCCCATCGGGTCGCTGGCCGGGGGAGCCATCGGCCAGTCGCTCGGGCTGCACACGGCGATCCTGGTGGGGGCGGTAGGCGGGGCGTTCTCCTTCCTCTTCGTCCTGTTCTCCCCCGTCCGCCAGGTGAAGACCATACCCACCCAACCCGAGGTAGGGACGTGAGACTCAGGGGAGCCGGAAACCCAGCCCAGCCGCGTACCAGAATATCGCCGCCCAGAGGACCACAGTCACCAGGACGGGCACCCAGAACCCGGTCTTCGACGTCTTGTGATGGAAGAGCCACCCGCCGACGATTATGCCCAGGAACCCGCCCAGAAGGGAGACGATCCACAGCGTCCTCTCCCTGATCCTGCTCAGCCTGCCCATGGCGAGGAGCTTGTCCACCCCCATCGCGACGAGACCGACCGCGCTGAGGAGCAAGACCCAGTCGACGAGGAAGCTGCCGAACAACGCCCGCCGAGCCCCGGCGGGGCGATATTAACCCGCGAGGCGACTACGGCGCCTCTGGGTAGATCCAGATTATGTTGCCGTCCGGGTCTTTCAATTGGGCGCTCTCGCCCCACGCGTTCTTGGTGTAGTCCATCGCGAACTTGACTCCCTTGGCCTTGAGGTCGGCGACCGCTTCCTTGACGTCGTCTGCGTAGACGGCGATCCCCGTGTTGCCGGGCTCGAGGTCGCCCTCGCAGAGGTGGAGCTTGCAGTTCGCCCCCTTGGGCCAGGCGGTGACCCAGTGGTCGTCGACCGCGGTCTCGAACCCGAGCTTCTCCTTGTACCAGGCCGCCGACTTCTTCGCGTCCGAGACCATGACCGCCACGCTGAACTGCTTGTTTAGCATGGTTTTGCCGCGATTCGGGGCTTTTTCCCCTTTTCCCCCAACTTCATGAGAGGGTCGAGGAGCCTAGCCTCTGGCCGTACTTCTCGGCGAAGACGAGCTCCTCCAGGGGCTTCCTGTTCTTCCTTCCCAGGATCTTCGTCTTGGGGTACCCGAACCCGACGACGGCGGCCGGCTTGAGGCCGTCCGGTATGGCGTAGTCCTTGCGAAGCGCCGCCTCGCCGACACCGGTGTAGATGCCGGAGACCACCCCGAAGTTCCACGCGGCCAGCTCCATGTCCTGGACCACCCTCCCCGCGTCGATGCCGCTCCCTGGGACTTTTGGGTCGATGAGGACGACTATCGCGAAGTCAGCCCCCGCGACCCACTTGCCGCTCATGCTGTCGGCCGCCAGCCTCTCGATGTTGCGACGCTCTTGCACAAGGACGAACCGCCAGTGCTGGCTGTTCATCGACGACGCGGTGAGCCGGGCAGCCTCGAGGATCTTCCTCCTCACCTCGCCCGGGACCTTCCTGTTGGCGAAATCCCTGATGTCGAGCTTGGTCGAGATCGCGTCGAAGGCGTCCAACTGCGGGTTCGGGATCTGTCCGAGGCTTTTGTGGCTTGCGGTGAGAGGTCGTTAGACATTTAACATGACGGGTCTTCGACGACACTGATGGCCTCGCCGCCCGGCGCCTCCAGGGCTAGGAGGTTGTTCTACGCTCTTTCACTGGTCCTGGTTGTCATGGTCATCGGGACCATTGGGTTCCACTCGATAGAGGGGATGGATTGGATCGACTCTATCTACTTTGAAAGCATGATCGCCACGGGCCAAGGCCCGCCAATCACTCTGACAACAGACGCGGGAAAGGTATTCGCCTCGATAATGGCCTTCGTCTCGGTTGCCTCCGTCATCACGGGTCTTTTCGTCACCCTCTTCCCGATAGTAGCCCAGGTCTGGAGGGAGACCGTCGACAGGGCGGAGAGGGAGGCAAGGGCGCTGGAGAACGACCTGACGCGCGAGAAGAAGGACGACTAGGCCGCGCGGGCGAGGAACACCGTCTCCGAGTAGGGCCGCTTGTCCCTCTCGGTCCTGTCCTCGACGGGCCTCTCGAACCTCCTCTCGAGGTGGAGGCCGGCCTCATCGAATATCCCCGGGTACAGCCCTAGCCTGTCGTTCGCGACGACGAAGACCGGGCTCCGGGGCGAGAGCCATTCCGAGATGTTCCTCAACGCTTCCGCGATCCCCTTGGCGTAGTCGTACTGCGCGCGCCCGCCCTTCCCGCTGGAGCGCGGCCCTATCTCGAGCCTGTCCCTCCTCTCAATCCCAAAGAGCTCGTATGCATACCTGTGCTGCTCGTGGTAGTCTATCTGCCCGACGTACGGCGGGGAGGTGAACACCCCGTCCATCGGCCTCCTGACCAGCGCCCCCTCCAACTTGGCTGTCCTGGAGTCGCCTTCGACCACCAGCGACCAAGCCGACTTCCTCACCATATCGAACTCCTTGATCCGCCTGACCGTATCGGCCGAGTAGAACCTCAGCCTGGGTACTACCGTCGTGACAGGAGAGCAAGTCCTGCCCCTGTGCTTGTAGCACGCGTAAGGCCCCGTGACCGGCCTCTTCGGGGTGGCGAGGTCGTAGTGGTGGACGAGCCTACAGGATCTTGCCGTCCTGCTCAGAAGGACCTTGAGAAGGTCCTGGTACTCGTACTCCGGTATCAGGTCGCGAAAGTGGAGCATCTCTGCGAGGCTCCTGGGGGCGAACCAGGTCTCGAGGTAGCCCGCGCCCTTCGCAGGACGCCCGATCCGCTCCCAGGCAGTTCCTGGGAATTCCTTCGAGCTGTAGTCCGCGGTCCTCCTCGAGATGTCGAGGACTTCCTTCTCCATCCTCACTAGGTCGTAGCTTGCGAGCTTGACCCTGGCGATCATCACGTTGAACTCGGATATCTCGACCCCAACCGAGTCTATCCCTCTCTCTCTCGCCTCGACCAGAGTGGTCCCGGACCCCGCGAACGGGTCGACCACGGTCTGCCCGGGCCCGAAGTTCCGCGAGAGGAAGTACCCCACGAGCTGAGGAATGAACTTGCCAAGGTACGGGTGGAGGCGGTGGACGTGCTTCGTCCTTTCCCTCTCGGGGACGTCCGAGAAGGCGATCGGCGAGTCCGGGATCCTCAGCTCCTCCATCCTAGACCTCACCCTCGCGTTCCACGCCTCCACGTAGCTGAGGAGCTCCTGCCTCGAGACCCTCAGGCCGCCGTTCGGAGCCCTTTGGACCACCCTGCCCTGGGAGTCGTACTTTCTCAGCCGGTTGTACTGCAGCAGGTACGAGATGTTGCTGGGGGTCTTCCCGACCAGCGCCGCCGCGTCGGTGATGGTCAGAAGGTCCCTCGCCGAAGAGCTCCCTTCCGCAGCCCGCGCCTCTCCGTTTTCCAAGGGTCCGCACCATCGGAGCCTTGATTTCTATTAATTCCTTTTTCTCAAGCGCCCCGCCAGCGCCTCCTATTGAGAGGAAATGAGACTTCGGTGGCCATAGCCGGGGCCGGACTGGTCGTCCTGCTGACGGTCGGGGTCTGGGTGGCGGTGCTGCCAGGCATCGTGCAGAGCGGGTCAGCCTCCCTGCCATCGCCAGGCACCGTGGGCGGTGCCACGGAGACGACGAGCACCACGGTCGAGCTCACCTCCTCGTGCGGCTCGGCCTCGGAGACGTACGGAAACATGACGATCCCGACAGACCCCTGTGTGAGCTACGGCTTCTCCTCGGCCACCCTCAAGAACGCGACGCTCGCCTCACGGCAGATTCAGCGCTATATCAAACAGGCCTACGAGTATCACCTTGTCTACTTCGGGTCCAGCCGGTGGAACGGCCGCGTCACCTACGCTGTCCTCAACGTGACCGGGACCCAGGTCGTCAACGGGAACTGGACCGCAGGGTACACGGTATCCTACGTCGGGAACTACCTCGTCAACGCGACCGTCCTGCAGACGACCTCTGCCAAGTACCAGGTCACCCACGTCTCGTCCTATGCCCTCCCTGACAGGAACACGACGCTGGCCTACAGTCCGGACGAGTTTGGCGCGATCCAGACGGCCGCGACCAACCCTATAGTAGAGTCGCTGATGGCACACCAGCCGTACTACCTCCAGTACGTGGGACCGAACGGCTCCGGGACATCGGATGACTCCAGGTTCGTCCAGTTCTACCAAGTGAACGGGACGGGGACCGTGGGCGCCTATGTCAGCACCTCGGAATCGGTCGTGATCGACAGCTTCTTCAACCTGAGGATATCTGGAGAGTGCTGGCCGGACGGGCTCGTGATCACCGACCCGTGGAACGCGGCCGGATACAGCGGCTGCAACAACTAGCTACCGGTGATCTTCCGGAAAGGTTCTAGCCAAGCCCATGGTCCGGTATTTCGTGGACCCCGACGAGGTCGAGACCTGGCAGCGTGCTCTGGTCCGTTTCAGGGCGCAGAGGGACGAATTCATGCTCGACGGGCGCGGCTCACCCTTCCTCCGCGGGGGCTCCTCTTTCACACGGCTCAAGTACTTCGAACCCGACCCCGCGTTCCGGTTCGAGGCCGGCCTGAGGAGGCGCTCAGACGAGAAGGGCGTCATGATGACGACCACCAAGGGCGCCCGGCAGCTCTACAACGACGTCGGGCACTTCGACCTCCTGGTCGGCGGCGAGGCGGTCAGGCTCACTGTCTACCAGTCCGCCGAGAGGGAGGACCCTTACCTGTTCATCCCCTTCAGAGACGCCACCTCGGGGAAGGAGACCTACGCGGCGGGTAGGTACCTCGAGATGAGAGTCGAGCACGACGACAACTACCTCGTCGACTTCAACTACGCCTACAACCCCTACTGCGCCTACAACGACGGCTACGCGTGTCCCCTCCCGCCCCAAGAGAACTGGCTCCAGGTCGCGATCCGCGCGGGGGAGAGGAAGTACCACGACTAGCGCCTCAGCCCGGGGTTTCTTGGTAGAACCTATAACCTCCGGCGACCGCCTCCGGGTCAGGAAGACGTGGGAAGTTGGCTCTAGGACCGGACGCCCTCGCCGTCTCCTTGCTGGTCCTGATCCTGGTAGCCCTGGCGAGCGCGGCCGCCCTGGCGGGGTTCCGGATGTTCCGGCCCCTGGCGAATCTCCCCGGCGCCTCTGGCCGTAGGGTCTCCATAATCGTGGCGGCGAAGAACGAGGCGGACACCCTCCGCGAGTGCCTTTCCTCGCTCGTGGGCCTCGAATACCCGGAGAAGGAGGTGATAGTCGTCTGCGGGCCCTCCACCGACGGCACCGAGGCCGTGGCCCGCGAGTTCTCCAACGAGATAACCGTCCTCCTCGAGCCGGAGCGCCCGGCGGACTGGGTTGGGAAGAGCTGGGCCTGCCACCAGGGATACCTCAGGTCCACAGGGGACGTCCTGCTGTTCACCGACGGTGATGTCGTGCACTCGAAGCAGAGCCTGGGCATAGTCCTCGCGAACCTGGAGTCCGAGAAGGCCGACTTCCTGTCGGGCTGGCCGAAGATACGCACCAGGCCCCCTTCCGAGAAGGTCCTCTTCCCTGCGACGCTGTTCTTCCTCTGCGCCGGGGTCGCCGCGGGGGCCGAGAGGGGCACGCAAAAGGGGAGGAGGGTCGACGGCGCGAACGGCCAGTACATCATGGTGACGAGGAAGGCCTACGACGCCATAGGAGGGCACCAGTCGATCAAGGCCGACATCATGGAGGACAGCGCCATGGGGAGGAAGGCGCTCAGGCAAGGCCTCGAGGTCGTCAACTTCAACGGCGAGGGATACCTCGAGGTCAAGCCGTACTCCGGGCTCCGCGAGATCCTGGAGGCGCACGAAAGGTTCGGCGCCGGCCTCCTCCCCGAGGCGAGGGAGCTCGCCGGGGCGCTGGTCCTCACGCTGGCCTACTTCGTCGGGCCTTTCGCGCTCCTCGCCGCAGCTCTCGAGGCCGGTGACTTTTGGGTGGGGCTGACGGCCGCCGTCGCGACAGCAGCCGTGTTCGCCACCCTCGCCTTCTTCTCGGCCAGGACTTCGCGGGTCTGGTACTTCCTGCTCGCGCCGCTGGCAGGCCTGATCGTCCTCGCGGCCCTGGTGGTCGGCTTCGTTCGGTTCAGGAGGAGCGGGATCACCTGGAAGGGGGTCAGATATGCCAGCGACCGTTTCAAGCCTCTTGCCCGAAGGTAGCCGCCGACCTCGACGCCCTAGCAACCGATAATAGCCTCCGGACGCGGTAATTGTCCGCGTTGAAGCCAGCCCTTCGCGACTCCAGGGCATTGGTCCCGGCGGCGGCAGGCCTGTGGGGGGTCTTCCTAGGAGGCAGCGTTGCCTCCAGGTGGGCGACGTCTCCTGGCTATCCAGGCTCCTCGGACTTCTGGTCCTACTCCTACTCCCTGCTCACAGGGCTCCCGACGCCCTTGCTATTGCTGTTGGTCGCTGCGTCACTGGCCTCCGCTGTCGCCGGGGCGCTCGCCCTGAGGAGACTCCTCTCGAGGGGCAAGAGCGCCCAGGTCGTCGTCGGAGGCATGCTCCTGGTCGCCGCCATCTTCGGAGGTAACGCCGGCCTTTTGGCGTTCGCTGCCCCGCCCTCGCCCCAACCAACCACGTCCACCTGCACCTACCAGGTCTCGGCCAACGCCGACTCGGTCTCCGCGTGGTCGGCGGCCCGACAGGCGACCGTCCTGAGCGACAGCGGCGACCTCGGGGCGCTCGTCAGCTCGCTTCCCCAGACGAACCAGGTCCTCTGCTTCGCGCCCGGCTCCTACACCGTGGACTCCACCCTCAAGGTCTTCGGGCAGAGCAACGTGTCCCTGCTCTTCTCTCCGGGCGCAGTGATGACCGCGGGCAGTCCCCTCCGCATGCTGGAAATCGCCTGGAGCACCGGAGTGGTGGTCGACGGAGGCAGGTGGATAGGGGGCGGGAGCGGGAACTTCTCGAACATCCAGGTCGACCCCGGGACCAACCACATCACGGTCGAGGGCATCGACTCTAGCAACGCCGGGCGCGACGGAATAATCATTCGAAACGACACGACCCCCGCTCTCCAGGTCTCGGTCCTCGACAACTACGTCCACAACAACCACCGCTTCGGGATCCAGGACATCGAGAACACGACCAGCCAGTCGTTGAACGTCCTCATCTCAGGTAACCTCGCAGAGGACAACTCGAGGGGAGGGATCTACACCAACGGGGCGGGGGGTGTCCACATAGTGGGCAACACGGTGAGGAACACCGTCGGGACCAAGCCCGGGGTGATAGGGATAGGGGTCACGAACGGGGCGAACGACACGGTCGTGGGCAACCACGTCAGCAACATGTCCGAGTACGGGATCCAGGTATTCTACAACAACAACACCCTGGTCGAGAACAACTACTCCGGCTTCAACGCGGGGTACTCCGACCAGTCTGGCATCACCAACGACCACAGCTCCTACGATACCATCGTCAACAACACCGTCGTCTCCAACGGCCTCTCGGGGGTCCACGTCGAGCGCTCTTGGTACGTGACCGTCAGTGGGAACAACGCGACCGCGAACGGTAGGTTCGGGATAGAGTTCTACCACGGCAGCATCGCCACAGACGCTCACGAGACGGTGGTCGCGAACGTCTGCAGCCGCAACGCCCAGGCCGGGATAATCTTCAACTCGGGGGTCGACTCCCTCATCGCCTCCAACAAGTGCCTCGACAACTCGGGGCCGGGGATCTACCTCTACAACGACCCAGGCCAGGCAGGGTCTTCGGGCAACATCATAGCCAACAACACGCTGGGCGACGACCGGGGGTCGCCCTCAGCAAGGACCCAGACATACGGCATCGAGGCCGTCAACGCTGCCGACGGGAACATCCTCCAGGGCAACAGCCTCTTCAACAACACCGTCTCGGCGATCAGCGTCTCCGGCGTCAGCAACGTAGTGGAGCCCGCTGCGTCCAACTCCGGGGCCTCTCTCGCCCGTCCTGCTCAATAGTGGAAGCTCTGCAGATACGGAAGGACCAACTCGATGAAGATCATGATGAAGACCCCGCCCTCCACCAGGTCCTTGCCCAGCCTCCTGTTTACCCTGGTGAACCAGAGCAAGACCCCGACGATCACGAGGAGGACGACGGCAGCCTTTGCGATATCGAGCGCAGCGTTGTCGACCGCGACGGTCACGAGGCTCGCGTTCGTGGCGAACATGCTCGCGAAGCTCTGAACCGCCCCAACTATGCCCGACGCGGCGGCAGTCGAGTTCGTGCTGCCGCCTTGCTGCAGAGGGGCAAGCTGCGCCAAGGTCGACGAGCTGGCGGTCGTTGTCGAGTTCGCGGCGTGGAGCAGAGCCTGCCCTGGATTCATGCGCATCCATGCCGAAAGGCGATAAAAGCGCCCACGCGGGGCGTCCATCCCTGTGCAGGGCCAGTCCAGGACGGCGTTGATCTCGCTCTTCGCGATGGTCGCCGTGCTGCTCTCGACCGCCATCTGCCTCGCCATCCAGGCGGTCGTTCCCAGGGGCTCCGGACCTGAGATAGCTCTCTTCCCCTACAACACGGAGGTCGTGGCCGTCGGGATTTTGGGAGGCGTCCTCCCTCTCGTTGCTTCGTTCGCCATGATAGGTGCGTCCCAGGCGTGGCGGGACGACGGCGGTCCCCGCCCGTTCAGGAGCTCGGCATACTGGATCACCATATTGGCGGTCGCCCTCCTCCTCACGGTATTCTTCACCGCCTCGCAGTATCTCTACGGCGGCCTGGGGGTCCCCAAGCTCTGGGCGTTCTGGCTGACGGTGGCCGGAGGCGTCGGAGGCGTAGACTATTGGTGGCTGAGGGGCAGGCGGATTGGACTGGCGTGGGGGGCAGCGGAGTGCTACTCGATGGGGACGTTCTCCGTCTTCGTCAGCGACGTCCTCAGGACGCTCGGCGGGCTGGCGACCGCCCCGGGGGAGGCCGCGGTCTGGGGAGGAGGAGGCCTCCTCGACATCGTCTTCTGGTTCGGCATATACACCTCGGCATCCTTCCTACTGCTCGACGGGTTGACCGGCTTGTTCGCACGGGCTCGCTAGCGCTTCGAGCCCGGGTGACGACCTCCGTACTCTCTTGCAAAGCCTCTGAACTCTCTCTCCCTCTCGGCTTCCCACGCGGGCAGGACGTCCCAGGCGGGGTCCAGCTTGGAGACATAAGCGATGCAGACGTCCCAGTCGTGGATCGACCCCAGCGCATCCTGCATGGACTCTAGCCGTGAGGCAGGCGAGGGGTTGGCCGGGGCCACCGCCCCTACCAGGTACCTGAGCTTCTTGATGTCTATCCTGAGCTTGTGGAGGTCCTTGGCATCGGAGGGGTCGGCGATGACTCTGGGCAGGCGCCGTTCGACATCCTCGGCCAGCCTCCCGGCCACCTTCTCGAACCTCCTCTGGAGCCTTGCTGATCGGACGTCCTCGTGGCTCAGCGAGGGGAGCGCGACTGCGCCGGCCGAGGTGACCGCTTCGCGCACCGCACCAACCGCCTTCCGCCTCGTCTTCTCCGCGGCCCGGACGAGCCGCCGCGACCCCTCCGGCCCTGAGAGCTTCGTCAGGAGGACGTCCATGTCCCTCACCGCTGCTGTCTTCTCCATCACCTTGTGGTATCTCTCATCGAGGTCGCTGGACTTGCGATGGTGCCTCGGCATGAGCTCGATTAGGGCCTCGGCCCTCCTCGTGGCAGTCCGGGCGTCGTGGATTTCGTCCTCCCCTGGGTTCTTCAGGAGCCGGGAGTAGTTCCTGGAGAGCGTTCGTGTCTCCCGACCATGACTCCTCAGGAAGGCCTCTTTGTCGACGTCGAGGCCCGCGAGCCCTATCCACTCGACGAACCAGTCCCCGCCCTCCGCGCGATCCAAGGAAGCGAAGGCGCATACCCGGCTATATGAACCGAGTTCAGGTTTATCTGGAGCAGCCCCTTCCTCGCCGTACTTGGAACAACTCCCCGACGACGAGCTCGTTGACGTCTACGACGACGCCCTGAACAAGGTCGGGGTGGTGACGCGGAACGAGGCGCACCGGAAGGGCCTCTGGCACCTCAACCTCCACTGCTGGATAGTCACACGAAGGAAGGGAGGGACGATGATCTTCCAGGTCAGGAGCGGGGCGAAGGCGTCGTTCGCCGGGCTCCTCGACAGCTCGGTGGGCGGCCACTACAAGGCAGGGGAGCGGCTCGAAGACGTGGCCAGGGAGATAGAGGAGGAGCTAGGCCTCGACGCAGACGTCGAGAAGCTGGTCCCCCTCGGAAGGCGAGTCGACGTCGCCGCCTACGACGGCCTTTCGAAGCGGGAAGTCGCCGAGGTCTTCTTCATCAGGGACGACCGGCCGCTGCGGGCCTACAAGATCGACCCCCTCGAGATCAAGGCCCTCGTGGAGGTGAGGATAGTCGACGGGTTGAGGCTTCTTTCCGGCCGGGTCAACAGGATAAAGGCCCAGGGAGTCGAATGGGGAAAGGACGGGAAGGCGAAGGACGTCACCATGCCGGTAACTCGGAAGAGCTTCGTCCCCAAGATGGATTCTTACTACATGACGTTGTTCATCATGGCGAGAAGGCTCCTCTCAGGGGAAAGATACCTCTCCATCTGAGCGTCTCTGCCAGCCCGCGGGGCCGCTGGTCGCTCAGTCGTCCATCGCGTCCAGGAGGTCGGTCGCCTCCACCTCGAGGATAGGCAAGTCAAGGGACTGCGCGTCGAAGGTCGGCTTCGCGGAGGGCGAGAATCGGCCTGTCATTCTGTTGATGGTGATGTACTCGCCCTCTATCCTCCTGTCCAAGCCGACGTAGGTGACCACCAACCCACCTGAGAACGGGAGGACGAAGAAGTAGAGGTGCCTCCCGCCCCGCTCAATGTGGTTGAGGAAGGGCTGAGGCGTCATGCTCACGAACTTCACGAGGTCGTCGAGTCCCTTGTACCTGATCGAGGTGATCCTCGCGCCGGATTCTCCCAAGTCCCTTCTCGAGCCTTTCGGCCTTGCGGCTAGAAATTGTTTTTGGGGGTCCGGGTTACGGCAATGACGCTCTTCTCTCACTCGATGACGCCGTGGACCTCGAAGAGGTGGTCGTCCTTCTCGGCGGAGAGGATGCTAATACCGCACACCTCGCAGACAAGGAGCTGGTCCTCCACCCGCTCAGGACTTCCCATGCCAGAGAAGCCCTCGTCCATGTCGGCGGAAATCCGCGAAGCGTGCTCGTCGAAGCACCGGCCGCAAAGGTTGCGGCGACACACGACGCACCCGACCGTCGCTGCTCTCTTCCTACACTCCTCGCATGCGACCACGCGCCACGCCCCCTCGTGACTGCTGCAGCCTCACTGAAAATCCTATGCCGCCCTGCCAGAGCGTTGGGGTATGAGCCGGCGAGAGACTAGCCGGGATAGACCAGTTTGCCTTTCTCGACGACCGTCGTGCCGCCGGCGGCGAGGGTCGCCCTCCTGGCGATGCCGGTGAAACCGAACCCGCTCAGGGCCACCGCTCCCGACACCATCCTGTCCTGACCGAACCCGTACCTCATGGATGGGTTCAGCCCCACGGCGACCGATGAGAGGACCCGCTTCTCCGGCTGGACCGACTCGAGAAGCTCGTCCAGCATCTTCTTAGAGGCCCTGCTGGTCCATTTGGCTATCCGTCCCCCTTCGAACTCGAGCCTCGCATCCTCGAGGAGCCCGAGCCTGGTCACAGCGGGAGATAGCTCGACCGCACCCTTCACGGACGCTGAATCGACCTGCTTGAGGACGTAGCCCGGAGGCACGTACGTCATGTTGCTCCCCGCGGCGACGTCCGCCTCGTCGACTATCCCATCCTCCACCTCCAGTTCGCCCTTCATTGCGAAATCGAGCGTACCTCTGCCGCTCGACAATGTGGCCTCCGCACCGTCCGGCATCACCTCGCCGATCGCCCTGCCGTTCGAGGAGATTGTTGAGAAGTCGGCGAGCGCGGCCTTGAGCTGGTGCCTGAAGAACTCCTCTGGCCTCTTCCCGTAGAGGCGCGCGTACTCCTTCCCCACAAACCCGAAGGGGAGCCTCGCCCCCCTCAGCCTGGCCTTCTCCGCGGCCTCGTACCAAGAGCGGTTGTATCTCGTCGAGTCCGCCACCTCCTCTCGTGACAGCCGTGGCGAATACGCCCCGATGGGAGGGCCCGGGATGAAGACGTAAGCGTCGGAGCCCGCGAGGAGGCCATATTCCTGCTTCCCCATCGTGCCGAGGACGTCCTTGGGCGTGACCTTCACGCTTTCGACGAAGGTCGCCTCGTCCTCGAACATCATGACGGGTACGGCTCCGGCCTTCCGCGCCTCTACGACCAGCCTCTTCGCCAGGGGGAGGCCGGGGTTCCATGTCTCGATAGTGATGGTCTCCCCCTTCTTGATGCGCAACGTCTCGGTGAGGACCTTCTTCGCCACCGCATCGAGGAGGACGTCGCCAGGGGCCAAAGTCAGGCCTTCCGTCGGACGGCAGTAGATAAGATTGCGCCCGGCGTCGGCAGCTAGGACTGGATGTCAGGCTCGGTCTTGGCGGCGGCCCTCAGCGTGTCGGCGACGCTCTTCAGCCTCTCGCTGTCCATGTCCCTGACGGTCATCAGGAGAGAGAGGAAGCTCTCCTCCTTGACCGCCTTGTCCTTGCCATAGGTCCTCTTGCCCTGCTTCAGGTGCATCGTCCCTTGGGGCTGCGGACTCTGCGTAAGGACGCTAACGTCCACGCCTCCACGCTTGAACCACGCCACAGGCGACCCTTGGGGGGTGTTGACGGCCACGAAGGTGTAGCCGAGCTCCTCCACCCGTTTCACCATGCTGCTGCTTATCACACCGATGTTCGTCTCGACGCTCAAGTTGTCGTCCATCAGTATCCCTATCACATACGGGGGCTCGACGTTCCACCTGAACTCCTTCAGGGCCCTCGAGACTACGAGCGCCTCCATCCTCCTTTCATCGGAATCCTCGATGTAGGACGACCTCGCGAGGAGCAAGGGCTCCCTCAGGTCCTTCTCGCTGAGTACTGCTGGCTGCTTCATCTCCGGCGCGGTCGCTTCTATCCGAGTCTCTACACGGACGACCTCATGAGAGGGTTCTGGCTCCTCGATCACCTCCGGCGCCGCCGCTTCCTCTCGCGCCGGCTCTCGCTTCCCTTCGGGCTGGGGCTTTTGGGGTCCCGAGTGAAGGAACTCTTCCGAGATTACGCCGGCCATTGAGTCGTACCTGCCATCGACCACCTCGTGCCCTGCGTGCTCAAGGATGAACGAGTTGGCACCCTGGGGTGTGAGGAACGCCCTGGTCACCTTGCAAGTCCTGCACCGCACATTGAACCGGGCCAAACCAGCCTCGCCTTGCTGCCGGCCTTCGTTCTGCGACGCCTCCGTCCCAGCGAGCCCGTCAGGTGAGCGACTCTCCTGCAAGCCCGACATCCTCCATTTCTCGAAGGTTTCCACGACGGAACGTGAGAAAAACGCAGTTCCTTATATCGAACGTGAAACCGGGTTCCATTTTCCGGAGACCGCCGCAGCGCCCTGGGGCATCTGGAGCCTATCCGAGCCCGACGTTGGGGAACTTCGACAACGGCAGCCCGAGCTGCTTCTGGAGTGTCCTCACCCGCTCGGCGTACTTTAGCATGGCCGGCTGGTCGTTCTGGGCTTTCGCGATCAAGTACGCCTTCCACGTCTTCCTCAGAGCAGCCCAGGTCTGGCCCGTGCTATACGACAAGAGCGGTTCTCCCGGCGGCACGATTGGAGGGCTTCGTATTTACGGGTGAAGTCGCTTCCCACGCCCTAACAACCTTAAATCTCCTGAAGCGGTCACATTCCACACTTGGGCGACCAGCAGCTCCCCACCGAGGACTGGCTCCTGTTCGCCAGCACCGTGCTGGGCGCGGTCGGGATGATGGCGACCAACAACCCCTCCTACTACTTCTACGGCTTGACCGTCGGTGCGAGCAGCAAGGCGCTTCTCTCACTAGGCCCGAACGTGCGGAGCTGGGAGGACTGGGCCCTCTTCGCCGGCGCCCTACTGGGGTCGCTCGGCTCCGCGCTGAGCGGCAACCAGGAGTACATGCTCTACGGCCTAGTCCTCGGGGCGATAGGCAAGGCGATCCCCTCGCTGGTCCAGAACCCGAGGAACCTGGAGGACTGGCTCCTCCTCATCCTGCCGCTCGCAACCGGGATAGGGGCTGCGATATCCTCACAACTCAACCTGGCGATGGTCGGCCTGTTCTTCGCGATGATCGGCAAGGCACTGGGTGGGGTCGGAGGGGGCCAGTCTGAAGTCTCCCCTCCCCCTGCCTCCACGCCGACCGGCCTCGCAGGCAACAGGAACTACATCCTGTGGGACAACTGCAAGCCCCTGGTCAACCCATCGGTTGCCTTCACCGCCGCGTCTGACGTCCACGCCACCGGCAACTGGGACATGCAGGTCAACGCCTACGCCCCATCGGGAGCCGACGCCTACATGCAGTTCGTGATCGCGGTGACTCAAGCAGGGGACGTCCAGTGGTCGATAGAGAACTGGCCCGTGTCAGGGAACAATCTCTTCAACACCTGCGACCAGCCGCTCGCAAGACTCCCATCGGGCTTTCTTCCCAGCGGCTACACGATCGCCGTGAAGATGAACACCGACCCCTCGAGCGGCAAGGTCACCTCGGTCGAGTTCAGCGTCACCGACGGCTCTGGCCTCCCCGTGGGGCTAAAGGCGGTCCCGCTCGACTCCTCGCTACCGCTGTGCAACGGGACCTGGGACGACTCCTACCTCTCGCAGGTCGTGGGGTTCGAGCCGAACATCGTCGGCTACAACGGGGGAGTGGCCGTCGCGTTCTCCTCAGGATGCTCAGGCAGCATGGCCTGCCGGGCCGACTCGATTTCGGCGAGCGCCTCCATCCCCTCGTGCGCCGAGACGAAGGCGGGGACGGTCGAGAACTCGAACATGCAGTATTCCGTCTCCGCCCAGTCGTCAGGGGCGCTGGTCACCATCGAGACATCGGTTCCGTGAGCCCGCATGCGTACCGCGACCCAGGACCAAGACTCATATCGGACCCCCGCCAGCATCGATTCGTGCCCGTAAAGGTCCACGTGACGAGCGCGCTCGTCAGGCACCTGAACGCAAGCCCCGAACTGGAGTTCCAGGCCGCGAGCCTCGGGGAGCTCCTTGACGAAGCGGACAGGCAGGTTGACGGGTTCCGGGACAGCATATGCGACGAAGCTGGGAACGTCAGGGTCTACGTCAACATCTTCGTCAACGGCGAGAACATCGTCGGGGGGCACGACCCCTTGAGCGCCCCCCTTCGGGACGGCGACGAAATCTATATACTCGCGAACGTCGCTGGAGGGAAGAGATAGACATGCAACTCCTCGTAGGGACTGTCAAGGGGGGCTTCATCATGGAAGGGGACTCGTCGCGAAGAAACTGGAAGCTCAGAGGGCCATTCTTCGACGGCTACGAGACCTACGACATGAACGCGGACACCAGCGGAGGAAAGCCCGCCTACTACGCCGGGGTCAACACGTGGACCTGGGGGCCGGTCATCTACAAGAGCACGGACGGCGGCAAGTCCTGGAAGAAGACGAAGTCCGCGCCGCGCTACAAGGCGCAGAAGGGGAGAAAGGACGGATTGGCAGTCAAGAGGACCTGGAACATCCAGCCCGACGGACGCGGGAGGGTGTATGCCGGGGTGGAGCCCGCGGGCCTATTCTACAGCGACGACGGCGGCACTTCGTGGCAGGAGTTCGCGAGCCTGAACTACCACCCGACGAGGGAAAAGTGGAACCCAGGGAACGGCGGCCTCTGCCTCCACACCATAATGATCAACGCAAAGAACCCGAAGAAGATCCGGGTGGGAATCTCCGCGGTCGGGGTGATCGGAACGGACAACGGAGGCAAGGACTGGAGGTTCATGAACAAGAACATCCGCGTCAACTTCTCGCCTGTCAAGTACCCAGAGTACGGACAGTGCGTCCACAAGATGGACTTCAACCCAAGCAAGCCGGACACCCTCTACTTGCAGAACCACGGAGGGGTGTACAAGAGCACCGACTTTGGCGCCAGCTGGACGGAGATCGAGAAAGGGCTCCCGAGCGACTTTGGGTTCCCGATAGCGGTCAACAGGACCAAGCCCGACACGGCGTACGTCTTCCCGCTCGAGGGGATGGGGCGCTTCCCTCCAAAGGGCAGGTTCCGCGTCTGGAAGACGAGCGACGCCGGCAAGAGCTGGACTCCCGCCTCCAAGGGGCTCCCCCAGAACGCCTACTTCGGCGTGCTGAGGGAGGCCGTCGCCGTGGACGACGAAGACTCAGGAGGAATATACTGCGGCACGAGCACGGGGCAGGTGTACTTCAGCACCGACGAAGGCGACTCGTGGAGCCAGATGGTCGACTACCTTCCGAGGATCACCTCGCTTTCGGTTCTCGCCGCGTAGGATCAGCAAATTCGCCGAGCCGCTCGCTCAGATTCAGGCGGGCGCGTCCTTCGTTGCTACCGGGCAATTCTTGGGTTGCCCGGCAGGGCTTCCGCCAACAATGATTAACTACCGAACGCCCCTTGGCGTGTCTTGGGAATGTCCAGCAAAGGCAAGGCGGCGGGTCGAGACAAGGCGTTTCCCGATGCCTCCCTCGAGGCGTCTTGGAGCCCGGCTCGGAGGCGGTTTGCCGAGCAGGTGAGGTTGCTGATGAGGGCGCTCCGATCGACTGACGAGGCCGTGCGAGACCTTGCGGTTGTCCAAATTACCCTTCTTGGGACCAAGGCGGTGCCCTCTCTCATTTCCGCCCTGGAGTCGGCCCTCGATGAGAGCGACCTGAAGCAGGTCTCTCGCGAATCCCCATCGAGCTCGGAGAGGGAGATCGAAGGGATATGCGACGCGCTGGGGATCATCGGGGACGCTGACTCGGTCGTCGACCTCGCCGCAGCCCTGCCGAGGAAGGAGGCAGTCGAGGCGCTAGCGAGGATAGGAGGAGAGAGGTCGTTGGAGCTGATAATGGGCACCCTCGAGGACGAGCAGAGCGGCGGCGGACCACTGGGCACCTACGGGGCGGAGGCCGACCCAGAGTTCGTGAGGAGGGTCTTCCTGCTCCTCGGGGAGGCGGGGAAGAAGCGGCTAAAGCAAGACCTCGCTGATCGGTCCGGCCGGGCACGAGAAGCGATCGCCCAGATCGCCAGGATCATGGGTTACTCGGATATCCTGCCCTAGCCGACCCAGCTCTGGGCGACGATTTCACTGCGACCTTGCGTCACCGAGTCCGAATCCTCCAGTCACGACGCTGTGCCGACGCGCAACCAAAGACCATGAAGGGATTCCCCATCTCCTGGCGCCATCTCTTAAATCGGGGTAGGCGAAACAACGTGCATGTCCGCAAGCCTGGGCATCAGGGTAGACTACGGCACCACGTTTCTCGCGCTCCTGGCGTTCATCGTGAGCTTCTTCGGGGCGCGGATTTTTACGACGTTGCACCCTGACGCCGTACTCGTGAGCGGAGGGGTGCACTTCCATCACTTCTGGTACGGTCTCGCCATGGTGGTGGCTACGGGATGGCTCGGGATAGTGGCGAACCATCCTGCGCTCGACAGGGTCTACGCCACGGTCTTCGGCCTGGGTGGCGGCCTGATGGGAGACGAAGTCGGCCTTCTGCTCACCTTCGGCGACTACCAGTCCGAGCTCACCTATGACTTCTTCGTGGGGTTCGTCAGCGCAGTCGTGCTGATACTCCTCGTGCTGAGGTTCGGCGAGCCTCTGAAGCGTGACCTGGCGGACGTGGAAAGGGGCGAGGCTCTCGTCCATCTTGGGGTCGTCGTCGGAGGGCTCTCCGCTCTCTTCTTCGCCTTCGGCTTTTGGATTCCGGGCTCCGGCCTCGCACTCGCGGGCGCGGCTATCGCGATTTCCGGAGTCGCATCCAAGAGGGCCCATGACCCTCTGCGTTTGCAATCCGCATGAAACTCCAGACTGCTGCTTCATGCATAAGAGCCATTATATAGTCGTCGAACGCTCTCGCGCCGGTGCCCACCGGCTGAGCTTCCTGCTGGATCCAGTGGCTCTAGTTGTTGTGGGGTTCATCGCGGGGAAGGCCTACTACCTCCTGGGCGCCTTCGGCACCACGGTCATAACGCGCGGCGCCCTGAAGAAAGGCCTGGCGATCGCCGGCGCAGCGGTCGTTGCTGCGTTCTGGGTCTACAGCGCGCTCTTGTACGTCAACGCGATAGACTTCCCCTGGCCGTTCCCCGCGTGGTACAGCGGCACCGACTGGATGCTGAACTCGGGCCTCCCGCTCGGGTTGGCGCGGAGCTCCCTGTCGGACGTCGCCGCCGTCGTGGTCTTCGCCACATATCCCGTCTGGTTCTACGCCGGGACCGAGCTGGGGTTGGCCGGGCACAGGTTAACGAGGGGACAAAGGCTGGCAGAGAGGAACCGGATCATCAGCCAAGTGGTCGACACCGTGTACCCCCGAGGCGGGGCGATTGCCCCTGGCGCCGCGGACGTCGGGACGCTCGGCCTAGTAGACTCCCTCCTCCGGAAGATACCACCGATGTTCGCCGAAGGCCTGCTCGTCCTGTTCTTCGTCTTTGACAGCAGGTTCTTCGTACTCATGTTCACCGGCAAGTGGAAGCGGTTCGTCGACCTCGACGACAACCCCGCAGACACTTCGGAGAAGAGGAAGTATCTGCAGGCCTGGTCTTCCAACCCGTACCTCGCGTCCGCAACTCAGGTCTTGACCGTCGCCGCGTCCTATGGTTACTACACGAGGCCCCAGGTCTACAAGGAGATAGGCTACGCCGGGCCCGTCTGTCCAGACCTCCCGCCGTGGTACAACCCCGGTCCGGGAGCGACGGTCGCCGGAGGCCCCTCGGCCATTGGCGACCCCCTGACCAATAGGGGAGTCAGGCGATGATAGTCACAGGCGCGGATGTCAACAACTCCATCGCCGAGACCGCCGACGTCTGTGTGATAGGGTCAGGCGCGGGGGGCGCCGTGCTAGCTTGGGAGATGGCTGCCCAAGGGCGGACCGTCGTCCTCCTGGAGAAGGGAGGCTATCATCCGCGGGAGGACTTCAACCAGAAGGAGGACGACATGATTCCTATGCTCTACAAGAACGCGGGCCTTCAGTTCACCGTGCCGAGCGGCATCGCCGTCGCGCAGGGGAGCTGCGTGGGGGGCTCGACCGTCGTGAACGACGCGGTCTGCTTCAGGACGCCCGACGCCGTCCTGGGCTGGTGGGAGGACCAGTACAAGATCGAGGATATCGGCCCCGCCGCCATGAAGAAGCACTTCGAGAGGGTCGAGCCTAGGATCTCGGTCGCCGAGGTGCAGCCCTATGAGCTCAACAAGAACAACCTCGTCCTCAAGAGAGGTGCGGACAAGCTGGGCTGGGCAGCCGGACCCAATTCCAGGAATTGCAAGACCTGCAGGCAGTGTGGGAACTGCCAGATCGGCTGCTACTACGGGACCAAGCAGAGCATGCTGGAGACATACATCGCCGAGGCCGAGAGGGACTATGGCAAGACGGTCAAGATATACGCGGATACCCAGGCGGATCAGCTCGTAAGGTCAGGGAACCGGATCACCGGGGTGAAGGCGACGATCACGGCGGCAGGGGGGAAGACCTTCCAGCTAGGCCTGAAAGCGAAGCTATTCGTGGTGTCGGCGGGCACGATCGCCTCGTCGCAGCTCCTCCTCGAGAGCGGCATCGACATCAACGGGCGGGTGGGGAAGGGAGTTGCGATTCATCCCTCCCCGGCGATGATCGGCGACTTTCAAGAGGAGATCCACGGCAACCAGGGCATCCCCATGGCATACCACTGCCACGAGTTCAGCGTGCTCAACACCGGGAAGAGGGGGTACATGCTGGAGGCGGTCTTCTTCGCGCCCTACCAGTTCTCTCTCCCCGTCCCGGGCGTCGAGTACGACGAGAAAGAGCTGATGTCCAGGTACAGCCACTACGCCCTCATCGGCTCGCTCCTCCAAGACGAGAGCGTGGGGACGGTAATCAAGGGAGGGCCGCTCGCCTACTACCTCGACTACCAGCTCACCCCGGGCGACGCCGCCCTCATGGTCGAAGGGATGAAGAGCGCGGCGAGGGCGCTCTTCGCGGCGGGGGCGACCAAGGTCCTTACCTCCCATCGGAGGAGGACGGTCCTCTACGGCGAGAACGACCTCCATCTGATCGACGATCGGGGCGTCTCATCGGGGATCAGCATAGGCTCGGGCCACCCGCAGGGCGGAAACAGGATGGGGGGAGACGCTTCCGCGGCGGTGGTGGACTCCCACTCAAAGGCTTACGGCTTCGAGAACCTATTCGTGTGCGACGCGAGCGTCTTCCCTACGTCCATAGGCGTCAACCCACAGCTGACCGTGATGGCGCTGGCGACCCGCGCGGCAGAGCACATCGGGGAGAACTGGTCCAAGTACGGGGGTCCGCGATGAGCTTCTGGGTAGACCCTCCCGCGCTCTTCATGTTCGGGGCGTTCATATGGATCGTCGCCGAGAGGCTCGAGAGTCCAAGGTCGGTGGTCTACGCGATCTCAGGGGCGACAATAGCCAGTTTCACCATCGGGGGCATCGGGCTCTACCTCGACTGGTACCACTGGATCATCCCGGGACTCGTCAACCTGAAAGGCTCCTACGTGATGCTCGACCAAGGGATAACGGGCCTAACCGAGGCCACCTTCCCGGCCTGGATGGCCCTCCTCCTACTGAGCCTCTATCCCTTCTGGTTCGCGGTAGGCTACGAGTTCGCCAAGAAGCACCGATGGCAGACGAGGACCCTCCTGTACCTCGCGGTCGGGATCCTCCTGATGCTGACGCCCTCGATCATCGAGGCGCAGCTCCTCCCGCACTAGGCGGGACGCCGCCCGCAAATCGACGACTCTTCCAAAGAAGCGACGCATCGCGTATAGAAGATGCAAAAAGAAGGTATTGTTGCGTCTACGGGTGATGTCGTCATCGTGTTGCATCGCGGGTGATGTGCCCATAATCTGACCGACGAGCGCACGTTCCTTTTCCATCAAGGCGGTGGTCTTCTCTATGCTTAGCGGCCTTATCCCGTTGGCCTCGCAGAAGCGGAGGACGTAATCGAGGTGGGAGTGAAGCATCTCGCTCAACTCCATGTTGAGGTTCAGGAGCCGTATGACTTGTCGGGCTTCCTCGATAAGCAACATCTTCCCTGAGAGGTCAGATGTCACCGGGTCCACCTTGATACTTGGCTTTGTTCTCTTTCAGTTTTTCCAAATGCGCCAATATACCGAGCCGCACCGGGTCGTTCCTGAACCTCTCCTCGGCATCCTTCACCTTCCGATGAAACTCTGTCCTGATTTCATCGCTTACCTCCCCCAAGGCAACGTCAACATACTCAGAAAGAAGTCTGTGTTGCTCCCACATCTGGGCGAACTCCTTGAAGAAATACACGGAGGACTCAAGACTGTGCAACATCGCCTCCTGAATCTCGAATTGGAGCGTCCAGATTGAATAGGTCGCAAAGTTCTCAAATTTTCTGGTGTTCTTGGGAATCGCATCGGCCTCCTTTTTGGCATCATCCCTTAGTTTCGTAACAATTGGAATCAACTGTTGTATTCCTGACACTTCTCGACCGAGGTAGGCGATGTGTTCGATTAGGAATGCCCTATCGTAGTTGTTGTTCATCTTGATTTGACCTTCTGTTCTGGGAGAACCTTCAACTGCTCCTGAATCCATAGTTCAATGGCTTCTTCTATCGCGTCGCTGATGTTCCCCTTTTTCATGCCCTTTGTCTTGTAGATTGTGTCTCTCAACCTCTCCTCTGTCTTGTCGTCTAAGACTACTTGGATTCTTCCCATTCGTTTTACCTCAAGACAGCCTATACACACAACAGGATTTAAGGTTATCCCAATACGCATATATACATACCCTGATATACACATACGCGGCGAACAAGTTGCCACAGACAAACAACCTGTCGGACGCTCGGATGACGAGAGGCTTGGAGATTTCCAAGACCGCGACGATAGCGGAGAACGAGGACGGCTCCTTCACCGTCCCTTCTCAGACGAGCGGTGCCGCTTACCAAGTCAAGACCATCGGAGGCGTGTGGGTCTGCTCCTGCCCGGACTTTGAGAACCGAGCCGACCAGATTGAGATGTGCAAGCACGCCTTCGCGGTGAAGTTCTGGATTGCCGCTCGCGTGGAGATTCAGCAGGCCCCAAAGCCGAAGGTCTTCTCCGACGACGCGACCCAGTGCGCCAAGTGCGGGAGCATCCGCGTCGTCAAGTTCGGGACGTATGGCGGCAAGCAGGTC
>DATJBB010000016.1:0-73629 GCA_035515635.1 Nitrososphaerales archaeon
GTCCCCGGCGCCTGGCTCGGCGGATGGGCGTGGAAGAGGGTCACGCCCCTCCTCGAGGAGAAGGGGCACGACGCCTACGCCGTCACCCTCACGGGGATGGGCGACAGGGTCCACCTCGCCTCCGCCGACCTCGGGATCGAGACGGCGATCCAGGACGTCCTGAACGTGATGAGGTTCAACGACCTCGACGACGTGGTCCTCGTGGGGCACAGCTTCGCGGGCAAGGTCGCCGCCGCGGTTGCAGACCGCGCGCACGACAGGGTCTCGCTCCTGCTCTACCTGGACGCCTTCCGCCCGAGCAAGGTGAGGATCCCGCAGGGCGGGTTCGACCCAAGCCTGGAGTTCGGCAAGGGGCCTCCGGGCAGCTTCGCCATCCCGTTGACTGAGAGGATAATCGACGCGATAGGGAGCGACGTCAGGGGCAAGGACAGGGAGTGGATGCTCGCAAAGGCGACGCCCTGGCCGACCAAGCCCGCCTCCGACCCAATCACCCTCTCGGAGGACTTCGACCGGGTGAGGAGCGCCTACGTCTTCTGCACAAGGAGCGGGGATCCCGTCGACGAGATCATCGCCGGCAAGTGGGGCAAGCTCGAAGGTCCCTACAAGGTAATCGACTCCGGCCACTGGCCGATGGTCACGAAGCCCGAGGAGCTCGTCGAGGACATGGTCGCCCTCGCCAGCTCACCCTAGCGCAACCGGCGGCCGTGGTCGCTTCAGCCGCCTCGCCGAAACCTGGCGACCTTGGACTCGTTGTCTATCCACTGCCGCCCCCTCTTGGTGAGGCGGAACCCGCCTTCCCGCTCCACCAAGAGCCCGTCGTCCACCAGAGGGTGGACGAGGTCTTGGAAGTGCTGGGCGAAGTCGAAGGCATCTGCGCCCTCCTTCGGGACGGTCATTAGGGGGAAGTACCGGTGCCCGAAGGTCGACTCCAAGGACCCTATGATCTCCTGCTCCTTCATGACGTCCTCGTCCCTTAGCGAGTAGAGTATCCAGTCCCTGAACGTCTCCAGCCTCCCCCTCCGCCACGGGCTCTCCAAGGGGAGCCCGTATCTTGACAGGTCCACCTCCCCCTCGCCGGAAGTGGTGGCCTCGCGGCCCAGGCCCACGGCGTCCAAGGCGAACCTCAGGGCGATGAACGCCCCGACCAGAGCGTCGACGAAGTAGACGCCCTCGATGGAGAATGCCGTGCCGGCTATCACCCCGAGCGAGACGAAGATGTGGTTCCTAGAGTCGACGGACTGCGAGATGAGGGTGAGGCTCCCGTTCCTCCTCCCGGAGGCTCGCTGGTAGACGTGGAGCGCCACGGCGGACAGGAGCGCCACCACCTCGACGGCGATGACGAGGGAAGGGTCCGAGATAGGGCCGAGCGTCCCTTTTGCAGCGCCCAGCAACCTCCCAGCCGAGTCGTACCCGATGGTCACCGCGGCCAACGACATCATCCCCACGATGACGAAGGTCCCGAGGGTCTCCCTCTTGACCAGCACCCCCACCCAGACCACGACCGCCCCGGCCGTGTCGACCGTCGCGTCGGCGCCGTCCGCGAGCAGGCCCGCGCTCCCGCTCAGCAAGGCAGCTATCACCTTCATCACGGCGAGGACGAAGTCGACCGCGGTCGTGTTCCTCGCCGCCGCGCGAGGGCTCAGGAAGCTCTCCATTCGCGCGGCGCTGGCCGTCGCCGCCTTCTTCCCCCGTTCTGTGAGCTCGAACCTTCCCCCGTCCAGGCTGACCAGGCCTTGCGAGAGGAGGCGCTCACACTCCCCTCCTGCGTCATACTTTTTGGAGTGTCTTCTCGCCCTCCTGTCTCCCCTTCCCCGCAGGTGGAGCTCGTCGGCGATGACGTCGCCGAGCGCGTCGACGTCGGAGACGAAGGACAGGGTTCTCGCATCGATCTCCTTCGGGGTCAGTGGACCCTCGCTGAGAAGGGCAAGGAGGATCAGCCTCGCCTCTCCCCGCGGACGGACGGTCGCCGTTTCTCCTGACCTTCGCTGGCGGTCAGCTTGAAGACATCGTGTTAAGCTTTCGACTTTGGAAGGGGGTTTGCTGAATCTGGCCGGCGGCCAGATTCAGGTCACGGACCGATCACGACAAGGCCAGAGCGAGTCGCCTCTGACATCGTGCCGGGCCTGTGGGTCCTCTCGTGCCTGGACATGTGGATGTAGCAGTAGCTCGACCCGCACAGGTGACAGGTGAAGTGGTAACCAAGGCTGAGCTTGGCACCGCAAAATGAGCAACGATTTTGGTGCGTCTGCTCCGTCGCCATGGTTCCCACCGAGATGCCTCTTGACGAGGAGGTCGCATATAACGCGTCCCCGGGGAGGTTGGTGAAAGTGATCGGCTACCGCTTGACCAGCTTCTGGAGGGTATGGCACGGTCCCGGCGCCTTCCTCGTTATGGGCACCTCCCCGACGTAGATGTCGCCACTCCTGTCGACGCACACCGTGTGAGGGGCGAAGAAGCTCCCCTCGGCGCACTTGTCCTCGCCCTCTATCTTCGCGAGGAGCTCCCCCTCCGGCGAGCGGATGGTCAGTCTGGGGAGTATCCTGCTCCCGTGCTTGGGGACTGCGTACCTGGTCTTGACGGCGGGGTCGTAACCGAACTCGCTCACGACGAGCGTCCCGTCCGCAAACGGGGAGATGCCTGTCGGGCCGGCGAAGTCGTCCCACTGGGCGACCGGCTCCCCGAGGAGGTCGAAAACCTGCACCCTGTTGTTCTCCCTGTCTGCGACGTAGAGCGTGTCACCGCCCTGTATCAGGGCGTTGTGGGGGAGGTTGAACTGCCCCGGCTCGTCGCCGGGGGATCCCCAGGACTCCAGCAGCCTCCCGCCCGCGGAGAACCTGTGGATGCGCGCGTTGGCGTATCCGTCCGAGATGAACAACTCTCCCGAAGGCCCAAAAGCGACATCGGTCGGCCCGTTGAACGGCCCGGCGGACCTCTTGATCTTGACCTCCCTCCCGTCGCCCCCGGTGTCCGACGGTCTCCCCTCCGTCCCGAGCGTCATCAGGAGCCTCCCCTCCGGGGTGAACTTGCGGACGGTGTGGTCGAGGAGGTCGACGCAGAAGACGAACCCGTCCGGCGATATGCGGACGTTGTGCGCCTTTGTGAAGACCTTCTCGCCCCATGAGGCGAGAAACTCCCCTTCAGGGTCGAAGACCATCATGGGGTGCTCGCTCCTGCTGAAAACGTACACGCGCGACTTTGAGTCGGTCGCCACTCCTGCAACCTCGCTGAACGACCACCCGCGGGGGATCTTTGCCCAGTCGTCGTCGGCTTCGAAGACCCCGACCTCGGTCACGACGCGCGCGTTCGACACTGCTGGTCGCACGACCGCCCGGCCGCCGTCGAAATAAACACGCGCCGGCAGCTAGTCCGACGCGATGGTGAGTGATTCCATAGAAGCCACGTAGGCCTCGATTCCCCTCGTCGTGAACACGATGGCGACCTCATCCCGGGACCTTACATCTACGTCCGCCTCTCCGCTTCCGACCATCTCGGTGACTAGGTCGCTCAGCTCCGAGCCGCTGCAATCGATGTTCTCTCGCAGCCAGTTCGGCGTGAGCTCGCCGTACCTCGCCAGCGCCCCAAGTATCTTGATCCTGCGCCATGTCCTCTCAGACTCCGCGTTGCCCGGAGCGTAGCCATAGAGTGTCTCCAACTGCTTTCGAGGACGTCATATCGTCGTTTGTTTTTACCCATTGGCGAAGTGATGTATTGAACCGCCTGCAGAGTATTGAGCGTGCTAGGAAAGGGGTTGCAAAAACCAAATGTTCCCTAGTCGGGGAGCCGCATAGTGGGAAGAGTAGGGCTGAAGGAACGCCTCGTACTCCTCGAGCCCTTTGGGCGTGATCCTGGCCAGCAGGTCAGCGTCTCTCCCAGCGCCCCGCCGTCGGAGTCAACATTCCTCTCCAGGCGAGCCTATCTCCGAGCGCGTCGTTCTTCGCAAGGAACAGCAAGAGCTTCTCGCCTGTAAGTTCGATACGTGTTCTTTTTCGGCGTCCCTCAGAGCGACGCCTTCCACGTAGAGTCAATTGGATTCAAGGGGTCGGAATGATTTAGGCATTGCCAACGCAGTCTGCGAGGAGCTGCAGAGATCAAGGAGTCTACAGATACCGCGTCGCCCCCTGGCCACCGGACGGTGAGAGATTTTGACGAATGGCCGGATTCCTAAATGAGGAACGTTAATTACAAACTCTATAGTTTACGTTGTTCAGGTTGTCCACAGGAGTCTATTGTGCATGAAACTCCATGGTCCATGGCACTCGGCCGCGACTTTCCTCAACCGGGCAAACCTCTTTCGCCCATCGGCTTTCCTGGCCCTCTTCACGCTGGCCACCGCCTTCGGCCTCCTCGACCTCTCGACATCGTTCCTGGCACTGGCGAAGGGGATGTCTGAGGGGAACGTCCTGGTCCTAGCGCTCGCGAGGAGCTCCGGAATCAACGTGATGACCGCCCTGGAGGCGGCCAAGGTCGCGTTCATCCTCGGCTGCGGGGCAGCATGCATGATCGGGGTCAAGCTCAGGTCCTCCCAGACTCAGGCGCTCGCGTTCTCCGTCCTGGCGCTGTTCGCGGTGGTCCAGGCTGCGGCGAGCTTGTCCAACATCCTCCAACTGATCTAGCCTTCTCGAAGGTATCTGACGGGAAGCCCCTCTCAACTGAGGTTTGGAGAATTTGCACTCCATAGCTGTGGTTCATACCTGATTTTCACAACCGCTTTTATTTTTCCGACGCACACCCCTGCATGGAAAGCGGGATCTCAGTCGGCGGCCAGCGACCGGGCGGCCCCCAGGGCGGAAGGTACAGGCTCGTCATGTCGGCCGTCCTCCTCGCAGGCATCACCTTCACCCTGACCGACCTCATCACCTCTTTTGTAGCCCTCAACGAGGGCTTTAGCGAGGGAAACTCCCTCCTCAACGGGCTCGCCGCCTTTCTGCACCTTGGGACGATAGAGTCCCTGATTGTCATGAAGACCATCTTCATCTTTGGGATAACCGTCCAGGCGCTGGTAGGCTTCCGCGCTCGGGACAGGACGACCAAGAGGACGATGCTGGCCTCGGTCACCTTCTTCATGGTGCTCCTGGCCTTCGTCTCATTCAACAACCTTTGCTGGATAGCCAGCTAAGGCGTCAGGACGGGTCTGAAAGCGCGGTCTTCAGGATTGCTTTACGACTCTCTCAATCGTCAGGTTCATAACGACTTCGGCGATGTCCCCGGCGTATTCCACTATGCGAGCAAGGGAGTCGAGGAAGAGCTGGACGGCGTGGTACTCCTCCGCCCCTAGCCTGTCGTGGAAGGACTCGCGCACTGTGGTGAGCATCTCCGAGAACTGCCTCTTCTTGTCGAAGAGGAGGTCGGCGCCCACGTTGTCGCGCTTGAACAGGGTGAGCATGGCTGAGTCGACCATGTTGAGGGCGAACTCTCCGATAGGGAGGATCTTGTCGATGTCTGATGCGCGTAGCGGCTCCTCCATCTCGATGATCTTCTCACAGATCCGGCGGGAGTGGTCGGCTATCCTCTCAAGGATTCTGACAACGAGGGTGTAGCCGAGCAGGTCCTGTGGCTCGAGCACCTCCTCCCTGAAGATGCCCTGGCTGATGGACATGTTGAGCTGCCGGATGACGTACAGCCCGAACCTGTCGACCTCGTTGTCTCTTTCTATCACACCCTCGGCGACGTTCTTGTCATGGTTCTGGAGGGCGAGCATCGCATCCTTCTGCATGGAGGTCGCGATTACGAGCATCTTCTTGAGCGCGTTCTCGGCGCTCAGCTCGGAGTAGCCGAGGAGGACGTGGATTGAGATCCTGTCCCTGGAGTCAGCGACCGCCTCGGTCCCTATGAGGTGCCTCCTCACCATCTCCTTGATGGAGTCTCTCTTGGTGCTGTTGAAGCCGCCGTTGATGAACTTGACCCCTATCTGGCTGTATCCTTGGATGTAGAGCGAAACCACCTTTCGGTAGACCACCTCGACCGAGTCCTTTTCGGTGAACTCGATGACCGCCTCGCGCTTGACCTTTGGCGATTCGACCTGGTCTGCGCTTATGAGCAGAGTAGTGAGGGAGGGGCGGGTGATGATTATCTCGGACCCCTGCCTGAGCCCCATCTCCTTGACCCATTTCTTTGGTAAGGCCACCATGCAGGACGACTTGCCAGTGAGCTGGACTTTCCGTCTCTCTCTTTCTTGTATTACCAACATCCACAGACACCGCTCCGCGATTCCGCGCCACTGGGTAGCCCTGCGATCATGCGTTTCGAATTACCAAGAACGCCTCACTTAGCGCTTCCTGCCTTAAAGTATAGAGCCACAGCAAGAAGCTATACTATTACAAGATTAGGAATTTGGATTTTCCGCCGCCGATTTTCGACGACGTCACAGCCGAACTCCGACCGCTTCGTGCCGCGGATGGTTCGCAGACTGGCAGGACTAATGAGGCCGCTGACACAACGACACTCTATTCGCATTGATTTTGGTTCCTAGTGACGGAATTAGGAACCCGGAAGAATCGAAAGGACTTCACAGCATCCAACGAATCTGCGTCATTCTATGCTGGTCAGGTTAATGTCCAATCCAAAGCCTCGCTGAAACCACGGAAATGAAAAACGCAACCAAGACACCAAAATCCACACTGAAGAGACTTGGACGCAAGTCCAAGGCCGTCTCGCCGGTGGTGGCGACGCTCGTACTGATCGTCGTCGCAATCGTCGGGGCGATATCCGTCGGACTCATCGTAAGCAGGGTGAGCACCGATACAGGAACACAGGCCAACGTCAATGGAGCGGCCAACGGCGCTCAGGGCCAACTCCTCATTGGCGGCTCGACAACAGTCTACCCAATCACCCTTGCACTCCAGCAAGGGTTCCAGAGCACCTACCATGTCCAACTGACCATCTCGCAGGGCGGCAGCGACGCAGGAATGCAGGGCGTCATCTCTGGCGCACTTGACATCGGCGCAGCCTCCTCGGCGAGCGCGGTCAACAATGCCTACACAGACGTCACGACCAACAACATCCAGGGCGTGACAATCAACCCGACCCTCCTCGGAGGCAGCGGAGTGGTTGTCATCATGAACGGCGACCCCGCGAACGGCGGATTCCTGACAGACGGCGTCAACCCCTGCGTGGGGATTACGAGGGCAGCGCTGAAGCAGATCTTCAGCCAGGCGACCTTCGGAATCAATGCAAACGCATGCGCAGGACCGACCTACACCCTCGACGTCGGTGGAGTCGCTGCTGCTGGGACTGGAATACCTGTCTCCAGGGCAGACAACTCTGGAACCCAGGACCAGTTCGCCAGCTACACCGGCCTTGCCAAGCAATCGGTAGGCGGCAACTATCCAGGAACCACAGAGCAGGGCAACCCGGGAGTCCTGAACTATGTCAACACCCACGGAATGACAGGGACTTCCATCGGCTCGATAGGCTTTGTTGACCTCGGCTTCGCCGAGGGAGCAGCCTCAGGAGCAGTCTGCCCCGCGGGACACGCGTCTTCGACCACTTGCGGAGTCGCGATGCCCCAGGTCGACACGGCCGCCCCAGCTGCCTTCAACCTCGTTGATGCAGCGGTGGCCGCGCCGGCAGCTGGATCCAATGGCTACGTGGCCTCCGGCACAGCGACGAAGGATCTACCTCTGGTCGCCAACGTGCCCACGCCCACCGCACCAACAGCAGCCGAAATCAACACTGCCAACATCCACAACCTCATCCTCTCGGCCCTGAAGAAGGCGGCATTCGTCAACCCGCTGACGCTCGCGGGCCAGGTGGCACAGTACCCTGACTCTGCGTCCCCCGGGACCGGACTCGCCCGCACCTTCTACTACGTGACGAACGGCCCCCCGACCCCGGTCGAGGAGCAGTTCATCTCGTACGCCACCAACTACAACCAGGAATCGGCCTACACCAACAACGGATACTTCAGCCAGTACGACATGACATCTGCCTAAGAAAATCAGTGGAATCCCCATCGAAGGGGATTCCTCCCCCTTTCCTTTTCTCCAGCCAATGACCGAGATTTGGGACAAGAAAGCAGTCTACCTCTCGATCGTCCTCGCACTGGCATCACTCCCGCTCTATCTCGAGGGCGTGATCTTTCAGAACGTGTACATCATCCTAGCGGGCGACCTCCCGCTTTTTGCCGCGGCCACGCAGATTTGGAGGGTTCGGGTCGCCGACAAGAAGGCCCGCGCCAAGGCTGAGGCGTCCACGGCGCCCGGTCAAAGGCCTGAGCCCCAGAAACGGCCTCGGCCCCAGGACGACGACACCGGATCGGATCGCCCTTCAACAGCGGTCGAAGCTCCCAAGATGCTGGAATTGCCGGAGCCACCGAACTTCCCCGAGGTCGGGCACCCCGATGCGCCGCCCTCCTTTCGCGACCGGTTCCCCATATTGGACGGCCCCTCCGCAAAGCCGTCGCTCCACAAGGCGCCTATTCGCACAGAGGGGAGCGGGGTCATGGTGAGGCCAAAGAAGGCAGTCTTCCGGCGGTCCCCCCAGGGCATGAAGAAGCCGGCTTTCGTCTGCAAGTGCGGCCACGTCCACGCGACGACCTGCATGACCTGCGGTATGAACATGAGCAAGGCGCTGAAGAGCAGAGGAACCAAGTGGACCGAGTTCAAAATGGCGAAGGCGGGAGGCACAGAGGACCTAGAGGCCGAGGACAGGCGAGGACACGGGTCAGAAAATACCCAAAGTAAGAATTGACGGCTTTTTACCCGGCCCGGGGCTCAGAAAAGAGCGTTCTTGAGGCTCTTCTCCCGGAAGCGCGAGGTCCAGGAGCCGGGGGAGGAGCCCTCCGACCAGTCGCCAGCACCCATTGGCGCTGGCACGCAGCCGCTCGCCAAAGCGGCGAACCGGGTGGTCCGACCACCCCCTCCCCGCCCGCCTGGGCGGGCCGCACCCGCCCCAAGGAAGAAGAACAAGGGGTTCTCATTGGACCTGGGCAAGAAGGCCCAGGCGCCCAAGACCAAGGCCGCTCCGAAGCCCAGGAAGAAGGGGCTCTTCAGCTTCGGCGGCAAGAAGGCCAAGTTGGAGCCGGCCCCGACCGAGCTGATCCACATCGAGGGGCACCGGGTCCTGGTCCCGACGTATGAGGACATCGACAGGTACCAGAGCATCGTCTACCCGGTCAGGGAGCCTTACCAGTTCGTCAACCTGGAGATGGAGAACGGGGAGCTAGTCTACAGGGCCCTCGAGCCCAGGTTGACCGCGCGCGAGAAGGAGATACTCGAGAAGGCGGCCAACGCATTCGACATGCTGGTCAACGTCGGGACGGTCCTCACCAGCGTCGAGGACAAGCTCCAGTTCCTAGAGGAGACCTTCAGGGACATCGTCAAGATCTACAACTTCAAGCTCTCGGAAGTGGAGTACAGGAGAATCCTCTACCACATCGAGAGGGATTACGTGGGATACGGCAAGGTCGACACCCTGGTGAGGGACCGCTTCATAGAGGACATCAGCTGCAACGGCCCCGACGTCCCCGTCTTCATCTACCACAGGTTCTTCGAGTCCATCAGGACGAACATCGTCTTCGACGAGGTGGAGCTGAACAACTTCCTCCTCAGGCTTGCCCAGCTTTCGGGCAGGCACATCTCAATCCTCCAGCCCATCAGGGACGCCGCGCTCCCCGACGGCAGCAGGATCAACATGACTCTGGGGAAGGAGGTGACCAAGAAGGGGTCCACCTTCACGATACGCAAGTTCAGGAGCGAGCCCATCTCCCCCGTCGAGATAGTCATGCTCAAGACCGGCGACGTGAGGGTCTTCGCCTACCTCTGGATACTGATAGAGTATGGCCGCTCCCTCCTCATCTCCGGCGGGACCGCCGCCGGCAAGACGACCCTTCTCAACGCCATCAGCATGCTCATCAAGCCTGAGAACAAGATAGTCTCGGTCGAGGACACCCCGGAGATCAACCTCGCACACCCCAACTGGATTCAGGCGGTGACCAGGGTGGGCTTCGGAGAGTCGGGGGCTCCCTCGGGCATCTCTGGCATCTCGGGGATCTCAGGGCAGGGCGGGAGGAGCGCCGGAGACATCACGCTCTACGACCTCCTCATAGCCGCGCTGAGGCAGAGGCCGGACTTCATCATAGTCGGAGAGGTCAGGGGCGAAGAGGCCTACACCCTCTTCCAGGCCATCTCTGTGGGCCACGCGACGATGGGGACGATCCACGCCGCGTCCATGTCGGAGCTCCTGGCAAGGGTCGAGTCTCAGCCGATGAACGTGCCCAGGGTGATGGTGGCCAACCTCGACCTGGTCATCTTCGTCGCCGCGATGAAGAGGGGCGACGAGAAGGTCAGGAGGATGAGAGAGGTGGTCGAGATACTCGGAGTCAACCCGTCGACCAAGGAGATAATCACCAACACGATATTCACCTGGGACCCGGTGACCGACACCTACCTCTTCAACGGTCGATCTTTCCAGATAGAGAAGATCAGCAGGACCTACGGCATCCCGATGGAGAAGCTCGACTCCGAACTCGAGAGGAGGGTAGAGCTGCTCGAACGGATGATAAGGGAGGGGATCACCAACTACAAGGCAGTCACCGACCTGGTGAGGCAGTACTACCTCGACAAGGACGCGCTTGTCAACTCCGCGCAGCCCGCCGCGCCGCCCGCGCCGAAGGCGGCGGAGACGGCTTGGGTCGAGCAGGTCGAACAGCCCGGCCAGGAACACGGGGGAGCCAAGAGGCCATGATAACCAACAAGTACCGGAGGCTGGTCTACTACTTCTTCAAGTGGGTGGACAACAAGCCGCGCGAAGGGACCCTCAAGACACTCTACGAGGCCGGCGTCCAGATGCTCCCGGGGATGTACATCGGGACCATTGTCTTCACCTCCATCATCGCGGCTATCGCCTCCCTCGCGGGCTGCTATCTCGTCTTCACCTTCGTCTATAGGACCGCCCTCTGGCCTTTCCTCACCGCCGGGATCTCTGGGGCGGCGGCCCTGATGGGCGTGATAGCGCTCCCTATGATCACCCTCAGCAAGATAACCTCCAAGCGGGTCAAGATCGACGCCAACCTCCCCTTCCTCCTGGCGTACATGGCGACCCTGTCGAGCGCCGGGATGAACCCCGTCCAGTCTCTCAGGGCCATAGCGCTCAAGGACTTTGGACCCATCTCGGAGGAGTTCAAGAAGGTAGTCTACCGGTTCGACGTCCTGGGCGAGGACGTCGTGACGGCGATCAACCACATCGCCGTCACCACCGCGTCGAGCCGACTCCACGACATCCTCGTTGGGATCTCCAACATCGTCGTCTCGGGAGGGAGCCTCCGCGGATACTGTGAGCAGCAGTCCGTCACCCTCTTCACCGACAAGAAGGCGAAGCTGAAGGGGTTCATAGACAGCTTGGCCGCCTACAGCGAAGGGTACGTCGGAGGGGTGATTACAACCATCATCCTGGGGGTGATAGGGATAATCATCGTCGGGTCGCTGGGGATCAAGGTCGCCCCGTTCCTTACGACTCAAGACCTCTTCGAGATATTCATCTTCTTCGTCGTCCCCTTCGTCAACATCATCTTCATCGCGATGCTCGAGATGAAGTTCTCCTCAGGTGAGTACTAATGCCTCTCACTCGCAGGCAGGTCCTGGGGTTCAAGCTCCAGCACAGGTTCAAGGTCAAGCGCTACGTCTTCACCTTGGCGATCCCCGCGATAATCGGAGCCTCGATATTCGTGTACGCCGTCTACACGGGGTTCGCCCCAATCCCCTTCGTGGGAGGCACCTCCCTCACGCCTGCGTCGTCGAGCGCGTCGTCAGACTCGGCCTCCCTGCGCGAGGCAGCGTACGCCAAGATAGTCGCCCAGCTCAACCCCGACCTGAACTCCACCGGGGCTAACTCGACGCAGCCGAGCGCGACGACTCCGAACGCCCCCTCGCTTCCCAACCCTCACAACTTCGACCTCATCCTCCTCGTCGGGATGGGCGTGGGGCTCGCCCCCTACTCTGCCGACATCACGATCAGAGGTCGGAGGGAGCGAAAGTACGAGGAGGACTTCACCGACTTCCTCTTCGAGCTCTCGGAGTTGGTCAGGGGAGGGATAGACCCGATCAAGGCGATCATCACCCTCTCCCAGGGGAGCCTCGGCTCGATAACCAAGCCGGTCCAGACGGTGGCGAAGCAGATGCAGATTGGGTACACTTTCGAGCAGTCCATGAGGAACCTTGCCGCCACCCTCAACAGCCAGCTCGTCGACAAGTACGTCGACCTGGTCATCCAGGCCTCCTACAGCGGCGGCTCGGTGGCGAACCTTATCCAGCGGGCGTCCTCTGACATGAGCACCTTCCTGAGCATCGAGAAGGAGAAGCGCGCCGGCCTCAGCCAGTACATGGTCATCCTCTACGCGGCCCAGGTGATTCTGATCGCCCTCTCGGCTATAATGGTCGTCCAGTTCCTACCTGACCTAAAGTCGATAGCGAGCCTCGGGAGCACCTCATTCTCGGGCAGCATCCTCGGGCAGTCCGACATCGGGAGCGTCGACCTTGAGAGAGACCTGTATTTCCTAGTCGTGATAAACGGCTTCATGGGCGGCCTTGTCATAGGGAAGATTTCGGAGGGCAAGATCAAGTACGGCCTCAAGCACGGCCTGATACTGATGCTCATAGGGTTCCTTGCGTGGACGCTCTTCGTCATCCCCCAGTCCAGCGGGGCTAGCGTCACCTACAACGTCAACATCGTGTCGTTCGACCACCAGGGCCTCGCAGGCCTCCCACTGAAGGACCCCGTGCTGGTCAACGTTACGGACTCCAAAGGGCAACCAATGGCCACCGTCGCCGTCGTGTTCTCCATCACCGGACCTGGAGGCGGTGCAGGGGCCAAGCTGGACCCCTCGAGCGCCGACACCGACTCCAACGGCCAGGCGTCCACCCAGGTGACGCTGGGGAACTCCGGCGGGAGCTACACGCTGACGGCCTCGGTGGGGAACAACAGCACCTCGGTCGTTATACAGGCCACAGGCGCCTCGGGCGGAGGCGGCTAGCCAATCCAATCCTTAATAGCCGTCCCCTCCCCAAAAAGGTCACCCGTCCTTGACGACCCCCGAGCCTCAACAGCTGAAGCGCGTTCCCATGAGCGAGGCCGTCAAGCTCGCGAAGGCGAAGCCCGACCGAGGGTTGACCCGCGACGACCTCCTGGTCTACGGGGGATGGCTCACCTCCGAGTGGTCTTGGTCGAGGGACGTCGGCGTGCCCCTGGACACGGCGATAGCGAACGCGTCTCAGCTCGGAGAAGAAGTCAGACTGGTCGGCAGGGTCGAGATTAGGAAAGCGAAACCGGCCAAGCCGACGAGGCAAGCGGCGCCCGTGAAAATCGGGAACGGCAAGGCAAAAAAGTCAGGCGCCTGGGACTTTGGTCGGCTGTTCGCCAGGCCCAAGCCAAAGAAGCCGGCGCCGCAACCCTCCGCTTGAGAGGTCCCCTACTGGACGGGTCTGTTGCGCAGGGACCGCAGCCCGCCGGACGTGGGCTTTGACTGCTCGGGGAGGGGCTCCTCGACCTCCTCGACCGGCTCTTTCTGGGCGTGCATCGCTTCGGCGCGCCGGGGCTCCTCGACCAGAGGCTCTGGTTCTGGGGCGCTCACCTTCTCCATCGGGACCGAGGCTGGGGCCTCCCCGACCTGCTCCGTCGCCTCCTCGGCTGGAGGCAGTGGGCCTATGACCACCTCGATCTCGGCCCTCTCCTTGTCGTTCATCGACTTCACCTGCGCGCAATAGTCGGCCGAGGCCTTGAACGTCCCCTCGTCGAGCTCGTCTGACATGAGCTGGAGCCTCACCATGGCCAGGAACGAGTCCACGCTGGCGTCGATCATGGCTAGAGTCTCCAGCCGTTCCCTGAGCTGCCCCGACATGGTGCGGTGGGTCTCCTGGGCGTCTGCAAGCTTCGTCCTAAGCTCCTCATAGATGGGCTGCGAGACGCCTTTCATCCTCTTCATCGTCTCGAGGGCGACCAGCCTCTTCTGGATGGCCGAGGCGTCTATGCCCGAGGCCTTGAACTCCACGACCCAGGAAGGCAGGATCTGGGGGCCATCCTCCCCCTCTGAAAGCTCGTCCGCCAGGTATTGGACGAACTTGTCGCCCGAGTCCACGGCCAGCGACTCTATCTCGCCGCCGTATCCCACCGTGACGCCCGCAATCCGTCCCACCGGGCGGCCGTAGACGTCGGTGATCTGCCGTCCTATCATGTCACTGAAGCTCTTGGCGTCCAACGTGCGGGATTCGTACTGTCGCGTAGATATCGCTTGCATTACAACAATTCCTAGTTTGTGGAACTCGGGAGCTCAGCCGACGAACTCTCTAGTGTCGACCTCGACACCCGCCTCGTCCACGGTGATCTTTATCAGCTTGTCAAGGGGCTTCGAATCCTTTAGCTTCGGTACGTAGAGCGTCCTGCTCACCTTCTCTCCCAGCAAGTCCGCCTTCACGACTATCACCGTGTCGGCCGCCGCCCGCAGGTACGCCGCCGTCTTGTCGTCGATGAGGCCAGGGTCGAAGGTGACGATGAATGTCTTTCCCTGCTTGACCATCTTGGCTAGGTGCCTGATGGTCTCCACCGACTCCCTTTCGTCCCTATCGAAGAGGAAACTCGAAATCGCGTCCACGACGAGGAGGTCGTAGCTCCCGCCGTCGAGGAAGGGGGCAACCTGGCTCCGGGGGAAACCTCCCTGCGGCCCATGCCCTTGGGACTCCGTGACGGCGTCGACCCGGATCTTTGGGGCTTCCCTCACAACCGCCTGCTCCCAGGTGAGCAAGGAGACGAACGCCACTTTCCTGCCCCGAGCCCTAGCGAAGGCCCCGAGCTGTCTTGCGAGGACCCTGCTCACGGAGCCCGAAGACTCCTCTATGACGGTGAGTCCTTCCAATGCGTTCTTGAGGATGTCCTCGAGCATCTTCCGGTGTGAGACCCTGCTCTTCCTTTAATCCCTTTTCGAGCTCTTCTTCACTCGGGAGAAATTCCGGAATCACGTAGTTTAGGTTGTCAATCGCTTTAGCAACGCGCGCTTCAAAAGCAGAAAAATGAGGTACAGGACGAGGGCGCGAAAGGGAGTCTCCGAGGTGGTCGGCGCCCTCCTGCTCATCCTGGTGGTGGTGACCGCTGTCGCCTCTCTGGCGTACTTCGTCTCGGCAGCCCAGGCCCAGGCACAGGCGAGAAGCTCGTTCCTGACCAACCTCCAGAACGACGACCTCCAGACCGTCTACGCCACCTTCGCTCCCAACGACCCAACGATCCAGTGGGAGATCGACAGCACCAGTCCTGGCAGCTGCGCCCTGACGGGCTACACCGCGACCTCCTGGTACGTCCAGCAAATACTCTCGAACACCGGGGAGGTCAACCTGATACCGCAGGAGGGCCCCGGTTCACCCGTAGCGGGGGTGACCATCAACACCGGGCACTCCTACGCGTCTATCTCCAAGGAAGTGAAGGTCTCGCTCGCCTCCGGAGCCCCTGCCACCCTCTCGTTCGGGACCGGCTCCCTCAACTGCGCCTTCGAGCCCGCGACCTGGGGGTCCATCACACTGACGATAAGGAACCAGAACACCCAGGCCTCCTCTCTGCAGGGAGTCCAGATCGACGGCGCCTGGCAGTCCACCTGGTACCAGGTCGACCAGTCGGGCAACGTCCTATCCACCCTAGGCGTCACCAAGAACCCCCTCCCGATCTCCGCAAAGGCTAGCGTGAACATACTGCTGAACAGGACCACGTTCGGGAGCAACGCCATCGTCAAGAACGACTCCGCCACCATCGCGCTCCTCTCCGGGGTCGGGAACTACTTCCCCACCACCTTCTCGCAGCCCACCCCCATCCCCAAGTTCAGCACGACGTCCCAGGTGTCTCAGGCCACGACATTGGACCAGGTGACCTTCGAAGGGTCGCAGTCCTACGCTGCCACGACCTCCATACAGAGCTTCGAGTGGAAGTTCGACATCCCCAACGCGGCCTACAGAAGCGTCAACGGCTGCAACGCGGCCGCGACGGCCGCCTTCGCCAACCAGAACGACTATGACACCGCGTACGCCGCGGGCGAGACGGTCGCCTACTCTCCGGAGGGGCTCTTCCCCGACACCCTCGGTGACTGCATTGCAGGGCCGATCCGCGCGACGTTGATCGTCACCGACTCGAACGGACTAGTGACCACCTCGCAGCCGATAGTCGTTTCTCCCGACCCCAACATCGACCCGGTCGGGAGTATCTCGGCCAGGGACGGGACGCCGCCTTGCGCAAGCCCCTGCACGGTCACCGTGACGGTGGACGATGCGTTCGGGAACCCCGTGGGGGGATCCGTCGTCAACGCGGTCAAGGTCTTCGGCGACGTTTCGCCCAACCTGCCTTCGCAGACTACCACGTCATCGGGCACTGCACAGTTCATGGTGACGTTCACTGCCGGAGGAAGCATGAACTTCGAGACGGGCAGCCTCCTCCCTGCCCAGCTATCCTTCCCATAGGGCGAAGGAGGATGGCGACCTGCCCAAAGTGCCACGCGAACGACCTTGTCCTGGTGACGACCGTCGACGACGGCAACGGCAAGACGACCTACTCGTACGCCTGCCCGTCGTGCGGGGAGGGGTGGCCGTTCCCGGACGAAGATTGAAGACGAAAGTCGAGTCGGGCTATCTGACCAGGTTGTGCGACTTCCTCGACACGATGAACTCGCACACGTCGTCCCCGGTGGCAATGCATCGGACCTCGTCGCATGTGGCCTCCTCCCCAAGGATCTGAGTGAATGTCCCCGCCAGGTGCCCCCTGACGAACTGACTGTTCGGCGCTGGCGACTTTTGCCCCTCGCACTCGAAGCCGCTGCGCAGGACTACTGTGATGCTCGTGAGGGCCTTGTCCGTGTCGACCGACTGTATCTCTCCCCAGTCGTTGTCGGAGAATAGCTCAGAGAAGACCTGGTAGTCCTTGGCTGGCACCAGCGGCGACCTCCTGCCCGCGTCCAACCCCATCTGGTAGACCATCATGTCGCCCCCCGGCCCGAAGAGCTCCCTCATCTTCCGCAGAGACGACGCAAGCTGCTCCCTTCCCACAATTGGGTCCCCCACAGCCTCGACGGCGGAGCTCGTGGAAAGAAGGAGCTCCGAACGGCTGCGCACATCCGATGGCTGCTTCGCCGGCCGTTTCACCGCCTTCCACGTGGCCAGGAAAGAGTCCAGATTGTCGGCGACAAAGTCCTCGTCCTTCGCGCTCTTCACAGGCTCGCGGGCTCCCGTTTGTTATAAGAGGCGAATGAATCTAGAATCCATAGCAGGGCCGTCCACCGAGCGGCCTGAGCCCGGACCGCGCCTCATGAGTCTCAATAGCCTCCATACTCCCACCAACAGATTCCAATTTCACAGACGAACTACACAAGAGCGCGGAGCCTGGGAAGCCAAAGGGCCCATGCTCGAGGCTTGCGACTGGCGGACGGTCTCAGGCGCGGGCACATGCTCCTTTCAGGGCTGCGACAACGAGGCTCGCTACCGCTGCCTCAGCCATCCCAAGGAAGGGCCGGTCTGCAGGGACCACCGAAGGGTGCACAGGAAGGGCCTCCTCCGCGAGAAGAGGGGGGACATGGACAGCAGACCCCGCTCAGGCCTCTCGACGGACCGCTCCGACGAAGATGCCGCCGGCGTCAACGTAGGCCTAGACTCAATCCCTAATCTTGGCATGCCCATGTCTTATCGCCCGTGGTCCCCCGGTGGAGCCGTGCCCAACTTCTCGACCAGCTCGGGGTCTGCCTGATGTCGGACGAGGTGGTCGAGGAGGCAGGAGAGGGCGGCCTGCCCATAGGCGCCTTGGCCATGGTCGCCGCTATCGTATTCTTGGTGGCAATCTCGGGGATGTTCGCAATAGGATTCATCCCGCCCTTGGTCAAGCATCCAGTCACGACCACAACGACCAGGGGCACGGCCCAGTTCATCACGATAACGACGGCAGGTCCGCCGGTGACGACCACGCTGACGAGTCCAGGAGGTGGGCCCGCCTCGACCACCACGGTCACAGCTCCAGGCGGGGCGGCCACCACGGTCACCTCCACAGTCGTCTCTACCAACACAGTGGCGATAGGCGGAGCGACGACCACAAGCACCAGCACAGTCACGCTCCCGGCGGTCACGACGACCGCGACCTCGACGACGACCTCGACCTCCACGACGACCTCGACCTCCACCGTGACAGCCACGACCACCCCAACGAGCCCCCTCAACATCACGGTCGCGATTGCGGGCCAGCCTTCCGAGGTCTACTTCGCGGGCGACACGATACTCTTCGTCATCACCGTAACCAACCGCGTGCCCTCGACAACGCTCTCGCTCTACGCCTACCAGAAGACCCCGCAGGGCTCGGCTCCGATAATGACCTTCTTCCCCCAGGTCCCAGAGAACTTCCAGCCGCCCATCGGGGTCTCGGTCTACCGGGTAGAGTCCACTGTGTTCCAGAACGCCACCGTGGGCCAGTACGAGGTCGACGTCCAGGCATCAGCCATCTCCCTCCAAAACGGCGCGACCCTGACCAGCATGGACCAGCAGTTCGTGATGAGGATCAGCGAGCCCCTGAGCTTCACGGGCGCAACCGTCCAGACAATAGCGGGCCAGCTCAACGGTACGTGCGGCCAGCAGAGCTACCTCCCATACACCCACACCACCTGGGTCTGGAAATGCCTGGTCAACGCCGCCCCAATGGTCAACGGGACGATTACCTTCACGGTGACCAACTACTCTAACGAGCCCGTCTGCATCCAGACGTCTATCGGATCGCTCACGGGATACGTCAAGATGAACCCCTATCCCTTCTGCGCCGGCGGGGGGCCAGGGGTCCTAGTCCCTGTCGGGGCGACGAGCTGGCCGTTCACCTATTACGTGATGAACGGCCCTGCAGCGGGCGCCCAGGTGGTCTACTTTATGTTCACCAGGTAGGCCGGCCGAGACCGAGCATCGCTAAATAATCCCGGCGGGTGTGGCATGTCGACAAAAGCATGTCTGACCTCACCCTAGAGCAGGCGCAGACCTGGATCCGAAGGGCGACCGCGAAGGCAGCCCAGCTGGGAGTCAAGGTCTCCGTGGTGGTCGTGGACGCGGGGGGCAACCCGGTCGCCATGGCCCGGATGGACGGCGCCAACATCATCTCGCCCGACATCGCGAGGGGCAAGGCCTTCACTGCCGTCGCGTTCAGGGCTCATTCCAAGGAGATGGCCGAGAGGATGAAGGACAGGCCCACGGCCGCGATGGGGCTCACCCAGGTCAGCGGCAACAGAGTCGTCCTGCTGCCCGGCGGGGTGGTCGCCAAGAAGGGCGAGGCGGTGATAGGCGCTATAGGCGTCAGCGGCGCCTCCTCCGACCAAGACCACGAGTGCGGGATGGAGGCAATCTCGTCCTAGGGGACGCGGCTTCTGCCCTTGCTTCTCAGGTTCGCCCAAGCAGTCACCCAGATGATCACCGCGAACCCGATGCCGAGGGCGCCGCCGGCGCCCAGCAGGGCGGACACAACGACCAGCGTACCTTATCCCACCTCGAACCTCATCGTCCCCAGACCTCTCGACGGGTCTCTTGCCGCGTCTGAGATAGGCCGACCACGGTTCTCGCTCCTGAGAAGCCGGCCTCGAAAGCATTTTAGACCGTCCGCGGGCCAGCCGCCCTCGCGCGGGAGTCGCCCAGCATGGCCAACGGCGTTGGACTGAGGCTCCAATCCCTTAGGGGTTCGTGGGTTCGAATCCCACCTCCCGCACCACTCAACCATATTCGCAGGGCCCACTCCGCTAGGCGGGGTCTCAGAATCTTTCACCTGTCTCGGTGGCGACGTTCGCTGCCACCCTGTACCAGTCTAGGAAGGAGGTTGCTTGGCCCGGCCAAGGACGTTTGCCCACCGATTCCTTGTGACCACTTCTGGTGATTATCTCACGTGCGCCGACTATAAGTCCCTGGGGGGTGCTGGTTCCGCCTCGGCGAGTCAGGACACGACCGACGCGAGGGCCTCGAGCACGCGGACCGGCGGTGCCCTTCTTGTGGCGAGCGGCGTCGTGTTCACACTCCTCAACACCGTGGCCGAGTCCCTCTACCCTGGCTACAGCGTCGGGAAGGACGCCCTGAGCACCCTCGGCGGGGTCGGGGCGCCCACCATGCTCCTCTGGGACGGGCAGCTCATGCTCAGCGGGCTGATGACTCTCCTTGGGACTTACCTCCTGTTCGTGCGGGGCCGCCCCGCCGAGCTCGTCAAGCGGAGGCTTGCCAAGGCGGTCTACTTCCTCCCGCCTCTGGGCACCATCCTCGTCTCGCTCGTCCCCTGGAACACGGTCATCGCCGTCCACTCGTTGGGGGCTTTCGTGACGTTCGTCTTCGGAGGGATAGCCGCGGTGTACTCCTCTCGCTTCACCCCCCGCCCGCTCAGCTACCTCTCCCTGGTCCTCGGGCTCACCACACTGCTCTCCATCCCCTTCCTTGGGAGCGGCCTTTACCTGGGCTTCGGGGGCGTGGAACGGTTGGTCGTCTATCCCTACGTCATCTGAGGGATTGCGTTCGGGGCCTACTGGGCGGGCGCCACGGCCCCGGCCTCTTGAGCTAGGAACACAGACCCCAAATCGCGATTCGCGAGGGCCCTTGTTAAATAGTGAACCCCTAGGACGGGCAGGGTGCATCAGAGAAGCGCGCTTGCGCCTGCGGTAATCGGGGTCTTGGTCCTAATCGTAATAGCGGCAGGAGTCGGGGCATACTTCGTCCTGAGCTCTGGTTCCGGTTCTTCTTCCTCCAGTTCCGTCGTTTCGACGACCTCATCAACCTCAAGCACCACGGCGCCTGCGACGACATCCTCGAGCTCGTCCTCGTCAACCTCGTCGACCTCGAGTTCGTCCAGCAGCTCCGCGAGTACGAAGTCGTCCACGTCTACCACGTCTTCGACGTCGACCTCCAGCTCCTCGAGCGTGGCGGCAACGGCGACCTCCTGCACCGTCTCCTCGACGGCGACCAGCACCGCATCTTTCAACGTCGTACCTCTGGTGAGCACCTTCTCATCGATGAAGCTAAACTACAACCTGACCTCCGGCTCGAGCGTGGAGAACCTGACGGAGGCGTACACCAGGATCTACGCCAGCTCGACCACCTACAAGGTCAGCATCGCTAGCGTGGTCAGCGGTCACAACACCACGGCCACCGCCTGGATACAGAAGGACGGCACGGTGCTGGCCATCGACGAGGCCGGCGTGAACATCACCGGCTCGACCGCCCAGACCATGATAGTCGGCCTCTTCGCGGGCTTCTCCGCGGAGGTCCAGGCGGGGAACGAGCTCTCGACCTACACGGCCGCCTCCTTCTTCCACACCACGGGCACGTCGAGCGTGACGATCGGCTCGACCTCGTTCAAGGTGACCAACTGGGCGGCGAACACCCTCCCTGAGACGATAACCTCCTGCCCGCCTGGGACGACCACCGACCTCTCGACCTACAAGCTCTCGGTCGGGGCCCCGCCCGGGACTACCTACCAGCTCGTGACCCTCATCGAGATTGCGGGCTCGTCCACGACGGGCGGCGGAGCGCCGACCGAGTTCAATTACTCGATCCAGCTCGTCTCCTTCACAGTGGGCTAGAGCACAGGCGGGCGACACCCGTCGAAAGCGCCGAGTCCCTCGCAGAAGCTGCGCTACACGGAGCCCCACGTCCCGATCCCTGAGGACGTCATACCTGTGATGTTCGAACTCGCCTCCCTCCAGCCTGGCGAGACCGTGGTCGACCTCGGCTCGGGCGACGGCAGGATCGTGATAGCGGCGGCGAGGGACTTCCATGCGAGGGCCTTCGGCGTCGAGAGGAGGAAGCGCCTGGTCGAGGAGTCGCGCCGGAAGATCAAGGACATGGGACTCATCGGCAGGGCGAAGATAGTCGAGGGGACTTTTCGGAAGACGAGCCTCAAGGGGGTCGACGTGGTCGCCACCTACCTCTCCGGCTACACCCTCGGGCTCCTGGTGCCGATCTTCGAACGCGACCTGAAGCCGGGCGCGAGGGTGGTGAACTTCGACTTCCCCATCCTCGAGTGGAAGCCTACCAAGGAGATCGAGCTGGTCCCCAAGGGGTGGAGGAAGCCGCACTCGATGTATCTCTACGAGATGCCCGCCGCCGTCAGGTAGCGCGCATCCTGTTGTTCTTGGGGTTGTGCTCTACCTCGGCCGTGCCGAGCGCCTCCATGACGGGAGGGACGTACATCCCGAACCTCCCCCTCAGGCCCTTCTTCAGGCCGTACCATCCACCGACGGGGTTCTTCGACGAGCGCCCCCACGCCTCCACCGTCCCCTCGGCCGCGGGCTTTTGCTCGTCTGCGCTCCCCAGCGGCACCCAGTCCCCGCTCTTCTTGAGCATCGCCCGGAGGTCGTCGAGGCACCTGAGGTCGTATCGCAGCTCGGTCTTCCCGACCCACACCACAAGGGCAGGAGGCGTCAGTGTCTCGTCCCTGTACGCCTTGAACTCGGACGTCCCGGGTGGGGTCTTGAGAACCCAAGGGTCGTCTTTGGTGCCCTTTCCCTTGCTTGGCATGTCGCGAGAAAAATCCGACGCCTCTTCGAGTAATAAGAACTTCGCCGGAAAATTGACCCTCAGTTGCTAATTCCGCGGTGCGCTCGCCCAAAATCTATGCGCCGGCCTCCCTCCGGGTGGAGCGGAGTCCGTACCCCACGGCCCGGTCTGCCGTGATGTGACCGAGCCATCCGAGGACCGGCCAGTACGGAGCCCCGAGGGCGAGCCACGACACGCCGAAGGCCAGCCCCCAGACGAGCGCGCTGTGGGAGAAGTTGTAGAGGTAAGCTCCCCACGATGGCCACTCCCTCCTCTTCGAGGAGAGCCCGATGGGGACGAAGGCGGCCAGGTCGGGGAAGAGGATCCAGAAGATTGTCGCGGGCCAGTCGAGCCCGGGATGCAGCCACCTGTAGATCAGGTAGGCGAGGATGGCCAGCGTCGCGGCCGCGTACTCCGCCCTGTAGAGTCTGGAGGCTGCGGCCTGGAACGCGGGCCCGAACCCTCCGGTTGCGCCCATCAGGGAGCTTCCGGGCCACGCAATCATAAGGGGGTTTCTAACGTCCGGACACCCAAGACCGCCGACGCCCCTCGTGGAGGCGAACGGGATCAGCCTCTACAAGGTCCACGCCTCATCCTACACGAAGAACGGACCTGATGGCGCCGCACGACATCGTGCAGGAAATGCAGTCGCGCATCCCGGGGTACAAGATGACATGACCTTCGACGGCGGGTATGCCTTCCCCTTTCGGATGCAGGAGGAGTTCCTCGCAGCCCTCACCTACTTGGATGCCCAGGGCGGGAATGCGGCCCTTAAATCGGCCGCGGGGTGAGACGAAGAAGATGATCAAGGAGACAAACGTCACCGTGATAGTCAGCGACATGAACGAGGCGGTCGCCTTCTACACCGAGACCCTCGGGCTGGAGCTCAAGGCGAGGTGGGGCGACGAGTTCGCCCAGGTCAACGCGCCTGGCACGATGATCGCCCTCCACCCAGCTGTGAAGGGCGGCGCCAAGCCAGGCGACTCCGAGAGCCTCTCGATAGGGTTCGGGGTCGACAACCTCGACGCGACCATGGCCCAGCTCAAGAAGAAGGGCGTCAGGTTCACGAGGGTCGCGGACGACGGCCCCGTCAAGCTCGCCTTCTTCGGCGACCCCGACGGAAACCCGCTCTACCTTTCGCAGAGCAAGTGGGGTTGAGTCGGGTCAGTTCGGCGCCGGAGTTCCGCGCTTCTCCGCCGGCGATTGGAACGAGTAGCGGACCGCCTGCCCCGACGAACGGGCGTTGACGATGCCGGTGGGGTGGCGTCGCAAGTGCAAGACGGGAAGCAGTCCGTGTGGGAGGTACCAGGACCTCCGGGTGGGTCTGGGGGGCGAACCCGCACCATCGCACTCTAATTACATATGATTATACCTTAATTACAGGTAATTGGACAGGGGTGGAACGGCATGACCCTCACCCTCGGCCTGGACGTACTAGTCCCGCTCGCGCTCCTCTCGCTCGCCGCATCGTTCGTCAACGGCGGCCTCGGGTACGGGTACTCGTCCCTGTCTACGCCCCTGGCGCTGCTCGTCCTTGTCAACAAGGTCATCAATCCTGTCTATGTGCTCACCGAGGCCTCGATGAACACCGTGATGCTAGGGTTCTCGGGGCGCGCCGGCATCAGGGCGACCTTCAGGAGGGTGCTCCCGATCGTCGCCGCCCTCGTCCCTGGGATCATCGTCGGGAGCCTCGCGCTCTCGAAGCTGTCGCCCACCTGGGTCAAGCTGGTGGTCTACGGCACCATCCTTCCGCTGATCCTCCTGCAGGCCGCGGGAGTCAGGAGGGCGATAAAGTCCGAGACCACGGCCGGCGTCCCGCTGGGCCTGGGAATCGGCCTCCTCTACTCGATAACCACGATCTCGGGGCCTCCCATCGCCCTCTTCTGGAACAACCAGGGGCTCCCGCAGCGCGAGTTCAAGGCCGCCGTCGCACAGGTCAGGATAGCCGAGTCTTACCTTACCTGCGCGTCGTACTACCTCCTCGGCCTATTCACGGCCAGCACCGTCCAGATCTTCACCTGGGTCGCCCCTCCCGTCGTCCTGGGGATCCCTCTGGGGATCTTCGTGGTCCGGCGGGTCAACATCGAGACGTTCAGGAGGATCTGCATGAGCTTCGACTCCCTCGTCGTGGGGTATGGGCTCGCGACCGTCCTCGGCATCCTCTTCGGCCTGCTGCTCTTCGGGTACTACATCCTGCTGGCCGTGATAGCGATAAACGCGGTCCTCCTCTACAGGTTCTTCTCAGGGAGGGGAAGGTCGCGGTCTCCAGGCGGGCCGCCGCCCAAGGACATCGCTGGCGAGGCCGGGGTCCGGGGCGCTTAAGTCTGCGGCCGGAGCGAGTCTGGCCCGGATGAACGGACCCTCTCCCGGGAAGGTCTCGATGGGCCGAGTCTATCTCTTCTCTTTCGCTGCCTACGCCGCCTCCATCGTCGACGACGCACCATTCAACGCCGACCAGCTTCTAGGTGCAGCCAACCAGCTCGAGATGGAGGTCATCCTCCACGTCACCACCCTCGCCTTCCTCGCGCTCGCAGTCCGCGAGGCGGGCCGGGGGAGAATCGCACCCTGGGCGGGATTCCTCACCCTCGTGGCGTTCGTGGTGGCCTCGCTCGACGACTTCCCAAGTCTCAGGGTCATCCGGTACCTCCGCCACCACCATTGGTACCTGCTCGACATCTCGATTCACCTGGCCTCGATCATAGTCTTCTACTTCGCCGTGCGGCGGGCGCTCCGAGAGTCGGAGGCCGCGGCCCGCCCCGGCGTGCCCTCGCAACCCGCGTAGGCTCCCCAGGGGCCGCAATTTTTCACACGAATTGCGTCCCCCGAGAACTAGAATTGCATCGACGGACCAATTACGAAGTTCATAATGTGCAAAAGGTGAAATACTCTAGAAGGAAATTCATGGAATCTGCTGGCAATGCTGACGAACCCAGCCTTCGCCATCGAACTTGGACCGTTGGCGAGGGCTCCAAAGGTTTTTCCGGGGGACCGGACCGGGGTTGCGGAATCCGTGCCTAGCCATCCTGGAGACTCCTCTTGACGCCACGGCCCAGCGCCAGACCCTGTGCGCCACAGACAGAGGTGCCGCTCTTCGCTTGAACATCCTCGAGGTCTGCTCTGCCTACCCGCCCAGCCGGGGGGGCGTGGAGAGATTCGTCCAGGAGACGTCGCGGGGCCTTGCCAGGCGCGGCCACCAGGTCACGGTCCTCACCTCGAGTCGCGGATTGAAGACCGAGTCGTCCGACAGGACGGGGGCGGACGGTATAAGGGTCATACGCTTCCCGGAGCGCTTCCACATCCTTGAGGCGCCCATAATCCCAGCGATCGCCTTCTCGATCCTGGGCATGCACTTCGACCTGCTTCATGTCCACGGGATGAGCCCGACCATCACCGACCTCGCCATAGTGCTCGGCAAGCTGAAGCGGAAGCCCGTCGTCGTCACCTACCACAACGACGCGGAGGCCACGCTCACGTGGCGGATTGCGAGCCTGGCAGCGGCGATGTATGCGCTCCTGTCCGTCCCTGTCCTGAACCTCGCCGACGTGATCGTCTGCGCCACCAGGTCCTACGCCAATAGCAGCCCCTCGCTGCGCCACATCCCGGGCAAGCTGAAGATCATCCCCATGGGCGTCGAGATGGACAGGTTCGCCCGGTCGACTGACGCCACCGGCGGTGCAAGGAGGCGGAAGCAGGTCCTCTTCGTGGGGCAGCTCAAGGACTACAAGGGGGTGGACGTCCTCATCCGAGCCATCGCGAAGCTCCGAAGGGATGGGCATGACATCGGCCTGCAGGTGGCGGGCGCCGGCCCCATCCTCCCGAAGCTGAGGGGGACGGCCGACGAGCTCGGCCTCGACGGCGGGGTCAAGTTCGTCGGCAACGTCGACGACGAGGCGCTCATCGACCTTTACAACCAGTGCGACCTCTTCGTCCTCCCCAGCACGAGCAGGCGCGAAGCCTTCGGCCTGGTCCAGCTCGAGGCCACCGCCGCGGGCAAGAGGGTCGTCGCGAGCGACATCCCAGGGGTGGGCGAGGTCGCCAGGATGGCCGGAGGGTTCCTGGCGAGGCCCAACGACTACGTCTCCCTGGCCGATGTGATCCTAAAGGCGATCAGCGACCCACACGACGCCGACGCGACGCGCGAGAGGGCGCGGTCCCTGAGCTGGAAAAAGACGGTCGACGCATACGACGACCTGTTCAACTCCATCGCAGAGGGTCGTGCGGTACTCGAGCACGATCGGACGAACTGACCCCTCCGAAGGGCCCGATTCAGATGCCGGTGGTTGGGGCGACGGCCCGGAGTTCCTTGACGAAGCACTTTGGGCAGAGGTACCCACTCCCGCCCGCCAGGGTGATGAATGCCTTCCCCGGGGCTCCGCACGAGCACCTGCTCGTCTGCTCCTCCACCGACTCGTAGCGTTGGACGGGAACCGGTTTCAACTTCTTTCGTATGAGAGGGCGAGACTCTATTTGAGTATGCATGGAATTCTGCTCTATACGCGGGATTCATCTGATTCCTCTCCCGATTCCTCGAAGATTGTGACCAAGCGCCGGACGAACCTGAAATAATCCACTGGTGCCAGCGGGGATGTCCGCCAGGAGAGCGCCAGAATGGAGTTATAGTCGGCACCTCAGCCACCGCTCCGTGCGGCGCATCCTCTTCACCAACCACCTCGCCCCGGGGAGCGCCTCCAGCTATCGCCAATCGGACCTGGCCAAGTACATGGGGCGGCTGGGCTTCGAGTGCTGCTTCATAGGCCTGCGCCCAAAGGGGAGGCAGCTCCCGGCCGAGGGTTCGCCCCCCCTCCCGGGCTGGCCGTTCAAGTCCATGACCTACTGGGACGAGCCGCTTGTGGAGAAGTTCGCAGTCAACCTCCGGCGCTTCAGGAGGAGCGCGCGGGAGGCGAGCATGATCCACACCAACAAGGCGTACCCCTACACCGCGAGCCTGATCTCTCTCGGGAACTTCCCGAGGAGGAGGCTGACCGTCGACATGGAAGAGTTGGACGGCTTCGGGGGTTACGCGAGCTACGCGAGGTTCTACGGCCCAAAGGGCCTCCTCCTCACCTTCTTCGAGGACACCCTGCCGAGGTTCGCCGACCTCGTCCTCGCTGTCAGCCACGTCGCGCTCGAGAGGATGCGCCAGCTGGGAATCCCCCAAGAGACCCTCCGCTTCGTTCCCAACGGCTACGACGAGGACCGCTTCGACCCGTCCGTGGGCGGGGGAGAGGCACGGGAGAGGTACGCCCTGGGGGACGCCAGGGTCGTTGTCTACATCACCACCTTCCACCGCTTCGAGGCCGAGCTCCACAGGACCGCCCTGGCCGCCTTCAAGCTCGCGTCCAGGGAGGTGCCAGACGCGAAGATGCTGGTGGTCGGAGGGGGGAACCTCGACGTCCCCCCGCTTATCGCCGACCTCCAGCTCCAGGACAGGGTCGTCTACGCGGGGAGGGTCCCGAGGGAGAAGATCCCCCAGATCATAGCCGCCGCCGACGTCGCCATCCACGTGATCTCCGACCACGCCTTCCACAGGTCGGGCTCCCCCATGGTGATGCCCGAGTACATGGCGATGGGCAAGGCGATAGTCGCCCCCAGGATAGGGGAGCTCGCCTTTGCGCTCCAGGGGGGCTCGGGGCTCCTCGTGGACAGGTCTGACCCCCGGCTCCTCGCCGAGGGGCTCGTCAGGCTGCTCAAGGACTCCGCCTTGAGAGAGGTCGTCGGGAGGGAAGCCCTCCGGAGGGCTCGCGCCGAATACTCCTACCGCGTCCTGGCGCAGAGGCTGAGCTCCGCCTACTCTCTGCTCCCGACCAGGTAGGGCGGCGAAAATGCGAGTCTGCCTGGTCAGCTACGAGTTCCCGCCCAGCGGAGGAGGGGAGGCAAGCTACACCAGGGCTCTCGCGACCCAGTTCTCCAAGGCGGGACACGACGTCACCCTCGTCCTCCCCGTTCGCCCGAAAGGCCTCGAGGAGACGTCCAACCTCCGCGTCCTCGCGACGGGAACCGCGGGCCCGATACGCGGCGCCCGGTTCCTCTCAGGGACCGAGCGCGCCCTCGACCAGATCGCCAGGACCAGGCCAGACGTAGTGCATGTGACCTTCGACTATCCCACCTTTCTGCTCCACCTCGGTCAGAGGGGGATCCCCTGCGTGGCCACCGTCCACCACCTCCACCTTGTCGAGGCACTCTCGATGTCCGCCTGGGGGGAGGGGCCAGCCAGGATGGTCCCCGCCTTCCTCAAGGCCTCGGTCCTGAACTCGCTCGAGACGAGGCTTTTGAGGCAGTGCGACACGACCATCGCGGTCAGCAGGCACACCGCCTCCACCGTGGAGCGGTACATGGGCATCGACCCCCTCCGGATGCGGGTGGTCATGAACGGGATCGACACCTCCCCATTCGAGAAGGGGGACGGCGACGTCTTCAGGGAGGCCTTCCCCCGGACGAAGGAGCGGTCTGTCCTCTATGTCGGGAGGCTGAACCAGTCAAAGGGGGTCCAAGTCCTCCTCGACGCCTTCGCGATGATGCTGAAGACGGGCCCAGCCTCCTCCCTGGTCTTGGTGGGCACCGGGGAGGCGAGGTTCGTGGGGAGCCTCCGGGACAGGGCCGCGTCCCTGGGGATATCCGAGGACGTCGTCTTCGCCGGCCGGATCTCCGACTCCCTCCTTCCCCACGCGTTCGCCGCCTCCTCGATGTCAGTCCTTCCATCGTACATGGAGGGTTTCGGCCTCTCGGTCCTGGAATCGATGGCGTCCTCCAGGCCCGCGGTCGCCACCAAGGTCGGGGGCGTCCCGGAGGTCCTGGTCGACGGGGAGACCGGCCTGCTCGTCCGCCCGGGGGACGCCAAGGGGCTCTCCGACGCCATGGGGCTAGTCCTCTCAGACCAGGCCCTCGCGAGGCGAATGGGCGAGGCGGGCAGGAGGGCGGCCCGCGAGAGGTTCACGGCGGACAGGATGGCCGACGAGACCCTCGACGTCTACGCGGAGACGGTCGCGCTACGGGACCAGAAGGCTCGCCGGACGCCCTAGCCCCGGCCGGCGGGGTTCCTTATCTGGAACAGCAGTACGTGGGTCGTCCCCAGTGGCTGGAAGTAGTTGTCGGTCATGTACTGCTGGAACGTTGCCGGGGTCACATTGTAGTAGCCAGCGGGGATGACCACGAACTGCGGCCTCATTATCTCCACCACCGACAGCGACATAACCCTGTAGTCGGGGTACTGGCCTTCCTGGATGCTCTGCAGGGCCTGGTCAGACACCGACTCTGAGTAGTATTCCTGGTGCTGGACCATCCACGCGATGGAGACGTTCACGTTCTGCGTGGCCAGGTAGAAGCCCACCAGGGCGAGGTTGATGGCGACATAGCTGTTGGGCCCGTGGTTCAGGCTCACGTAGTTCGCGATTGGAGTGAGGTCGTCCCAGTCGCCGAACCCGACGACCTGGGTGGCCGGGACCCCGAAGGCGTTGATCGCTATCCCCGATATGGTCAAGCCGACGACGCAGGCCGCCAGCAGGGTCCGGGCGTCGAACCTCTCGCGCCGCCTCACCCTGACCGCGCAGATCTGAGCCAGGCCGGCCAGCATGACGATGAATATCAGCATCGGGTAGAGGGTGAAGTACGTCCTCTTCCCAGGGTAGGTGAAGGCGAAGCCAAGGAAGGCGACGAACAGGATGAGGAGCATCCCTTCCCGGGGCGTCCTCTTGACGAAGAAGGCGCCCACGAAGAAGGCGAAGACTAGGATCGCGACGACTATCCACACTGGAATGTCGATGGCCGTCCCGGGGTAGGCGGCCACCGGGTCGGTGGGCGAGAACCGGAAGAACGTCTGGATGAAGTTCCGAAAGCCCAGGACCACCACCGAGCCCAGCCCGCCGCCGGCCAGGGCCCTGCTGACCCCGCCCCCGCTCTTGCCGCTGGCGAGGAGTTGGAACCTCCCGATGAGGTCGAAGTAGAAAGGGTTGACGTTGTTCAGTGAGAGGTCCAGGATGACAGGGAGGAACATCGCCAACCCGATGGCGAAGTACACTATCACGTGCCGCAGTGGGAACCCGCTGGCTAGCCTGCCCTTGTAGAGTACGAGGAACACGACCAAGGCGACCGCCATCACCAGGGTGATGTACTTCGAGTCGAGGGCGAGGCCGAAGACGACCCCGCCCAGGGCGGTCACCTTCATGTCCCGCCTCTTGATGACCCCCTCCCAGAACAGGAGGATCGCGAAGAGGATCAGGGTGCTGACCATCGACTCGATGTAGATCTGCTTGCTGTAGAGTATCTGGAACGGGTTGACCGCGATGGTCGCGGCGGCCAGCCAGCCGGCCCCCCGCCCGTAGAGCGACTTCGCGAGGTAGTAGCCGGCCACTATCGCCAAGGAGCCGAACGTGACCGAGACCCACCTGAGGCTCTCCAACGTGGCCCCGAAGAGCAGCGTCACGACCGCGAGGAGGTACTCGAAGAGTGGCGGCTGGTCCCACATCGCGAACTTGGGCCAGGCCCAGTGGTAGCTCAGGATGTAGACCGCCCTGGAGGCGTAGGTCAGCTCGTCCGGCGAGGGGACGAGGTTGGAGAGCGACGCCCCCCTGACCGCCAGGCCGAAGACGAAGAGGGCGCCCAGGCCCAGGAGCTCGACCATCCTCGCTCTCCCTTGAAGGCTCGACTCCACGGGGCTGCCCCGGTCACCTTTCACCGACGGCACTCCTTAACCGTTGGCACGACGCCCGGCCCGGGCCGCCGGGGAACCGGGGCTTCAAACACATATAGTGTCCGCACGGGCCGGCCTCGACGATGTTCTCGAAGGTGGTGGTGCTGACCTCGAGGGAGATCAGAAGCTGGGCCAGGTCTCCCTTGCTGTCCGTCTCCTTCATCACACGGCCGCTTCTCTGGGTGGTGGTCTTCGGCGGCGCCCTCAACGCCGCCTTCTTCGCGGGTAGCTCTCCGAGCACCCTGAGCGGGGCGTCGAACTACTTCAGCTACCTGACGATCGGGATGCTCTCGGCCATGCCGATGCTCCTCGCGACGAGGGCGGGCTCCTCGCTCTTCGCCGACAGGTCGAGCGGCTACCTGAACAGGCTGCTCGTGGCACCCGTGTCGAGGTCGACCATCATCATGGCCAAGATCTGCGGCACCATGCTCTTCGGCCTCTCGCAGGCGGTCGTCCTTTTCGTCCTCGCGATACCCTTCGGGCTGAGGCTCTCGAACCTCACCCCACTCGCGGTCCTCTGCTCCTTCTCGGGCATAGTGCTCCTGTCATGGGGGTATACGTGCGTCTTCATGCTGCTCTCCTTCAGGGTGAGGCGCTGGGGGGACCAACAACTCATCTCCTCGCTCAACTTCCCGATAATGCTGTTCAGCCAGGCCTTCTATCCCTCCGGAAGGCTCCCCGCCTGGATGTCCGGGATCACGGCATACAACCCGGTGTCCTTCAGCGCCGAGATCTCCAGGACCATGCTCTTCGGGAGCGACGCTGCGATAGCCCAGCCCACCGTGGTGGTCGGGTTCGTTGCCCTCGCTGCGTTCGTGATAGCGGCCTCCGCGCTGCTGGTCTTCCTCTCCAAGAAGTGGCTCTAGGGCGCCGCCTGTACTGCTGGACCTGACTAGTCCAGGTAGCCAAGCTTCCGGAGGTTCTCTTCGATCCGGTCTTCTTCCTCTTTGGTGATGCCGCCGCCCACGGCCTGGATGGCAGACTGCCCCGAGGTGACGAGGGGGAGGCGCTCGACGAGGCCAGGCTCCAGTGCCTCTGTCCTCGCCTTGCCGTCCATGTCCTCCGGGACCGGGACGCCCAGCAGGTAGAGCGAGGTGGGGGCCACGTCCTCGTTGGTAGCCCCCTTCACCAGCTTGCCCTTCACGACCCCCGGACCGTTGAGGATGAATATCCCGTTGGAGGCGTGGGCGCCCTTCCAGGTCAGGGTGGAGGTCATCAGCGTCTCGACCGTCGACTGCCAGACGTATGGCCAGTAGCCGTCCTTGGGGAGGCTGTAGACGTCCGGGGCGTCGTCCAGGAAAGGACCGCTGAATATCTTCTCCTTGGGCAGGATCCAGTGGTGGATGGGACCCCCCGTCTCCTTGTCCTTCATCGCCTTCAAAATGTCAATGAGCTTGGCGACCACCTTGTCGTAGTCAGCTGGGTCGACCGTCCCCTTGGGCTCCCTCCCCTTGAGGTTTACCCTGTAGCCCATGGTGAGGTAGGGGTATGCCTGGGTGTGCTCCCAGTCCACCAGGCTGGAGACGGACCTCGCGGTCGAGACGTGGAGCCCAACGATGCGGCGCTTCGCCATGTTCGTGAGCTTCCTGAGCGGCGGGAAGTCGAAGAGCTTGGTGATTCGGAGCTTGGCCAAGGCCACCAGGCCAGCACGTATCATCTTGACCCGGCGCGACTGTTTCACCTTGACCAGCGAGAGGAGCCCGCTCCTCACGAGCGGCGTCACGATGTCGACCCTCTGGCGTATCTCGCACGCCCCGTGGTCGGAGACCACCATCACGAACGTCCTGTCGTCGACCTTGGCGAGGAGCCTCCCGAGGATGTTGTCCATCCACCCGTAGACCAGCGCGAGGGTCTCCGGGTCTCCGACGAAGATGTGCTGGGCCTCGTCTACCTCCCTGAAGACAGCGAAGGTGAGCCGCCAGTCGTAGTGGTCGATCATGTATTCGGTCAGCGCCATCGTCCGCGCCAACGCGTCCCTGAACTCGACCAGCTTGGCCGCCTCGCTGTACCTCTGTGCGGGATACACCCTGAACTCCCCTATCACCTTGTTGACCGCCTCGGCGAGCTCGGGGGGATAGGTGTAGTTCTGGGTACCCTCCGGCGCGTAGTGCCCGACCACCAGGTTCCCTTTGAACGGTCTGGGCGGGTACGTGGCCGGGGTGTTGACGACGCACGACTTGACCCCGTAGTTCCCGGCTATCTCCCACATGTCCTGGGACCTTCTTAGGCCAGAGTGGATGATCCCGACGTCGTAGGTGCCCGGCCTCTGGTACAGGGGGCTGTAGATGCCGTGCTTCCCCGAGTTCTTCCCCGTGTATATGGTCGACCAAGAGGGCGCGGTCACGGGGATCTTGGCGAGCAGGTCTCCCGACGCGCCGTTCCGAATCATCCTGGCGAAGTTGGGCAGCTTGCCTTCACCGACCAGCTTTGCGACCACCCTCGGGTCGCAGGCGTCAATCCCCACTACCAGGACCTTGAAATCTGAGGTCGCACGGTCCGTGGGGCCGCCCTTGTCCTGGGTCAAACGAGCGTCGCGATTTTGCACCGCTTATAACCGTTCCCGACTATGAGGCACAAATCAAGGGCCTTCTGTCCGTTTCGACAAGGTCCTCCGATTTTTTGCGAAAGCGGGTCACGTTTCCCGAAGATTCACGCTCCTGCGGCCGTTCTCTATTCTGCCTTCATATCCGGCCTTCATCCCAGTAATATCGCCGCGCATCGGGACACGCGGCGTGCTGAAGGGGAAGCCGGCCGCGGCCGTTTCTTGTGCCCTCGTCTTCGCCCTTGTGCTCCTCTTCCCGTTCCCTCCGCCGGTGTCTTCTCGCGCGAGCTCCACGACGACCTCGACGAGCGGCTCCGGGCCGATGGCCTTCGGGGTCCTCGACCAGTCTGCCAGCTACGGGATATCGCCCAACGAGACCGCCGCTGTCCAGCAAGCCGACCTCGCGATGCTCGTCTCGACCGGGGCACAGTGCATCAGGGTCGACATCGGGTACGGCCCCTGGCTCTCGAACTACCAGCCGTCCATCTCGCTCGTGGACTCGGTCGTCGGCTCGATACGCGCCGACGGAAAGTGCCTGATAATCGCCGACGCAGCTTCGGAGACCTACAGGAACGGAGGCGCCGTCACGTGGAGCGAGTTCAAGGCGCAGTGGGTCCAGAGGGTCTCCACCCTCGCGGCTCGCTACCACCCAGACTATTACATCGTGATCAAGGAGCCAGGTTGGTACGTCCCGTTCGTCAGCGACGCGACGTCCAACCCTCTCTTCTACAACTACAGCGACTGGGTCGGCCTCACGCGCAACCTGACGCAGGCGGTCCTCTCCGTCTCCCCGGCTACCCAGGTCGGGGTCTCGGTGCCGGGGTCAGGATTCGCGGGCAACAAGTCTGCCTTCTACGACGGGTATGCCGGCGCCGTCCAGTCCGTGCCAGGTTTGTCGTTCCTCGGCGTCGACGTCTACGGCCAGACGGCCATCACGGCGACCAAGACCTACCTCTCGCACCACCCGGTCAAGCTCCCGTTGTGGATAGCCGAGACCTGGAGCGCTCCGGGCTACACGACCTCCGCCCAGGCCCAGTCCGATGCGACCTGGATCAACACCGTCTACCAGTTCGGGCTGTCGATACACGCCAAGATGCTGGTCCCGTTCTACACGAACCTCTTCTCTGGGTACTCGGTTCCGACGACCGCCGACGGCCTAGTGGCCTTCTACCAGGGAAGGACACCGGCCTACTCCGCCTTCTGCAAAGTTGTCTAGCGGGCCGGGCTGACCTCCCGAGCCTCTCGGTCTGACGAGGCCGCCCCTGAACCTCCTACATGTGTTTGAAATTCAGGTCGTTGTGGCCAGAGTCCACGCGCCTTATATCCTCGCCACGCTCGTTTCGGGGTCTTTGACTGCTAGCGGCGCGGCCGGACTGTCACGCAGCGTCGGGCTCGCCACAGCCTGCGCCTTGCTTCTCCTCCTCGCGACGAACAGCTTGGTGAGCGCCGAACCCCAGGGCGGAGACTGGACCTCCCTCACCTACGACAACGGCAACTCCAGGTACCAGGACGCCTCCACAGTCACGGCGGCCAACGCGGCGTCGCTGGAGCAGGCGTGGACCTTCCAGACGCAGTTCTCGATCTCCTCGACGCCGACGGTCTCGGACGGCGTGGTCTACTTCGCAGACTGGGGAGGGAACGTGTACGCGGTCAACGTAGCCGACGGCTCGCTGGATTGGGAGAGCAACCTGGGAGCTCCGATATCGTCCACCCTCCTGATCAGCGACGGGATGGTCTATGCAGAGGCGGGCCCCACTGAGGCGGAGGTCTTCGCCCTCTCCCAGGTCAGCGGGGCGGTCGTGTGGAGCACCGCGATCCACGGCACGATGCCCTCGAGCTGGACCTCCCCCATAGAGTACAACGGCCTGATCTACATAGGGCTCGCCTCAAACGGGATATCAGAGAACAACAGGACTCAGGCTGGAGAGATAGACGCAGTGAGCGCTTCGACGGGGCAGGTGGTGTGGAGGTTCGTGGCCGGTGGTACCGCCGGAGGAGCGGGGATCTGGGGCTCCCCGGTTGTCGACCCAGCCCTCGGCTCGATATACATAGGGACGGGCAACACCTTCAGCAACCGCGGGACCAGCGGCAACGCCTACTCAATCGTTTCTCTCAACGCGATGACGGGGTCCCTTAACTGGGCCCACCAGTTCTACAAGAACCTCCTCACCGGTCGCGACAACGACTTCGGCTCGAGCGGCAACCTGTTCAGCGTGACGATCAACGGCCAGACCTACCAGGCCCTGGGCCTCGGGAACAAGAACGGGGACTACTACGTCCTCGACAGGACCAACGGCCAGGTGCTCAGGACCTACTCCGTGGGGACCTCCCTGGGCGGGGTGATAGGGCTCGCGGGCTTCTTCTACCTCTCTCAGAACAATCCGGAGGTCTTCATCCCCTCGGCTTACAACCACAAGCTCACGAACCGCAACTACCAGGGCGTGGTCGAGGCTCTCGTCCCCTCGACCAGCACAATCGCCTGGAAGTTCCTGACCCCGGGAAACATGCTAGGCTCGGTCGCCCTCGCGCCGGGGTTGGTCATCTTCGGTGACGCGTTCGGGAACGTCTACGCCCTGTCGACCTCCAACGGGAAGGCCCTTTGGCAGACCAAGCTTCCCTATTCAGTCGAAGGAGGCGTGACGATTGCGGAAGGCCACGTCCTGGTCGGCGACTTTGACAACGGAGGGTCGTCCCCCACTGGGCTCGGGCTCTTCGCCTACGTCCCGTCACAAGAACTACAGTGACGAGGAAACCCTTCGGGCGGACACTCTGTCCCGGTCTAGGCAGTCGCTCCCCTGCGATGGGAGTACCGATATGCCACCGCGACAACCGCCAGGACGACCGCCACCACCGCGGCGAAGACCAAGACGTTGAGGTAGGACGGGGAGCCGCCGCCTATGGTGTAGATGTAGGCCGTCGTCTGGGCGACAAGGCGGGGCGTGCTCATCTGGTTGATGAACCACACCCACGCCGCCGCGGTCACATTGATGGGGGCCTTGTTCCACGAGACGAACGGGACAATGGAGAAGTTCGCTACAAGCGAGCCCATCGGCGCCAGGTCGGTCCTGAGGACGAGCGGGTGGATTAGTATCGTCTCGACCGGGGCAAGCACCCGGACGATGATGGGGAGGGTCAGGTTGGAGGAGCTCTCTATCAGGACCCTCAGCGTGTAGTTCTGGCCGAGGGTAGCCGAAGAGGGGACGCTGCTGAAGAACGACGCCCCGTCGATCGTCAATATCCCCTGCAAGCCGGCCGAAGACGTGGTGGTCGTCGTCGTGCTCGAAGGCGCCCCCGCAGCAGGCGGAGGGGCCAGCGCCTGGAACACGACGATGAGGACGACGCAGAGGGCCGCAAAGCCTCCAGACAGGCGGCGCCTCCCTGGCTCCGCCTGACCCGCCCTGCGTTCATTGGACAAGGCCTTCGTCCGCCCGGATCCCGCCTGGGTCAGATCCTTGTCTCCCTTAGCAGCCTCTCTCGGACCACAAGGCGGGCCTGGTCCTCCTGGGCGTCGGCGGAGAGGCTCTTCCCCACGTGCTTCGCGAAGACATCGTTGAGGGTCTTCTTCTGGATGTCGACGCTCCTCAGCTCGATCTTCCTCTGCGCCAGCGCCGTCACCAGCCTCGGGACAGCTTCCTCCCCGTTCGCCGTCTCCACGACGACCGAGTCGCCCTCCTGCGATATCCTCTGCACCCCCTCGACGCCGCGCAGCACCCCCTGGACGTCGGCCCCCTCCGCGCCCGCCCCCAGGCGGATTATCACAAGGTCAGACCCAAGCTCCCTCTTGAGCTGTTCCGGGCTCCCCTCCGCGCTTATCTTGCCCGCGTTTATGATGGCTATCCTGTCGCAAAGGTCGTCGGCCTCCTCGAGATAGTGCGTCGTCAGGAAGATGGTGACCTGGAGGTCGGTGTTCAGTTTCCTGATGTGCTCCCAGATCAGCAGCCTGCTCTGCGCGTCGAGCCCCAGCGTCGGCTCGTCCAAGAACAGGACCCGAGGCGTGTGGACGAGCCCCAGCGCTATCTCGAGCCTCCTCTGCATCCCCCAGGAGTAGGTCCCGACCGGCCTGTCGGCGACGCCCTCCAGGTCGACCAGGCGGAGCAGGCTGTCGATCCTCTGGGCCGCCGCCTCCTGCGGGACGTCGTACAGCGTCGCCTGTATCTGGAGGTTCCTCCTGCCGGTCATGTCGCGGTCGAGGGCCATCTCCTGCGGGACCAGCCCTATCACCCTCCTCACCTGGTCCCCCTGGGTCGCGACGTCGTAGCCCGCGACCTTCGCGCTCCCTCCTCCGATCTTGGCGAGGGTGTTCAGCATCTTTATGGTGGTGGTCTTGCCCGCCCCGTTCGGCCCCAAGAAGCCGAAGACCTCGCCTTCTTCGACCTTGAACGACACGTGGTCGACGGCAGGGGACTTGCCGTAGTACTTCGTCAGCCCCTCGGCAACAATCATTTCCATTCCGGAAGGCAGTTGGTCCCCGGCTGCCGGTTCTCTTTTAAGACTTGGGTCTTTCATACCAAAGACATATACACAATCCCATCACGGCGGCAAACGCCATGTCGTCGGGCAGGCGGGTCAGGCGGTCGACGGTCCTCCTGGCTGTCGCGATCGTCCTCTCGCTCACATTGGGGGGCCTCGGGATGAACATCATCCAGAAGAGCGACGGGCAGTCTTCCGGGTCGACCACCCCTGTCACCCAGCAGTGGCTGAACCAGGAGCTGGCATCGTTGAAGCCGACCCAGAACGTCTCGGTGCCCATGGGGGTGGTCTACCCGCGCGCGAGCTACGGCAACCTTGTCACGAGCTACAACAACCTCGCCGTCGAGCAGGCTGACCTGACCATGCTCCTCTCGACCAACGTGCAGTGCGTAAGGATTGACATCGGCTACGGCCCCTGGCTGCAGAACAACCAGACCGCCATCAACGAGATGACGAGCCTCGTCCAGCAGATCAGGGCGGCCGGGAAGTGCCTCATCATCGCCGACGCCGCCTCCGAGACCTACCGCGGCGCGGGGCAGCTGACTTGGTCACAGTTCGAGTCGGCCTGGCCGCAGAGGGTCTCGACTCTGGCCTCCCTCTACAAGCCGGACTACTACCTCGTGATCAAAGAGCCCGGTTGGTACGTCCCGCTCATCTCTGACGCCGCGACAAACACCAACTTCCAGAACCTCTCGACGTGGCTCAGTCTGACCCGCACGCTGATATCGAGCGTCCAGTCTGTCTCGCCCGACACGAAGGTCGGCGTCTCCATCGCCGCCGACAGCCTCAACGGGGTCAACGCCCAGGGCTACGTCTCGTTCCTCAACGGCCTCCAGCAGATCCCAGACCTGAGCGTCATAGGCTTCGACATATACACCGAGAGCGGCTTCGTCGCGACTCAGAACTACCTCTCGGCAAACGGCAGCGGGGGCAAGGCCATCTGGATAGCCGAGGCCTGGAGCGGAGACGCCACGGTCGCCTACGACGCCTCAAGGGCCCAGCTCGACACGGAGTGGATGCAGGTGCTGTACTACTTCGCGCAGCACATAGGCGCCTCGATGGTCATCCCGTTCTACACGGACCTCCTCGCCTCCTACAGCCTCTCGGGCACCTCCCCAACCACGCCCTCGCAGATAGTGTCCCTCTACCAGCAGAGGACGCCCGTCTTCTATGAGTTCCAGAAGGTGATCGCATCCGGCGGGGGCACCCCTGCCTCCTCGAGCTCCTCGTCGGGCCCCTCCTCGAGCTCCTCGTCGAGCGCCGCCTCAAGCAGCGCTTCCGTCACAGCGACGACCTCCTCCACCACGCCGGCGACCGTCTCATCGACAAAGTCCGGCGAGACCGCGACCACCTCCTCCGCCGGCGGCCTGGTCTCGGTGAACCAGTCGTCGGCGACGACGATAGGACAGAGCACCACCGCAACCACAACCACCGAGGGGCACGGCTCTGGAACCAAGACCACCCTGCTCATCGCAGGCATAGCCGTCATCGCCATCGTCGCGGTGGGGGCTGTGTTCTACCTGAGGGCTCGCAAGCGCTAGCGCTTTCTCTTCCTCAAGATTCCATAGTAGGCGACGGTCTGGTAGCAGAGGGTGATGGCGAACAGGACGTCCATCAGGTAATAGCCCGGCCTCATCGCTATCGTCCCGTATGCCATCACCACCAGGAGGACGTACCTGTATGTCAGGTTGAGAGCTATGATGTAAGGAGGGTCCGTGGGCGTGATGTAGACCTTGACCTTCCCCGTCGCCTCCCCGGCGAACGCAAGGGCCACCGCCCCCGCCATCACCACAAAGGTGAGCGCCAGGGGAGCCCTCAACCCCGGTATCGACAGCCAGGAGAGGCCGACCAGGAAGAGCAGAGACAGCACGCTGAGCGGGTTCAAGAACCACTTGACGATCCTGTAGGAGAGCCTCTCCCCGAGGGAGGCCGCGAAGGTCATGACGTGGGCCGCCAGGTCCTCCTTGATGTCGGCCGCCTGGTGCTTGAAGACGCTCCATGACAGCTCCATCAGCACGGGGAAGAGGATCGTGGCGGGAGTGTAGTAGTCCATGTAGGTCAGGAAGACGAGGATAGGGAGCGGCCTCTCCATCAGGGAGTTGGCCAGGAACCCCCAGAACTTCCTCACCTTCAGCTTCGCTGGCCTGACCGAATACAGGGTCGCGATCAGGTAGTCCACCGCCAGGACGGCCTTGAAGACGTACCCCCCGCCGATGAGGAAGACGACCAGCCAGCTCACGGCCGCGCAGAGTATTATCAGGGTCCACATGGCCGCCCTGCTCAGGCCGTGGCCGTGGAGCAGGTCTGCCCTCCCGCTCTTCGCGTCGGCCTCCCGGTCAGCCAGGTCGTTGAGGAGGAACCCCCAGCTGGCGCTGAGCATCATGACCATGAAGAGGGCGGCGAGCCCGACTGGGTCGACGTGGGGCTGGGTCGACAGGAGGACGTAGAATATTGGCAAGTACCAGTACACGGAAGGGCCGGCCAGGGCGAGCTTCCAGGCCCGCAGCCCGACCACGGAGGCGAGCGTCCCCTTCGCGCCCATCGGGTCAGGCCGTCCGCCGCATCCCTAGGGCCTTCGAACAGAGCATGCGACGAGGGAGAGGTCCTGCGGATGGCTAGATAGGCGTTGGCGCCCCTCGGGCGACGGCGGAGCCTCCCGCCTACAGGTATCCCAGGGACCGGAGGTTCTTCTCGATGACCGCTTCTTCGTCGGCGGAGAGAGAGTACTCCTTCTTCGCCTGCTGGTCCGCCCGCCCCTCGGGCTCTCCCACCCTCGGAGGGTTCGAGCGGAGGTGCCCCTCGGTGAAGGCCTGCTCCAGGACGTGGCCGTCCATCTCGGACGGGACCGGTAGCCCCATCAGGTACAGGATGGTTGGCGCGACGTCCGTGACGGCCGCCCCTTCGACAGGACCCTCCCTCACGCCCTCGCCCTTCAGGATCAGCACGCCCCTCGAGTTGTGCGTCCCCGAGCGGCTGGTGTTCGGCGAGAAGACCCTGTCGGAGATCGAAGCCCAAGGAAACGCCTCGTACCCCTCCGCCATGAACACCCGGATGTCCGGCGCCTCCCCGGTGTGCGGCCCGGAGAAGAGCTCCTCCCTCCTCGCCGCCCTGACCACAGGCTTCGCGCCGGTCTCCTTGTCAACGACCTCCAGCAGCGCCCTGACTATCGCCGTCCTGACCTCCTCCCCGGGGGCCTCCGACGCCCTCCCCTCTTCCCTCTCCCTGTTGAGGTAGATCTGGCCGTACCCGAAGGAGTACGCCCGGGTCGTCTTCCAGTCGACGTCCTTCAGGGTGAGCGAGAGGGGCCTGAGCAGTATCCTGAGGGGGTAGACCCTCGTCAGGGCGACGAGCCGGAAAAGGGCCTCCGTGACCCCCAAGGAGTATGACCACCGCTTAGCCCTGGTGGGCAGGCTCGGCTTGAACTTCAGCATCCCGATGGAATAGAGGAAGTAGTTGATGTGGAAGAGCCTCCTCAGGCGCGTCGCGCCGTGGTCGGAGACCACCATGACATGCGCGTCCTTGGAGTAGGCCTCCATGACGTCGCCCAGGACCCTGTCCGCAGCCTGATAGGTCTTGAAGACCACGTCCGCGTACTCCCCCTCCCTGTCCTCCATCTTGTCCCAGAACCAGTGCTGGACGTGGTCGGTCTCGCTGAGTATCAGCGAGAAGAAGTCGAAGCTGTCCCGCCCGATGAGGTAGCTGGCCGCCTTGCCCAGGTTCTCGACCTTGTCATAGATCGCCTGGACGTACTTCTCCTTCTGGAGGTTGAGCTGCATCTCGTCGGCGGAACTGTGCCTGAAGCCGGGGACCGCCGCCTTGAGCTCCGCCTGGAGGCCCTCCGGAAAGGTGTACGCGACCTGCTCGCCGGGGGTCAGGAACCCCGCCACGAGCACGCCGTTGACCTTCCTCGGCGGGTAGGCTATCGGCGCGTTGAGCACGCCCACCCTCAGCCCCTGCTCGCTCAGCACCTCCCAGATGTCCTTGCCGTCCCTCTGGGTCGCGTTGATCGGCGTGAACTCGTGGGCCCCGGGCCTTTGGAACTCGAAATCGAACACCCCGTGCTTCCCCGGGTTCTTTCCCGTGTAGATCGAGGACCAGGCGGGGGGCGTCTCATCGATCTCCGACCTCAGGACGCCGAACGCGCCCCCCCTGACCAGTTCCCTTAGGTTCGGGAGGTCGCCGCTCTCGGTCCACCTCCTGACCAGGTCGTAGGGCGCTCCGTCGAGGCCGACGAGGAGAACCTTCTTCCTTTCCAAGCTTTTGCCGAGAGCCCGCCCGACCCGTTAAAAGGTTGACTGGGCGCGAGGGCGGCTAGCGGGGAGCGCGATTGGCTCAGGCCGGCCTCGCGGGCTCGGCCTTTATCCAGCCCATGCGCCGTTGGGTGTTCCCGGTATACCCGTAGTGGTGCACGGAGAGCTCGCGCAGGACGGCACGGAGGTTCCTGTGGTACTCTATCAGAAGGGTGGGGTGGTACTTCTCTATGAACTCCCTTCCTCCCATCAGGATGAGGTGCTCCGCGCCTTCGGTGTCCATCTTCACCAGCACGGGCCCCTCGGGGATGCTCAGCGAGTCGAGGGTGGTCGCGGGCCTCGCCACGCGCTCGTAGGTCCGCCCTATCACCCGCTTGCCCATGCGGCTGCCGAAGAGCCCGGCCGAGAGGTTGAACTCCACCTGCCCGACCTTGTCGGAGACGGCTTCGTGGCGGATCTCGCACCTGCCTGACTCGCCGAGCGGCGCCAGGGTGCCCCAGAACCTGGGGTCCGGCTCGAACGCCACCACGTGCCTGGCGTTCTTGGCCAGCAGGATGTAGTGGCCGTTGCTCGCCCCGACGTCGACGAACGTGCCTTCGAACGAGGCTATGGTGTCACGGAAGAACGACGGCTCGGTGATCTCGGTGAGCTTGATGACCCTGTCGGCGAACTTGAAGCCCATCCGCCTCAGGCCCAGCAGCATCCACCACTTCGCGAACTCGAGCCTGAGGACCGCCCGGTTCTTCTTCCTGAGCTCGGTCAACGCTCCTCCATCACCCTCGGCGTCCATTTATGACTTCACGAAAGACCAGGCGGGCGCCCCCGGGGTGGCGCCGGCTCTAGGCGATCTTGAAGTCCGGGAGGAGGAGGCGCTTGACGACGTCTATGGCCAGTCCCTTCCTCGTCCACTTCACCATCATCTCGAGCATGAAGCCGGGGTCGGCGAAGAATATGTCCGAGGCCATCCTCACCTTCCCGTGCCCTGACCCGCGCTTCGCGATGTAGGTCTTCAGGACCGCTATCAGGTCGTCGAAGTTCTTGTCGCTCATGCTGTAGATGACCCTCTTGAGCTTGTAGTGCCTGGATAGGACGCCGCCCAGCTCCTCCTTCCACGCGAGGTCGTACTGCTGCGGGTCGTCCTTCATCAGGGCCTCCCCTGCGAGCTGTCCCGACTGCATCCCGAACCATATTCCGCCCCCATGGAGCGGGCTGCAGAAGTGCGCCGCGTCGCCCACGAGGAGGACGTTCCCCTTGACGGCCGTCTTGAGCGGAGGCGCCGTGGGGATGATCCCGCCGTTGTACATGTGGATGTGCGTGTTGTACTGCGGGTACTTTTTCAGGAACTTGTCCATCAGGCTCTTCGGCGTGATGGACAGGCTCTTGGGTATCCCGACGCCTATCTTGAGCCTGTCCTTGCCCTCGGGGAAGCTCCACGCGTACCCCAACGGGGCCAGCTCGTGGCCCAGGTAGAGCCTGTAGATCAGAGGGTCCTGGATCCCCTTGTTCTCGACGTGATACTCCAGCCCGATGTGAAGGTCCTCCGCCTTTGGGAGCTCCCCGACCCCCGACGCCTGACCGACGAGAGAGGCCGCCCCGTCGGCTCCGACCACGTACCTCGCCTTGAAGGTGCCGTTGCTCGTCTCGACCCCGATGGGCCCGTTCCCCTTGCCCCCCCTGAGGTTGGAGAGGCCCCTGAACATCGTCTCCGTGACGATCGTGCAGCCCTTGTCGCGGGCCCTGTCAGCAAGCCAGCCGACGTACCTGTCCGGGTAGAGGACCATCCCGTCCGGGGTGGGGTTCCTGATCTGGACGCTGTCGTCGTTGGGGGAGATCAGCTCGATCCCCGACATCGGGCCGGCTATGCAGTCCTCGGAGGGGTACACCCCCATGTTCTGCAGCCACTCGATCGGGACCGCCCCCGTGGAGTTGTGGGGGTGGCCGGGGCTCTTCCTCTTCTCCACCAGAAGGACCTTGCTGGACTTTGATGCCGTGATCGCCGTCATCAGGCCAGAAAAGGAGGCTCCAACAACCACTATGTCATAGACTTGGTTCTCGCTCAATTCTGCTCGCTTCTGACCCTGGCCCATTTCGTCATAGAGAAAAGGGTTTTTCTCGCCGGCCTCAAGAAAGGTACCCCAGCGCCTTTAGCCTCTCCTCGACTATCTCCTCCTCCTCCTTCGACAGCTCCCTGGTGCGGACGTCCTTCACCTTCTCAGCCGCCTCGGTGGCCACGGGGTTCGCGGCCAGGTGGCTCTGGTCGAACGCCTCCTTCAGCACCTTGCCGTCCATGTCGTCGGGGACTGGAAGGCCGAGCGCATAGAGGATGTTCGGAGCCACGTCGTCCAGGGTGGCTCCTGTGATCTTCGTCCTTACTATTCCGGGTCCGGCCATCGCAAGGATGCCGTAGGGGGAGTGGGTACCGCACCAGAGCGTGCTCCTGCTGAAGAGGGACCTGTGGGCCGCTGCCACCGCGAGGGGGTCGAAGCTGGCCAGCGCCTCGGTCGGGAGGTAGCCGGTGTTCGGCAGGCAGAGGACGTCGGGAGCGATGTCGATGTGGCGGCCAGAAAGGACCTTCTCCTTCGGCTCAGCGTACCTGAAGACCTTGTGTCCGTTCTCAGGGTCCTCCAGGTCGCCGAACTCCTTGGCGACCCTGGCCCGGACGCTCTCGTAGTCGGACTGGTCCACCAGGCCGTTGGGCTCCCTCCCCTTGACGTTGATCCTGAGCCCTATCCCCGATGAGATGAAGGCTGTCGTCTTCTCCCAGTCGACCTGACCGGCGTAGAACCCCTCGTCGCCCCCTCCCGCCTTGCTCTTGCTGCGGTAGCGCGCCTTCATGACGGCGCCCATCATCCTCCTGGTACCGGGGATGTCGAGCATCCACTGCATGTTGCCGTTGAACACAACGCTCGCGACTATCTGGAGGGCCGACGACGAGCGCTTCTGCCCTCCGCTCCGGAGCCTAATGAGACCCGTCCTCCTCAGGAACTCGGCCACGTTGAACCTCTTGTCTATCGGCTCGCCGCCGTGGTCGGACACGACGAAGACGTATGCATCGTCCCCCGCCTCCTTCATGAACTCGCCGACGAACTTGTCGACCCTGCGGTAGAGGCCCAGCACCGACCCGAGCCTGTCGTAGAACGAGTGCTGGACCTCGTCCGTCTCCTTGAAGACCACGAAGGCCAGGTCCCAGTCCGTCTTCCTCATCAGGTGAACCGCCGCCTCGCCCACCATCTGGACTGTCTTGTGGAGCTCCTTGAGGTAGAGGCCCTTTATGTACGACGGCGCGGTGCCGATCCTATAGTCGGGGACCGCCCGCTTGATCTCCGCCCCCAAAGACTCGGGGTAGGTGAACTGGTAGTCCACCCCCGGCGCCATGAAGCCGCACACCAGGTAGCCGTTGACCGGCCTGGCCGGGTAGGTGAGGGGCGTGTTGACTACGATGACCTTCTTGCCGTGAGACCCCGCTATCTCCCACACGTCCCTGGCGTCTCGAACAGTGGAGTTGACTCCCACCTCCTCGTAGGTGTTGGGCTTGTGGTTCCTGAACCCGATTATCCCGTGCTTGCCCGGGTTCTTGCCCGTGTAGATCGAAGACCATGCGACCGGCGTGACGGGGATCCTGGAGTAGAGGTCGCCGTATGCTCCCCTGGAGAATATCTTCGCAAAGTTGGGCAGGTGGCCGCTTGTCGCCCAGGGTAGGATCAGGTCCAGGGGGACCGAGTCGACCCCGATGACGAGCACTCTCTTCCTAGAAGACCCGCTCAAGGGAAAAAAGGGGTCTCGAAACGGCCTATTTCATCTCTGTGGTCTTATGCAGGGACGTGCCTGGGCGGTCCTGCCCCGGGGAGGCCGGCTGGCTTCCCAGGTACCTCCAGAGTACGAAGCATACCAAGGACAATGGGAACGCGATGTCGGCCAGCATGTTCTGCCGTAGCGGGACGTACACGGAGATGGCCATGTACTGGTACTGCGGGAACAGCCACGAGTCGGCGACAATGTACCCCCAGAGAATCAGGAGGTAGATCCACAGCCCTTGCAGGGCCGCGAGGACGAGCTCCCTGCGCCTTGGTTCCAACTCTTGCGAGGCGGACTCTCCCGCTCTTTACCCTTTCGAGTGGGAACGGCTTGGGGGAGCTACGGGCCCCTGAGCAGCCACTGGTCGGTGAAGCTCGTCCCGTCGCTCGAGAGCGCTGACGCCTGGGCCTTTATGGGCTGGGAGGCCGCCTGCCCTATCATCGTTATCTGCTGGACTGCGGACCCGAACGAACCTATCGGGCCGGTCACGCCGCTGACGGTTGCGGCGCAGTTGAGCGTCGTGGTCACGCCCGTGTTGTCCTGCCCGAACCCGACCGTCCCAAAGTCGGCGAGCGGTGCCAGCTTGCACTTTAGGAGCTTGCACACCGTCGGCGCCTCTATGATGAACTCGGCGGAGGTCTCCTGGGCCTTCGGGACGGTGGAGGTCACCTGGAACGACGTCCCTGTGGTGCTGTCAGTTATCGAGTCCGTGAAGGCCCCTCCGTTGAAGGTGATCGAGGCAAGGATCGAATCGCCTGGGTGGACGACCACCGACCCGATGTCCTTCGATCCCTTGGGGTAGAACTCGTACCAAGCGTAGTAGTGGGGCGTCCCGTTGCTGCAGTCGGAGTCGGTGCCGGTCTGCTCGACCGTCTTCGAAGTGAAGCCGTCGATCCCCACCCAGAACGCGGCGTAGGATGTCTCCTTCGCGGCGCAGGTGACGGTTGGCACCGTCCAGGACGCGACCGCGTACGTCACCGAGCCGACAGGGCCGGTCACGGCGTATCCCCCCCAGTTGGTGCTTTTGACGGAGCCGTTCCTCTGCCAGACCAGGTCCATCGGGTCTTGGTGCGCCGTCGCCGCGAAGACCGGAGCAACAGAGGGAAAGACGAAGAGGGTCGCCATCACAAACAGACCCGCTACAACGCGCTGGTGTCGGTTCAAACTCCCGGCAGTTCGGTTCCTCGGGTATTTAACCGGGCTCCCCATTCTCAGCCCGCTAGACAATCGACGTATCGACCGCCGCGGCAGCGAGATGTCCTGGCGGAGCGACGATTCCGACGTCATGATTAATAACAGCCGGGTCGGCGGGGCGCGGGAAATTGGCCCGCCGGCTTTTCACCTCTTTCGTCGCGCTGGCCTTGCTGGTCGGCAGCCTCGGCGCCTCCTCGTTCTACAGCTCGGCCGCCATGCCCAACGCCGGCTCGGGACCCGCGTCGGGCATCAGCCCGAACGCAACCGTCATCGTGCCCACCGTGACTGTCACGACCACCTCAGTCAGCACCGTGACTGTCACCTCCATAGCCGGGCCCGTGGTCTCGCTCGACATCCACGTGGTCGACCAGAACGGCCTGTGGATCAACGGCGCTCTCGTGGATGTCTTCCAGCAGCAGGCCGACGTGAGCCCTCCCGCCTACACACTGGTCGCCAGCGGGACCACGAACAACGGGCGCTTCCTCGCGGTCAACGTGACCGCCTACGCCACCTTCAACGTGCAGGTCTACCCGCCTCTTGGCGGGTCGGCCAACCAGACGGTGACCACCGACGGCGGGGACCAGATCCTCACCTTCGTCATCCCCAACCGCCCGACCGCGATCCTCGCGATCCAGAACGTGTCTCTCACTCCGAGCAACGAGGGGTCGATCTCCTCCTTCTCTCTTACCGCCGACGTGGTCAACGTGAGCAACTCCACGGCCTACGACGCCGTGTTGACCCTCACCCCTCCCTCCCAGTTCTCCATCCTCAACACAGGCTCGACCATCGCCATAGGGGTGGTAGGGCCAGGCGGGTCGAAGACCCTCAACCTGACCCTCAGCGTCTCCAGCACGGCGGCGCCCTCGACCACCGGGTACACCGCGGCCTACTCGCTCACCTACGACGACTACTCTGGTACGTCCTACACCGTGCCGGGCACGATCTCCCTGCCCAGCCCGCTCCCTCCCTCCCTCGTGCTCCGGAACGTGGTCCTTAGTCCCGCCATAGTCCAGCCCGGGATATCGTTCTCGTTGAGCGCCGACGTGGTCAACGTGAGCAACTCCACGGCATACAACGCTGTCCTCGCGCTCAACCCTCCCTCCCAGTTCTCCATCCTCAACACAGGCTCGACCATCCCGATCGGCGTCCTCGCACCGGGATCGGCGTACGTGCTCAACCTCACGCTGAGCGTCTCGAGCTCGACCGTACCGACCGGGTATACTATACCCTACTCGCTCGCCTTCACCGACTACTTCTTCAACAAGCTCTCCACTGTCGGGAACCTCTTCGTCCCCGTCTCGGGCAACTCTGTCCACCCCGACCTCATCCTGACCTCGGCCTCGTTCGTCCCCCCCGTAGTCCACCCGGGTGACAACTTCGCCATCCAGATGAAGGTCGAGAACACGGGGTTCGCGCCCGCCGAGCAGGCCGTACTCTCTGTCAACGCCAGCAGCCCGATATCGACCGTTGGGTCGGTCGGCAACTACAGGTTCGGCAACGTCGGGCCCAACGGCACGACCACGCAGACGGTGGCCTTCACCTCGCCCGATTCCACAAAGCCAGGGTCCTATCCCCTGACCCTGACCCTGTCGTACGTCGACAACCTCGGGGCCGTGTACACAACCCAGCAGGTGATGGTGGTCAACATAGTCGGCCAGCCCAGCATCGTGTTCAACTCGCTGCAGTTCGGGAAGAACCCGCTCATCCCAGGACTCCAGACCTTCCTCAACGCCCAGCTCTTCAACTCGGGCGGGGCGAGCGCGCTGGGCGTCAAGGTCACTTTCTCGGGAGGCCCGCCGTTCCTCTCGAACATAACGATCTACCTGGGGTCGATCCAGGGCGGAGTGACCGGGAACGCCACGGCCTTCCTGAGCATCCCGAGCGACGCCAGGCTAGGCGAGTACAACTTCAACGCGACGGTGACCTACGGGGACTCGTCCGGCGCCTCCTACAAGATCACCTCGCCGTACACAGTCACCATCGCCCCCTACGCCACCCCGCAGGTGAGCATCACCAACACCCTCCTCAGCCCCGCCGTCCTCACCCCCGGCTCGCAGGGGACCTTCACAATGTACCTGAGGAACGACGGCTCGAGCCCGGCCTACAACACCACCGTCTCCGTACAGAACGGGGACGGGATATTCACGTCGGCCCTCTTCGGCCTGGGGACGATCGACGGGTCGACCTCCCAGACGGCGGTCACGGGCATCAACGTAAAGTCGGGCGTCCAGGCAGGGAACTACCTCGTCAAGATACTCGTCACCTACACCGACCAGAACAACGTCCCCTACAACTTCACGCTCCCGCTCGAGATGACGGTCTACTCGACCACCAACCTCCTGAGCTTCAAGAACGTCGGCTTCGGCGTCGGGGCTGTGATAATCGTGGTCGTCGCTTACTTCTTGGTGCGCCGGTACGTCGGCACACGCTCGACCTGAGCGCTCCCTCCAGGAACGGTCGGCTAGGACTCTAGGCGGCGCTTCGTCTCTCCGCCACCATCTTCATCCCGTACTTGGGGCGGAGGGTCAGCCTCGGCAGCATCTCTACCTTGTGGCCCCGGACGTGGGTCAGGCGCCACCTCTGGGCGATGGTCGCTATCACCAGGACGCCCTCCATCCAGGCGAAGGGCTCTCCGACGCACCCCCTCGGGCCGCCCCCGAAGGGGAAGTAGGCGAACCTCGGGAGGGAGCTCTTGAACTCCGGCGTCCACCTCTCGGGCCTGAACCTCTCGGGCTCGGGATAGAAGTGGGGGTCGTGGTGGACGATGTACTGGCTCATGACCATCGTCGCCCCGACGGGGATCTGGTAGCCGGCGACCGAGAAGGGCTTGATCGCCTTGACCCCCAGAGTCCAGGACGGGGGGTACATCCTCAGGGCCTCTGCCATTATCTTGTTGGTGTACTCCAGCTTTGGGAAGTCCTGGGCCGTCGGCGGCCTCCCCGCAAGCACCGAGTCGACCTCTGCGTGGAGCTTCGACTCCGCCTCGGGGTTCTCCGAGATCAGGTACCAGCTCCACGTAAGGGCCTTCGCCGTGGTCTCGTGACCCGCCAAGAAGAGCGTCATGGCCTCGTCCCTGACCTGGAGGTCGGTCATCCCGGAGCCGTCCCCCTCCTTGTCGCGGGCCTGGAGCAGCATCGAGAGGAGGTCTCCTCTGTCCTCGCCGCTCTTCTGCCTCTCCTGTATTATCCTGTACATGATGGAGTCGAGCGTCTCCTTCGACCGCTGGATCTGCTGGTCGCCCGGGTTCGAGAACCTCCTGAGCACCCTGGACCCGGGGGTCTTCATCTTGTGGAGGCTCTCCAGGGCCGTCGTGAGCGCCTCGCTCACGGTGGCCGCCTCCCCCTCCCTCATGTCCGCTCCGAAGAGGGTCTTCGCGACGATGGCGAGGGTGAGGCGCATCATCTCGTCGTGCACGTCCAGGGTCTCGCCGTCCTTCCACGCCTCGCAGGCCTCCAGGGTCCTCTCGACCATGACCTTCGCGTAGCCGACTATCCTCTCTTGGTGGAACGCAGGCTGGACGAGCCTCTTCTGCCTGTGATGGAACTCGCCCTCGCTAGTGAGGAGCCCCTCTCCGAGGAGGGGCTTCGCTATCTTGAGGCTCTCGCTCTTTATGACCTCCTGGTGGTGGTTGATGACCACGTCCTTGATGTAGTCCGGGTTGGTGATGAGGAACATGTCCTTGCCGCTCACCTTGAAGTGGACGAAGTCCCCGCAATCGTGGGCTATCCGCGAGAAAGTGGTGATCGGGTCCCTGAAGATCCTTATCTCCAGGTCGCCCGGAAACCTCGACCTGTACTCCGGAGGAAGACTGGCGGGCTCTTGCAAGACTTCTTCTGCTCCCACCGCCCTCAGGGCCACCATTTTAGCAATTCTGTCCCCGCCGGGGCCGGGGCGCGCCCGACGCTAGCCCGTCGAACCGACCTCTATCTCCTCCCTCTTCTCGATTATCTTCTGCAGCTCGGAGGCCATCTTGACGTGACCCCGGGCGTTGAGATGGACGAGGTCGGGGAGGAAGTAGGATGCGTCGAATATCGAATAGGCGTCCAGGAGCCCCGTCCCCAGGTCCCTGGCGCTCTCCTTCATCACCTGGTTGAGGACAGCCGCGTTGTCGATGGTGCCCCTCTTCTTCGCTTCGAGCGACTCTGGGACGTGGAAGATGTTCACGATTATCACCATGTCGGGCTTGAACCTTGCCCGAGCGATCTCCACCGTCTCCCTGAGGTACCTCCTAAAGTCCTTCGGACCGATCCATCCCTCCCGCTTGTTGGTGACGCGCAGCAGTATGGACTCGAACCTGTTCAGCCTGCGCCTGAGCGCCCGCCACGGGACCCTGTCGACGAGCATCCTGATCCGGAAGGGATAGACCTTGGGGAGCGACTCGGCCATCCCGACGTTGAGTATGAAGACCGAGGCCTTCTCGGCCGGTATCTTCTTGGCCAGCCCTCGAGCGTCCTTGATCGTTCTCCAGGGCTCCGCATAGGAGACGACCTTCGTCCCGAGCGACCTCTCGAGGATGCGGGGGTAGACCTGGTCGGGGCTGAGGCCTCCCAGGTCGTACCTCCTGGTGCCGTCGAAGTAGGCCAGGGAGTTCGCGATCAGGATTATCATTCGCTCTGGCCCTCGCCCGAGCCTCTCGCGTCTCTTCCGCGCAAGGGGTTCGGAGCGGCCTCCTCGAGGTTCTTAAACGCTTCACACGTCGCTCGGCCCAACACGCCCGGCCCGCCGACCCCGGAACGCACCAGACGGGGTTCCGGGGGTGGATTTCTGGTTCATAGCAGAGATTCGGCGGGGTTTTATCGGCCAGCCGCGGCGTAACGCCCTGATATCTTGGCCAGACAGGCCGTACCTCAGGCCCTTCTCTTCGTCGGAGCGGGCCTGCTCCTGGCGGTCGCCTTCGCGGCCCTCTTCGCGACAGCCACCGGGGCCTCCGTCCCGCCAGCCTCGGTCTCTTCCGTCTCCGCGGGGGCCCTTGTCTCCCAGAGCGCGCCCCCGGCAGGCCAACCCCCAAGCGGCCACCCGATCGCCCACCTGGTCGAGATGGCTGCCGCCTCGCCCAAGGTCGCCGCGTGGGTCCAGGCCCACCCGTCCTCGCCGGCCGTCGCCAAGGTCTCCCAGGCCCTGAGGTCCCACAAGTAAGAAGGCAGGCCGCGCCGCGGGTCGGGCCAGGCCGGCGCCAATCCCTCAGGAAGGTGCAATAGTTGGATGGATTCCGGCTCCAGCCTCATCCGCTTGGACTTCATGCCCCTTATATGGCCGCCGTCTCCCTTTTTCTCTAACATGAAGGCCTGGAAGGTGCTTGGTCTAGCCTTCGCCATGCTCTTCTCCGCGTCCTTCGCGGTCCCGGTCCACGCGATCTCCACCGTCAGCGTGTCTCCGGGGAGCGTCCCCGCCGGCGGCACGGTGACTATAACGGTCACCCAGGTCGTCGGCCCTGCACCGGACGTCTTCACCTCCCTCCAGGTGACAGACCCCCTCGGAAACGTCTTCACCCACGCAGGGTTCTCGGTCAGCTCGAGCGTCCAGTTCAGCTTCCCGGGAGGGGGCTGGGTCCGGACGAACGGTCCGGGAGGCAACACCGGGACAGACGTCTCCGGGAACTACACGGTCTCCGGCGCCTACGTCGACGGCGACGCGGCCGCCCTGGGCAAGTTCATCGTGCTGAAGACGAACGCCGGGTTCTCGGTCCCCGAGTTCAGCCAGCCCGTGGCGATCATGGCCGCCCTGATGGCGCCCGCGCTCCTGCTCCTCAGGCGCAAGAGCCTGGCCTAGCTCCGCCAGGGAGAGCAGCCGTGCCTCCTACCTGCGGCGCGAAGGACTCCATCCTTAATTAGACCTCGGGGGACGCCGGGGAGGATTCTGGACCATTGGAAGCGAAGCCGGCGACCGAGCCGCCCTTGGTCACCATCGGCATGCCGACGTACAACCGAGAGTGGAGCCTCCCGAAGGTGCTCGAGTCGATGTACCGGCTCGACTATGACAGGAAGCGCCTCCGCATCTGCTTCGTGGACAGCTGCTCGAAGGACAAGACCATGCAGATGATAGAGTCCTTCAGGGCTGAGCACGGGGACGAGTACGAGGGAGTGGTGGTCAAGGTCGCCCAGACCAACATCTCGGAGGCCAGGAACATCGCCTTCAGGGAGGCGGTAGGGACGGACTACGTCTTCTTCCTCGACTCCGACATCCTGTGCCCGCCCGACACGATAAACAGGCTCCTGGCAAGCTTCCGACGGGATCCCGCCGTCGCCATCGCGTCGCTCCCCTGGGACAACAGGAACTCAAGGAGGCGCGCAGGCCTCCTCTACGACGCCTTCGCCGCCCCTCCTGGCCCCCACTATGCGTTCAAGGTGGGCAACGGGTGCAACATAGTCTCGATGGCGGCCTTCGCCAAGGTCGGCGGCTTCAACGAGAAGCTCCGGGTCCACGAGGACGGCGAATACTGCTACCGTCTGAGGAAGAAGGGGTTCAAGATAGTCTGCGACTTCTCCTCGGAGGGGACGCACCTCCGCGTCTACAAGCTGAGCCCGAAGTACTACCTCAGCTTCCTGAGGGACTCCTCCGAGACCTACCGCGAGCTCATCGCCCGGGGGTCCGTGGTCCACATGGCAAAGGTCGCGAGCTCGCTCGCCCTCCTCGTCTCGTTCGTCCTCCTCCTGCTCGCGCCCGGGGTGGGGTCCGGGCTGGCCTTCCTCGCGTTGTTCCTGTTCGGGATCTGGCTCAACGCCATCAAGGTCGTCCTCGACGACGGCATCCACGTCAAGACCGCCTACAGGCCGATAGTGGGGACAATCTTCACCGTGGGGACGGTGATAATCTCGCTCTTCCTGCTAGCGGGACCTCTCCTCCCCGCCCGAAAGCAATGACCTCCATTCCCCGACGACCCGCACCAGCCACTCAGCTCTCGATCTAGAACAACCCTCAAATAATTCCAAGCGCCCCGAACCTCAAGATGAGGAAGGCCATCCCGGTCGTGGTTGGCCTCCTGCTCCTCCTCCTGGGTCTCGGCTGGGCGTCGCAGGGTGCCGGGCTGATCGGCGGGAGCAGCCTGATGGACAACAACCCGACCTTCATCTACCTTGGCGGGTTGCTCGCCGTCCTCGGGGTCGCGCTGGTCGCGTTCGGGGCCCTTTCCAAGGGGCCGGCCAAGCCGATGTAGCTGGCCTGGTTCACGGGGCGACCGCGCGCGTCACGTACTTCTCGACCTCCCTCACCAGCCCCTCGGCCGAGCAGTCCTTCCTGAACGGCTCCAAGACCGTGGAGCACGCCTCCGCGAGGAGCTCGACGTACCTCGCCGCGTCGTAGGTCGTCCTCGCGTCGACGAGGTCGAGGGGCACCGCCCGCCCCGCCTCCTGGTCCTCTATCACGTACTCCACCGACTCGCCGGCGTGGAGCTCCACCCCCTCGCGGACGAGCCTGTCAGCCACCGACGAGGTGAGCGACCTGTTGACGTACTCCCCCGGGGCCTTGGACAGGTTCCTCGTGTAGACCAGCTCGCCGACCGGGACCCTCCCCTCGAGGAGTTCCCCCGCGTGCCGGAGGAAGATGCCGACGCACTCGTCGACCATCCCCACAGCCTCCCCGGCGTCCCTCGCCCCCGCGAGCACCTGGAGGATCTCCGCCTGGCACCTCGAGAAGAAGGACGGGGTGTCGTGCCTCCTCGCCTCTATCCCCCTGACCTTGAGCTTCCCGTCGGCGTAGGCCCCGAAGTACCTGTTGAGGACCGGGAGGGCGTCGCTGGTCTTCGAGGGCGGGAAGACTATCCACTTGTACAGGCCCTCGAAGACGATGTCGAACCCAGTCTCCTCCCTTATCTCCCTGGCGAGCCTCCTGTACTCGTCCTCCCCCGCCCCCTCCTTCTTCAGCCAGAGCGAGTCGACTATCCCGTGCATCACCCTGAACCCCCTCCTCTCAGCGACCCTCGCCGCGTCCATCAGTATTCTCCTGTCCCAGGCGCAGACCGCCATGTGGGCGTCTATCCTCCCGAACTTTGCGTTGTTGAACCCGAGGTAGCCGAAACAATTGTGAGTAAAAGTAAGACCTTCGCCAGCGAAGAACCCGGGTACCTCGCCCTCTTCCAGCTGGAAACAGTAGACGTATTCAGGACAATCGTCCAGCTTCCCCACTCTCCTTACCCTGACGAACCCAAGGTCGCCATTGATGAGCTTCTCGACCCCGTCGATTTGTCCGGCCTGGTTTCCGTCCAATTCTCTGGACGCCGGAATCTTCTTTCTCGTGGGCACAACGTCGCCTGTCTCCAACTCGTCCGCCGTTTTCACCTCAAGTCTCCCTTCGCGGAGCGTGAAGAATAGATGGTCTGGCGTGGTGACGATTTTCAGTTCGTCCTCCATCGCAACAGACAACAGCTTTTGGTCGTTGGGCTTCTTGATCAGCCGAGCCACCTTGCAGTACTTCGCCTTGTAGTCGTGGTCCACTCCTGCGACAAACACGCCAGGCGGGCACTCGATCACTCCGACTTGGTCGCCGACCAAGCCGTCAATGAAATCCCCGATCCTCACGAACTTGTCCGCGCCATCCCTCCGGACGAGGACCGGCGACTCCTTTGGCAGGCAGGCGACACCCACCCACTTCAGGGCGTTCTTCCTCGAGGCGTAGCGGGCCTTGTCCTCCTCGCTCTTTGTTCCCTTCTCGAGCGCCTTGTACTTCAGTCTCTTCTCTACGATTATCTCGACCGCCTTGGGGACGACGCCCTTCGGCCTCCTCTCACAGACGTTCCAATCCAGCTCCGGGACCCTGTTCGCCGAGTCTGGGCAGCACGAGCACCTCACCGTCTCCGGGGAGATGTTCTTCTTCGCCATGATGGCCGGAAAGAGAGAGCTGAAGTCGAGCTCCCCGACGTTCTCATGAACGCCGATCTTCGGCTCGAAGACGAACCCCCCGCGGTCGCCGTTGAGCAGCTCGACCCTACTCTTGAAGTGCTCCGCGAGGCTGGGCTTCCAAGGGATGAGTAACCCCTCCTTTGTCGCGTAATAGAACTGGAGGCTCGAAAGGCACTTGCCTATGCTCGCCCTGCTCGCCGTGTGGAGGGGGAGCCTGCAGACCCTGCTCATCTCATAGAACCCGTCCATCCCGCTCTCAGCGCAGACGAACGAGCTCGCCCTGTCGAGGTGAATCCTCCCTCGGAACTTTATCGCCGAGGGTTTGAAAAGTATCTTGCCGTAGCTGAAGTAGCTGGTCCCCTTCTTCGATGGAAGCCCCATGACGGTCCCCTCTCGGTCCAGCGTGAGTTTGTCGGCGACTCCACCTTCTTGCGCACGCGCGATGAGGTACGGCAGGGTGAACGAGTCCCCATCCTTGGTGAGTATGATATCGGGGTCGAGCCTCCTGACCAAGTCGACCAGCCCGATTATCTTGTCCCCTTCCGTCCCGCTGTCAATCACCGTCGTGTCTTTCCCGTCCCCCACCGCGATAGACTCGATGGAATCCGTGCTCTTGGGGAGCCTCCCCGCCTTGGCTATCCTGACCTCGATCGCCGCCGACCTCATAGGCGGGAGCCTGTAGACGCACGACCTGTTGTCGTCGAGGAGCCTCCACCTCAGACCGCGCGCCGCCTGGTCTACCTCGCAGAAGGCGAGGGGGAAGAGGTCCTTCTCGTAGAGGTACATCTGCTCCGGGGGGACGTCGACGTTGTACAGCCTGTACGCCCCGAACGACTTTGACCTCTCTATCCTCTTGGCGATCGCGAGCGTCCTCTTGGCGTCCTCGACCGCGACCTCGAGGACCTCGCTCTCCTCCCTGTCTGTCGCCCTCTCCAGCCTCCTGACGAACCTCGACCTCGGCACCTCCCTGTCCCTGAACACGTCGTCGAGGTCCTCCCTCCTGTCCGCCGCGACGAAGATCGAGTGCTCCCACCTGTCCACCAGCCTCCTCGTCCCCCCGTCCTCGAGCCTCACCCACACCACCATCTTCCCGGGGCTCTCGGAGTAGAGGTCGAGTATCCACCCGCGCAAGGGCTACCCCTTGTCCTTCCCCTTCCTCAGCTCCGCGATCTCCTCGGCCATCCTCGCCATCTTCCTGTGCTGGGCGAAGATCAGCCCCATCAGGAGCGCCTCCGCCGCGAAGGGCGAGTCCTTGGCGTGCATCGCGGGGATGAACTCGTACGCCGACCTGAGCATCTCCTCGAAGAGCTCCCTGTCCTCCCCCCTCAGGGCGTCCCCGAACCCCCTCCAGCTCTCGACCTCCTCCATTATCTCCGCGTCGGAGAGGCTCACTCCAGCGCCTCCTCCATCTCCGCGAGCGCCTTCCAGTGGTGGAAGACCAGCGCCATCGCCATCCCCTCGAACCTGGATGTCCTCACCGCGGCCGACGACGCGGACGCGTAGAGCCTCGACGCGTCGAGCATCGCGTCGAACCCCTCCCTCTCGCGCTTGGGGAGCGCCCTCCTGAACCCCTTCCACTCACCTATCTCCTGCGCCTCGGCCATCCTGAACGACGGAGTAGTCCTTCCCATCGCTCACCCCTCCGGCTCCTTCGCCTCTGCCCTGTTGTGGAAGAGGAGGTCGCGCAGGGTGAACTCCCTGGGCGCCGACCTCTTGACGAACGGGTGCCTTTGGAGCGTCCCCCTGATCCGCCCCCTCTCCTCCTCGAGCCCGACCAGGACGTCGGCGTGGTCGGTCACCGCTCCGTCGAATGACGTCCTGGTGATCAGCGTCTCGAAGACAAGCACCCCCTTGCCCTTGACCTCCTCTATCCCCCGCCTCACGGCGAGGGCGAGCCTCCGCCCCTCGTCCTCGTCGACCTCCGACCCCTCCCCCATGACGCCGAAGACGTCTGTGAGGACGACCATCCTCGCCCCGTACTCCTCGACGACCCTCGGGAGCTCCCTGGTCACGAGGTCGACGAGCTGGTACGGGGTGAACGCCCTGCTCGTCACCACCCTCCTGAGCGCCTTTTTCGGCTGGACGCCATAGAGCTTGGCGAAGGCGGAGAAGAGGTAGAGGTCGGAGCGGTTCCCCCCGTCTATCAGGACGACCGCCGAGTCCCTCCCCCCTTGCTCCCTCGGGAGCTGCCCCCTGAAGCAGAGGAACTCTCCCACCGCGTTCGCCCGCGCCCCCGTGAACGCGACCGACCACGCCTGGTCGATGTAGTGCCCGACCAGGGCGTCGAGAGGGCCGAAGTTGAAAGAGAACCCGCGCATCGACGCCGCGGTCTTGAACTCCGCCTCCCTCCTCGCGGGGGCCGCCCTGGCGGAGAGCGACGACCTGGTCACCTCCGGCCACGACTCGGGGACCCTCGCCGACCTGCAGGAGACGCCCGACTCTAGCTCCGACCCGCACCCCGGGCACCTGTTCTCGAGGGACTCCACCGTCCTCGCGACCGGCTCGAGCGACGCGGAGACGTGGAGTATGCACGAGCACCCCGAGCAGAAGTAGACGAACCTCTCCTTCTCGCCCTCCTCGGCGGCCTCGTAGAGGTAGTGGAGCCTGCCTTGCGCTGGCATCGGCCCCAAAGCCCTGTTTTTCTTTTAAGCTCCCATAGAAATTCCGGCCCCGCCTGCCGGGCGCGATTCGTGCCGTTTCCTAATCTCTTAAGAGGCCGCGGAGGCGCGACGCAGGGCGTTGAACCGCCGGGAGGTAAGGGCGCTGTCTGTCCTCGGGCTCGTCCTCGGGCTCGTCCTGACCCTGGAGGGGCTGACCACGATGTGCAACTGCCCCGCGCAGATAGTCGGCCAGCCGTCGAACTGCTCCTGCCCGGCCTCGCCCGAGGCGACCGTCGGGCTGGCGGTCATCATCGCCTCCGCGGCCGCGCTCGCGCTCTCCTTCCTGCTCAGGCCGAGGAAGTAAAATAGACCTCCGGGGTCACGGCCGACAGGCTTGCCCCTCAAGTTCGGAGTTATCGAGCAGAAGGTCTTCATCGCCGCCCCGCCCGGGGACGTCTACGACGCCCTCCTAGACGCGAAGAAGCACGCCGCCTTCACCGGCTCACCCGCGACCACCAGCTCCAGGAAGGGCGCCGCCTTCACCGCCTGGGACGGATACATCTCCGGGAAGAACCTCGAGCTTGTCAAGGACAAGAAGATAGTCCAGGAGTGGAGCACCACGGAGTGGCCCGAGGGGTACCCTCCGTCGAGGCTCGAGTTCGTCCTCACCCCGAAGAGGGGAGGCACCGAGCTCGAGATGGTCCACTCCAAGGTCCCCGCGGAGCAGGTCGCCGAATACTCAGGCGGGTGGAAGAGCGCCTACTGGGACCCTCTCAAAGCCTACTTCAAGGCGGCTTCGAAGAAGGCCAAGAAGCCCTAGTCGTTTGCCACGCCCAGAGGCTGCCCCGGCGCGACCGGGATCGCCGTGACGATCACGGTCTGGGAGTACGCCCACGTCGTCATCTCGAACGACGTCGCGTTGACCGGGTCGACCACTCCCTGCGCCCCCAAAGTCAGCCACGCCTGCCCGCCCGCGGGCGACTGCGACGATAGCACCGTCGCGTTGAACAGCTCGCCCCGGCCGCTCCCTGGCCCGAGCATCTTCAGGATCACCCTCTCCCCGGGGACGCCCACCGTCGTCGGGACTCGCAACTGGGCGAAGAGCTCAGACGCCCCTCCGAACGTCGAGACCTCGGTGTAGGTCACCGGATACGCCGTCCCGAGCACCGTCACAAGGAGGTCTGTCTCGTTCCCCGGCGTGACCGGGACGGTGAAGTTCAAGTCGAGGGCCTCCATGCTGAGGTTGACGACGTACTTGGACGGGGGGAGCTCCTCCACCGCGTGCCCGTCGGGCCCCGTCACGAGGATGCTGGACAGGGGCCGGCTGGAGTTGACGTCTTGGACCACGTGTATAGTCAGGCCCCCCACGTCGAAGAGCGCCCTCACCGGGTTCGAGAGCCTGTTGCTCTCGTTCTGGTTCGAGAGCACCTGGAGGCCCAGGATGCCGGGCTGCCCTGGCGAGCCGCCCGCGCCGTTCCCTCCCGAGACGGGGATCGAGGGGCTCGCGAGCTCCGCAGAGTTGAGGACGAGGACTATCACGCCGGCGAGGAGGACCAGGCCGAGCACCGCCGCCGAGGCGACGAGCGTGGACCTCCTCGGGGTCATTCGGCCCGCCGAGCACTGCGCTGACTAAAAGCGTTTTTTCGAACTCGCAAGTTCTTAAGCCACCGCTCCTCCGCCTGAGGACGGCATCATGGTGAGCAGCCAGCTCGTCCTGGGCGCGCTCCTGGCCCTGAACGTCGCCCTCTTCGCCCCCCTCGTCCTCGCCGCCATGAGGGCGCGCAGGAGGACCAGGGCCTCCAACCTCGCCGACGCGTTCGACGGCCTCGAGAAGGCCCTCAGACGGGCCGCCCCCGACCTCCCGGCTGGGTTCACCTGGGAGGAGGCCGTCGCCCGCCTGCGCGCCTCGGGGGTCAAGACCGAGGGAATCGAGCCGGCCCTCAGGGGCTACGAGGACTACCGCTACGGCGGTCAGCCTCTGCCCAACCTCGACTACTCCGAGGTCCTGAAGGTGGCCGAGAGGGTCGGAGGGAGATGGAGCCTTGGCAGGTGACCTGAGGGACAAGGTCAGACGCGAGGTCGGCAAGCTGGTCGTGGGGAGGGAGAGGGAGGTCGACCTCCTCCTGGTCTGCCTCCTAGCCAAGGGGCACGTCCTCCTAGAGGGCGTCCCCGGAGTCTCCAAGACGCTCGTCGCCAACGCGTTCGCAAAGTGCCTCGGCTTGCAGTTCAAGAGGGTCCAGTTCACGCCCGACATCCTCCCGCTCGACATCATCGGGGGCTTCGTCTTCGACCTCAAGGACAGGGAGTTCGAGTTCAGGCGGGGCCCGGTCTTCACCAACGTCCTCCTGGCCGACGAGATCAACCGGGCGCCTCCGAAGGTCCAGAGCGCCCTCCTCGAGTCGATGCAGGAGCTCCAGGTCACGGTCGAGGGCCACACGGAGAAGCTCCCCTCGCCCTTCATGGTCATCGCCACCCAGAACCCACTCGAGTTCGAGGGGGTCTACCCTCTCCCCGAGGGGCAGCTCGACAGGTTCATGGTCAAGGTCACCTTCGGGTACCCAAGCAAGGAGGTCGAGTCTAGCATAATCAGGAGGAACCTCTCCAAGCTAGACGTGGCCGACGTCAACCCCGTCCTGGCTCCCGGGGAGCTCGACTCCCTCTTCGCCGAGGTCGAGAAGGTCACCGTCTCCGATGACGTCCTCAGCTACCTCTCGCGGGTCGCCGAGGCCACGCGGAAGGAGGGCTCCCTCGTCCTGGGCGCTAGCCCGAGGGCGATAGTCCAGCTGGTCCACTGCGCGCGCGCCAGGGCCTTGATCGAGGGCAGGAAGTACGTCACACCCGACGACGTGAAGTCCCTGGCCAACGACGTCCTCGCACACCGCCTCGCTGTCGACCGTGCGGCAGCGTTCAAGGGAGTCTCTCAGAACACCGGGACCATCCTCTCGGGTATCCTCGACAGGGTGGAACCCCCACGCTGACGCCGCGCGGGAGGGATTACCTCGCCGCCACCATCATCACCCTGATAGCGGCAGCCCTCCTGAACATCAGGCTGATCGAGATACTGGGCGTCTCTATGGTCGCGATGGCCCTCGTCTCGGTGGCGGTCTTCCAGCTCGCCCTGGAGGGAGGCGTCAACATCTCCATGAAAGGGGGGCGGATAGTCGCCTTCAAGGGCGAGGAGTACGAGACCGACCTCACCATCGAGTCGAGGGTCGCCGAATGGGTGGGTACGATGCCCCCCACCGTCCACGTCGAGACCGGCCGCCTGGTCAAGACCGAGACCCTGCCCGGGGGGAAGGTCAGGCTGCGGTTCGTCGGCACCTACGCCGGACGGCTGGTCGGGATCAAGGTCGGGGTCGCACTGACCGACCCCCTCAGGATCTATAGGAGGGTCGAGCAGGTCGTCTTCGGCGACCTCGTCCTCGACACCCTCCCGCTCTCCCTTCTCGCGTCCGCCACCCCGCGGAGGCTGACGATCTTCGGCTTCGGGGACCAGCCCACGGGGTACCCGGGCCCGGGAATGGAGCTCTACGGCCTCGACAAGTACCACTCCGGGGACACCAAGGACATCGTCTGGAAGCGCGTGGCAAAGTCGCCCACCGAGGACCTCACCGCGAGGGTCAGGGAGGGGAACGTGCGCGACATCGTCAGGGTGGGCGTCATCCAGTTCGCCGAGAGGGGGGACGCAAAGGCCCCGTGGATCGACCTCCTCTGCGAGGCCCTCGCCCGCGTGGGCAAGGAGGTGATCGCGATGGGTGCCACCATGGTGGTGGTCTACGACTCACCGAGGGGAGGCGACGAGACCCGCGCCGACCTCCCCGGCCTCAACCAGGCCTCCGCCTCCGACGACTCCCAGCTGACCGAGGCGGTGATGTCTTGCTCTGCGGCCCCGCCCTCCAGAAACGTCGGGGCGGTGACCGCCTCCTCCGACTTCGTCGTCACCGGCCTCAGGGAGCTCGACGACCCCGGGGTGGCCGGCCTCCTCTCGCGCAAAGCAGTCCTCCTGATAGCTGAGGGCCCGTCGTCCCGCCCCCCTCCCGCCGTGCGCTCCCTCGTCTACTCAGGCGTAGAAGATCTAACGCCCCTCGTGAGGAGGGTCCTGGAGGCCTAGGGACACGAGGAGGGTCCTCCTGGGGTGCGTAGCGGTCGTCGGGGCGTCGGTCTACTTCGCCTACCTCCTCTCCGCCGGCCTCTTCATCACGCACCTCGACGCATCGGCGATAAGCGACATCGAGTGGGCGATAGTCATCACCCAGGTCCTCAGGCTCGCGGGGACGATGATATACTACGGCGGGAGGCCGGCGAGGATAGAGGTCCTCCTGGTCGTCTTCTCCTTCGAGACGTTCGTGGTCATGGCCCTGATACTGACCTTCATCGTCTCACCCGCCCCCTACCTCAGCACCCTCGCCCACACGGTCTTCTCGACCTGGGTCGCCTCCCTCTTCACCGTCCTCCCGCCCTACCTTATCTTCGCCAGTCTCGTGCAGATGGTCCAGGACCGGGGCATCACCACGGTCGTGATACCCCTCGGCCTCGAGTACGGGTTCCTCACCTTCGCGGCCGGCTCGCTGATAGGCTATGGCGGGACGTTCACCCTCGGGAACTTCTTCGACTTCCTCATCACCTCCGCCAGGACGGGGATCCCCCAGGTGCCCGTCCCCTCCTTCACCACCCTCCTGATCGTCGTCCCATCGGTCATGGTCTACTGCGGCCTGCTGGTCTACTCGACCATCCCCTCGGTCACCGCCCAGGTCCCGCCCAAGGTGACCTTCGTCATCCCGCTCCTCGCGGCGGGCGTGGCCCTGACGTGGCTCCTCTTCTCGGTGTGGATAATCCCTAATACCCTCCTGTCCTTCACGGCCCCCGGACTGGTCATTGTCGCCCTCCTCTGGGTCTACATCCGCCGGTAGGGCGGCGACCCTCCTCGCCCTCTCGGCCCTCCTGCTCGCCGCGGCGAGTCCCCCTCCCGCCAGGGGCGCGTCCTGCCAGACCTGCCTCCTCTCCCTCGGTTTCGGCCCCTCCAGCCTTACGAACACCTCCGAGGGCGTCCCGATATACACGGTGGGCGAGTCCGTCTGGGCCGAGTCCGGCTACCCCACCCCGGTGAACGTCTCCCTCACTTGGCAGGGCGGGGTCCCGTCGAAGGTGATCGCCTCGTCGACCCTGGCCCCCGGGGTGGTCGCCCCGCTCTACACATTCGTCCCGTCCGACCCCGACGGCGTCTGGAACATCACCGTCAGCGGGAGCGGCCAGTCGTTCTCTGTCCCCGTGAGGTTCGTCAACCTGGCCTCCCACCAGGCCTCCCTCGGACCGCTCTTCTTCTCGCTCGACTCCGGGAACCTCTCGATCGCAGCTAAGGTCAACCCCGGCGACTCGTACGACCAGGAGGTGTGCGCGACCGGCGGGGAGTCGGCCGGGGTCGTCCTCGGCCTCCCGACGGCCATGCACGACCTCGGCACACTGACCGTCGTCCCCGGCGCATCGCTCTCAGTCTCTACCCTCGGCTTGGTCAACGAGTCCACGTCCTTCTGGCTCGAGCTCTACCAGCCGTACGGCCTGCAGGTCGGGAGCGCTGACAGCGTGGTGACGACGGACATCCTGGCCGCTTCGTCGTCACCCGTCGCGATAGTCTCCAATTCCAACGCCACCGCACCCCTGAACTGGAACGCCCCGGTCAGGGAGGGCAGGTACGACCTGAGGGCGTACTTCCAGAACTCCACCAGCCTGCTCGTCGAGGAGGCGGGGGTGCTCGTACTCGGCGCCACGTCATGGATATCCCTGTCTGGCTCGTGTGTGCCCGTCGCTCTCGCATCGGGGACGATGACCTACTCCTCGAGCCTCACGGGGAGCGAGACCGACTGGCCGAGGACGCTCTATCTCATGTACAGGACGCAGGGGGTCGAGGCGGTGGCGTCCTACCCGGTCGATGCGAACATCTCCAGCGTGACCTTCGTAGCCTCCCCCTGGAACGAGCCGATCCTCGGAGCGAAGGTGTCGGTCTCGCCCGCCGACGGGATAATCCAGACCAGCCAGTCTGGGAGCTCGCTCTTCGTCCTGGCGGCTGACTACCCGGCCAGCCTCTCCTACTCGCTGGACATAGCGGGCGGGAGCACCCTCGCGCAGGGCTCCCTGAGCTTCAACGCCAGCTACCAGTCCCAAACAGACGACGTCCCCACCGCGATGCTCACCGTCCACGTGGTCGGGAATCAGGGCTCCCCGACCACGATCTCGGTCACCGGGCCAGGCGGCCTCAACCTCACCTCGAGCGCCGTAGGGACGAACCCGTCCGAGTCGCTCTTCCTCCCCGAGGGCCCGTACACCGTCTCGGCCTCCCAGGGGGGCGGCTCTCAGAGCGCAACCGTCGGCCTGAGCCAAGGCGACGCCATAGGCCTGACCCTGAACCTGAATTCGGCCTCAGACCTAGAGGTCATCCTCGTGGTGACCGCAGTGATCGCCGCGGTCGCCAACTTCATGGTATGGATGGGACGCCCCCGCGGGCTGGGACGGCGGCCCGCCCCGTCTGACTGACTCCCTTAAATCACGGCCGCGGCAAAACCGCCCATCGTGAGCAGGCCGAACCGCCTCATCGATGAAAAGAGCCCGTATCTCCTGCAGTACGCCCTGAACCCGGTCGACTGGTACCCTTGGGGTGAGGAGGCGTTCACCAAGGCGAGGAAGGATGACAAGCCGATCTTCCTGAGCGTCGGCTATTCCACATGTCACTGGTGCCATCGTCAAAACGAAGAGTCCTTCGAGGACGAGGCCATAGCGAAGCTGCTCAACGAGAAGTTCGTCCCCATCAAGGTCGACCGCGAGGAGAGGCCCGACATCGACGACGTCTACATGAAGGCGGTGATCGCCCTCACCGGGAGCGGCGGGTGGCCTCTCTCCGTCTTCCTCACTCCAGACCTCAAACCGTTCTACGGGGGGACCTACTTCCCGCCCGTGCCGAGGCATGGCCTCCCCTCCTTCCCCGAGGTCCTGAACTTCCTCGCCGACGCCTGGGCGAAGAAGCGGGACGAGGTCCTCCGGACCTCTGATGACCTGACGAAGGCCATCCGCGAGGAGTACCAAGTCAAGGGCGGGGGCGCGGTCTCAAAGGACCTCTTGGACGGCGCCTACGCCGAGGTCGTCTCCCTCCACGACCAGCAGTTCGGGGGGTTCGGCCCTCCCCCGAAGTTCCCGCTCCCCAGCTACATCGGCTTCCTCCTGAGGTACAACGCCAGGACGTCGAGGGTCTCCGCCCTCAACCCAGTCCTCAAGACCCTCGACTCGATGTCCGACGGAGGCATCCGCGACCACCTCGCCGGAGGCTTCCACAGGTACTCCACCGACAGGTACTGGCTCGTCCCCCACTTCGAGAAGATGCTCTACGACAACGCCCTCCTCGCCAGGCAGTACGCCGACGCCTACCGGGCGACCCGTCAGCCGAGGTACGCCAAGACGGCCAGGGACACGCTGGAGTGGGTGCTGGAGGAGATGACGTCGGCGGAGGGCGGGTTCTACTCCGCTCAGGACGCGGACACGCCCGACGGCGAGGGCCACTACTACACCTGGACGCCAGACGAAGTGGCCGAGGTCCTCGGGAAGGACGACGCCGCGATATTCTGCCAGCACTACGGCGTGACCCCGGAGGGCAACTTCGAGGGGAAGAGGTCTATACTCAACGTCACCACCACGGTCGAGAGGACGGCGACCAAGCTGGGCATCCCCTCCGAGCGCGCCGAAAGCTCTCTCGCCAGCTCCAGGGTGCTCCTCCTCGCCGCGAGGAGGAAGAGGACACGCCCCGCGGTCGACGACAAGGTACTCGCCTCGTGGAATGGCCTCGCCCTCTCCGGCTTCTCGTGCGCCTACCAGGCACTCCAGGAGCCAAGGTACCTCGACGCCGCTACGAGGTGCGCGGGCTTCCTCCTCGAGAAGCTGGCCAGGAAGGGGGCGAGCCCGATGCTCCGCCGCAGGTACAGGGACGGCGAGGTGGCCATCGACGGGAACCTCGAGGACTACTCCTTCCTGATCGCCGGCCTCCTCGACCTCTACGAGTCCTCCCTACAGGGGAGGTGGTTCGACTCCGCCCTCCATCTCGCCGAGGAGATGGTCGCGCTCTTCTGGGACCCAGACGCCGGTGGGTTCTTCCTCAAGCCACCAGCCGGGGAGCTCGTCGCCGTCAAGGACGGATACGACGGCCCCACTCCCTCGGGCAACTCGGTCGCGGCGCTCGACCTCCTCCGTCTCTCGGAGTTCACGGGGAACGACGACTACCGGGAGATGGCAGAGTCCACCCTCAAGCTCTTCGCTGGCACGATGGAGTCGCAGCCCACCGGCCACCTCGAGATGCTCGCCGCCGTCGACTTCTCGCTCGGCTCCAAGGAAATAGTCATAGCGAGCGGCTGGGAGCCCGACGACCTTCGCGGCATGTTGAAAGAGATCCAGACGAGGTACCTCCCAACCAAGGTCCTCGCCGTCGCCGACAAGGCCCCCGCCCTCGCCCAGCTCACCGAGGGCAAGGCAGCCATCAAGGGACGCTCGACGGTCTACATCTGCGAGAACTTCGCTTGCAAGGCCCCCATCACCGACCTCGACGACCTCCGACGACAGCTCGACGCGTCCGCGGGAGCGGCGAGATGAATGCGATGAGGGCGGTCGTCCTGGTCGACTCCGAGCGCCCGAAGGTCAGCGAGAGCGAGGTCGTCGCCGTCCTGAAAAAGGAGGGAATTGAGCACTCCGCCTCCAACCCGGACTTCGGGGTCGTTGTCGGGGGCGACGGCCTCTTCAGCTACCAGGGACGGCAGCTTGGCATACCCCTCCTCTTCGTCGGGACCAAGTCCAAGAGGCCCACCGACTCAAAGGCGAGGCTGGCGGAGGTCTACCTCACCGGCCTCGAGTCCGCCCTTCGCGAGGTCAAGGCCGGCCGCTACACTGTGGTCAAGCACAGACGGCTCGCAATCTCGATAGGCGGCGGGAGCTTCAGGGGGGAGATATTCACCGACGTCTCCCTAGAGAAGGGCGCCGACAGCAACTGCATCCGCTACACGGTCGACGTCAAGGGCAAGGGCTTCTCATTCACCGACGCCGCCGTCTCGAACGGCCTGGTCATCACCACCTCCGCGGGCTCAACGGGCTACTACTCGTACCCGGACAAGCTCGACCGAGGAGAACACCTCGAGCCCGAGAAGCACACAGTCATCGCCGAGGACCAGGTCGGGGTGTGCCACATCGCCCCCACCTACACCTCTAGGGACGGGACGCGCCTCCACCCCCTACGCTACACCGTCCCGTGGGGGTCGACCTTCAAGATCAGCCTCATGCGGGACGCAGACGCCCACCTGTTCGGGGTGACCAGGTCGAGGAAGGGCCTGAGGATAACCACCGAGGACACCGTGGACGTCGCCCCGAGCAGGAACAGCACCAACGTGATCAGGCTGGCCTCTCGCCACCCCGAGAAGGCGCCGTAGCGGTCTCGCCCGGGCCCGGAGCAGGGAGCGCTGGAACAATGCCCACGGCGAGGGTCAACGACATCGACGTGTACTACGAGCTCCATGGCGAAGGAAGGCCGCTGCTGCTCATCGCCGGTCTCGGTTCGGGGGCCGACCTCTTCGCGAAGTCAACCCCACTCTTCGCCGAGGACCGCCGGGTGATAGCCTTCGACAACAGAGGCGTCGGGCGGACGGACAAGCCCGACATCCCCTACACGATAGAGATGATGGCGGACGACGCGGCCGGCCTGATGAGGGCAATCGGTGTCAACCGGGCCGACGTGCTGGGGGTCTCAATGGGGGGCAGGATAGCGATGGACCTCGCAATCAGGTACCCGGGGATCGTCAGGGGGCTCATTCTTGTCTCCACGTCCGCCCGCGTGACCAGGGAGACGAGGTCCTCCTGGGGGCTGAGGTTCGGCAGGCTGACCAAGCTCATAACGGGGAGCGGGGTCCTAAAGTCCGCGCAGCCGTACCAAGCCTTCAAGCGCCAGCTCGAGGCGTCGGGGAGCTATGACGCCACGGCGAGCCTTGGCAAGATACTGGCACCCACGCTGATCATGCGCGGAGACGGAGATACACTCGCCCCAAAGGGCCTGGTGGACGAGCTCCACTCGGGAATCAAGGGCTCGAGCCTGGTCGAGTTCAAGGGGGGCCACCTCTTCTTCCTCTGGGACAACAAGGGGTTCACGGAGACGGCGCTGCTGTTCCTCAGGGCCCTTGGGCCCTAGACCGTCTTCGCCAGGAGGCTCACGAGCTCCTCGGGGCTCCCGACGAGCGGGGTGGTCTCGAGCTGGACCTTCACGCTCTCCTGGTCCTTCAGCCCGTTCCCCGTGCAGGTGCAGACTACCGTCGCGTCCCTGGGGATCTTGCCCTTTAGCTTCTTGAGCGCCGCGAGCGGCGTCGCGCTCGCCGGCTCGACGAATATCCCCTCGCTCGAGGAGAGGTCCATCCTCGCCTCCAGTATCTCCTCATCGGTCACAGAGAGGGCCATCCCGTTCGACTCCGTCAGCGCGGCGAGCGCCTTCTTCCACGACGCGGGGTTCCCGATGTTTATCGCCGAGGCGATGGTGTGCGGCTGGACCGGCTTGATCGAGTTCCTCCCGTGGTAGAACGCGTCGACGATGGGAGCCGCGCCCGCCGCCTGGACGCCGACCATCCGTGGCAGCGAGTCCGATATCCCCCACTCCTTCAGCTCCTTGAAGCCCTTCCAGATCGCGCTGATGTTCCCTGCGTTGCCGACGGGGAGGACGAAGTAGTCCGGGACCCTGTAGCCCAGCTGCTCGTAGACCTCGTAGGCGTTGGTCTTCTGCCCCTCGACCCTGTACGGGTTGACCGAGTTCATCACGGAGAGCTCCTTGATCTCCGTCGCTACCTTGAGCGTGATGTTCAGCGCGGCGTCGAAGTCCCCGTCCACCCTGACGATCTTCCCGCCATAGGCGTAGACCTGCGCCATCTTCCCCGCCGCGACCTTCCCTGCGGGGACGGTCACCATCGCCGTCACGCCCGCCCTCGCCGCGTACGCCGCCATCGAGGCCGCGGTGTTCCCGGTGGACGCGCAGACCAAGAGCTTCGCCCCACTGGCGACCGCCCGGCTGACAGCCACCGTCATCCCCCTGTCCTTGAACGACCCCGTCGGATTCTGCCCCTCGTTCTTGACGTGGAGCTTGCTCAGCCCGAGCTTCGCCCCTATCCTGGCCACGTGGACGAGCGGGGTGTACCCCTCAGAGAGCGAGACAACGCTCGCGTCCCCGGGGAGCGGCAGGGCATGCCTGAACTTCCAGATTCCGGGCTGCGACTTGTCCCCGAAGAGGTCAGACCTTGAGACCTTCCCCTCCCTGACCAGCTCGAGGAGGTTCCCGCACTTGCCGCATTCGTAGCTCCTCACGTCGCTCTCGTAGGCCGTCCCGCATGCGACGCACCTCTGCGTCCAGCCCCTAGCGACTCTTGACAACCCTCGCTCCCTCCCCTATCCCGGTGACGTAGCCCTTCGACTTGACACCTCGGGCTCCGAACGCCGACAGCATCGAGTCAAGCACCTTCTTCGGCTTTCCCGCTCTCTTCTCGACCACGGCCAAGACCGAAGGCCCGGCGCCGCTTATGCATACGCCCTCCGCCCCAGCGCCGATGGCCCTGGACCTGACGTCGTCGTATCCGGGTATCATGACCTTCCTTGCCTGCTCCACAACCCTGTCGTTCATACCCTTCCCTATGAGCTTGATGTCCTTCTTGGCGAAACCTGCCACCATCAGGCTCGCGTTGGCCACGTTCTCGACCATCGCCCCGAGCGCGACCGACTCTGGCAGGAGGGAGCGTGCGTACTCCGTCTTCCTCTCGGGCAGCACGACCGTCGGCGTCGCCACGCAGACGGCCAGCCCTGGAGGCGGGTCGAACCTTGTCGCGGTGGGCTTGTCGCCCCCCCGCACAACCACGAACCCGCCGAGTATCGAAGCGGCCACGTTGTCGTAGTGCCGCGAACCCGACGTAGCTCCCTCTCCCTTCCCAGCGTAGAAGATCAACTCGTCCGCCCCGAGCTTGAGCCCGAGGAGTCCGTTCATCGCCACAGCAGCCGCGGCCGCGGACGCGCCGCTGCTCCCCATCCCCATCCCGATGGGGACCTTCTTGTCGAGGTCGACTGTGATCTCCCCTCTTACCCCGAACTCCCTCGCCATCTCGTCGCAGACTATGCAGGCGCCGTTCTCTGTTTCAAGCCTCGGGACATCCAGCCCGGTGACCTTCCCCATCCTGACGGAAGCCGCCTCTGACCCGTCCACCCGCAGGACGACGGTGTCTTTTGGCGTCTCAAGGGCGAGCGCGAAGACGTCGAAGCCCGCGCCGAGGTTGGCTGAGGACGCCGGGGCTTGGACTCGGATTTGACGCAACTTGCCGGACGCCGACCCGTCGCCGATTATATGTGTGTCCTCCTCCGACAGTTGCTGCATCGCGGGCCAAGCACATCAGGCGGCTGGCGGACTCTCAGGCTTGGAGTTCGACGGTCGCGCCGCCGACTTCGGAAGTCGCCGCCAGCTCCAGCCAACGACCAGAGCGACGACCCACAGTGTCGACGTGAGGGTGAAGTTGTCTTGCACCGTCCCCGTCGTGAAGGTGAAGACCGTGTAATTGTGGAAGATGGGCGCCACGGATACGATGAATATCGCGGCCTCCAACAGACACACGTTTCTCAACCGCTTGTACACCCCGAGCAGATCCTTGGGCGCCAGTCCCCTCTCCTCGCTCGCGAGCGCGCTGCACAGGAACGATATGATGAGGAACATCAGTCCGAGGTCGAAGGCGTAGACGTCCGTGACGGTGGAAGGCAGGTTCCCTGTCCCGGTGAAGAGCTCGGCGAAGAGGTAGGGTTCGATCGAGACGAGAAAGAGGAGGACCAGGTTCAGGCTGGTGAGCGTAGGCGTCTCCGAGGGCAGCGCAGACGTGATCAGCGAGTAGAGCCGCCAGACGTTTATCACGATGAAGAAGCTCAGCGAGTAGAGCGCCAGCGCAGTGAAGAACTGCCCCGACGTCGACGGCTGCTGACCTATCAGGGTGAGGGCGCTTATCGAAAGGGCGAGGCCGAAGACCAGGTCGGACAGCGTCAGAATCCTCGGTCTTGGCGTCGGCTCCGAGGCCTGGGCCGCCATAACCTTCTTGCTCCCGGGCGCGACTAAATCCTTGGAACGCGCTCGTCCATCGACGACAGAGCTGTCTTGATAGATTGCCAGTGGGTCGGGAAATAGGGAATACTTTTCTATCGTCCGGTGAGCGAAATGCCAGAGCCCTCCGCATTGCTGCCCAACGCGCTACAGCCGAGAGAGTACCAGCAGAAGATAGCCGAGGCCGCGTCCCAGGCCAACACCCTGGTCGTGCTTCCCACAGGGCTGGGCAAGACGCTCATAGCGCTCCTGGTCGCCCGACTTCGGCTGGAAAAGTTCCCCAACGGGAAGGTAGTTGTCCTCGCGCCGACCAAGCCTCTGGTCCTCCAGCACCACAACTCGTTCAAGGAGATACTCTCGCTCCAGCCCAGCGAGATCGCCCTCCTGACGGGGGAGAACCCTCCGGAGGAGAGGAGCTACCTCTGGCGGAGGTCTAGGTACGTCTTCGCCACCCCGCAGACGGTGAGGAACGACGTCCGCCAGGGGCGCGTGGAGCTCAACGACGTTGTCCTCCTAGTCTTCGACGAGGCCCACCGCTCGGTGAAGGACTACTCGTACACCCAGCTCGCCAAGATGTACAAGGAGACTGCCTGGACCCCCCTCATCCTCGGCCTGACCGCCTCTCCGGGGGGCTCGAAGGAGAAGATCAACGAGATAATGCAGAGCCTCTTCATCGAGCACGTCGAAGCGCGCAGCGAGGAGGACGAGGACGTCAAGTCCTACGTCGAGCAGACCAGCTTCGAGGGGAGGAAGGTCGCCCTCCCCGAGGCGTACGGCCTAGTGCTCAGGATAATCCGAGAGGTCTACAACGAGAAGGTGAAGAAGTTGACCGAGTCGGGCTTCCTTCCGAAGACCCGCCTCTCGAAGAAGATGATCCTCGCCGCGAGGGGGACGATCCTCGCGAGGCTCAAGGCGGGCGGCGGGAACAAGGGCTACCTCTATGGCGCGCTGATTGTCCAGGCGCAGGCGATAATGGTCAATCACGCCCTCGAGCTGGCCGAGACCCAGGGGGCGGACGTCCTCGTCAAGTACCTGAAGCGCATGAGGGAGAAGCCCGAGCAGGGCAAGTCGGCGGCAGCGCTGCTCAAGGACCCGAGATGGCAGATGCTCGAGGAAGAGGCCAAGCGCGCCCAGGCGACCGAGTACCCGAAACTCAGCGAGCTGAGGTCGATAGTCAAGGACCAGTTCGCGTCAAAGCCCGACTCGAAGATCATAATCTTCACACAATACCGCGACACCATCGAGACCATCGTGGAGCGCCTCGCGCTGGACGGCGTAAGGGCCCAGCGCTTCGTGGGTCAGGCCACCAAGGCCGACAGCGAGGGGATGGACCAGAAGAAGCAGACCGACGTCCTCGAGAGGTTCGCCGGAGGCGAGTTCGGGGTCCTCGTCAGCAGCAGCATAGGCGAGGAGGGGCTCCACGTCCCCGACGTCGACCTGGTTGTCTTCTACGAGGCCGTCCCCTCGGAGATAAGGGCGATACAGCGCAAAGGAAGGACCGGGAGGACCAGGCCTGGGCGGGTGGTCGTCCTCATCGCCGAGGGCACGGTCGACGAGGCCTACTTCTACAGCAGCCTCCGGCGGGAGAGGTTCATGAAGGACCTCGTCTCCCCCAACCGCGCCGAGAAGCCCGACAGGCCAGAGAAGA
>DATJBB010000017.1:0-44320 GCA_035515635.1 Nitrososphaerales archaeon
CGATTTGGTCCCTGACCAGCCGTATCTCATCCAGCGACATTCCCTGGGGGTCCGGGATGCTCCACTCCACCAGCTTCTTCTTCATCTTCTTCAGAAGGCTCTTGTCGAGAGACCCTCGAAGCGAGGTGTCCGTCAGGACGACCATCCTTGACCTGTCGATCATCTCCGAGGTGATTTCTCTTGGCTTGCTCATGGTGATGTCGATGCCCTTCTCCTTCATTGCCTGTATCACCAGTGGGTTGACGTGGGTCGAGGGGACCGTTCCGGCGCTGATGGCTTTCATCCCGAGCCTCTTGGCGAAGCCTTCAGCCATCTGGCTTCTGCTAGAGTTCTCGATGCAGACGAAAAGGATGCAGCCCTCGTCGCCGCTTACCATCAGGCCTCATCTTTGGCGGGACGAGTAGTTATTGACTGGTATGAGGCCGCTTCCGCGGCAGTCAATAAATAGGGCGGAGCCCCCTGCTCTCCGATGATCGCCTGCCGGGCAGAGGATTGCCTCGAGGACGGCTGCGTGCAGCTCACCGAGCGCGAGTCCTCGGTCTGCGACCTGATATGCAGCTCGAAGGAGCCCGTCACATTTGGCAGGTTGAAGGAAGGGACCGCGCTCCACCAGGAGATAGTGTCGAGGATCCTTCACAGGCTAATGACTCACGGCCTGGTGGCGAAGACGGACGACGGATACCTGGGCGAGTGCGGCAAATAGCTACCCCCGCCCCCAAAGGCCGAGAGCTGTGACGACGCCGTCTTTCCTGTGCTGCCATGACCCACAAAGCGCAAGGGCAGAGTAGAGCCTGATGACCCTGGCCCCCGCCTCCGTGATCTCTAAAGATCCAGCCCCGCTCTCTGGGCTGGCGAGGAGGTGCCTTTCCGAGCTCTTGGGGACGTACATCCTCGTGTTCGTAGGGCCCGCGTCGGTGGTCCTGGCCTCGCTCGCTCCCCACGCCTCTGCTCTCGAGCAGCTGGTGCTCGTCGCCTTCGTCTTCGGCTCGACGGTCGCCTCGATAATCGTCTTCCTAGGAGAGCACTCGGGTGCCCACATCAACCCCGCGATCACGGTGGCGAGCACCCTCGCGGGGACGCACCGGAGAGAGCATCTTATTCCGTACGTCGCGTTCCAGGTGGTCGGCGCGTTGTTCGCCGGTCTCAGCCTGAAGCTGCTCTTCAGCGGCCTCGCCTCCTCCGCCTACCTTGGGTCGACTGAGATGGCCGCGGGGATGAATCCGATAGAGGGAGTCTCCCTCGAAGCCGCAGGCACGTTCGTGCTCGCCCTGTCCGCGCTGTCGGCGGGGTCTTACCTCAAGACCCAGGCCCAACGGGCGGCGCTGGTGGGCTGCACGCTCTTCATCCTGATAATCGCGATCGGCCCGCTAACCGGCGCGTCCTTCAACCCTGCCAGGAGCCTAGGCCCGGCGTTGTTCTCGGGCTACCTCTCGGGCCTGCCGTTCTACCTTCTCGGGCCCCTCATTGGCGCGGTACTCGCGGGTTTATTATTCGGCGCGACGAGGAAAGACCATGCCGAAGCCTGAGCCCTCGTTCCTCTTCGTCTGCGTCCACAACGCAGGCCGCAGTCAGATGGCAGAAGCCTTTGCCAGGCGGCGGGGTCTCAATGCTGCGAGCGCGGGGACGATGCCCAGCGCTTCGGTGAACCCGGTGGTCGTCCAGGCGATGAAGGAGAAGGGCATCGACGTCTCCAAGGGCGTCCCGAAGCTGCTCACCAACGAGATGATCAACCAGGCGAGCCTGGTCGTGACTATGGGCTGCTCGGTCGAGGAGGTCTGCCCTAGGCCGATGCTGGCGAAGATGCAGAAGAAACTCGTCGACTGGGACTTGGAGGACCCGAAGGGTAGGAACATCGAGGAGGTCAGGAAGATAAGGGACGAGATAGAGCGCCGGGTCGCCGGCCTCTAGCGCGACGAAGAGGCCCTCGTCTGGATGCGAAAAACTGAAAAATTTCTGGTAATGCATATATAAGCTCCCACGAAGGCGAAATGATTCACGTGGAGACACTAAAGGACGCGCACAAGGAGGAGTTTCCGAAGGTTTCCGTCGACGAAGCGTATGACACGCTGAAGTCGATGAAGGTCCACGGCGCAGGCAGGATCGCGAGGTTCGCGGCGCACGCCCTTCGCGACTACGCGGCAGAGGCCAAGGCGAGGAACTCCAGGGATTACTGGAATCTAGTCCTGAGGGCGGGAGAGAAGCTCAGGTCGGCCAGGCCTACCGCCGTCTCCCTGCCTAACGGAGTGAACTACGTCCTATACGGAGGTCGCAAGTCGTTCGAGTCGGGCGGGTCGGTGGAGGACATCAGGACGGCGACCGTCAACACCGCAAACGACTTCATCACCAGCAGCATCGACGCCGTGAGGCAGATAGGCGAGATAGGCGCCAGGCGGGTCAAGAACGGCGACGTGATAATCACCCACTGCAACAGCGAGGCAGCCATGAGCGTCCTCAAGAAGGCCTACGACATGGGCAAGGGGATCAAGGTATACTGCGACGAGACCAGGCCCAAGTTCCAGGGCCACAAGACCGCTGCGGCGCTCGCCGCCTACGGCCTGGACGTCACCCTGATCTGCGACTCCGCTTGCAGGGTGTACATGTCAAACGCCGACCGCGCGGTGGTGGGGTGCGACGCGATAGCGGTCAACGGCGCCCTGGTGAACAAGATCGGCACCTCACAGGTCGCGACCATGGCCCACGAGGCCCGTGTGAATTTCATGGTTGCGGCCGAAACTTATAAGCTGGATTTCAAGACCTTGTCCGGCGAATTGGTGGACATCGAGGAGCGCGAGCACACGGAGATCGCCGCCAAGGAGTGGATTGCCCAGAACCCCAAGGTCAAGTTCAGCAACCCGGTCTTCGATGTCACTCCCCCCGAGTACATCGACTTCTACGTGACGGAGAAGGGCATAGTGCCTCCCGGCGGGATCTTCTCGCTGATGAAGGAGCTATACCAATACACGGAAGGCGCCCAGGCGAGACCTGAGCATTAGTCGGAGCACGAGCAACATGATAATCTTCGGCGGATCAGCAGGCGAGGCGCTGGCGGTCAGAGTATCCCTCCTCATGGGGGCGAAGCTCGGCAAGATCAAGAGGCAGAGGTTCCCCGACGGAGAGCAGTACATGAAGATCGAGGAGGACATAAAGGGGCAGGACGTCGCATTCATCCACCCGACGGGCGGCAGACCGGACGAGCTAATCATGGAGTACCTGCTCACCATGGACGCCATGAAGAGCGCCAACCCAAAGTCGATCAGCGTCGTCATCCCGTACCTCGCCTACGCGAGGCAGGACGCGAGGTTCCACCCCGGCGAGCCGCTCAGCTTCCACCTTGTGGCGAAGCTCCTCGAGGGGGCGGGAGCGTCGAAGATATACACGATAGACGTGCACCTGCAGAGGGTCCCGTCCCTCAAGGAGGTCTTCAAGATCCCGGCCTTCAACCTGACGGCCGTCCCGTACATAGCAGAGTACATCAACAGGGTGTTCGCCCCGAAGAACGCCATAGTCATAGGCCCCGACGACGAGTCGGAGCAGTGGGCCAAGGTCGCCGCGGCCAAGATCAAGACCGACTACGCGGTGCTCTCCAAGACCAGGTTCTCCTCCACTGAGGTGAAGGTCAAGGTCAAGGGAGGGCAGGGCGTCAACGTGAAAGGCCGCGACGCGATAATAATCGACGACATCATCAGCACGGGCAACACCATAGTAGAGGCCGCCAACCTCGTGAGGAAGGAAGGCGCCCGGAAGATCTACGTGGGTTGCACCCACCCGGTCCTGAGCCTCAACGCCCTCCCGCTGATGTACAGCAACGGCATCGAGGGGGTCGTCGGCACCGACACCTTCCCAGGGCCGATAAGCTTCGTGAGCGTCGCCCCGGTCATCGCCGAGGCCCTCAAAGGCAAGAAGTAGGCCTCGCGACCTCCAGCAGCGCTCGCCGTCCCCCCCAGGGGACACTGCGCAGCCAAAGCCGCGGCCCAGAGCCGACGCTGGGTCACGAAAAATAAATCCCGCCTGGCGGCGGACTTAGAAGTTCTTGGCCGGGGCGCCGACGCTCTTCAGATAATGAAGCTCGTACGGCTTGCCCGCGCTGCCTACGCAGCAGGTGCAACCATAGTCGGCGCACATGAAGGAGTTGTCGTGCGGGCAGTTCCCGCACGAGCAGTAGACGTCGCCCTTTACGTGGTTCTTCATTTCGCTCTTTCCTCTACTCGGACTTGAACATGTGCCGATAGTCGCTCTCCTTCTTGCCCAGCTCGGGCACCGCCGTCATGGCCGAAGCCACGGCGTACTTTTGCCCGAAGAACTGGAGGGCGGCCTGGAGCTCCGGGTGCGTCTTCGCGTACTCCTCCGGCGGGATCTTCTTCATGTACGCCTCGACCGCCTGCCTGGCAGCCGTAGCGCCCGCCTTGGTGCCCCACGGGTGCCCGTGGACGCTCCCGCCGTTCTGGAGCTGGATGTCCAGCCCCATAAGGTCGAGCGAGTAGTGGTAGTTCTGCGGGGTGAGGCCTCCCGAGGAGATGCCTATCATGGGGGCGATGTGCCCGAGCGGCTTTTGGATCTCGTCGATGACCTCTGGGATCTCGACGAACTTGATGGCGTCTCCGAGCTTGCCCCTGGCGGTCCCGACGTGGATCATGTCTCCGCCGGCGATCCTGCTGAGGCCGGCGACGACCTTGAAGCTGATGCCATGCCTGGGGTGCCTGGTGAGGGCCGCGTGCGACGCCCTGTGGAGGTGGATTGGGACGTTGATGCTCGGGTCCTCCGCCAGCGCCCTGAGCGCCGGGTACCAGCTGCACATGATGTTGAGCATCAGCCCCTTGCTGCCGTGCGCGATCATCTTGTCGGCGACCTCCAGCGTCCTCTCACTGTCTACCGTGACCTGCGGGAAGTAGATGTAGTCGCCCTCGGGGTGCGCGCCCTCTGACTTGGCCTTGTCCAAGGCCTCGTAGACCTTGGCGACGCGGTCGAGGAGAGGCGAGCACCACTGGTTGTGGTATGTCTCGTCGTCCTTGAAGGTGTCCACGCCACCTATGGCCGCGTCGTAGAACTGCTGGGCGGCGCCCTGGTCGGTAACGCCCATCTTGGGCTTGATGGTGATGCCGACGTGGGGCCTCCTGCTCTTCTTCGTCCCGACGATCTCCCTCAGGCCCTCGGTCCCGAACTTTGGTCCCTTGAAGAGCTTCAAGACGTCCTTGGGGAGGGTGAAGTCTATCCACTTGCAGTTGGGGATAGGGGTGAAGCCCATCCAGTTGCCGGTGACGAAAGTGAAAAGGTCCGGCATCCCCCTGTTGTCCATGTCAAGAAGGAAGGTGGGGAATGCGACCTTGACCCAGCCCGAGTGCTTGACGGAGCCCGACGGGTCCTCGTACTTGTAAGAGTACATCTTGGCCGCGGTCTTTGTGGAGAGGTCGGTCGCCGTCGAGACATCAGTGAAAGTCCCGACCGACTGCTCAGCCGCGATGATCACGCCGGCCTGGTCGATCGTGACCCTGGGGTCGCACGTGATGAAGAACGTCGCCAGGACGTTCTTGTCGACGTCTACCTTGTCAGGAGTGGTGGAGAATATGTCTCCCCTGTCGTGCTCGACGCTGGGGGCGCTCCACCTCCTCTCAATCTGATGCTCTTGTGTCATGCGAATGAAAAAAACCCCCTCGCAGGTTATTTATTCTTTTTTCGTTCCATGGCGATTCGCGGCCAAGCGGCCACGTCAGGAGTCGAAGGGTCGGCCGACGAAATTCCTCGCGAATCTTTTCGAGGAGCGCCCAGCAACTTCGTTAAGCTTTAAAATGGGGTCGGGATTTGGCGCCCTTGACTGCGGGGTTGGCGACTCTTTCACCGGAGGGTTTGTCCGCGCTCCTCGAGAAATTCCAGGGTAAGCGCCTCCTCGTCGTCGGCGACTTCCTGGTCAGCAGGTTCGTCGAGGTCTCGGCGAGGAAGCTCGCCCGCGAGGCCCCAGTCCCGGCCGGCGACCTGGTGGGCGAGACCCTCGTGCCAGGCGGAGCGGCCAACCTCGCCAACGAGGTCGCCTCAATGGGCGGCCAGGTCTCGGCGATCGGTGTGGTCGGCGACGACAACTATGGCTCTTGGCTCAAGGAAGACCTCGCCAGGAACGGAGTGGCGACGGACGGCATAGTCGTCGACAAGTCCCGGCCCACTTCCCTCCGGACGTGGATAATGGTCAACCACCTCCACTTCCTCAGGATAGACCAGGAGGTCAGGAAGGAGGTCCAGGCGCAGGTCACAAAGTCTCTCGCGACCTCGGCGGAGGGCAAGATACCTGGCGTCGACACCGTGGTCTTCTCGGACTACGACAGGGGTGTGGTGACGTCGTCGCTCATCAGCACGGTCGTCGCTTCAGCCAGGAAGGCCGGGAAGATTGTGGTCGCCCAGCCCAAGGACAGGCACTACCTGGACTTCAGCGGGGTCACCTACGTAAAGTCGAACCTGAGCGAGGCCCTCCACGCGACCCAGATGGCGATGGTGAACGAGACAAGCCTGCGAAACATGGGCGTGCACCTGATGGGAAGGCTTGACTGCAAGGGCCTCGTGATCACAAAGGGAGAGGAGGGGATGACCGTATTCGACAGGGAGCAGATAACCTCCCTTCCGCTCCCGTTCGGCAGGAAGAGCTTCTTCAACAAGGTCGGAGTGAGGGACACTATGACGGGGGTCTTCTCTCTCGCAGTGGCTGCAGGAGGGTCGATCACCGAGGCTGCTTGCCTCAGCAACATCGCCGGCGCCGTCAGGAGCGAAAAGCCGAGGACATCGACGCTCACGGTCCAGGACATGGAGAAGAGGCTCGAGACGATGGGGGACTTCCTCAACCGCGTCTCCCAGATGCCGGTGAGGCGATAGAAGATGGGAATGGCCACATCTCAGGAGATAACCAGGCTGCAGGACCTCGCGAGGAACACGAGGAAGATCATCCTGGAGACGCTCGCCGAGGCGGGCTCAGGCCACCCGGGAGGCTCTCTCTCCGCCGTCGAGCTCCTCGTCACGCTCTACTTCTACAAGCTCAGGCACGACCCCAAGAACCCAAAGTGGCCTGACAGGGACAGGTTCATCCTCAGCAAGGGGCACGGCGCTCCCCTCCTCTACTCGATCCTCGCCCAGGCCGGCTACTTCCCGCTCTCAGAGCTGAAGTCCCTGAGGAAGCTCGGCGCCCTCCTCCAGGGCCACCCCGACATGGACATCCCAGGCGTGGAGATGCCCGCAGGCTCGGAGGGGATCGGGCTCTCGGTCGGCGTCGGGCAGGCCCTCGCGGCGCGCCTCGATGGGAGGCCGACGAGGACGTTCGTCCTGATGGGCGACGGCGAGCAAGGTGAGGGCGAGGTCTGGGAGGCAGCGATGTCGGCGTCCAAGTTCAAGCTCGACAACCTGGTGGGGATGATCGACCGCAACGGAATCCAGCAGGACGGGCTCACAGAGCAGATAATGCCCCTCGAGCCCCTGGCGGCGAAGTGGCGGGCGTTCAACTGGAACGTCATCGAGGTCGACGGTTACGACTACCTCCAGCTCATCGAGGCGTTCGACACCGCCGAGATGGTCAAGAACAGGCCGACGATGATAATCGCCCACACGGTCAAGGGCAAAGGCATCTCCTTCATGGAGTGGTCTCCGACGTACCACGGCACCGCCCCGACCAAGGAGAAGATGGAAGACATCTACAAGGAGCTAAAATGAGATGAAGGTGGACACAATCATCCGGAGGGCCGACCTCAAGAGGGTCATCAAGATCGCACCGTCCATCCTCGGCGGTGACCAGGCCAACCTCGCGAGCGCCCTCGAAATCGCCGTCAAGGGCAGGGCGGAGCAGGTCCACCTCGACATCATCGACGGCCACTTCGCGCCGAACATCACATTCGGGCCAGGCGCCGTAAAGTCACTGAGGAAGAGGACGGACATGAAGTTCGACACCCACCTGATGATAGACCAGCCAGAGAACTTCGTGGACAAGTTCCTCGACGCGGGGTCCGACCTCTTCTGCTTCCACGCGGAGGCGCTCACGGGGGAGCGCTTCGACGCAATCTATTCGAAGGTCCACGCCAAGGGCAAGGTGATGGGCCTCGCCCTCAAGCCGGCGACGGAGATGCCAAAGTGGATGGAGCAGCGCCTCGACAAGCTCGACACCCTCTGCGTGATGACCGTCAACCCGGGTTTCAGCGGGCAGTCGATGATAATGTCGGTGATGCCGAAGCTCGAGAAGATCACCCAGATGCTCAACGACAAAGGCCTCCCGATAGACATCGAGATCGACGGCGGGGTCGAGCTCGAGACCCTCGGGCACGTCGTCCTCCGGGGTGGCAACGTCCTGGTAGCGGGGGCGGGGGTCTACTACAAGCCCGACCCGATCAAGGCGGTGGGGATGCTCAGGGAAAAGGCCAAGCAGACGATAGACACAGGAGTCCTCTGACATGCTCGAAAAGATGGGGGCGATGCGGACGGCGTACGGAGAGGCCCTCGTAGAGCTCGGCGCCACCAATCCACGGGCCGTGGTGGTCGGCGCAGACACGACAGAGTCGCTAAAGTCCGGGATGTTCGGCGCGAAGTACCCTGACAGGTTCTTCAACCTCGGCATCGCCGAGCAGAACCTTGTGGGCGTCGCGGCGGGGCTCGCCTTCGGGGGCAAGGTCGCCTTCGCCGGCACCTACGCGATATTCGTCCCCGGCAAGTGCGTCGACCAGATCAGGAACATGCTCTGCTACGCCGACCTCGACGTCAAGCTCGTCTGCTCCCACGCGGGGATAACGGTAGGGCCCGACGGGGGGTCGCACGAGCAGGTCGAGGACCTCGCGCTGATGCGCTGCGTCCCGCACATGAGGGTGGTCGTCCCGGCGGACGCCCCAGCGGTGAAGGGCATAGTCAAGGCGATCGCCGACATCCCCGGGCCTTTCTACGTCAGGATCACTAGGGGCGTGGTAAAGGGCTCGAACACCCCCATAGTCTACGAGAACGGGTTCGACTACAAGCTCGGCAAGGCGAACGTGGTGATGGACGGGGGAGGCGACGTCGCGCTCTTCGCCTGCGGCATCATGGTTCCGGAGGCAATGCGGGCGGCAGAGTCGCTAAAGGCCAAGGGAGTGAAGGCGAGCGTGATCGACGTCCACACGGTCAAGCCTATCGACGTCGAGACGATACTCAAGTACGCAAAGTCGTGCGGGGCGGCAGTCAGCGCCGAGGAGCACAACATCATGGGCGGGATGGGCTCCGCGGTGTCCGAGGTCCTGACAGAGAACTATCCGATTCCCCTCAAGAGGGTCGGCGTGATGGACACCTTCGGCGAGAGCGGCGAAGCGCAGGAGCTCCTCAACAAGTACGGGCTCACCGCGGCTCACATAGAGGAGGCCGCCCGCAAGGCCATCGCGATGAAGCGATAGCCTTATAAGAAAAAAACCGAGGCTGTCGGTCGAATTGATGAAGTTCTACCTCGACACCGCCAACCTTGCGGCGATAAAGAAGTACAACGCAATGGGCCTCGTCGACGGAGTGACCACCAACCCATCCCTCATAGTCAAGGAGGGCGCAGACTTCGAGCAGACCATCAAGGCCATATGCAAGGAGGTCTACCCCAACCCGGTCAGCGCGGAGGTCACCGCGACCGACTACGAGGGGATGGTCTCCGAGGGAAAGAGGAACAAGTCCTGGGCGGAGAACGTAGTGGTCAAGATACCCATGATCCCGGAGGGATTGAAGGCGACGAAGACGCTCAGCAAGATGGGCATCCCGATCAACATGACCCTCATCTTTTCCCCCAACCAGGGACTGGCCGCCGCCAAGGCGGGCGCGTCCTACCTCAGCCCGTTCATCGGCCGACTGGACGACATAGGCCAAGACGGGATGGGGGTCATCAGGGACCTTGTCGCGATAAAGAACGCCTACGGTCCGAGGTTCAAGGCGGAGATACTCGTGGCGAGCATTAGGCACCCGGTCCACGTACTCGAGGCCGCCAAACTGGGCGCGGACATCGGGACGATGCCAGCGGAGGTCATGGACAAGCTCCTGATGCATCCGCTCACCGACATCGGCCTGAAACGGTTCCTCGACGACTGGAACAAGGCGAAGCAGGAAAAGCCCGCCCTGAGGGTCTAGGCCAAAGCGCCGGCGGTCCTGCAAGAGACCCTAACCACATCGGGAGAGCTTGCGCATCGCTCCCGCTTCGATAAGTGACCGTTCACGAGGAGCTTTGAGCAAAGAAAAACCGCGCTCCCCTGGGCCGGGCTCCCGGCCTCAGAGACCGAGGGCGTGCTACTTTGCGACGACGGCCTTTACGTCGGTCACGTAGGTGCCCAGCCTTCCTATCTCGTACCTGAGCATCTCGAGGTCCATCGTGCTGTAGTAGTTCTGGTTGTTCCTCAGGTGGTTTGAGAGCGCGCCGTACCTGTCGTAGAAGTGCTTCGAAGCGAGCTCCGGCCACTTCGTCTCTATCTCCCTCAGGGCGATCCTTCTGTCGTAGCTCCCCTTCGGGACCTTTTTGAGGAGCTTCTCGACCAGTATGTCTGTGACCTGGTAGAGCACTATCCATCCCTTGGTGGCAGCCTCCCTGAACTGGAGGACGCCCCCGGGGCCTCCGCGCGCGTAGGTGAACGTCCTTCCCTCGTACGAGGTGTTCTCAGCCGCCTTCAGGAGGGCTGGGATCTCGCCCATGAGCTGCTCGGAGTTCTTCCAAAGGTCGGCCATGCTAACGGCGTAGTTCTGGCTGTTTAGCTTCTTGCTCACGATAGAGCCCGCTCCCCACGCGACGCTTAAGAATTTTGCGACGAAACGCCCCCGAACCCTCCGACGGCTGTCGATAAAACAGTCGCTAGGATTTAAAGCGCCGAGAGCTCCCGGGGGCGCGAAGAAATGCAGAGACCCAGCGGCGCGGCCGCGCGGCCTTCGGGGGACGTCCTGCAGAAGTTCCTCTCCTCCCTGAAGGACCTCCACGTGGTGGCCAGCGTCGTCCGAGACGAGGCGGAGACCGGGGACGCCCTCCGCGGCATCCTTGCCAAGGCGGGGGCGAGGTCGGTGGTCGTCGCCGGGATCCCGAAGAGGTATCTCGGGGCGGTCAAGGCGTCCCTGGCCGGGACCGACGCGACGTTCGTCGAAGACCTCCGGGGCAGGCCTACCGACGAGGCTGTCAAGGTACTGGCGTCCGCCGACGCGGGGGTGACGTGGGCGGCCAACGGGGTCGCCCTCGAAGGAGCGCTCCTCGAGATAGCGTACGACGACTCCGCCAGGCTCGCCTCCGCACTGCCGATTGTCCACGTCGCCCTGCTGGAGTCGTCCAGCATCCTCCCGAACCTCGCAGAGGCGCTCCCGGTCGTCGGGAAGGCGGTGGGGGACGCCCCGCCAGACCGGAGGCCCGTGGTCACCTTCATCTCAGGGCCGAGCAAGACCGGCGACATCGAGATGCGGCTGCTCTACGGGGTCCACGGGCCGCACACCGTCCACGCGCTCGTGCTGGACTGGAGCTGACCAGAAATGACCGACAACAGGCAGGAGCTGATGTCGAAGCTGAGGCGCGCCCTGGCGGACAGGGACTCCTCGGAGAAGTTCTGGGCCTCAATGACCAAGGCGAGGTCGAACCGGACCAACCTCCTCCAGAAGGAGCGAACCCTCGACATCCACGCGATCAAGGAGTCCAACAAGGCGCTGAAGGCCTCGGCTGTAGCGGACAGGACGCTCGTCGAGGAGTTCGCCGAGAACGTCCGAAGGAACGGGGGGAAGGTCTTCCTCGCCAAGACCGGCCAGGACGCGATCCGCTACGTCGAGGAGGTCTCGAAGCGTGTCGGGGCGAAGCTGATCGTGAAGGCCAAGTCGCTCACCTCCGACGAGATAGACTTCACCAAGGAGGTCGAGAAGTTCGGCGTGCGCGCCGTCGAGACCGACCTCGGGGAGCTGATCATCCAGGTCGCGGGCGAGACCCCGGTCCATCTGGTCATGCCCGCCGCTCACAAGTCCGTCCAGGAGATAGCCACGCTCGTCTCCAAGGCGGTGGGGAGGGACATCCCGCCCGAGGACCAGGCAATCCTAAAGGCAGTCAGGGCCTACCTCAGGCAGCTCTTCCTCACCGCCGACATCGGGGTCTCTGGCGCCAACATCGGGATCGCCGAGAGCGGCTCGATCATCATAGAGACCAACGAGGGCAACGGCAGGCTGGTGACCAGCCTGCCGAAGGTGCACATGGTGATAATCGGGATGGAGAAGATAGTCCCGAAGTGGGAGGACGCGACCTTCCTCGTGAAGGGGCACAGCGCGAGCGCGACCGGGCAGAACATGACGGTCTACGTCTCCGTGACCACCCAGCACGTCCCCCTGGCCGGGTCGACAGAGGGGCGGGAGTACCACGTGATAATCCTCGACAACGGGAGGAGCAGGATGAGGGACGATCCCTGGTTCTCGGAGGCGCTCAACTGCATCAGGTGCGGCGCTTGCATGAACGTCTGCCCTACCTACGGGGTCGCAGGGGGGCACACCTTCGGATACATCTACCCAGGGCCTATTGGAATCCCGTGGACGGCCGAGGTCCACGGCCTCGACAAGGCCACCTTCGCCCACCTCTGCGTCTCCTGCGGCCTCTGCAAGGAGATCTGCCCGGTCGACATCAACATCCCCATGATGATAGCCAAGGTCAAGGAGGAGGAGGTCGAGGAGAACGGCCAGCTCGTCGTCAACGACTTCTTCATGTCCTCCGAGCGGCTCGCGAAGCTCGCGAGCGCCACGGCCCCCGTATCGAACTGGTTCATCAGGAGCGGGGTCTCGAGGTCCTTGATGCAGTCGCTGGTCGGCGTCGACAAGAGGAGGACCCTTCCGACCTTCTCCAGGAAGCGGCTCCGCCCCAGGGTCGCGCCCCTCGGTGCAGGGACAGGCTCGGCGGGCAAGGTCGTCTTCTTCCCCGACGTCTATGCGGACTACAACGACCCCGAGCTTGGGGTCAAGGCGGTGAAGGTGCTCCTCGCCCTGGGATACAGGGTCGAGGTCCCAGACCTGAGCTGGAGCGGGATGCCCTACATCTCGTACGGAGACCTGTCCAAGGCCACCGCGGTGGCGAAGAAGAACCTCCAGTCGCTCAAGGGCTTCCTCGACGAGGGGTACTCCGTCGTGTCCACAGAGCCCACGGCGGTCTACATGATCAGGGAGGTCTACCCCACCCTCGCGCCGGGTGAACTCGCCGATAAGGCGAGGGACTCGAGCTTCCCGTTCTTCGGCTTCATCCAGCCGAAGCTGGGCGAGCTCTCCCTGAGGCCGGTGTTCGCCTCCGACGCTCCCGTGGGCTTCCACATCCCGTGCCACGAGCGCTCGGTCTCCGGCGGGAAGCCGGCCGTCGAGTTCCTGAGCGCCGCAGGCTACAACGTCCAGGTGGTCGAGAACGGCACCTGCTGCGGGATGGCCGGGACTTTCGGGATGAAGCACGGCGACCTCGGGTACAACCTCTCGATGGAGGTCGGGGACCACCTCTTCAGGCTCTTCAAGCAGAGCGGCCTCAAGCTTGTGGCGACGGAGAGCAGCGTCTGCTCGATGCAGATCTCCGACGGCGTCGGCCTCAAGGTCGTCCACCCCCTCCATGCAGTCGACGCAGGCCGGGGAAGTCTCTCGACTTAAGAGGGCAGGCGAAGTAGGCATGGCGATGAAAGAACGGCTTCTTATGGTCCCCGGCCCGACCAACCTCTCAAAGTCCGTCCGCGCGGCGCTGGCCCAGCCCCAGGTCGGGCACACAGACCCGGAGTTCGTCAAGAACTTCGCGGAGACGATACAGCTAGCGAGGAAGGTCCTGAGGAACTCGAAGGGCTACCAGTTCGTGTTCACGGGCACCGGGACCGTCGGGATGGAGGCCGCCGTGGCCGCCACCGTCGAACCCGGGGACAAGGTCCTCGTCCTCAACACGGGGTACTTCGGCCAGAGGATGGTCGACATCAACAGGGTCTACGGCGCCGACGTGGAGGAGATACCGGCACCCTTCGGGCAGCACGTCGGACCGGACGCTGTCAGGCGGAGGCTCGCCTCGGCGCCCTTCAAGGCCCTCTATGTCACGCACGTCGACACCGGGACGACCGTATGCAACCCCGTCGCCGAGATAGTCAGGGAGGCGAAGAAGGCCGGGGTCACCGCTTTGGTCGACGGAGTCTGCTCCTTCGGCGGGCTGGAGTTCGACTTCGACAAGATAGGGGCCGACGTAGCCTTCACCGGGTCCCAAAAGGCACTCGCCGCCCCTCCGGGCGCGGTCTTGATTGCCGTCTCGGCTGACTTCCTCTCCGCCCTGGAGAAGAAGAAGGACAGGGTCCGCACCTACTACGCCAACCTCCTGAGGTGGAAGGCCGTGATGGACGAGCCCAAGAACTACTTCGCCACGCATGCCGTCCAGCTGATGCAGGCGCTCAACGTGGCGCTCAAGGACGTCGAGGCGGAGGGGCTCGCGAAGCGGTGGAGGCGCCACGCAAAGAACGCGAAGACGATCAGGGACGGGATAGAGAAGACCAAGAGCAAGCTCGTGGCGGAGGCAGGCTACAGGGCAGACACGGTCACGGGCCTCTGGACGGAGCCGGGCGCGGCACCCGCCATCCAAAAGTCCCTCCGGGATGACCATGGGATAGACGTGGCCAGGGGACTGGGCGAGAACAATACCAAGATGCTCCGGGTCGGGCACTTTGGGAACCTGACCGACAAGCAGGCGAGGTACTTCGTTGACTCCTTCGCCGACGCGGTCGCTTCTTCTCGACAGACGTAGAATCTCTTCGAGAAATTTTCGACCCGCGCCGGCGATTTCTTTTATACACCCCGAGGCGGTTCAGTGAAAAAGGATGTCATCGGCTCAAGAGAAGGTCCTTGGCATCGACCTCGGGACCACAAACTCCGCGGCCGCGGTCTACGAAGGCTCGAGCGCGGTCTCAATCCCGAGCCAGGACGGCGCCGCGGTCGGGGGCAAGATGTTCCCGTCGGCCGTGGCCTTCCTCGCTGACGGGAGCGTCATAGTCGGCGAGAAGGCGAAGCGCCAGGCCTCCGTCAACCCGAAGGGCACCGTCCTCGAGATAAAGAGGAAGATGGGCACCGAGTACAGGGTCGAGGCGGGCGGGAAGAAGTACAGCCCAGAGGAGATCTCTTCGATAATCCTCAAGAAGATAAAGTCCGACTCCGAGGCCTACCTCGGGACCCCGCTGCAGAGGGCGGTGATTACCGTCCCGGCCCACTTCAACGACAACCAGAGGCAGGCAACTATGGAGGCCGGCGCGATGGCAGGCCTCGAGGTGCTCAGGATAATCAACGAGCCCACCGCAGCTTGCCTCGCCTACGGCCTCGACAGGTCGGCGGCCACAGGCCAAGGGAAGCTCAGGATAATGGTGTTCAGCTTCGGAGGAGGGACCCACGACGTCACCACCATGGAGATAGAGGGCGAGACGTACAAGGTACTAGCCACCAGCGGCGACACCGAGACCGGCGGGACCGACATCGACAACGCCATAGTCCAGCGCCTCGCCAACCAGTTCTACAACGAGACGGGCGTCAACCTCCGCGACAACCCGGCCGCCATGGCCAGGCTCAAGGAGGCGGCCGAGAAGGCCAAGATAGAGCTGTCGTCGGAGCTGACCGTCGAGGTCGGCGTCCCCTTCCTCGCGAACGTCGGCGGGGTCCAGAAGCACCTGAAGTACGAGCTGACACAGGCGGAACTGGAGGAGGTCGCCCTCCCAATCGTCAGGAGGGTCGACACCACGATAAGGACGGTCCTCATCGACTCGAGGCTCGCGCCCGAGGACATCGACAAGCTCATCCTGATCGGGGGCCAGACCAAGATGCCCCTGGTCCGGAGGGTCGTCGAGCAGTACATGGGAAGGGACGCGGAGGAGGGGGTCGACCCGATGCAGTGCGTGGCGATAGGGGCGGCGTACCAGGGGGCAGTCCTCGCCGGGAAACTCAACTACAAACTCCTCGACGTCACGCCTCTCACCCTGGGAATCGAAGACGCGGCAGGGACGGTGCAGAAGATAATCTACAGGAACACGCCCATCCCCGTCTCGAGGTCCCAGTCCTTCACGACCGCGTACGACGACCAGACCGAGGTGAGCATCCACGTCGTCCAGGGCGAGCGCCTCATGGCGGCGGACTGCGTCTCCATCGGGAGGTTCGACCTAGAGGGGTTCGCCGCGAGGCCGAGGGGCGCCACACAGATCATAGTAGGGTTTGATATCGACGCCAACGGGATAATGCACGTCTCCGCCAAGGAGCTTGCCAGCGGGGCGGAGAGGCGTGTGAACATTACGGGGAGGATGAAGATCTCGGAGGAGGAGAGGAACCGCCTCATAGAGGAGAGCAAGATGTTCGCGGGCATCGACCGCGCGAGGAAGGAGGAGGCCCTCCTCATCAGCAACGCCAACCAGCTGGTCTACAAGGCGAAGAAGATCCAGGTCGAACTCTTCATCCCCGCCGAGAGGGTCGAGCTCCTCAACAGGGTGTGCGCCGAGCTGAAGGCGATGAGCGAGGTGCCTCTCGACTACGCCGAGGAGAACCAGAAGCTACCCAACATGAAGGCGAAGCTGGTCGAGCTGGCCGACCTCATCAACGAGACGATCGACGTCTACGAGATGGGCGAGGCCGCGTAGGGGTCGGTGTATACCACGCTCGTGCTGTTCGAGCCTATCAGGAGCTTGAACGGCATCGAGAGCGCGACGCCCCTAGAGTCCATGGCTATCACGGTGAGCGAATAGAGCCCGGCGCTCTCCCTGTCGAAGGTGAAGGGCACCTGCGCCGTCCTTGCGGCGCCCACGGTGGTCCTCGCCATGTCGACCTGGAGGGTCTGGTTGTTGCTGTTCCTGAGCACTGCCGCGAACTGGACCTGCTGGGCCTGGCTCTGCTGGTTCAGGTATGAGAAAGTTATCGTCGAGGTCGCGGAGTTGACGTCGAGCAGCGGGACGGCGGCGAGGTTCGAGTACTTCGGCGTCCACTGCATCACAAGCGAGTCGTCCGGGAACTGCGAGGCATAGGAGACGTTGAGGGCGTCCATCAGGTCCGAGGCCACCGCGTCTCTCTGCGTCACTGGCGGCAGGCCATACACCCTCTCGATGAACTTCATCAGGGATGTGTGGTCCCCGAGGGTGTGGTCGACGTACCCGTGCTTGGCGAAGGGTGATATCATCAGGAGGGGCACCCTGAACCCGAGGCCGTACTTGTCGACCTGCGGGGGCGCCACGTGGTCGTACCACCCTCCGTAGTCGTCCCACGTCAAGAAGATCACCGTGTTCGGCCAGTACGGGCTCGACTGGACGGCCGATATCAGCGATTGGACCCACGCCTGACCGGTGGCGATGTCGTACGGCGGGTGCTCGTTGTAGCCGTCCGCCGCGGTCACCCACGAGACGGCCGGGAGGTTGCCCGACCTTACGTCGGTGAGGAACTGGTCCGTGAGCTTCAGGTCCGCCATCCTCGATGGGTTGCTCGCGATGTTCGATACCAGCCCGAGGGCGTTCTCGTTCCCGACCGTATAGGGCGAGTAGTACGCCCAGGATACCCCCGCCGCCTCCAGCGGGTCGACTATCGTGCTGATGTTCAGGTTGTTCTTGACCGAGGTCACAGAGTCCGCTATCCCGTCGTCCTGCCCCGCGACGAGGTAAAGGTGGTTGGGGAGGGACGGACCCATCGCCGAGGTGAAGTAGTTGTCGAACAGCGTGTAGTTCTGGGCCAGGCTCCAGTAGTACGGGATGTCCTGCTGGTCATAGTAGCCGAACGTCTGGGTCGACCCTTCGGCGACCTGGAAGTCGTCCATCCTGCCTCCGTCGTAGGCTTCGTGAGCGCAGATGGTGGAGTGGCAGAGGTCCGTTATCTGGCCCGCTATGTGATACGGATGGACCGACGGAGGGTCGTTCTGGATCCCGTTCGCGCCGGGGAACGCCCCGAAGTAGTTGTCAAATGTGTGATTCTCCTGGAATATTACCACCACGTGCTGTATGGGGTTCCCTACCATCCCGACAGATGCTGCGGCGGCTGGCTGCACGGCAGGCAGCAGGACGAGAAGCGCTAGGGGTGCAATGTGGAGCAGCCTCATTCTTTCGCCGGGTCAAGCTGGTCGAGAAACTGCAGCCCCTCGAGAGCTGCACGCGAGCGCGCTGGTTGAGGCAGGGTTTTCTGGTTTCTGGCGACGGGTCGCTGTATATATTTTTGACTAATTAGCATATTTCTACTAATTTTTTCAAGATTTTCATGCGGATTCCAACGCCGAAGCGTCAGTTGATGTACGAGGTGGAGACAAAGACGTCGTTTCCTTGGATCAAGACGTCGTACTCCCCCAGCCTGGTCGGCGCTGGTCCCCTCGTGACGCTCCCGTTGCTCGCGTTGAAGGTCGCACCGTGGCATGGGCAGTAGAGCTCCGAAGTCTGGAAGTCCACGGTGCAGGGCCTGTGGGTGCACACCGCGCTGAATGCCTTCCACTCGCCGCTCAGGTCGATGAAGATGGATTCGCCGTGCGAGGGGTGGTTGAAGTAGGCTGACGACTTGCCGCTCAAGCCGGACAGCTGCGCCACCAGGACGTAGCCGGCGGGGGCGACCGCGGTCGCGGAGGTGGTGGACGTCGTCGAGGAGGAGGGCGCCCGGGTGGTCGTCGAGGTCGACGGGGAAGAAGAGGACTGCTGGGTTGACGACTGCTCGGTCGTGGTCGAGGACTGCGCGCTGGAGGCAGCCTGGGTCGTCGCAGAAGCCTTGGCCGTGGTGGAGGATGGGGACTGGGCGGACGGCTGTGCGGCCTCGGTCGTTATCGGTGGGATCTCTGAAGGGGTCTGTTGAGACGCCGACTGGCTCGAGCCTGCCTTCGCCGCTATCTCGAAGATGCCTGTGACTCCGACGGCGAGGATAGTCGTTGTCGCTATCGTCGTCCTCAGGAACTCGCGCCTGTTCATCGCCCTCTCCCGTCCCGGCGCTATTCCCGCATCATTCGTCCTGCTGGGGCACGAAGGCGGACGTCGTCGTGGTCGTCGTGCTCCCGTCCCCGGACTCGTGGTGATGTCCTACGGAGAAGGGGCCTCCCGGCTGGGCCACGCCGACCACCCCGGTCGTGGTCGTCGAGGAGCCCGAGGTGGTCGTGACGCTCTGTCCCAAGGGTGAAGGCGCCGCCAGCTGAGAGGCGCCTCCTGAGGTTCCGCTGAATGGGTTCATGACGAGGACCAGGACGGACGCGACAGCAAGACCAGCCAGGAGAAAGATCGAATAGTACGATAGCTTGCTCTTCAGTCCGGGGCCACGTCCTAGGCGTCGAAGCGGAGTTCCGCTTATAATGGATATGGTGCAGTCGTCTAACCAGTCAGTCTCGTATAACGACGGCGACGAAGAAGAGCACGAGGATGACGAACTCCATCGCCCCGACCAGTATCTGGTCGGTCTGGACCCCGACGGTGAAGACGAAGGCGTCGAGCTGCCTTATCCCCACCTCTATGGCGAAGAGGCCGAAGGCAGCGGAGACGACGAGGAGCCTCCGGAGGCGCGTCCTCCTGTAGGCCGAGAGGGTCAGCGCGAGCAGGACCAGGGCGAAGACGGCTATCGCAAGGTCTAGCACCTCCTCCGTCTCGAAGCCCTCGTCTGCTTCGAAGACGAGCGAGGTCAGCGCCGAGTGGACGGCGCCGGGATCCGGGATCACGCGTCGACGCCCTCCGAGTATGCGATGAATATGTCCGCCAGCCTGCTCGACCACCTCTCCCAAACGGTGGGGTGGTATGTCTTGATGAACGCCGCCACCTCAGAACCACCCCCGAACACCGAGTAGGTCACCGCTCTCCCCGCCTGGTGCCTCTCCACGATCCCAAGCTCGATGAGCCTCTTGAGGTGCCACGACACGGTGGGCTGCGAAACCCCGGTGGCCGTCGCTAACCTCTCCTGGCTCGAGCCCGGGTTCTCCACTAGGTTGAGCAGGATCTCCCTGGGTCGCTCGAGGCTGAGCATCCCAAGCACGTCCCTCTGCCTCTCGCCGAACAGCGCGGCCGGAAAGAAGAACCTGTAGAGCCCTCTTCGGACCGAGTGGATCCTTCCTTCCTTCTCCAGCCTCCCAACGTGGTACTGGGCGGCGCCCATGGCCAGGCCGACCTCTCGACATAGCTCCCTCAGGTGGACACCGGGGTGGTCCGTCACATACTCGAGCACCCTCTTCTGAGTAGGGTCCATGCCTTCCGTCGGCCCACGAGCCCTCGGAGGAGAGAACGGCGGGTTGTCCTCCGACCATTGCCGCAGGAGGAGTGCGTACCTCATGTCCACGAGCTTTCTCGTGCCTCGCATCGTGCATTAAACTCTTGAAGTAGCGAGCTCGCCCCCGAGGTGGCGCTAGCATGGGCTGTACCCGCTCGTACCGGTCGGGAAGATGTTCCCGGCGCTGTCGACGCTCAGGGTTATCGACGGGAGCGGGCTCGACGCCGGGCCGCGGAGGACCTTCCCTGTCGTGTCGAAGACCGACCCGTGGCAGGGGCAGTAGATGACGTTCGACGAGGCCTCGTAGCTACACTCGCAGCATACGTGGGTGCAAAGGAGGCTGTACGCGGCCAGCGTCCCGTCGCTCCTCTTGAACAGGACGTTGGGGTATCCCGAGGGGTACTGGAAGTAGACGGGCGACCCCACCGTCAGGCTGTTGGAGTTCGCGATAGGGCTGGACGCGGACGCGACCTGTCCCCCCGAGCCTCCGGAAGAGGACCCAGCGGGTATCTTTGCCGACCCCAGGAGGGTCCCGAACCCCACGAGGGCGCCCAAGCCCACCATCATCTTGAAGAACGACCTGCGCGAGTAGTTGAGCTCCCTTCCCGTCCTCCCCCTCGCAGCCAGGAACTCGACGTTCCCCCTCCCCGCCACGCCCACGACGAGGACCGCAGCCTGCAACGCCAGGAGGATGTCGAAGGCGGGGAGGCCGAAGAGGTAGGACGCGAAGTACGACATGCTCATGTTGTACTCAGGGGCTGTCACGATGTCACCCAGCTGGAGAACCATCCCAAGGAATGCCGCAGCCAGGCTGGGCAGGTAGAGCCGCTTGGACCCGTTGAGGTTCATCCAGCCGAGCGCGAGGTCCATGCCCACGATGATCATCAGCCCGACGGCGTGCGACACCGCGAGGTGCCAGAGCGACCCGTCGGTGGCGAGCAGGTACACCCCGGCGGTCGCCGACAGGAGCATCGCGTATCCGATGTGCCTCTGGAGCCTCCTAAGCCCGGTCAGGGCCTCGCTCTTGGAGGCGTAGCCCTTGATCTGGGGGCGACCTCCCTGGTACTTCACCTGGATCTCGTGGCCGAGGCCTTCAAGCCAATCGCCCGGCGCGCCCTCGCTCATCGCCTCGCCACACCGGCCCTGAGCTTCCCGATGTACTGAACCGACTTGAAGACAACCGTGAAGGTGGTCCCTAGCAGGACCAGCTCGGCCACGGCGAATGGGACGTTCAACCCGGCCGAGGCAGAGTGTATCACCATGAGAGAGATGCCGCTCAGCGAGAGGCTCCCGTGGAAGTAGAGGGAGTCCCTGAACCTCTCTAGGAAAGCCGTCCCCGTCAACCACACCACGAGTGCGAGGGCGGCTGAGACGTACCCGAGAAGGATCTCCAGGTTGATCGGCCACGTGATGAAGTAGGCGACGTGGAGGACGAGGAACAAGCCCGCGAGGGACGCCACCGCCACGTGGACCCTCCTGACCGCTTCGAGGTTCTTGAAGCGCCTGAGTATCCTCTTCCTCAGGAGCATCAGCACGGCTGTCGCCCCCATCAGCGCCAGCGCCACCAGACCGAACACGTCGCCGAGAAGAAGACCTGTCCCGCTTGAGCTCAAGATCTCACCAAGAGGGCCGGAAAGCAACCCAGGGGCCTGACCTTCTAGGGTCGCGGGTCGTCGCCTTGGGCATCGCTCAGGAATTTTTCCTGCCGCTCGTTAATAATGGGTTGTGGTGCAAACTTCGATACCCTGTGCGCCGGAGTAAACCAAACTTCACCACCCCATCAAACGTTGTTGTCAGGGCACAGTATGACCTGACAACGGGCACGAGTGGGCGTAGAACTTTACCATGAGCAGATTCGAGAAGAACTGGAAACCGGCGCAGTCGTCAGGGAGCTTCGGGCAGAGGACCAAGGAGACGATCAGGGGACCGCAGCCTCTAAAGCCCCAGATAGCGAAGGCGACCGGCCAGCTCAACCAGGAGGTCCACCGCCTCGACGGCGCGCTGAGCCGCCTGAAGCAGAGGGAGACGTCAATCTTCAAGAAGACGGTCACCGCCGTCCAGCACCACGACGAGGCGACCAGCAAGGCCTACTCGAACGAGCTGGCCGAGATCAAGAAGATGACGAGGATCGTCACCCAGTCCAAGATAGCGCTAGAGCAGATCACGATGCGCCTCCAGACCGTCACCGACGTCGGAGACTTCGCAGCCACACTCGCGCCAGCCATCGGCGTGGTGAAGAACGTCAGGACCACCCTCGGGCAGGCCATGCCTGACGCCCAGTCTGCGCTCGGCGACATCGGCACAGAGCTCACGTCGATGATGACCGACGTCGGAGGCCTGTCGGGCATCAACATCTTCACCGGCGGGGAGTCGAGCGAAGAGGCCGAGAAGATAATGGCCGAGGCCGCAGCCCTTGCGGAGAAGAGGATGGGCGAGTCCTTCCCGGAGGTCCCCTCCGTGCAGGACGAGTCTGTCTTCAGCAACGGCAGTTAGGGCGATAGAAGCGGGTCATTCGGCCGCCTTCTTATGCGGCCGGTGGCGCCTTCAGGGCGCCGCCTCAAGCCGTGCGTCGTCCGCGATCCTCGACCCGTGTCTAAGTTGCGCGGACCTTCGTGCTGGCTCCCCAGAGGAGCTCGAGGAACTGCATGAAGTGGGACGCCACCGCGCTGCTCTCCACCCAGCCTGCCGCGGACAGGTCGGGGAGCCCTATCAGGGCCGCGCCGTCGTCCACGAGGAGATCGAATGCGAATATGTTTCCCGTCCGCCGCTCTACCTTCGCGGGAAGGCCTCTCACGTCCGCGTCGTCCGTGATCAGCCTCACACGGACGCCTCTTCCGGCCGACTGCGCTATCTCGTCCAAGAGCGACGCCGAACCGTCTAGGGTCTCTCTGGGGGTGACGAGCATGACGCTGGTGCGAGCCCCATGTATCATCTCCACGAGCTTCGAGACGACCCTCTCCTTTCCCCTGAGAGTGTAGACGAGCTCGGCCTGGTCGGACGGGGTCGCCTTGTACATCTCCTCGAGCGTGGTGAACGTCGCATTGAGCCTCGACTGTTCCTCGTTGAGGATGGTCCGCGGGTCTCTCGCCCTGTAGACGGCAGGCCTCCTCCTGATCAGCTCCACCCACCCGAGGTCTCGCAACTTGCCGAGGGCCTCGTACGCGCTGGGATAGGGAACGGAGGCCTTTGAGGCGACCTTCCTCGGGTCGCTTGGGCCTAGCTTGACGAGGAAGACGTAACAACGGGCCTCGTAGCTCGTGAGGCCTAGCTTCCTCAGCTCCTTAGACAGCTCGTCTTCCTTCCCAGGCAAGGCCCCCAAGACCCCGAATTGTTACCGTAAATTCATTTGCTCGATTGCTGTGAATGGACGTGATCGCTTGGCTGGCCGAGAAGAAGACCCTCCCAATATGGCGCCTCGACGGACAGATCGACTTCAGCCCGCACCTGCACGCCTCCGCAGCGAACCGGTTCGTGAAGATGCTCGGCTTGACCTCACGAGAAAGCGTGAAGGTCGTAAGAGGCGCGATAAGGTCTAGTCCCCGTTGGGGCGTGCTTGGAACCGAAGAAGGGAGACCAGAGAGGGACGGAAGCGGCGGGGGGCATAAATAGTCAGACGGGAAACCTTGGCAAACGCACGGAGGCAGCCTTGTTAGTCCATGTATGTTCCAAATTGATACGGAAGCTCCCGTTTTGGAATCGCTGGGATGTTCTCTACCTGGCGAGGCGCGTCTGCATTCTCGAAAGAATGCAAACAGAATTGCGAATTCATTAAGCTAATATGTGCAGTTCCCGCCTCGTTCTTGGGCTATTTCGCCATGCTCTCGCCTGAGGTCTCCCAGACGCTTCAGAACTTGACTCCGGGGATGCACACTATACTTGTCTACGACTCCCAGGAGAACAAGCGCGAGGTCGCGTTCAACCACCTTCGATACGGGATCCAGGATGCGGAGCTCGCCTACGTGTGCTCCGAGGAGACTCCGTCTGAGGTCGAGCGCGAGATGAGAGAAGACGGGTTTGACGTCCAGGCGCTCCAGCGGAGGAAGCAGCTCACCGTCACGAACTATGACGCCGTCTACTTCACGAAGGGCCGCGTCTACATCCCGAGCATCATCGGGCATTTTTCAGCCGCTGCCCGGAAGAGCGCGGGGCAAGGCCTGAAGGGACTACGGGCCGTGGGCGAGATGTCCTGCTTCATCAAGCACAACAAGATCGACGACATGATGGAGTACGAGCAGGCCCTTCAGAGGAAGTTCTCTTTCCCAGCCATGGGACTCTGCGCCTTCAACGTCACGGAACTGGAATCGTCAGGGAACATGGACACTCTCTTCCCCTTGCTCCGGGCTCACGGGACAATAATCCTGACCGGCCCGAAGGGGAGCGCCGTCCTGAAGCCTGACGAAGTCCAGAAGAGCGACGTCGAGCGCGTGATGAAGGTCAAGGTCTAGAGGTCAATCGGCTCTCCAGTCGGATCGCCCGCCCAAGGCGCGGGAATCGGCGTCGAGGCGAAGCACAAGATGCGAGCCTTGCTCGCGAAGGCTCTTACTGATTCGGCGGAAAGAGCCTTGGACTCAAATCCGATTCATCCGAGTAACGTAGTCGGCCCAGTCTTGCTTGGCTTGGTGTTCGGGACTCCACTTTCCAAGGTGGACAATGAAGTTGATGTCCTTTCCGAGCAAGTCCTCGATGCTGGCCCCGCAGAAGGGGCATTTTCTGATCACCGTTCTCTCGGTCTTGGAGACGATGAAACCATTGGACTGAGCAGACAAGCGCCGCAGACCGCCCAGAGCGTTTCGGGCTCCGTCGTCTATAAACACCAGAGGAAGAATCTTCTATCACTCAAAGCGGAGCGCCATCACCACGCCAAGTGGAGCACGTGAGGCGACCAGCCGTCGCATTGGTAGTTCGGAAAGACAGAGGCTCGATACTTACCACATTCTCCCTTTTGGTAGGCCGCGCAACTCAGGCACGTTCGACCGTATACGAAGCTCTGCTCCCGATAGTTTGGAGGATAGCCCACGGAACGGCAGTTCGCATTAGTATTTAGTCGCCCATCCTATCAGGTGTTCAGCGACCCTAACGGGGGTTAGGCTGTATCTTTGCAACTCGGGAAAGCATGATGAATCCTGCGCAGGACCATGCAAAACCGAGTGCGATATCTCACAGTTTGAGTTTCTTCTCAAGTTCTTTCTCAGCGGCTCTCGCTCCCCTCGTCATCTCTCCGAGCCTGGTCGAGAATCGGTAGTTCTCAAAGCCTAATATGGCCCACGCTACTGCGAGTACTAATAGCGCTACTTCTACCGCTATCAGGGTCGGGTCGCTCACATTGACGGTCACCGTCGACTCACCAAGCGCGAACGGATAGAGGATCTGCACAAGGAATCCTGCTGCTAGGAGGAGCGCAACCATGACCGTGATTACCGAGAGCGACCTAATCCTCCTCTGCCCTGCCTCGATGTGCTGGATGAACTCTTCGTGCGCCTCGATGAACATGGCCCCAGGTGACCGTTCGGTCTTATCCTCCTCAGACAATCTCCTCATTCACTCCGGTTCATGCCTAAAACGCTTGCTGACCTCCCGTCAGTTTCGTCCCCCTCTCCCACTCGTTCCATAGGACTAGGTACTGGGTGAGAGCCTTCAATCCCGCATCGGTCAGCTTGTGCAGGTCGTGGGCACCCGAGATTTCCTTGGTTACCCAGCCGAGGGCAAGGATGGGTTTCAAGTCCTCGTCAAGTCGACCGTAGTTTATGTTGCAGCGTTGAGCGAGCCGCGATGAATTGAGGGGGCCTTCGCTGAGCGCGGCGAGTATTTCCATCCCGATGGCCAGCCGACTCCTGCGGATCACAGTCGCGACCGCCCAAAAAGGGCACGCCCTTCAATAATAAAGAGTGCCCAGTCGGAACGATTTTGAACATAAAGGGACATGGAAACATCAAGCGGGACGAACAAAGTATCCAAAGCTTGAAAGGGCTCCGCAGACCAATTCAGACGAGAAGTTGAACGCCAGGGCAGCACTTTTGGGCCTCTTCGTGGCCCTCACGATGGTATTTGCGTCGACCACCGTCTACGAATCGGGTATGAGAACCATGCTCACATCAACGAGCACATCGACCGTAACGGCGACCAGCTTGTCAACGATTACCACCAGCTCAGTTAGCGTGTCAATGGTCACCACGACCTCTTCTGCTAACCTCACCGAGCCACTTGCGGATGCTTATCTCTCCCACATCGGCGCTATCATTTCCGCAAACGGGACCGCCCTGGCGGCCCAATACGAGACCAACGCCACGCTGCTATATGACTTCCCGGACGCTACGCCATCGCAGGGCAGCTACAACGGCAGCGCCAACACGCTGTATTTCCACGAACGGGGGTTTCCGGGTGACGTGCTTACGTACAATATGGGTCTCCAGAACTTCCCTACGTACACCATCGCTGTCGCCAACGACACCTACTCGATAGCCATTTCGAACGACCTTAGCGTTGCGAACGTCACGTCCCATCTCGTTTTCTACGGTAACGACCCCGAGTGTCCGATAGTGACGGTCGAATTCCAGTGCTCGAGCGGGACAGATTTCTACTATGTCATGGGGTTCGACATCTCATATGTCCTTCATGGTGACCGTTGGCTGATTTCAACGGAGAGCGTGACAAACACCGACAATGGGTTATGCGTTCCAGTATCCATATCCGCTGATGGCAGCGTCTTTACCTGCCCGAACTATTCGCCCTCGTAGCCCCGTCGAAGAATCCCAGCCGGTCCAGACAAGACGCCTAGTCCGAATTCACGAACGTCGGAGGAGAAGGAATCCACTCTGGCTCACGTCCTCTAATCGTTCAGAATCCTCAGCTGCAAACTGACCTGAAGTCCGGACCCGAAGTCAGAAACTGTCTATAAGTCGCGTCCGTTATTTGCGCCATTGGTTTCGACTTCCCGACGGCGGGGTGGCCAAGCAGCTGGTGGCGAACTTGAGGATTGATGGAGCCACCTTCGATTTCCAATGAAACTCGTCCCGCAGATTTGATTATGCGAAGCCTTGCGTGCAGGCTTGCGAATTCCTCAGACAACGCAGACTGCTGCATAGCTCGCCAAGCCGATGCGAGATATCGCGATTGCCCGTCGCGCCGCTTCTGTGAGCGCGGAGGGATCGTGGTGCCCGAGGGTCTTTGTCGAGGACCCATCGGTAAGCCGCGCCTCCCGAACTTCCGCATTCCACGACTCGTTCCGTTGGTGAATCCACTCGACGAGAGGACGTTCGCCCACAGACATCTCGAGGGGGTCTTTCCGGTGATAGCGGTCCAGTTGTGGAAGCTGATGCGGAGCGGCCCCGGATACCGGACGGCGCTCTCGAAGGGGCTGAATCGGATGCTCAAGTTCGATGGGAAGATCCTGATCTCGAGTGTGATGCCCGACGCCTACATCTTGCAGCGCGGCAAGGGCTGGTTCATCAATGCAATCAAAGAGCTGAAACCCGATGTCGCGATTACGTGGGATGTTCCCACCTACTCCGACCATCCCAGGAAGGCGTCGCTGAATTGGCTGCTGGCAGGCCTTGAGGCAGCGAGGAGGATGTCTCTCGAGCTTGACACTCCTCTGATTGGGCTTGTCTCAGGAGCCGACCTGCCCCAGGTGGAGCTGTCATCGAGGTGCCTGAGGGCGATGGGATTCCACCACCAAGCGCTCGCGTGCCATGAACTGCTGGTAGGCAGACAACAGGCATACTTGAAATCGTGCGCGTCCGTCGTGGCGAGGAATTGCTCTGATCTTACCCTGCTCTCGTGCTCTCATCCCAACTTGTTTAGCAAGTTCAGGATGGCCGACCACTTTGTCGGAATGTCCTGGTTCAACCAGGCCGTCAGAGGGAGGCGAATGCGGAACGGGTCGAAGGAGTTTCTTGGCGACGGACGCGGCAGGACGGCTCATTTGATTAGGGAGAATCTCAAAGATGCTATCGACGCTGTGCGAGAGTCATTCCCAAGTGATGGTCCAGGAGGTAATCGCACTGGGTAGGGGAAGTTACTCACGGCACCTTCGGAAAACTGGCTCTGGTGGAAGTGACTCGCCGAGTTCCGGTCAAAGAATCTTGCCGGGTGAAGAACTCACCAACGACGAGTCAACGTGGACCCATGCAGTACCCGCTTCAGAAGATGAAGAAACATTCCTTTCGGATAGCTTCGTTCCTAGGTTGTGTAACGCGTACGTATACGAGAAGAAGGGTGGCGAGACTGAAGTCACCTTGGCTAGTCGCTACGGGACGTTCGCGAGATTCCGTGCGGACAACGTGACTCCTGATGGAGGGCTAGTAGAGAACAAAGCCGCTATTAGCGTCGGTAGCCGACAGTTGCCTCAATTATGGGATTACCTGAGTATTCTACACGAGAGCGAGGGAGGTTCGCTGGACTACAATTTCTTCAAAAGCCCGGTTACCGGCATGGGGGGCCCGAACTCCGTGTTCGTTTCGGAGTTGGCAGACCAGGCGACAGAATACAATATAGGTGTTCATATCTATGACAACGATTGGTGGGAGGAGCTTCAATAGCATGTCGGAATTCAAAGGTCCGGAAGCACTTTCATGGCTCACACACAACAGAAACGTATGCGCCCTCGCGGGGAATCGCTTCCACACCACGGCTGCTGCAATCGAGGCGGTCAAGCGGCTATACGCGGTCGGCGCCACGGAGGTGTATGTTGGAATCCCGCTAGACGAACCCGAGAGAATTCAGAGGGAGGGGGGACCGTACGCGGACGCGCTCGAAATAGTGTTCCCCGGGGAGAAGACGAAGGAAGTTATGGCCGTGGTCAGGTCGCTGCAACCGGATGCCGGTGGGAAGATGAAAGACATAATCAAGAAGGAGGGCGGTTCCAAGCTGGTGATGCTATCGTGGGACTGAGGGCTACCTGTCGAGAATCGGTTAAATAGTATTAGCGTTCGCTACTAACTAATCTGGTGCAATGTTGTGGCAAGATACGACTACGACGTGATAATCGCGGGCGGCGGGATGTCGGGGCTCCTCACGGCGGCGGCCATCGGTTACCACTCCAAGCAGAGGGCGAGGGTCCTCGTCGTCGACAGGAACTCGGCAGAAGAGCCGGGGAAGAAGACGAACGCGGGATGGATATGCGGCGACGCGGCGAGCAAGAAGAGCATCAACTTCATCGAGAAGAACATCGGGATAAAGTACGGCTCCCCGGAGCTCGAGCACCCTGTAAAGGGGATCTACGTCTACTCCCCCAACCACGAGACCAAGGTCCTGTTCGAGGGGGAGGGCTACCTGCTCAACAGGAAGCTCATGCCCAAGCGCCAGGTCAAGGACGCAAAGGGCTTCGGGGTAGAATTCATGTTCGGGACGACCGCGGAGAAGCTCATAGCAGAGGACGGCTACGTGAGGGGAGTGCAGGGGCGGGGAGCGGACGGCAAGCCCTTCAAGGCCAGCGCCAAGATGGTGGTGGACGCCTCGGGCTCCTCCTCGGTGTTGAGGAAGTTCAACCCGGTCGACAGCTACATCGAGAGGGAGATAGAGATCGACGACATGGAGGCGACAGGCAGATACATCCTGGAGTTCGACCGAGGGAAGGAGGATGAGACCTACTTCACTCCCGACTACTGCCTGATCCACCTCGACCAGGAGATCGCGCCCGCGGGCTACGCCTGGGTCTTCCCCAAGGGAGAGAACAAGGTCAACATCGGGCTCGGGGTCTCGAAGCCCGGGCTCGACCGCAGGAACAAGAAGCTGGGCAAGAGCGACAACCTCCAGACGCTCATCGACCAGTACGTCAAGGCCAACCCCTCGATAAAGAACTGGCGGCTCTCCACCAACCCCGACGACGAAGGGAACGAGAAGGGCAACTGGCAGGTGCCCGTAAGGCGGCAGAACGACTGCATGGTCGCCAACGGGTTCGCCGTTGTGGGGGACGCGGCTTGGATGCCCCGCCCGCTCGACGCTGGCGGGATGGGGCCCGCGATGTACGCAAGCATGATCCTCGGGAAGGTGGTCGCCCGCGCCATAGAGGCCAACGACGTTTCGCAGGAGGGGCTCTGGGCCTACAACTCAGAGTACATGCAGACCCACGGCTACCAGATGGCCTCCTTTGAGGTCCTGAGGAGGTATCTGCAGACCGTCACCAACGAGCAGATCGACTTTGGGATGAAGCACTTCCTCACCCAGGAGGACATCGACGCCATCACAGAGAGGCGCCACCCCAAGTTCAACGCCGTGAACAAGCTCAACCCCAAGCTCCTGGTCAGGGCGGCCCAGCGCATGGAGCTGGCCAGGGGGCTGCGCTACACCGCAGACATGAGCGAGTCGCTCGTCAACCACAACCTGAAGTATCCCACCACGCCAAAGGGATTCCCCGAGTGGAAGAAGCAGATCGTGAAGCTGATCGGCGAGACGAAGACGCGCTTCAACCCGGCGGCATCGTAATAAGGGCGAAGACGACACGCTGGCGGCGGACCATGGCCAAATCCCTCGACGATGAGATATTCAGCCTCTGGAAGGAGCTAAGCCCCTCGAGCGCCTTCACAGGCGGGTTCGACGAGTGCGCCGGGAGGCTCTTCATCCCCAGCGACGACAACATGAGGTCGGCCAAGGAGAGAGTCCGTGCGATGAGGCGGAGGGCGGAGAACGACAACCAGGCCAAGGTCCTCGACAGCCTCGAAGCGATGCTCGGTTTCGACGAGCCGCAGCCCGTCCTCGATGACATCGTCGGGTCTATCTTCAACCACTTGGTCAAGGAGGGCGTCAACGAGGCGCACCTCGCCTCCCTGATCTCCGACGGCATCAAGGCCGTGGACGTGACCCAGGCGAGGTTCAGCAAGAGAGCAGTCCCAGCGGCCGTGAAGGCGCTCACGCTCTACAGGCTCGACGGGGTCATACAGGTCCTCGAGGCCGTCAAGGGGCAGATCAAGGGCAAACAGCTCAAGAAGGACTGCGACAGGCTCAAGCAGAGGGCGGAGAAGTTCGTCTCGCTCTTCGAGCTGGAGGGTTTCGGGCACGGGACCTTCGAGGAGGTCCAGAAGGTCGCGAAGGGCACCAAGTTCGACCTAGGGCGGGAGAAGTTCTACCGCGTCGCCCTGGAGAACGGGATGGACTACCAGGAGACTCCGGACGAGCTGGAGGCCAAGGCGATGGAGTGGCTCGAGGACGAGCTCCCCAGGTACAGGGAGGTGACGCGCCGCCTCGCCAAGGAGTACAAGTGCGAAGCCACCCCGGAGGAGGTGGAGAAGCACCTGGTCGAGAGGACGCGCCTCAAGCCCAGGGACCTGCTGAGGGTGACCAACGGGATGAGGAAGGTCGTCCAGGCGTTCGTCAACGAGGACGTCGTGAGGATCAACAAGAGGTACAAGACCAAGGTCATCGAGACCCCGCCATACCTCAGCGGGATGCTCCCGACGGGCGCTGCCTCCTTCTTCGGCACCTTCTCCCCCAAGCCCTTCCAGATCTACTTCCTGACCACCGACCCCAAGCGCGACCCGCCCAAGTCTGTCTCACAGCTCATCGACCTCCTCGTCCACGAGGAGTACGGCCACTGCGTCAACCACTCGAACAGCGTCCTACACTTCTCCGCGCGACCTACCAAGCTCGACATGATGCCCACCATGCTCCAGGCGCCCGTGACCGAGGGCCTTTCGTTCAACAGGGAGAGGGAGTTCCTCGAGGCCTCGATGAAGCTCGAGGGTAAGGAGCGCCTCACCAAGGCCGAGAGGGACTACGTCAAGCACTTCGACAAGTACGGAGGGTTGAGCCTCATCAACGCCGAGCTGGAGTTCCAGACCAGGAAGTGGAGGCTGATCAGGTTCCTCAGGGTCATCGGCGACGTCCGGGTGAACACGGGCAACCAGTCCCTCTTCGAGTTCATCGATTGGGCGAACAAGCACACTGGCGTCCCCAGCAGCAACGTCTACTACCAGCTCTTCCCCGCCCACGAGGGCATGTTCCCAGGCTACGCCACGGCCTATGCGGTGGTCGGCGAGGAGATACACTACATCGAGGACACAATCTCCGACGACAAGGCGAGGGTGAAGTTCTCGACCTACCTCACTGGCGTCGGCTTCCCGCCGAGGAGCATCTACAGGAAGATGCTCGAGGATTACGCCGCGAAGCTCTAGCTCGCCGCGAGTCTGACAAACGCGTCGCGATTCTGAGTCTCCGTTTCAACAAACATCGCGTCGAACCTCGGAAGATTGAAATATCATACGACGGGCGCGGCCCACGAAGGCCGCGGGGATTGCCCAAGCAGATCACCACCTTCGAGGGATTCGTCCGGCACATCATCAAACTAATCCTGTGGGTCGTCCTCCTCACCCCGCTCTTCATCCTGCCGATCTACTACGTACTCTACACGCTGATGGGGCGGAGCTTCGTCGACCTCTTCTCTATGTCGACCAACCCCTCCGCACTGGCCGCCTTCATGTCGCAGCTGATGTCGACCGAGCCCACCAAGACGCTCTTCCAGCTCACGACCTTCCCCGGTTTCACCTTCGCAGCCCTCTTCTCGACGGTCTTCATGGTCTGGGTGGAGAGGAAGTTCATCGCAAAGGTCCAGCTCAGGGTCGGGCCGCAGTACGCCGGAAGGTTCGAGGGTATACTCCAGAACTTCGCCGACCTGTTCAAGCTGCTGTTCAAGGAGATGCTGGTCCCTGACCAGGTCGACAAGGGGGTCTACGTCGCCATCCCCCTCGCGTTGATGTTCATCGCGGGGTCGCTCCTGGCCCTCGTCCCGCTCGGACCGACCACCTACATCGCCGACCCTCCGGTCGGCGCGATCTTCGTCTTCGCGATAATCAGCTTCACACCGCTTGTAGTAATGCTGGCGGGGTGGGCGAGCAACAACAAGTTCTCGCTCCTCGGCTCCCTTAGGGCCCTCCACCAGATGGTCGCCTACGAGATCCCGATGATCCTGTCGGCGCTCGGGGTGGTCGTCCTCTCGGGGACCCTCGACCTGGTCAAGATAGTCGGCGCCCAGGGGAGCGTCTGGTTCATCGTCCTCCAGCCCCTCGGCGCGATGGTCTTCTTCACCTGCACCCTCGCCGAGCTCGAGAGGATCCCCTTCGACCTCCCCGAGGCCGACTCGGAGCTGGTGGCCGGCTGGCAGACGGAGTACGGCGGGATGAACTTTGGGATCTTCCAGCTCGCGACCTATATCAAGTTCTACGCCCTCGCCGGGGTGTTCACGACCCTCTTCCTCGGCGGGTGGCAGGGCCCAGGGTTCGCCCCGCCGGAGGCGTGGTTCCTCCTCAAGACCTTCATCGTGATGCTCCTGATGATGCTGCCCAGGGCGGTGCTCCCCAGGGTCACCATCGGTTCCCTCCTCAGGGGCGGTTGGACCAAGCTGATGCTCCTCGCGTTCCTCAACCTCCTTATGGCGCTGGTCGTCGTCTCGATCGGCCTCTATGCGGCCGGAGGTGTCTGACCTTGGGGGCGCTCTCCTCGGTAAAGGGAACCCTGGTCGCGACCTGGGCCGGCGTCAGGTCGGCGTTCAAGCCCAGGATGACCCTGAGGTACCCGGACCAGAAGCTCGATCTGCAGGGGCCGGGCTACCACTTCGACCCGAAGAACGGGGTCGGCCTCCCCGGCTTCAAGGGGAGGCACTTGCTCCGCGAGGACAAGTGCACGGGGTGCCAGCTCTGCGCGATCGCCTGCGACGGCGTGGCCGTGGCCATCGAGATGCAGACCATGGTCAGGAACAGGCCGCAGAACAAGAAGAACTACTGGCCTGCGGTCGACTACGGGAGGTGTGTCTTCTGCGGACTCTGTGTTGACGCGTGTCCGTTCGACGCCCTCTCGATGACGAACGACTATGAGCTATCGGCCTACGACAAGGCGAGCCTCAAGTACACCCCGGACATGCTCATGACGCCTCCGCCGGAGTTCGGGACGGCCAAGGTCAAGTTCGACCCGAAGAAGGGGACTGTGACCCATGGTTGACGCGACCGATGCCACCTTCATCGCGCTCTCCGTCGCCACCGTAGGCGGAGCGGTCGTCGCCCTCGAGGCCAAGGAGATAATCTACGGCGCTGTCGGCCTAGCTGCAAGCTTCTTCGGGGTCGCGTCCCTCTTCTTCCTCCTCGACTCGCCGTTCGTCGCCATCTTCCAGATAACGGTCTACGTCGGCGCGGTCGCCGTCCTCATCCTCTTCACCGTGATGCTCGTCCGCGAAGGCAAGGGGATAGGAGACTCGGCGGGCCCCGGAGCCGCTTTCGCGACGCTGGTAACCGTCGTGGCGCTGGTCTTCTCCCTGGTCGAGAGCTTCTTCGCTGCCGGCTTTCCGGACGCGTCCGAGCAGGCCACGGCCCCCAACTTCATCGACATCGGGAAGCTCCTCTCCGGGCAGTACGCCCCCGTCCTCGAGCTTCTCGCCCTGGTGCTCGCGGCCTCCGCCCTCGCCGCCCTGACCCTGGCAAAGGTCGACCCCGTGAGCAAGACTGGAGAGAAGGAGGCTCGATAGGGAGATGACCGTCGCCCTCTCGGACTACCTCGTCGTCTCCGCCCTGCTCTTCGGCGTTGGGATCTACGGACTCGCGACCAAGAGGAACGCGATGCGCCTCGTCTTCGCGATCGAGATACTCGTCAACGCCGCCAACATCAACTTCATCGCGTTCAACAGGTATCTCTGGCCGAGCGTGGTCGGGCAGACGGCAGTCCTGTTCTCGATAGCGCTCGCAGCGGCCGAGGGCGCAGTGATCCTCGCCATCGTGGTCGTGGCGTACAGGATACACGAGGACGTCGACGTGAGCGAGCTGAACGAGCTCAGGGGCTAGGCTGCTTGGGCGAGTCGAGAGTTCCCATTCGCCTAGAGGGGAGCGTAAGGACTCGATGACCGCGGTCCCGTTCGTCCTGCTCCAGACTGTGCTCGTCCCGCTCCTCGCCGCCCTGCTCTCCTTCGCCCTGGGTGGTAGCCTCGGGAGGCGGACCGGGTGGGTCGCGTTCGCCGCCTTGGCCTACGTCTCGCTCCTCCTCCTCTCCGTCGGCGCCGGGCTCTACGGGGGAGGCCAGCCCGTCACGGAGAGCTACGCCTGGGCGCCGGCGGCGGGGCTCGCCTTCGGCTTCCTTGCCGACGGCCTGAGCCTCCCGGTCGCCCTGGTGATGTCGCTGGTCTGCGCGGCCTCGGCCGTGTTCTCGATGCCCTACATGAAGAAGAGGCTCGAGGTCCTCAACGGGGAGGGAAAGGGCAGGCAGTACGGGATCTACAACATGAGCTTCCTCCTAGTCGCGGCGGGGCTCTTCGGGGTCGCCCTGTCGACGAACCTGATCGAGCTCTACCTCTTCGTCGAGCTCGTCCTGATCCCGACCTTCTTCCTCCTCGGCCTGTTCGGGTACGTCCAGAAGGGGCGGGTCGCGATTATGTACTTCGTCTGGAACCAGCTCGGGGCCTTCATATTCCTGGTCGGTGTCCTTGTAGCCTACTCGTCCACGGGGAGCTTCGACGTCACCTCCCTGTCCGAGCTCGGCGCCGGCTCGTCGACCGCGCTCTGGGTCTTCTTCCTGGTGATGCTGGGCTGGTTCGTCAAGATGGGAGTGGTGGGCGTCCACATGTGGCTCCCCACAGCGGAGGCGGAGCCCCCCTCCTCGTTCGCGCCCATCATGGCGGTCGTGGTGGGCCTCGGCAACTACGTCGTGGCGAGGCTCCTCGTCCAGAACATGGCGACGACCTTCCAGACGTTCTCGATCCCCTTCATGGTCGTCGCCCTCGCTACCATGGTCTTCGGCGGGGCGATGACCCTGGTCCAGGACGACGTCAAGTACCTCTTCGCCTGGTCCACGATGAGCCAGAACGCCTACTCCCTCCTGGGCATCGGAAGCCTGACCGTCCTGGGGGTCTCCGGCGGGGTGTTCTACTTCCTGAGCCACATCCTCGGCAAGTGCATCCTCTTCTCCGTCGCGGGGATCCTCGTGGCGAGGACGGGCCTCCGCGACATGAAGCAGATGGGAGGGCTCGCGGCCAGGATGCCGGTTACCGCGACTCTAGCGCTGATAGGGGGTCTCGTCCTCTCCGCCGTCCCCCCCACGAGCGGGTTCCAGGCCGAGTGGATGATGTTCACAGGTATATTCTACCAGGGAGCCTACGGGGCTTCTGCCAACCTCGCCATCGCCCTCCTCGGGATCATAGCGACCGCGCTGACCGTCGCCTACACGTTCTGGCCCGTCAGGAGGATATTCTTCGGAGCCCTGCCCTCGCACCTCCAGAGCGTGACCGAGGCGCCGCTCTCAATGACCGCCCCTCTCCTAGCCCTCGCCGCCGTCTCGATCGTGGTCGGTATCTACCCTGACCTCTTGACCAAGATGCTCGTCGGCTTTGCCAACGCCCTGCCCGCCCTGAGAGGAGGAGTCTGACCTGGCCGCCGCATCCATCCCGTCCATCTACGTCTGGCTGGTCGTGATCTTCCCGTTCGCGGGCGCACTGCTGACGCCTCTCCTTGCCCGACTCGGGGGGAGGGTGAGGGACTATGCCGCGGTGGCCTTCTCCGGCCTCGCCGCCCTCTTCGCGTTCCTCTTGCTCCTGCCTGTCCTCCAGGGCGAGTCGGTCTCGGTCTACAACTCGATCATCCCGACGTCTGTCCCGTGGATCTCCGAGCTGGGGATCAACATGGGCGTGCTCTACGACCCATTCACCATCATCGTGGTCAACGTCGTGACCTCGATCGCCCTTCTCATCATGGTCTACAGCCTCGACTACATGAGGGGAGAGCGCGGCCTCACGCGCTACTGGTTCTTCATGAACTTCTTCCTCGGCAACATGCTCCTCATTGTCCTCTCGAACAACCTTCTCGCCCTCTTCATCGGCTGGGAGGGCGTGGGGCTCTGCAGCTACGCCCTGATCGGATTCCACTACGACGACGGCGAGGAGAATTGGGTGGGGACCCCCGGTCAAAAGGCGCTCGGTGAGGAGCAGGCGTACTCGCCCTCCCACGCGGGGATGAAGGCCTTCGTGATGACGAGGATAGGCGACGTCGCGATGCTAGCGGGGCTCTTCCTGGTCTTCGTATACGCCCACACCTTCAGCTTCCAGGCGCTCGCCGCCAGCAACTCCTGGGCAACCTCTATGTCCAGCGCGGGCCTCCTCGTCCCCGCCGCGCTCCTGCTGTTCGGAGGCGCCATCGGCAAGTCAGCGCAGTTCCCGCTGCAGGAGTGGCTCCCCGACGCGATGGCGGGACCGGCGCCCGTCTCCGCCCTGATCCACGCGGCGACGATGGTCAATGCCGGAGTGGTGCTGGTCGCGAGGATAGGGCCGATATTCTACTTCGCGATGGCGTCCAACCCCTCGCTCGTCCAGCCGTTCTTCACGACGGTCGCGTGGATCGGCGCGATAACAGCCTTCCTGATGGCCTCTCAGGGAATGGTCGGCTTCGAGCTCAAGAAGATACTCGCCTACTCTACCGCCTCGCAGATAGGCTACATGATAATGGCGCTGGGGGTCGCCGGTCTCTCGACAAACTTCGCCGTGGGGCTCTCGGCAGGGCTCTTCCAGCTGATGAGCCACGCCATATTCAAGGCGTGCCTCTTCATGGTGGCGGGGGTCCTCATCCACGTCACGGGGACCAAGTACGTCAGCGGGATGGGAGGGATGAAGGACAAGATGAGACTGACCTTCGCCGTCTTCCTCGTCGCCGCGGCCTCGCTGTCCGGCATCCCTCCCTTCAGCGGCTTTTGGAGCAAGGAGGACGTCCTATCCGCGGCGTGGAGCTCCGGCCAGTGGGGCCTGTACGCCGTGGGGGCGGTGACCGCAGGGATAACCGCGTTCTACACCTTCAGGATGCTCGGCTTGATATTCTACGGGGAGCCCCAACAAGACGGGGGGCACTCAGAGCACAAAGTCGGCCCCCTCGGCTGGGCGCCCTACGCCATTCTCGGGGCGATGACGGTGGTGATCGGGGTCCTCGCCCCTCTGGTCAACATCGAGGGCGCGCTCCAGGGGGCGGCTACCGCCTACCTCCACGGCCTGTATCCGTCGGCCCCCCTCCCGGCGGTCCCTGAGGGCTTCTCCTTCGACCTCGAGTCCTCGGGCATCGCCCTCTCCTTCGCCCTCGTCGGGCTGGCGGCGGCGTACCTCCTCTACGTCGCGAGGCGGACCGACCCTGGCAAGATAGTGGGGCAGACGGGCGCGCTTCACGGCCTCCACAGGTTCCTGGAGAACCGCTGGTATCTCAACGCCCTCTACTACAGAGTCTTCGTCGACCCTTTGATCTCGGCTTCGAGGTGGCTCCTCAACAACCTCGAGCTCAATGGCCTCGAGAAGGTCAACTCGGGTACCGCCGCCCTCTGGGTCTACATCTCGCGCGCCGGCAACTGGCTCGACGCGAGCGTGGTCGACACCGCGGCGTCCGACATCGCGATCGACGGCGAGTCGGTCTCGAGAGCGCTCAGGCGGATCCAGAACGGCGTCGTAGAGCGGTACGCCCTGATATTCTCCATCGGGCTGGCGGTGATGCTCCTCCTCTTCGTCCTCTCCACTGGAGTGCTCGGCTAGGGATGGCCGACGTCCTCTCTCTCCTGATACTCGTCCCGCTGGCTGGCAGCGGAGCCACCTACACCCTCTCAAGCCTCGGCGGGGGTAGGAGGTGGTCTTCGTACATCGCCGCGGCCTTCGCTCTCGCGACGCTCTTCCTTGCGGGGTACGCCTTCTGGTCGGTCTACTCCGCGACCCCGGCCGTCGGCCAGTACGCCTTCACAGAGGACCACCCCTGGATAGCGGTCCCAGGGTTCGGGGTGGACATTCTCCTCGGGCTCGACGGACTCAGCGCCCCCCTGGTGTTCGTGGCCTCGATACTCGGCGTCCTGTCGATCCTCAGCGCGAGGTCCCTGATAGACAAGAGGGAGCCCGCGTTCTACGCCCTCCTTCTCCTCGCAGAGGCGTCGATAATGGGGGCGTTCGCCTCGCTCAACCTCGTGGTATTCTACCTCTTCTGGGAGCTGACCCTGGTCCCGGTGTTCTTCCTCATCGGAGTGTGGGGCGGGGACAGGCGGAGGTACGCCGCGCTGAAGTTCATCATATTCACCTTCGCTGGCAGCGCCGTGATGCTCCTGGGGTTCCTCGCCCTCTACTTCGGCGTCTCCGCCAACACCTTCGACATCCCCAGCCTGGTCGCGATGGGGGTACCGGCGGGCCTCCAATACCTACCGCTGCTCGCCGTCTTCGTGGGGTTCGCGGTCGAGCTCCCGGTCTTCCCCTTCCACAGCTGGCAGCCGGACGCCTACGAGCAGGCCCCTGCACCCGTCAACGTCCTGCTTTCGGGTCTCCTCCCGAAGTTCGCGGGGTACGCGCTTATCAGGATAGGGCTCAGCCTCTTCCCCCAGGCCGCCTCCCAGTACGCATGGGCGTTCATCGTGGTGGCCGTGGTCTCGATGTTCTTCGGAGCGGTCGTCGCCTTGCTCCAGTCAGACCTCAAGCGGATGTTCGCCTACACGAGCATCAGCCACATGGGGTTCGTCCTCTTCGGGTGCTTCGCTACGGTGGTCTCCGGGAACCCGCTCGGCATAGAAGGGGCGATACTCCTGATGTTCACCCACGCCCTAGCGACGGGGGCGCTCTTCACCGTCTCCGGCTTCGTCGAGAAGCAGTCAGGGACGAGGAAGATCCCCCTCCTCGGGGCGATGGGGCAGTGGGCGCCCCTGACGGCGGGGCTCCTCGCCGTCGCGAGCTCCGCGGCGATGGGGATCCCTCCCTTCGCCAGCTTCCTCGCGGAGCTGATGGTCATCTCGGGCGGGATCTCCGCCTACGCGGTCGCCGCTGTGACTGTCCTGGTCCCGGTCATCACCGGAGGATACTTCTTGTGGATGCTCAAGCGAGTAGTCATCGACCCGCCGGCTGGAGGCGCTAGCACCGGGGGGTCCGGCGACATCTCGAGGGGGGACGCCGCGGTCATCATCGCGTACTTCGTCCCGCTGATCCTCCTCACGGCCTTCTCCTTCCTGATCCTCTCCCCCGCCGCCCCTGTCGCGCAGCTGGCGATCAACCTCGCCCATGGAGGTATCGCGCCGTGACCGACTACATCCTGGTCGCCGTGGCGGCCCTAGTGGCGGGAGCCCTCGGTGCGCCCTTCCTCCAGTTCGTCGGCGGCAAGAAGGACCCTGGAAGGTACGCGGGGTACGTGGCTGTGGCCGCGCTCCTCGCCGCGATTGCGGCGACGGCCCTCAACTCGGCCACGAAGACGTCGACTTCTCCCGCCTTCGGGGCGCTCCTCTCGTCGAACGCTCTCGGGAACCTCTTCGCCCTCCTCACTCTGTCCGTCACCCTCTTCGTGGCGGTGGCGTCGTTCACGCTTGTCCGCCAGGGGAGCGCGGCCAACTCGCCGCTGTACTACTCGCTCCTCTCCTTCGCAGCTCTGGGGATGCTCCTCATCTCCTACGCGGCGGATCTCCTGGTCTTGTTCGTCGCCTGGGAGCTCATGAGCATCCCGACCTACGCGCTCGCGGGGTTCCTGAAGAAGGAGGAGGCGTCCAACGAGGCAGCCGTGAAGTACGCCGTCCTGGGGGCGCTCTCGTCGGCGATAATCCTCTACGCGATCAGCCTCACCTACGGCCTGACTGGGACGACCAGCATCACCGGCGCGGCCTCCTCACTGGGCTCGCAGCTCTCTGACCCCGTCGCCGGCCTCGCCATCCTCCTGTTCATCGTCGGGTTCGGGTTCAAGATGTCCCTCGTCCCCTTCCACATGTGGGCGCCGGACGCCTACGAAGGCGCTCCGACGCCCATCGCGGCGCTCTTCGCGGCGGGGACGAAGAAGGCGGGGTTCGTCGCCACCATCCGGGTCGTCCTTGCGATCTCCACCGTCTATTCGCTGACTCCCCAAGGGGGGCTGTTCACCATCCCCAACGTCCTCGCCGTCCTCGCGCTCGCGACCATGACGGTGGGGAACCTCGCTGCGCTCACCCAGAAGAGCATGACCCGCCTCCTCGCCTACTCCAGCATCGCACAGGCGGGGTACATCCTCATCGGGTTCGTGATCTATTCGTACGGTCAGGGGAACCCAGCCTTCGCGCTGCAGGCCCAGGTGGGGATGACAGGGGCGCTCTTCCACATCATCAACCACTCGGTGATGAAGGGCGCCGCCTTCCTCGGCGCGGGCCTGGTGATATTGAAGCTGGGCAATGGGAACCTCGACTCGTTCGACGGCCTTGCCAGGAGGATGCCGGTCACCGCCTTCACCCTCGCCGTCTCCTTCCTCGCCCTCGCTGGCGTCCCGCCCCTGAGCGGCTTCTGGAGCAAGCTCCTTCTCTTTACGTCGGTCCTGAACGGTCCGTACGCCTGGCTCGCCGTCGCGGGTGTCCTCAACAGCGCGCTGAGCATGGGCTACTACGGCTGGGCGGTCAAGAGGATGTACTTCGACGAGCCCGGCGGAGACTCATCCCCCGTCGGTGAGCCCGCCTCCATGGTCGTCGTCTTCGGCGTACTGGTCGCCCTGATTGTCGCGTTCGGCCTCCTCCCTGGGCCCGTGATATCGTTCGCTCAGAACGCCGTCCCGCCGCTGGGCGTTCCCTGAAGGCTAGTAGTCTCTCTGGACCGAGAAGTCCGCGAGCTCCGTGAGGAGGGAGGCCGCCTCGCTCTTGCCCAGGACCGACAGGCTAGACTTCGCCTTCTTCGCGTATGAGTCGGTCATCGACTGCAGCCTGGATATGAGCAGCCTTTCGTCTGCGTTGCGTTTGAGGGCCGCCGTGATCTTGTCTTCGGCCCCCCAGTCCAGGATGTCGTCGTGAATCTGGTAGGCGATGCCCAGGCACCTCCCGTATTCTGTCAAGGCCTCGAGCTTCTCAGGGGATGCGCCCCCCACCAGCCCTCCCAGCCTGACCGACGTCTCGAAGAGCGCCGCCGTCTTCTTCGATATCACCTCGAGGTATTCGTCCCATTCGAGGGGGTAGACCCCAGGGTCGATGGTCAGCTCGGCGTACTCGCCCTCGCACATGTTCATCGCCGCGTTGCTTATCGTGGTCGCGACCCTCCGGTCCTGGTACCTCGCGGCAATCGAGAGAATCATTGCGAAGACGAAGTCCGCGGTCAAGAGGGAGGTGCTGTATCCGTACTTTACGTGGAAGGCCGCCCTTCCTCTCCTCGAGGCCTCCTGGTCGATGATGTCATCGTGGATAATGGACTCTGCGTGGAGGAGCTCCACGGCCACCGCCGCGTCGAGGACCTTCTCGTCGTCGGAGCGACCCACCGCCTCGGCGGCTAGCAGTAGCAGAAGAGGCCTTATCCGCTTCCCGCCCTCCAGCGCGTACCGGAGAGGCCCATGGAACCTCGAGTCGGAGTACCGGCTGAGCTCCGCCTCTATCGCCCCATTTATCCTCTCGAGGTATAGCTTTGTCTTGACTTCAATCTTGTCGAAGAACTCCAGGTCTTTCTTTGCCAAAAGGGCGAGACCGATGAGCAAACGAGCCCGCGCGATATATATAATATTTTACGGGTTTCGAGCGACCGTTGCTAGAGTTTCGGGTCCATCAGCTCTACCTCGCCTCGCTCGAGAGGTTCTTTCTCCCCCTTCCCAAGATGAGCCAACGGCAGGAGGAGAGACTCTCCGCCCACCTCGAAGCTAGGGGCTTCGCAGTCCGAACGACGAAATCCAACCGGGTGGCCCAGAAGGGGAGGCAGCGCATTTCTGTGAACGCCAAGCTCGGGTTGGCATCGTCGACCGACGACATGCTCGACGCGCTAGCCCCGGCCGTCCCAGAAATCCTGGCCTCGGCCGGAGCGGGGGTTCGCCAGCGCGACGTGAGCTCGCGCTATTTCTCGCTCAGGGCGTCGAGGGGGTCGACTACCCTCAGGGTGTTCCCCAGGATGGAGTCGTCCAGGATCTGGTCCGGCCTAAGGCAAGAGGGCCTCTGTGGTCTCACGCCCGACGAGGCGGTGGCCCTGAGACGCGTCCTGGCTGTCGTGCCGAGCGGGGCCCCCGTGCGCTGCCTGACATCCAATGCCCGAGAGGGGTCCAGGCGGGTCCAGTTCGGGAGGAGGACGTACTACTCCTCCGTCCTGCCGGTCAAGGAGTTCCTCTCCTCGCTGACCACCATCGAATCGAGGAGGCCCGGCTCGGGTGCCTACCTGCCCAGAGAAGCGCTGCTCGACCTCCCCGGAAGAGTCGAAGCGGAGCTGGGGACTGATGATGTAGGAGAGTGGTGCGCCTAGTCAACCGAAGCGCAGGTCGACGGTGACGTTGTTGTCCTGGTTGCCTACGTTCTGCACCGTGATGGTGTAGCCCTGCTCGGGTAGCATTGGAAGGTCTGTGAAGCGAGCGAGTGTCGTGGAATTCTCAGCGAAAGCTATCGTTCCAGTGACGAGGACCAGCTGGACGTTGGCGGGGAAATCGGACGTGACCGTCCCGCTCATCGCTAGCCCGTTGAGATAGTACAGGTTTTGGTTGTCGACGTAGTACGTCCCGCTGGCTCCCGCGGTGAGGCAGCCTTTGAACTCCAGCGCCTGGGTGCTGGGAGGGTACGGGGTCGGGGTCACGGAGAACGAGCAATTGACGCTCGATGATGTCGACGCCTGCTGGGTTGGCGCCGAAGAGGTCTGGGAGGAATCTGTCGCCGTGACCGAGGTCGACGACCCTTGGGCAGTCGAGCTGCTCAGAGCGACAGCGCCAGCCAGACCCAAGACCAGGACGACCACCAGGACGGCCAGCCATGCCTGAAGCTTGCGGCTCCTGGTGTCTTCCTTCGACAACCCGAATCCCGACCGGTTTCCCTGAATAATAATTGTCGCGCAGGCCGAGGTGACAACCCGACGGCGCGGTCGGCCTTGCTGTGTTTAATTAGCCAGATTCCGGCGGGAACGAACGGGCCCCGGTAGTATAGAGTCTAGGACGTACAACCCGGTCAAACTGACTGGAACTCAGTATCGAGAGTATGCTGGCCTTTCGAGTCGGCGACGCGGGATCGAATCCCGCCCGGGGCACCTCAATTCTTCCCCTGTTTGACTTTTCGAGGTTGAACTTCATGTTATTGGTGCAAGAACCTTCTATTTCTGACGCGATTGTCGTTTCGATTTCAAGTTCCCACTAGCTGTCTCCTTTCTTGAAAAGCATCTACGTCCCGTCCATGCAAGCCCTCGAAGATCCACTGCCAAGCCTTCTCTTCCTCGTTCGGGTCAAACACCCGAGACTCGCCCTGAATGAATCGGCTGGAATGCTCTGCCAGCCATGCAAATCGGCTGGGGTGAGCGACGCTGGCAACCCTTTCGAGGTGACTGCGAACACGGAGCATC
>DATJBB010000018.1:0-8350 GCA_035515635.1 Nitrososphaerales archaeon
TCGTCCTGACGGACACCTCGCTTCGAGGGTCTCTCGACAAGAGCCTTCTGAAGAAGATGAAGAAGAAGCTGGTGGAGTGGAGCATCCCGGACCCCCAGGGAATGTCGCTGGATGAGATACGGCTGGTCAGGGACCAAATCGAGCGCAGCGTCTCGGAACTAGCACGGATCTGAAGAGAACAGATATAAAGGCGGGCAAGACTAGAATATTAGAAAAAGCCGAGATAATCGAGAAAGCAAGTTGAAATCGGCTCTGTTCGGTGATTTGGTCTTGAAATAAGGCGCTAGTGATCGGCCTCTACCGGCCAATAATTCAACCCCCAGTACACCACCGGGACGTCCGCCACATGTATCCCCTTGAGGAGGTGCGGGATCACTCTCATGTTCTTGAAGCTCGGGACGCCGAGCTTGAGCCTGTAGGGCTTCGGTGTCCCGTCGCTGACCAGGAAGTAGCTCATCTCGCCGTGCGCCGCCTCCGTCCTCGAGTAGACCTCGCCCGCAGGGACCCTCGGCTGCGGGCCGAGCTTGAGCCTGACGGGGCCGCCCGGGATGTTCTTGAACGCCTGCCTCAGTATCTTCACCGACTCCCTCATCTCCTGGAGAGCTACGAAGGCACGGGCGAAGCAGTCCCCGTCCTTCGAGGTCGGGACCGCAAAGTCGAACTCGGGATAGGCGCTATAGGGCTCGGCCCTGCGGATGTCGTGGGCGACGCCCGAGGCGCGGAGGACGTTCCCCGTCGCGCCCAGCTTCAGCGCGTCCTCCCGGGACAGGACTCCGATCCCGCTGGCCCTCTCCTTCCAGATGGGGTTGTCGAAGAATATCTTCTCGTACTCGTCCATCCGCTTGTCGAACCAGTCGAGGGTCTCGAACGCCTGGGTCTCGAGGCCCTGGGGCATGTCGTTCCTGACCCCGCCGGGGATGATGTACGCGAAGGTCACCCTCGCGCCTCCTATCCTGGCGGCTAGGTCGATGAAGAGGTCGCGGTCTCCCATGCACCAGGTTATCATCGTGGTGTGCCCGACGAAGAGCGCGAGGATGCCGAGGTAGTACTCGTGGGAGATTATCCTGTTCAGCTCGGCCATTATCACCCGGAGGTACTCGGCTCTCGGGGGGATCTTGCTCCCCATCAGCTGGTCGACAGCGGTCGAGTAGGCGAAGAGGATCCCCGAGCTGTCGAGGATGACGGGTCTCTCGAGGTGGGGTACGTTCTGGATGTAGTTCCGGTACTCCGCCATCTTCTCCTCGCCCCGGTGGACGTAGCCGGGGTCGGGGTCGGCCTTGACCACGTAGTCTCCGTCGAGCCACAGCCGGATGCGGAAGTGCCCTGCCCCGGGGTGCTGGGGGCCGAGGGAGACGGCCATTATCCTGTCCGCCTCGGGCGAGTACTCGAAGGTGGCTGACGTCTTCTATCTCCCCGGGGAGTTGTAGTCCTTCCTCAGCGGTGGGAGGTCGTCCCAGTCCTCGGGGAGGAGGAGGCGCCTGAGGTCGGGGTGGCCGTCGAACTTCAACCCGAGCATGTCGAAGGCCTCCCTCTCGTGGTACTCGGCGCCCGGCCAGACGTCGACCAACGACGGGACGGTCGGCTCGTCGCGCTTCACTCTCTCGGCGAGCTGGATGACGAGGTCCTGCTGCTCGTGGGTGGAGAGCGAACCTGCGAAGTAGACCACCTCGAACTCGCCCGTCGCTGGATAGTCAGTCCCGGCGACGGTCTCGATGTGGTCGAAGCCCAGGCTGTCCCTGGCGAAGGTCGCCGCGGCCTTGATGTCCGCGGGCGGGAGGGTGACCTTGAGGCGCCGCTCCCTCGCGTAGTCGACCTTGGCGGAGGGGAAGGCGGCGGTCAGCCTGTCGGCGAGCGCCTTGGTCCTCGAGGTGTCGGGTGTCGGGGCATGGGGCCCGATCGACGGGACGGACGGGCCGGCGGTCACCACCGTCGGAGGAGCGGTCGGCGGTGCCCCCTGGGGTGTCGCTGGCTGCATGTCAGGTCCCGCTGAGGCTGCTGGAGTGGCGGATCTTGTCCTGGAGGAGCGCGATGCCCTGCATCAGGGACTCGGCCCGCGGGGGGCATCCGGGGACGTAGACGTCCACGGGGATGATGTCGTCGATCCCGCGGAGGACGTTGTACGAGTCGAAGTAGAGGCCGCCAGTTATCGCGCACGCTCCCATGGCGACGACCCACTTTGGTTCGGCCATCTGGTCGTAGATCATCTTGAGCCTCGGAGCGAGCTTGCGTGTGACCGTGCCCATGACGATGATCAGGTCGCACTGCCTGAGGGAGCCGAAGGCCTCGAGAACCCCGAACCGCTCCGCGTCGAAGCGCGAGCCGGACGCGGCCCCTACCTCGACAGAGCAGTTGTGGACTACGGCGTTGGAGACGAGGTAGGTGTTGTCGCCTGTCTCGAGATTGTTCACGGAACCGGTGTAATCGAACAGTTCCACCCGCCTGATGGGAACGGCGATGTAGTCGGGCGTCATCTGGAAGTCTGAAATCTTCCGGTCTGAGGTAAGAATCGAAATCGTGTAGGCCTCGTGCGTCGTCACGTTCCGACCGAGAATCTTTGATGGACCTCCTTCCGTCTTCAAGCTGATTCGGGCGAAGACGCCGAGCCTCGCGTAGGCCAACTGTAGCTGGAGGGCGAGCGTCTTTGATGTCGTGTCTGCTCGGTCAAACTCCGGACCCCTCTTGTCGGTGGTCTCTGATCCGTCGCCCTGGAGGTAGCCGCACAAGAACGACCTGAGGAGCTCGAGGTCATTGTGGTAAAGGATGAAGTCAGGAATCTTCTTGTGCTCGGCGAGGTGTCCGCACCAATCGTGGAGTGCGCGAGCCAGGACTGCCGAAGAGAATCTCACGACGGTAGCCGTTTCTCGGCGCTTTACTTGAGGCGAGTAACCAAGGGACTTTGATATCTCGAAAATCTTGGACGCGTAATCCTTCTCATTATGGCTGAGAGAGAAGAAGACATCGTGCCCTTCGGTGTCCCATCCTTCCGCGACGAAGATTCCGAGCAACCATGCTGTGTCTAAGGTGACCGGGAACTCAAGGGGAGGATTCCCCCCGCGCCCTCGCACGATGTTCAAACCGCGGCGATTCACGTAGGGAGCAAGAGGGATGGACGAGGAATCGACGAAACCCTTGGCGCGTGGGATTAGAAGGCAATCGTGAGTGCCCTTCGGGTAGAGGTACTTCGCGTTTCTCTTGACGGGAGGAGAGGCGACAAGTTCGCCGGCATTCTTCCACACCTTCTCAGTACGGTAACCGCCTTTTCCAAATGCGACCCGTCGTTCAATCGTCAGGATTGGGTGGTCCGGGGTCGCGAGAATCGGGAGCATTCCGCGGCCGGTGATCTTGACCATGCTCCCTTGATATTGCCGTGAGAATGTTTGAACGACGTCCACCAAGCCCGTCATCCCGGTGACCTTGTCATTGACCGCGTACTGGGCGATGGGCTTGTTGTCGCCCAGCACGACTGTGTCTGGGGGCACGCAACAAGCTGTTTCGAGGTGGACCGGCCAGAGGCTGTAGAGCCTCCCCCAGTTGGCGATGTACCTGAGGGGCGCTCCTATCGCGTCCTGGAGGACGTCGTTGACCCGCCCTACGAGGACGTTGACCTCGCCGGTCCGAGGGACCTGCGGCGCCTCTACCACATCTCCCGCCTCCCCGCCATGTGGACGGTCAGAGCCATGGGGACGAGGAGCGTTCCGACGAACGCGACCATCAGCCAGCCCGAGGAGGAACCCAGCGCCAGCGGCTGGTAGGCCACAGCCCAGGCGTAGAGGAACATCGCCATGACGTCGAAGACCACGAACATCAGGAGGTAGGCGTAGTACTGCATCATGAAGTGCATCTTGCCCTTGCCCTTCGGGACCTGCCCGGCCTCGAACGGGGAGTTCTTGATGGGGTTGGGGTGCTTGGGGGCGAGGATCCGGGGGACGATGAGCATTATCCCGGAGAAGAGGACCCCGACGAGGCCCATCACGAAGACGGAGCCGATGTCCCCGAAGATCGCCAAACCTTGAGGAACCTCCGAAAATCTGACGCGCCTCTGTCCGTATTTAAGGGGATTGCATGCGCGAGGAAACTTTAGAACGGGGACCGCTGGATGGCGGGGCAGAATGCGGATCGCAGTGGTCGGGACGGGCGTCGCCGGGTCGTACCTCCTAAACAGGATCCCGCCGGGGCACCAGGTCGAGGCCTTCGAGATGAGGGCGAAAGAGAAGTGGTGGGCGGTGTGCGCGTGGGGGACCAGCGCCCCCTACATCTCCGACCTCGTCGGCAAGGCCGGGCTGAACTTTTCTGATTACATCCTGTTCCGCGGGAAAAGGATGGAGGTCGACCCCGGCGACGGGAACACCTTCGGGATCAACCTCAACGGCCTGGTGACGTTCGACAAGACGAGGCTGTTCGGCGACATGAAGAAGGGGAAGAACGTCCACTACGGGGCCCACATCACCGACGTGAGGGACCTGAGGGGGTTCGACCTGGTCATCGACGCGACCGGGTTCCACAGGTCGCTGATGCCGAAGCTCCAGAAGGACGCGTCGATACCCTGCTTCGAGGTGGAGGTGGAGGGCAAGTTCCCGTGGGACGACTTTTACATCAGGCCGTACCCGACCCTGAGCGGCTACTTCTGGTACTTCCCTCTGGGCGAGGGGAGGGGGCACATCGGGGCGGGGGACTTCAAGGCGCAGTACAGGGGCGAGATCGAGGCCATGGTGCAAAAGTACGGGTGGAAGGTCGTCAGGAGGATCGGCAGACCGGTCAGGATACTCCCGCCCGCGTATATGGGACAGTTCTACGTGGAGCCCAGGTGCCTTACCTGCGGAAAGGCGGTGCCCAACAAGAAGATACTGAGCGGCGCGGCGAAGACGGTCGAGGCGGCGAACTATTCGTCGTCCGGAGGGCAGATGACGGCCACGACTTTCGCAGGAGGGAGCGAGGGAGGAGGTGCTCCAGCCGCCGGCAGGTGCGACTGCTCCGCCCCCAGGCCCGAGTCCCCGTTGGTGGTCGGAGTGGGCGAGAGCATAGGGACGGTATACCCGCTCCTCGGGGAGGGGATAATCCCGAGCATGCAGTGCGTCAACCTCTTCGTAGACCACATGGACGACATGGAGGCGTACACTCGGGCGGTGCTCAAGCACTACGACGTCTACGCCAAGGTGTACAGGTTCATCGAGGCCAAGATGAACGGGAAGTTCTCGGTCCTAGGCCAGCTCCCGGACCTCTGGGCCATCTACTGGCACATGAGGACAAACGAGAGGAGATATGGCCTCGAGACCCACCTCAGGGACATCCTCAAGGTCGTCAAGGTCTAGCTCGGGCCCGGAGGAGACGAGGGCCCACACGGCCCTGCACGTCGTCAAGGGAGCGGTCGCTCGGGTGTTGTCCCCCACGAGGTTCGTGTCCTCGGAACTCGCGCACAGGTCGGGAGCGCTCTGGGCGGAGGTCGCCAGGAGGCCGGCCGCAGAGGACGCGGCGAAGGTGGAGGTCTCGGCAAACGACAAGGTCGCCGAGGACGACGAGGTGCTCGAGTTCGAGATGGAGAGGGCGGAGGCGGAGGGGCACTTTGGGCCCGGGATCTACGACCTGTGGCCTCCGGGCGAGGCAGGGCTCGTCAGGGTGGTGAGGATCGGGGACTGGGAGGCGAGCTGCTGCACCGCGTCCCACGTGGGGAGCACGGGGCAGGTCGGAGCGATCAGGGTTGACGGGGTCGGCTATGACGAGGCCAGGGGCGTGGCCGAGGTAAGGTTCCACCTGCTCTGAGCGGCCAGACCAAAACGGTATATGGATGGTTCCGAGGCCCGTTGGATTTGGGCCCGTAGCTCAGTACGGACAGAGCGAACGCCTCCTAAGCGTTAGGCCGAGGGTTCAAATCCCACCGGGCCCGCCAACAAATCGCCTAGTATACACTCTGTTTGGCACACGAGTCATAATCTAGCCTTAGAATGGCGTAACGGCTGGTAACTTGAACCCATAACCCAGGAATTGAAGACCGTTGTATCTGGGGATAGCCCGGCCAGGGGCCGACCTACTCTACGGGCTTTGGGGCGAAAATTGATGACTCGGTCAATTTGATGCCTCGGCAAGTATTGACAATCTCTGCTTCGACCGTCGCTATTCGCAGTTATCCGCTCTGCCCATTTCCCGACCGGAAATTGAGTGTTATGAAGACGAAATGGCCTTCCAAGAGCCGGCTTGATGACCCAAGATTGGACCAAGCCGTTATCTCTCGAGGCTATCGGCGGCCGATTCGGTCATTTGTTTTCAAAATCCAAACTAGGGTTGCATCCCTTTAGCGGAATCGTTGGAAAGGCCACCACAACGTGAGAGTCGAGGCGTCCGTCGTCAATACCGCGAAATGATCGTCTCGAGCCCTGACCTAGTATTGGGGCTCGATTTCCGCTTCCTTGACGAAGCTCTGGGCCTTCAGGGTCTTCACAAGTTCCTCCGGAGTTACCTTTGCGTTGGCCATCTCCAGATAAAAGAGGTCGTACCCAGTCTTCATGTCGTCGGAGCATTCGATTCCCCCCGCAAGAATGTCGATGTTCCTCTCGCCGAGTATAGTGGCAATCTTCGCAAGGATCGAAGGGCGAGATTCGACAGTGAGGCGCAGGTCGAAGACCTTTTGGCCGGGCGGAGATGTTATCCTCATCGACCTTAGCCGCTCCGACATCAGCAGGATTTGTCCGTGGTCGGATTTAAGGGAAGCGGCTACATGGCTGGCGCCGTGCAGTCGTGAGTCCGACGCTGATGGTCAAGAAGTAGCTAGCATTGAGGTTAGATAGCCCCTCCAGGATTAGAACCTGATAGCATACTTGGGGCAGGCCTCACGAGGAAAACTGTCTTCTTGTTCGTAGATTGTAGGCAGATCATTGAGTCCCCGGAGGCCCGTTCATACCCTAGAGCAGGTCAACGAAAGCGTCCTTGGTTATACCTGCCTGCTCAATGATACTCGGCAAGGTTCCCGGTTTGGTCTCCTCCTGCCTAGGCACAGTCAGCCTTCGTCTGCCGTCGGCCGAGGACAGCTGGATGTGGCTTCCCCCCTGCCGAATGACCGTGAAGCCTTCCTCAGGATCGTCTTCAAGACGTCTCTCCAGCTCACCACTGGGAGACGCTTCTCAGACAGTGACCCCGACCACTTCTTTCTTTCCGGTGACCCGGTCTAGTTCTTCTATGATCTTCGACCCGTCGGGAAAAGCCCCGAGGTAGAGCTCGATTGCCTCCCTGGTGTTCTTGAGGGCCTCTGAGCGCGTCTCCCCCTGGCTGATCGCTGCCGGAATATCCGCGCACCTCACTGGGTATCCTCCGACGTCCTCCTGCCTCAGGACCACGGTGAACCGCCGCCCCTTGACCTCAGCCCGCTTCATTGGGAAGAACGAAGCTCTTGCAGTGTATAAGGGTCCACGAACCATTCGGTCCACGGGATTCGCGTTGACGAGCCGGGCCAGACAGGGGCATTTTTGTTCGCTGTTGAAATTTACCGCAGCAGCGTCCGACCTCAACTTGGGAATCTTTCAAGGCCGAGCGTACGAATCCAAGCCGGCTCGAACGCTCTACCTGAGGCATGCGAGCCCGAAAAACGACGGAGGTCGGCCGGTGACTCCCACCGGGCCCGCCACAATTTTTAAGCGAATCCTTTATTTTTTGCTCTGGCTAGAGGAAAGGCGTGCTGTTCGAGAGGAAGTATGCGGACCTTCTGAAGGACTCTGATGTCAAGCGATGGTACGATAATCTCAACGCCAGCTCTACAGTTACCTCCGAGGTATACCTGCGGACCCTCGGTCTCTACTGCCAGCTGAACAACACTACGCCCCGCCGCATACTGAAGGAAGCGACGTCGAAGCAATTCCACGATAGGTTCATGGATTTTGTCCGGAAGATGGAGTCCGAGGGGAAGGCAGGCTCGTACATTGAGCGCTTTAGGAAAGTGCTGATCTCCTGGCTATCCCACAACCGGGTCAAAGTGGAGCTGAAGGTGAACATAGCTGGTAGGATGGAGACGCCGACCCTCAGGAACGAGCGCATCCCGACCACATCGGAACTGTCGAAGATTCTCAGGATGGCCAACCCTCGGACGCGGGTCTCGATTTCTCTGATGGCGTTCAGCGGGTTAAGGCCCGAGAGCCTCGGTAACCATCGGGGAACCGACGGGATTGTGCTGGGTGATTTCAAGGAAGCGAAGATTGATGCTAAGGAAGGTATCGTTTTCGCGAAGACACCCAGCATGTTGACCGTCAGACCCTCTCTGAGCAAGGCTCGGCACGAATACTTCACCCTTGTCGGAGAAGAAGGATCAATATACGTCAAGGACTATTTGCAACGGAGAATTGAGGCAGGCGAAAAGCTCAGTCCCGAG
>DATJBB010000019.1:0-30308 GCA_035515635.1 Nitrososphaerales archaeon
GTATCTTGCGAAGGGCTTCAGCCTGGCCACCGCACGGTAGTCGCCGACCGTCAACTTCGTAGAATCGAGAGGAAGGAAGGGCGATAACCGCCTCGCTGAAGCGCACCAAGGATGCACTGGACGGCAAGGAAGTATACAGCAGTGGGATCGGGAGAGGTCTTGGCCTTGGAAGTAGAAAACGTGTTCAAATCCCGGCGACCGCACCCAAATGTGTTGAACTCGTGGGGTCCACATCCTCAACACGGCATTCTAAGCGACTCCCTCGGGCTCGGCCAAGGCTAAAACGGGAATGCTGAGTGTTAAAGACTTAATGCTCGGACGAGGTCAGTTCTGGCGACGGGTACTTGCCCGAACCCCCCGGACAGGCTGAGCCTGGCCTACCACGGAATGCCGACAACCTCATCGCGAGACTTGACAGACTGCCCACGTGGGGTTTATCGTATGGGTTGGTCTGGGCATTGGGCTTTAGCTGGTTCGTGACGCTCTACGATGCGGTTGGAAACGTGGGACCCTCTCTCCCATACATGCTTGCTCAAGGCTTCTTTCCCGGACCTTCGTCGCAAGCCCTAAACGAAGCGCTGTTCGGGGCTATAACCCTCGGTCTGGCGGGGTACCCGGTCGGGGCCATCTCTCTCTCATACCTGGCAGACCGGATTGGCCGCAGACCCGTGATGATCGCTTCGGTACTTCTAACTGCGGTCGGCGAACTCGGTCTTGCGTTGTCCCCCAATTACATAGCGTGGGATATCTTCAGGTTCGTGTCCGGATGCGGAATCGGCGCCGACCTCGCCCTCGTCATAACCTATCTCTCCGAGATGTCCCCTTCCGCCAAGAGAGGAACCTACGTCAACAACACCTACATCGCGGGATGGATTGGGGCAGGTTTTGGCGTCCTCCTCGCGACGCAGATTGTAATCCATGATCCGGCTACGGGTTGGAGGATCGCCTTCGGGCTCGGGGCGGCTCTCGCCTTCATGGCCCTGGCCATAAGAAGCACGGCGCCAGAAAGCATCAGGTACCTCGCGAAGATTGGCAAGTTCGAGCAGACGGAGACCGAGCTCTCAAAGATGGAGCAGGTGTCATTGGAACGGGCGCACCTCACCTCCTTGCCTGAGCCAAAGACGATCTCGTTCGCTCTCGCGGACCAGAACCCATTAAAGACGCTCCTAAAACGAGAATATGTCAAGAGGATCCTCGTCCTCTTCACCTTCTGGTTCTTCCTCTACTGGGTGCAGTATCCGGTGAGTATATCCTGGAACGCCTACTTCACAGGGGAATTTGGTTACTCCCCCTCCGAAACAACAACAACGATAGCTCTCTTTGGGTACTTGGCAGTGGGAATTACGGCCGGAGCCATATTCGTCAGACCGTTCCTGAGCAGGGTAGACAGGACAGTCCTCGCGGCGATAGCTTCTGTCGCTTGGCCCCTCGGTCTCTTCATCGCGTTGCAGGGAGGGCCATCCCGGAACTTCATAGAAATCTCTGCGGGGCTCCTGATTCTGTATGTAATCGGCGGGGGATTCGTGTACCAACTCATGTACCTGACCTCGGCGGAATCATTTCCGACAGCCTCAAGGTCGACTGGTTATTCGCTTACCGACGGTCTTGGACACTTTGGAGGGTCAGTTGCGCCGGCCTTGTTGTTGCCTCTCACCACAATTGTCGGACCGCAGTTCGCCTTCCCATTGCTGGCGATTCCTGTAGTGTTAGCCGGGCTGCTGGTCGTCGCCTTCATCCCCAAGACTGTCGGCAAGACCCTGGAAGAGGTCAACGAAGCCCTGGTCTCAGATTCAGGGATCAGCCTGTCTTCGACCCCAGCGCTGCGCGCAGAAGACCTCCACGGTCTCAAAGATGCGGAAGTTTAGCGCGGTCCAGGGACTTAGGCGTGAGAGATTTTCCCGATCCGTCGCGAGATATGCTTCCTAATCTCCTCCTTATCGTAAGCTATTCGCGCGCGAGTTATCTTACCTCCTCGTCCTCTTTCGCCCGTGTAAAACCTGATTTCAACAAGGCCCATTCGTTGCAGCTCGCCCAAACCTCCGCTATCCTTTGCCTCACGTTTGTAGAATGCGGATTGTGGTATCTTAGTTTGACGCGCGATATCGACAAAGCTTCTCCAACCTGAAGCCTCCGGCGCCGATTTCTTCGAATAGTAGTCTGCTATGAAGGCGTCTTCAAGGTAGTCAAAAATCGATTTCGAATTCACTTTGGCAGAACCGCGCAGCCTTGCAATCGAAAACGCACTCGCATCTTCGTTGGCATTCTTCCCGGATAGAACCCGATCAACATCGAGCTTTGCTCCAAGTCTCTCAAAGATGTCTCGCGCGCCTTCGAAGAGCTGGTTCGCCGTCTCGATCTTTCCCATGTTCTGATGCATGAGAGCCATTGCCTGGTACGTCTTCGCGAGTTCGTAGGGTCGCGCGAGTGCCTTCCAATATTTCGTGCATTCCTCATACTCTTCAAGAGCGCCCTCCCATTCTTCCATCTCAGAAGCCATGAATCCTGCCGCCTGATGATGATAGGCTCGCGCCCAGTTTTGGTCCGTCGATTTCGTCAGAGTTCGGAGTTCCTCGAGGTATGACAGTGCTTCTCGTCGCTTCTCCCGGCTCTCGCAAACCTCTACCAACAGCTCGAGGATGATGGGCATCTCATATGCAGTGTCAACAATCATGCCCCTTCTCTTCAGGGCCTCGCGCCCCTCTCGCAGGTACTTTTCTGCCCGGCTGTGGTCTCCTCTGTCCATGCAAATCCGCGCCAAAGAAGCGTGGCAAGGCGAGACAAACAACAAACCCGCCAACCCCGGCAGCTGTTGGTAAGCCGAGTATCCTTTGAGAAGGAACTCCTCGGCTTTGCCCAGGTCACCTTCCCGCAGGCACAGGTTGCCGAGCACAGCGTATACTACTCCTCTCAGCATGGGAAAAGACTCGAGATGGGACCATGCCAGCGCTTCAGCTACCTCTTTCCTCGCCTCTGACCATCGGCCTAGGGGGAAGTACCCCCACAGCGCAAGTGACCCGCGAAATAGCATAACGATTGGCGCGGAAGAGACCATTTTCGCAGTCTGAATAGACTCGAGGAGGTAGGGCAAGGCGGCGAGGGAATCGTCCTTGGCGAAACTGTACGAGAGTCCCAGCCACCATGAGATGCGCCCGAAAGCTGTAGACAGGTCAATCCATGAGCGTATGTACTCACTCCTCATGTGTTCAGACCTCTTGAACTGCTCCATTGCAGTTTGAAGATCCTCAATCGGAGACGTGAATCCCAGTATCTGAAAGCACAATGCTTCGATTTCCGAGAGGCCGTACTTCCTTGCTAGTTGGAGAGATTTTTCAGCGTATTCTCTTGCTGTTCGAGTTTCTCCATAATACCAATGCCATACAGCAAGGTGGTGGTACAAGTACGCGAGATGAGGCCCCTCCGGTCCTTGCATGAGGTCCAAGGCAGCCTTGAAATGCTCAAGCGCCTTCTCCTCATTCCCTTTGCTGATGAATGCCACGGTGTATCTCCATCCAATCTTTCTGTGCAGCGCCGCCGCCTTTTTCCCCTCACCGGCGACTTCGTATGCTTTGAGCGCCTCATCCCAGGCGCGGAAAGAGGCAGGCGAACGACCGAGCATTTCCAATTCGTCGCCTAGCCGCTCGACGATCGGGCCCCTAGACTGTGTCGCCCCCTCACCGTTGAGCTCCTGAAGAGATTCCAGCGCCACGGTATAATGCCTCAAAGCTTCATCATGCGCGTTGGTGGAAGCGGCGAAGTCACCAGCCTTGACTGAGTACTCTAGGCACTTTTGGAAATCGGCTCCTCTTTGAAAGTGTAGTGCCAGCTCGGCAGCGTGCTCGTTTAGTTTCTCGGCATAGGTACTTTCCATGACTTGGGCAATCGCGAGATGATATTCTTGGAGCTCTTCGAGACTCAAGTCCTCAATTAGAACATCAATCAATATCTCATCCGCAAATGAATAGAGGGACGGCCTCCGTGCGACCTCCTTCTTGTGCACGATGCCAGCTTTTGTCGCTGTTTGGATCAATTCAAGCAGCCGGGCTTCGTCCTTAATGTTTGAGGCCTCGTTCAGAATCTCCAGGTCGAAATCTTCACCAATCAGGGCTGCGGTCCTCAGAACCTCGACCAACTCTTCGTCAAGGGGAGCCAGTCTCTGCTTCACGACCTGTTGAAGTGTTGAAGGTACTTCGAGTTCGTGCAGGCCTTCGAATTGCCATGGCATTACGGAGTCTGCCGCGGCACTGCCTTTTTCCGCCAGAAGCACAAGTATTTCCCTCATGAAGAACGGATTTCCCCCCGTTTTCCTGTAGAGAAGGTCACAGAAGGCGGGGGTAACCCTCCCCAAACCGACCGCATTCCGAATTACTATTCTCGTGTCAACCGCATCGAACCGCTCAAGATGTATATTCTCGTTGACGTTTTCAGCGGTCAAGAAATCCGAGATGAACCTACTTAGGCTCCGATTTTCGGTCTCTAGTTGAGTGTCCCTGCAGACGCACAAGACAACTATTCGGCGGGTTCTGAGGCCGCTACCCGCAAGGTAACGGAGAAGGTCTAGCGAAGTCTTATCGCACCACTGCAAGTCGTCTAATAGGATCAAGAGCGGAAATCGACTCGAAAGCCGGTAGAAGAACTGGGATACGGCATCGAAGATTTGAACCGGCGACCCTCCGACCAGCTCGTGTGCTGACTGGTTCGGCTCGGTGCTTTTGGCCCGAGGGCCGCTCCGGTTCCAAACAGCGTCTAATTCTGGGAGCAGTTTCAAGACTTGTCGGGAAAAGCTGCCGCATGCGTCGAAGAACGATTGCACGCTCATCTCAGTAGTGAGCTGCCTTAGACATTCGACCCAAACGGAATACGGTAGAAGGCTCCCTCCTCTCGGGCTTTTTGAGGTCAGGCAAGTGAAACCTTTGCCTTTGCCTATCCTCAAGATTTCCTGTGCGAGCCTCGATTTGCCAACACCGAGTTCTCCGGTGATAAAAGCGAGGCCTCCCTCCCCCCTCAGCGACTTGTCAAGAAGCCTCTCGAGGGCCTCTTGTTCCTTTTCCCGCCCTGAAAACGGGAATTCGATTTGCTGCCCGATCTGGGACAAGACGTGGTTCCACTCCGGATTTGTTACCTACGCGATGGAGGCCAAAATCAAACCATAACGACTTGAATTTGGATTCAGGTCTCTTAAACATTCACTTGACTTTCCCGTGCACCCAGCATCTGGGCGCAACAAGCCGTGACGGCGCGGAGGGGTTCAAGAAAATACTTCTAGCACTGGAAAAGCCCTAATCGTGCTTATTGTGGCCGGCAAAGGCTACTTGCGGACTACCTAGATTTTTTCTCGTCTGAATTGGCGTCCAAATGCACTCTTTGCTCCCAAATGAGTCAATGGGAGTCAAAGGCTCGGTTTTCGCTGTTGAAAAAATGCCAAAGTAATTTTCTAAACCTCGGACAACCAATGAATAGAACGAATCGGATGTCAATAGGAGTGATGAAGGGCGCGGCCATTATCCTGGTCGGCCTACTTTTGGGAGGAGGCGCGTTTTTTATTGGCCAAGCCTTCGCCTACCCAAACGCTCACTCAGGCCATGTCACGGGAACCGCAGTGACTACAATACAGTACTACATCGCGAACCCAACCGTCGTAGGACCTACGGAGGCCATCAACACGCACGCTGATTCCGGTGCAATCACAGGAGGCATGACGGGAACCTATAGTCTGCTGCTGCAGGCTGAATTCGCTGGTTCATTTACTGGAACAGGTGGCATTACCGCCTCCTTCACTGGTCCATTTGCTGGCACGGTCGGAGACTCTGACCCTGGCAGCGCCACACTCATCGGAACCACATCATTATCTGACGTTAGCGGCTCAGGAGCAGCAACCATTTGGTACCTGCACGGTACCTTCAGCCTCGTCGATGGGACTGACGGCCTCGCGGGCATATGTGGAAGCGCGACCTTCACTGGCACAAGCACCGTCAACGGTGTAACCGCACCTGCAACGGGCGCTCCCGGTACTGTCTTCACCTTCACATACGAGGGTGCATTCATGTTCGGGGGCCAGTGTAACTCTGGACAAGGGAACAGCATCTAGCGAACTTGCATAGCCTAACCTAACCTGGGGTTAGGCTATTCCTCTTTTCTCGTTTTCAACGAAGTAAGAAAACCTCTCTTGCTCGCAGCAGTCTCGACTTTGGATTCATCCGTCCCGCTATGGCCCAGGCCAACCGGCGCGCTCATTTTTTTTGACGCCTCTTTCTGCCTTGGTTTCCGTTGGAAGAAGCTCTTCGCTGACAGCAGCAGTCCCACGAGCGGAGGCAGACCGAAGAAGAGAGATGTGTACCAACCTCCCCAGCTTAGATAGTCGAGAAGACCAGTAAGAAATCCCGCCAAAGCGAAAGCGAGTACCGAGTACCAAGCCCACTTTTCCGCACGCCTGAAAGCCTTGAGACCGATGGCGATTGCAAGGAGCCCGATTGCTCCGATGTAAAGGTCGGAATAGAGATCATCCCAGGCGAGGTAGCGCACAGCCTGAGGAGGATATCCGGTGGTTTCGATGCCGGGCGGTAGCGCCACCGAACCACTCTTGCACGGTCTGGGGGTGCCTATTGGGCGGAAGGGAAGGCCTCTAACGAAGCCCTGACCAGCAGGTGGGATTTGAACCTAAAGTTCAGCTTGCGGCGACCGCATTTATCCCTCTCTCAAGTTTCTGTTCCTGTCCTTGCCTATTTTGTAAGTACGACAGTAATATTGGTTGGGAATCTGACCTTAAGGGACCTGGGGTGGACTACGGGGGACCAAGGGGTTGAATTTGAAATTCTCTTTCGAGAAGCTTGAATTCAGACATCTTAAAAGGGAAATTGCTCAGTCGGAATCGTGCGTTCGCCAGGAAGATACCTGCCTGCACTTCTCCTCGCACTCTTTATGATTTCCGTTGTCTCGGCAGCGGCACCGGCCCACGCCGCGACGGAGACCATATCCGACGAGACGTCCTGTGAGAGCATGGGAGGGACGTGGACCTTCGCCCACGAATACTACACGTGCTCGGTCGCCTCCCTTAGTGTCGCCGAGGGTGAGACTCTCTACGTGGGGGAATCGGGAGGCCTGCCGATAGCCCTCGTGGTCCAGAGCGGCGGCGACCTAAGCGTCTATGGCGAGCTGGACAACAATTACGTCTCCACGCCTGGGTTTCCTCCCGTGTACCCGAGCTTTGTCATCTATGGAACTCTGGACAACTATGGAGTAGTCCAAACGGGTGGCTTCTTCTACAATTACGGCACCATCAACAACTGGAACAACTGGGATTCCGACAGCTCGTACTTCAACAACTACGGCACAATCAACAACTACGGCCTCTTCGAGTATGACTACTACGTACTGACCAACGAACCGAACGGTGTGATCAACAATCAGCCGGACCCGTCCAATACGTACTGCTCGTCGGAGTGCGCCACTCTCGACCTCGGTGGGCCCTTCCAGGTCAACAACTTCGGCAGCATCAATAACATCGGATCATCAACCTTCATGGGCGGTGCCGGGGCGTTCAATGACGAGTGCGGGGGTTCGTTGAACGACTCCCCGACTGCGAACGACGAGGTCACTAGTCCTGGCACACAGTGCCCGAGCAGCACGTTCTCCGCTTCCACAGGCGGGTCAGTGACCATGGTGACGCCAGACGCGACGATAGCGGTTGCTAGCTCGTCGGATGGCCCCTCGGGAGGCATCTCTGCGTCTATTTGCTCGCCCGGCTGCGGAGCGCCGTTCGGATACTACACCTTCACAATCGGTGACCTTACAGAGGGGAACACGATAGCCGTGGTCTTGACCTTCCCCTCGGCCGTCCCGGCTGGGTACACGTACCTCAAGTTCGACTCGATTGGAGACCAGTATGATGCGACGGGGCTCACTTCCGCGTCCGGAGACGTTCTCACCATAATCATCACCGACGGACAGGCGCCTGGGGACCTCGATGGGTCGGTTAACGGAATGATTACTGACCCGGGGGCACCAGTGATTCCCGGAGGATCGGGCGGTTCAGGCGGTTCGTCCACGGGAGTTCCCCAATTTCCTTCTTCCACGATGCTCCTCGTCACAATCGCCGTGGCAACGGCGGTGCTGCTGGCAATGCGTGGACGGTTCGTAGGCTCGACAACTCTTCAGGGATCAACTCAAGCGAAAGGCAGTCGGTAGACTACCTTCACTCTCTACAGTGGGTTCGCAGTCTGCCGGGAGGTCGTTGGCGCTTGAAGCTCCCAAATTCGCTCGTATATGCGAAGTCGTTGCCATTGAGAAGCATCGTCTCGTCTCAACACGCATGGTTGATGACCACTTCGACACGGGCGAAGCAGGTTCAAATCGGTAGCCTACTGTGTCTGTAGAAACTGCGTGCACACTTAGAAGCCCTGATTGAACTTGGATTGCTGCCACTCCAACTGCTGTTTATTGCCTGAAATTCTTGCAGCGGTTAACAGACCTTCTTTCCCACCGAGAGAGGGCGCATACCTATTGCATGATAAGGTCGGGATTCTCCAAATGCACTTGGACTTGCCCAAGTTCAGTGCGCTATCACCGGACACGCCGATGAAACAGGCGAACAGCCGTTGAGATTGAAGGGCATCTCCTACGACGTCGGGGCCTACATAGGGATGAACTGGCGCCCTTGGTTCGACCCCAAGGAGGTCCACCGCGAGCTCCAGATAATCAAGGAGGACCTTCAATGCAACGCGGTCAGCATCGGCGCCCTTGATGTCGGGCGGATTGTGACCGCGGCCGCCGACGCGCTAGACCAGGGGCTCGAGGTCTGGGCCGCCCTGATGTGGTACAAGCCGCAGGACGAGACCATCGCGTACCTGGTCAAGGCGGCGAGGTCGCTCGAGGTCCTCCGGGAGAAGTGGCCAGACAAGTTGGTCATGAGCGTCGACGGCGCGTTCCACTCCTCGCTGGTCTCCCAGATCAACCCCTACAGCGAGGACCCGAAGTAGGACCTGGACACCCCGAGCGCGAGCCTTGTCAAGTACTACGAGGTCGGGAGGCACGGGGACGGCCTACGGACATGTCGTGGGAGCTGAAGGAGTCTTTCAGGGCAGTTGCTGAATGCTATTCAAAGCATCAGCCCATCCAAGAGGACTCGAGCTGTGACTTCGGTTTCGTTGTGAAGAGTCTTTCTCTCCCCTGAGTTCCGCATGTAATCTGAACTTGAGGTTCGACTTGCGGCGACCGCACCCCATTCTCTCCTTGTGCGACCATCGTTGCGATGTGAGACCCATCGACGCCGCAAGACTTGCGCAGCCACCGCAAGTCTGACCTGCCGGCCACTACCCCTTCTTTGGACCGATGCCGAGCTGATCAAGGACCGCCAGGCGGTCGAAATACACCCGGGACTCGACTATCTTGCCCCCCTGGACTCTGTAAACGCCGGAGCCTTGAACTCGAATCGGCTTCTTCGTGACCGGCGCCGACCCCGCGCTGGAAAACGGGAGGGGTCCGCCGTGAGTTCCCCTAAAGGTGAATTCGGCACACATCAATTCGCCTTGACCGAAGAGACTGTCCAGGTCCCAGCGGAAGTCGGGGAACCCCCTTGCGAACGCTTCGAATCGTCTCCGCACGGCCAGACTCCCATTGATCGGCTCGTCTAGGCCAGAGTCATTCCACAGGATGGAATCAGCGTAGAGCGTCTGTAGGCGTTTCCAGTCGTGGGCATTCACAGCCTCATACCTCGCCCTGATTAGCGCCAGGTTCTCTTTCAGACTCATCTGGGGTCCTCTAGGTGTCCGAACGAGTAAAGGTCTTTCGGTATAGGCCAGCGTTCAGGCACAAGATCAGGGGACGTCCGCCCGGAAGAGGCGCTGGCCATGACTGGCTGTGCTGGGCTCATGCCGCACTCTCTCGATCGAAATGTGGCTCCAAGACGGGCAGACCCGGTCGGCAACTCGCAATGCAAGCGACAGGCTATTATTCGGTGCGGAAGCATGCCCAAAGCGACTAAGAGGTGCGCCGGTCCTGGAAGTGGAAAACGTGTTCAAGATAGCGACGACCTATGCCAGGGTTCGCCAGTTGCTGACAGGCAAGGGTTGGGAATTCCAAGGAAAGGATGCGGACATGGAGATGGACTCGTTCAGAAACAAGAAGACCAAGCAAGAGCTGTTCGTCGAGGACATATCGGAGGACTTTCAGGTGACCTTCCTCATGGGGGAGCTCAGCGTGGCGGAGTTCTCTAGCATCGCCACTCAGTTGACGCCGGAACTCAAGTTGATGGAAGTCCACAGCAGTTGGGAAGGCAGGCCGACGACCATCGTCGTAGCGATGACCGAAGATCAAGTGAGGGACATGTTCGGCTCGAGAACAAAGATGAGAAAGCTTGCGGTTCGGCAAACGACATCACACCTTTGAACCCCTGCTAGGTGCCTTAGTCCGGCCGCACACGCCGATTGCGAAGAATGTTTCACAGCGTTAATACATCGGTCGGTCCTTTCTCGCCACATGGCAAGCTCGGTGCTGCGGGAGATATTTGGAGGCCCTGAGTACGTCGGGCCCGTCGCCGGGGTCAAGCAGGAATACCATGTCTTCAGGACGTCGAGAGGCGACTACGCGGTCATGAGCAAGAGCAACCGGAGCGCCACTTCGTTCCACATGACCTTCGTCCCAGAGGTGAGGGTCGACTCGCTTAGGGCAGCAATCCCGAAGAAGGGGACGACCTCGAGCATGCTCTTGAAGGACAAGAAGATCATCGAAATGTTCGGAGTCGAGGACAAGCATGCGCTCTACTTCGATGTGCTTACGACCTTGTATGTCCTCGCTTCCTTGGGCGCGGTCGGGATAACGAAATCTGGCAGGAACCTGGTCTTCACGCCCAAAGAGGGGGCTTGACCAGGCCGAAAGACGCCGTAGCTTGTACCGGAAGACTTCTATCGACGAGTTCCTCGAAAATTCCAATTCCACTTCCCGCAGGATTAAATGGGAACCTCGCGTGAGCGTTACGATAAGCATGTTCGACATCGGGTTCGCGCCACCGACGACCGTCCCTGGACTCGTCGTCCTCGCAGTTGCACTAATCGCGATTTGGATAGCCGTCTCGATTCCAGTCTACGTCTCGGGCGAGCTGATAACCCACGGGAGGGCCAGCCTCGGCTCAGCCATGGGGGCGACCCTCGGCGGGTGGGTTGCATACTTCATAGTGCTGTACGGCGCTGCGATCGTCTTCGCGCCCTACCTTGGCGCATCGGCCCTCTTGATCTCGCTCGTCCTTGCCCTTGTGGCTTGGCTCGCGGTCTATCGGGCTTCGTTCGAGACTAGTTGGACAGGGGCGCTCGGAATCGTGGTCGTGGGGTGGGTCGTCCTGATCGCAATGAACGCCATACTGATCTCCTTCTTCGGGGTAGCGCTGCCCAGGTTCAACCCCTTCTAGAGACCGCTCAGGGCCGCTGGCATCGCGTCGCACCTCGTCGCAGTCAAGGGGCATCCCCGACGTAGATCCGCGGAGAAGGCTGCGAGAGTCGAAATTCCAATTCCAAGAACCGCGGCATTAAATCCTCGAGGCTTGTCTTAACAGCCATGAGATCGACTGGAAAGATTGCGGGGCTCGCTGTCCTCGCGGCGCTGACGGTGTCCTCCTTGGCGCCTGCCGCCTTCGGCTCGACGCTAAGTGTCGACCTCAACCCTGGCACCAAGGTCGCGAACCTCACGAGCGTTAGCTCCACGGACTTGGTGCTCACCTACCCGGCCAACTCGACTTTATCGAACTACCTCGCTGGATACGACTCGTCGAGCTCGCTATCAGGGAACTTCGGTGGGAACAGCCAGGCGGTCGCCAACTTCCACGACCAGTTCCACGACCACGACAACTCGCAGATTTCGATAAGCAACATGACCGTCTCCTACAACTACAGCGCCAAGGCCAACTCCACCGCGCTCGTGGTGAACAAGATGACCGAGATCATCGCGTCGGTGGCGGGGATCTTCAACGTGACCAACGGGACGGTCACGGCCAACCTCGGCTGGAGGAGCTTCTACATCGTCGGCGCTCTGAACTTGGACCTGCAGGACCACATTGTGGACGTCAATCTGGCGGGGCCTTCGCTCGCTGAGAGCATAAACGGGAGGAGCATGGGCGTGGAGATTCTGACCGGCATGTTCGCAGGCAACAGCCTGTGGTCTAGACCTACCCTCAACTTCTCGAGCTTGAGCAGCCCCCTGAGCACGTGGACGAAGAACTACAACTCGGGGACCAACACGACCACCTTCTCGAAGACAATAGCTGGCAACTCGACCTTCTCGACGAGATACACCGACAACGGGCAGACCTACTCGCTTAGCATGACCTCCGACCCGTCCGCGGTCATCTCCACCAACGGCTACGCAAAGGCCTCGGGCGACTCCCTCACGATCACGAAGGCGCCGACCCTCCTCAACCCGCTCCTTTGGGTCGGGGTCGCAGCGATCGTGTTCGGCGTCATCGCCGTCGGCGCGGTCTACTTCGCAAGGAGGTCTGGCGCGACGGCGTCGGGGGTCGGCCCCGTCGCCTCCAAACAGAGCCTATTCCGCACTTGACTTGTTGCGACCCACGCCACACGGGCTGAAATCAACCGGTGGCACAGCCATTCCGAGCCGATTCGCCAACCTGCGACCGCATCCTCCCTCTCTCCAAGACCGCCTGCTGCCCTTCTAGTCCATCGATTTCAACAGCATCCGGGGACCGTGTACTCGTCTGTTCTTACGCTGCGCCGTCGAAGTTGCCGTCTCAGCCCGCCGTGACGGGTCGCCGCTCTGCTATCGCCGCGAGTACGACGTCGAAGTCTGAAGCGATCCCGTCCACCCCTGCCTCCACCATCGACTCGGCGTCGTCCGCGTTGTTCACGGTCCAAGTCTGGACGAGAAGCTTACGACCGTGCGCCTCCTCCACCATCTTCCCGTCGACGTTGTTGTAGTTCGGGACCAACATCTCCGCCTTCGCGTCGAGGGCTACCAGCCAGGGCCTTATCGGACCTCCGGAATAGATCACGCCGCACCGAATCTTCGGGTGCGACTCCTTTACGCTGAGGATTGACCTGTGGTGGAAAGAGACCGTGACGCAATCGCGCTCGAGCCCGCCGCGCTCCAGCATGGAGGCGATCCGTCCTTCCGTCCCCGGCTCCTTGACCTCCGCGAAAAGCCCCACCCGCTCCCCTTCACGGCCTCGATGACCTCCGAAAAGAGCGGCACCTTCTCCCCCTTCCCCGCATCCAGCCTCCTGATCTCAGGCGCCGTCAATCCCTTTACGAGACCCTCGCCGTTTGTGGTCCGGTCAACCTTCTGGTCGTGCATCAGAACGAGCTTACCGTCTCTGGTCTGTCGCACGTCCGTCTCGACGTACCGGACTCCCATCCGAATCGCCCGCTCGAAAGAGCGCAAGGTGTTCTCCGGCTCGTACCCGGCCGCCCCCTGTGGCCGACGACGAATCGCCTGACCGAGCCCGACGCCACGCGCCTCTCGACTCGATCGCAGGATAAAGGGATGACGAAAGATGCCCGATCTCAGAACCGAAGCAACGGGCAGGACTTCAGGCCGGCCTCCGCCTCTCCCTGCTCAGGTCTCCAAACAACGGCCCTAGGTAGTTGTAGTTCTTCACGATCTCGTACACCTTGAGCCCAAACTCTGTCATTGTGTAGTATGACCTTCCATCCTCCGTCGAGCTCTCCTCCCTGATCAAGTTGCACCTTACGAGGTACTCCACCCAGTCGTTCAGGTTCGCCTCGTTCCCCGCTATCCTGAGGAAGTCCATCCTCTTCGCCTTCCCCCCTCCGTCGCTTATCCGGCCCAGGTACTGCAGGATCTTGTTCGAGACGCCTGGAAGGGGGCTCACGGCATTTCAGCGCAGGTTCCTGGCCGCGCGGTAGAGGCTCGTGTACCTCCTCTTGAGCGTGTAGTATCTCGCCAGAAGGACGACCCCCATGACCGCGGACACCCCCGCAAGCGCGTAGCTGGCGTAGAGGGCTTCGAGGACCTGCGGCAGGGTGCCGTAGGGATGCGCATAGGTAAGGATTGTCTCCCCGAGGGCGAGGCAGATCGCCGAGACAAGGAAGGCCATGAGGGACGTGACGCCCCACATCGAGATGCCCTGCAGCATATCTCCTAGCAGCTTCGCCGAGTCCGTCCTTATCAGACCAAGCGCCGCCGAGAGGTCGGCGACGTCCATCTTGTCCCCTCCACCTTCCCGACTTTCCATCATGCAAGCAGTCTCGTCCGAGTCGATATAACCGCATTGGACGTAACCCCGGCCTAAAGTCCGGACTGACCGATAAGTATCCCGGACCGCAGGAGGACTGGACATGAGCGCCTTGGCTGCAGGGCTCGGACTCCTCGTCTCCGCCGGCGTCCAGCCGAACAAGGGCCCGACTCTCGAGGACCTGGTCTTCGACCCGACACTCTACGTCCTCGCGTCGTTCACGGTGGTCCTGGCATTGCTGGTGGCCTGGTCCTGCCTCCGGACAGCCTCAGGGCCCAGATGGCCGGCGGCCGGAATCGGGCTCTGGGCGCTCGGATTCGCGCTGGCGATCTCCTCTGCCATCCTCCTCTTGGCGCTGTTCAGGGCGGGCGTCGTCCGTGGCTCGTTCTACCTCCAAGCGGAGTTCTCGGGGGCCTACATCGCATCAGCACTCATCCTTCTGGGGTTGGACGGAATGGTCCTCCGAGATGGAGGCTCTGCTAGCCCAACCCGCTCTCGACGTGTGCTGCGACCTGCCGTCTGGGTGGCGTTCGCCGCCTGCGTAGTCTACGCTTCGGCGATCCTCCTCAACCCGCAGGCCCAGGTCGTCACATCGAACGCCGCTGGGCAGCACGTCGCGCAGCAAGAAGTCTTCTACTTGCCGACATTCTACTCGCTGCTCGTGAGCGTCTTGGGGGTCGTCTTTCGCGCCTACGGCTCCCGAGCCCGCGGAACGAGGCGACAGGAGACGCTCTTGAGCCTCTTCCTGGTCGCTGTCATCGCCGGATTGCTCAGGGAATCGACGATCATCCCGAGTCTGGGCGACCCTCTGGCGGACATGCTCGCGGCGTTCGCCCCCTTCGCAATCGGGAGCGTCTTCCTCTACGCGAGCGCAAAGACGAGGATTCCGGGCTCCTCCTCGTACTCGTTCCCAAAGGCGAGGAACGCCCTCCCCCGCTAGATACGACCCAGACCAAAACAATCGACAGGATTGGACGCGAACCAAAGGATAGGTCATAGGAGCGCGCTCGAATCGATGCAATGCGGGCTGTCGGCCAAGCCGCAGGTGGCCCGGATACGTGGCCACGGCGCGTTAGCCTTTAGCGCGAATAGCGCTCGTTCGGGGCATGGCCCGAACTCTACTCGCCTCGCCTCAGGGGCCCGGGGGACTCAATCCCCCGGCGACGGCCGCGTTCCTCACGAAGACGACCTCTCGCAGAGCGCGACCGAGGAGATGAGGTGGTCCGTGGGCGTCGGCCACTTGCTCGTCCCCATCACGGACAGAAGCTCGTCTTGGACGAGCGAAGCCCCTCACCGCCACCTCCGACCGTTGGTCCTCCTGCAGAGCTGCCACTGCTGTGTTGGTGGTCGTCCTATCTCCAGGCCGGGACGCGATGTCCCTGGCCATCCCCTCGAAGAGGCTTCCGAGCCCGGGCGACACCTGGCCATGCAGGGGAGAACCGCCCGGTCGGAGAAAGCCCTCCCGGCGGGCGCTACTTGGCGGGCAGTATGTACCGGCCGATCACGACGACAGAGACGCCGACGACGATGATGGGCATCGCGCCCATCGAGCCGTTGACGACCGCGAGGCCCACTCCCGCTACGGCCGCGACCACGCCAGCCACCGTGACAACCATGTTGAAGATGTCCAAGCTATCTTCGCCCTTTCGGACGTCCCGCCTCCGGTATTAAAGCTGGCGCGAGGCGGTCAGCGTCTCCGGTGCTCATGCCTCCTCCCCGGGTTCAGGGCGACGATGTCGAAGAGTATCCGCCGGAAGTTTATCGTCAGCGACCTCGCGAAGAACGGCCCCTCGACCTCCATCTCGCGGAGGTCGAACAGCCCCTTCTGGTGGAGGCCGAACCTCTCGAAGGAGAGCGAGTCCTCCAGGTAGGGCCTCAGCCTCGATACGTCAGGGTTGGCCAGCACCTCCTTGGGGATGGCATCCTTCTCCTTCGCTGCCAGCAGGTCGTTGAGCGCCTCCCTCGCAGCCTCGTAGTTCTTCCAGGCCTCCTCGACGAACGAGGTGTACACGCCGTTGGCCACCATCCTGGCCGAGAAAGCCCCCTCTGCGTCCTCCGAGTACCTCTGGAGGAGCACAGCCTTGACGTTCAGCTCGTTGCCCTTGTCGAAGGCGTAGAGGAAGTGGCGCGCCAGACCCTCCAGCTCCGTCCGGTAGGCGTGGTTGAGCGAGTCCCCGAACGCCCCGCTCGCCAGGAAGAACCTCGCCATTTCGTAGTCCCCTTCGATGAGCGCGCTCGAGACCATGTGGGCGAAGTCTGGGTCGTACGGGATCTCGCTCATCAGGAGCCCCTTCCACGTTATCTCGTGCTTCGCGCGGTCTATCGCACCGATCCTGCCCAGCCAGTCCTCGGCGAACTCGACCTCGCGGTGGTTGACCTTCGACATGAACTCCAGCTCCGAGAGCTTGAGCCCGTACTTCGACATCAGGAGGACGAGGTCGAACGGGGTCTCGGACTCGAGGGCCTTCCTCACCGGGACGGGGTCGATCTTCCTCGGGACGTGCGTGTCCGAGATTATCACCGCCCTCCCCGGCTTGAACCTACCCACCCTCCCTATCATCTGGAGGAGCGAGTTGTTGTCCAGCCTCTTGTACTGCAGGGTCTTGTGCCCGAACTTGTCCTTCCCGTCTATCACCTCGTTGAAGACGAGGACGTTGTCGACGTAGATGTTGACCGACGAGGCGATCACGTTCGTGGCGAAGACCCTGAGGTTCCTCTCCGTCTCGGCCCTCCTCTGAAGCTCGTTGATCTCCGAGCCCGCGATCCCTCCGTGGATGAACGCCCCTCCGTAGCTCGCCGCGTACTTCTCGACGAGCCGCCTGGTCGGGAGGAAGACGAGCCACGACTCATCTCTGGGCTGGGTGAAGAGGTATGTCGAGAGCTTCCTGAACATCTCGTCGACGTCCCGCGCCCCCTCCACCTCGATCGAGACAGGGTAGTTCCTCCCGCTCAGGGTGTAGGTCTTGGTGATCCCGAGGAAGCGGAGGAACTCCCCGGGGTCTATCGTGGCGCTCATCACCCTGAAGAGGTTTCCCGCCTCCGCCTCCTCCTTCTTCGCCAGCGACATGCAGAGCTCGAGCTGCGAGGACATCTGGTGGCTCTCGTCGAAGTAGACAGAAGTGCCGGTCACCGTCCTGTCGGCCAGCATCCTCAGGAGGACACCATCCGTGACTATCTTGACCCTCCCGCCCACGTTGACCTTGGTGTCCTTGGTGATGACAGCGAGCTCCCCTTCGAGCTCGGGGTGGAGGGCCATGAGGGAGTAGTACAGCGCGCTGCAGGCCGCCCTCGAGGGCTCGCGCACGATGACCTCCCTCCTCCTCCCCGAGGCTTCGAACTCGTGGACGGGGGTGACGGTGCTCTTCCCCGTCCCGACGTCCCCTATTATCACAAAGTGGCCGGAGAAGTCTATCTTGTCTAGGATTGAGAAAATCGGGAGGTTCCGCCTCCCCGCCTTCTCGACCGCGTCCGACAGCCTCTCACCGTGCCCGAGGTCCTCTCGCCGTGACCATATCGAACCGGGCCGAGGCGCAGGCGGGTTCTCTTTAAGACGTTCTCGCCTGCGAACCATTAAAAAACGAGGGCCTCCTCGCAGGTCCGATGCAACGGCCAGACTCCACCACGCCGCTCCTCTACCTCGGATCCGACGAGTCGGGTCGCTTCGAGGTCGACGCCAACGTCCTCGCGACAGGGAGGACCTGCGTCATAGGCGCCAGCGGAAGCGGGAAGAGCTACGCAGTGAGCGTCATCTGCGAGGAGCTCTGCAAGAACAACGTCCCCTTCGCCATAGTCGACACCGAGGGAGAGCACTCAGGACTGAAGGAGATGTACGAGGTCGTCGTCGTCGGGGACGACCCCACCGCCGACCTCGATTGGTCTTCGGTCGACCTCGCCCAGCTGGCGAGCCAGGCCCCCGACGTGGCACCGCTCGTCCTCGACCTCTCTGAGACGGAGAACCCGAAGGAAAAGGTAGGGGAGCTCCTCTCGGCAATCTACCTCGAGGTCGAGAAGAGGAGGACCCCGTACCTCCTGATCGTCGAGGAGGCCGACAGGTTCGTCCCCCAGAACGGGGAGAGGTTAGCCATCTTCGGCGAGGTCGCCAGGCGAGGGAGGAAGCGCGGCGTGGGGCTGATGGTCTGTACGCAGAGGCCGTCCCTGGTCGACAAGAACATCCTCAGCCAGTGCGGCAACCAGCTGATCGGGAAGCTCGTGATCAGGAACGACCTCCAGGCCGTCGCCCAGTTCTTCTCGGGCCACGACCTCCCGAAGCAACTGACGACCATGCCTGCGGGGAAGTTCTACGCCATGGGAGGGCTCTCCCCCGTCCCTCGCTCGATCACCATAAGGAGGAAGGACACGCGGTACGGAGGGACCACCCCCAAGCTGGGGACGCGCGTGGTGAAGCCCCTGACCTCATCGGTGGTCGCGGCGCTCAGGCGGGGGGCAAAGCCGGGCAGGGGCCAGGCGGAGGCCCACGTCGGGATCAACCCCACCTTCCGCCCCGAGGACGTCCCGACGATAGTCAAGAAGGACAAGAGCTTCGTCTTCTTCGGCAAGGCGGAGGTGGTGGCCAACGCCCCCCTCGTCTTCCGCCCCATGGTAGAGGTGGGCGTGGCCGTCAAGGCCGGGGTCATCAAGAAGAGGATGGAGCTCAGATACCTCATCCTGGACGGCCAATCGGGGAAGTTCGTCGAGCTGAGGGAGACCCCGACCATCTTCGAGGGGCTCGACCGCCTGATGGGCCTCGACTCCCTGCAGATCGAGGTCCTCCGGACCACCAGGCACGACCGCGACATGACCGCCCTCGAGATCGCCAACAGGATAGGCGTCTCCGCTGAGATGGTCAGGCGGCCGATCAAGCAGCTCGAGGAGAGCAGGCTGATCAGGTCATACCAGGTCGCCAAGTCCAAGGTCTTCAGGCGGATCTACACCTTCCCGGAGTTCCAGTGGCACGTCTCCGAGCAGCCCCTGGAACAGGTCGCGGTGGGCGGGGCAAAGGTCGAGGAGTACAAGCTCGACGAGGGCAAGGTCCGCGAGGTGATCAAGGGCCTGATCCCATACTCAGACGTCCAGAGCTTCAGGAGGTTCGTCTACCCCTTCTACCGCGTCGAGCTGATAATGAAGAGGAAGAAGCGCATCGTCTGGCTCGATGGGCGCAGCGGGAAGGAGATAAGGCAGTAGCCCTTCATACGTTAAAGTAGCCCGCCGAGGACGCCTGGCCCTGCCCCTATGACCAAGGACAAGCTCGCACCGTGGAAGAGGGCCGCCAAGAAGCCCCAGCTCTTCAGCTGGGCCGGCGTCAAGGAGGAGAGGATGAACGACAAGATCACGAGGAAGCTCGCAGTCGGGCAGAACGAGATGATAGGCAGGCTCCACCTGACCAAGGGCGCCTCGGTCCCTCCCCACAAGCACCTCGCTGAGCAGATCACCATGGTGATGAGCGGCTCGCTGAGGTTCACGATAGGCGGCAAGGACCTGGTGGTCAACGCCGGCCAAGTCCTGGTCATCCCGCCCAACGTCGTCCACTCTGCGGTCGCCCTCGAGGACACCGACGACATCGACGCCTTCAGCCCCCTCAGGGTGGACTGGCTGACGGGCGACGACGCCTACCTAAAGACGGGCAAGTCGACGCTCAAGAAGTAGAAGCCAGATTGCAGATGCTCGACGCCCCCCTCTCGAAGCTCCTCCCAGGGCTCTTCGAGATATTCCGGCCTATAACAACCCCAGATGTCCCGCTGATAGTGGCCGCCTCTATCCTGGCCGACTACGAGCACCCCATAGTCCCCGTGAGGAGGGGGCGCTCGCAGGCAGGCGTCGAGAAAGAGGGCCTCAAGCTCTTCAGGGCGGTGGGGGGCCAGCAGGTGATAAGGCTCATAGTGAGGACGAGGCCGGCGGACTACCAGGGCCTTCTCTGGAGGCCGTGCTCGGCGACCAGCATCTGGCTGGGCGCCGTCGAATACGGCGAGAGCCTCGAGAGGCTGCTCCGGGTGTTCGAGCTCACGGGCTTCGGCGACGCACGCGTGAACGCCCCGGCCCCTCCCCACGGCCTCGTAACCCTCGAAGAGGTGGTCTCCCTCTACAGGGAAGGGACCCTGAGGTGCAACGCCAAGGTCGAGGAGGTGGCGTCCAGGGCGATCTCCGTCGACCCTGACGCCGAGCTGATCGATGCGATGACCACGATGTGCGACAGGAGGGTGAGGAGGCTCTTCCTCAGCGGAAGGCGCGGTGAGTACATCTCCGACAGGAGCATCCTCGCCTTCCTCTTCTCGCCGAGGCTGCTCACCGTCGCCAAGGACTCCCCCGAGTCCTGGACGAACGGCAAGGTCTCCGAGGTTCCTACGACGACCGCCCGCGAGGTATCCTCGGGCGACAAGGTCGAGGACGTCGGGAGGCTCGCGGACCCCGACCGCGACGTCTTCACCCTGTCAGAGGGCGGATTCCTGGTCTCCAGGTGGGACCTTGTCATGAAGCCGTGGAAGGCGAAGAAGCTCACCCTCTCAGGGTGACGCGGCTGTTTTTCGCGAGCTTCCTCTTGGAAGGAGCCAATTTTCACAACGATTAAATCGGTCTGCGGCCGCTTCGAGGCAGGACCGTAACAACGGGATGCTCGACGACTCGATCTCCTCGCTCTTCCCAGACCTCTTCGGGATGTCCCGGCCGATTGCCACGCCCGACGTCCCCGTGATCGTCGCCGCCTCGATGCTCACGACCTATGACGCCCCGATGCTCCCCGTGACCAAGGTCGGGACCCCTCCAGGCGTCGAGAAGAACGGCGTCAAGCTCTACCACGCCGTGGGGAGCCTGCCCATAGTCAGCCTCCTCCTCAGGACCGACCCGCGCGACTACTACAAGACGCTCTGGAACTCCTGCTCCTCGACCACGATACTCATCGGCACCGTGAGGTACGACGACCCACTCGAGAAGCTCCTCGAGGTCTTCGCCCTCACGGGCTTCGGCGACGCCAGGGTCGACGGCGCCAGCCCCCCTCCCGCCCTCCTCACCCTCAACGAGGTCGCCTCCCTCTACAAGGAGCGGGCAATCACCTGCCGGGCGCTAGCAAAGGAGGTCGCCTCCCCCGCCATAACCATCGACCCCTCGTTCAAGGCCATCCACGCGATGACCTTGATGTCGGAGAAGAGGGTCAGGAGGCTCTTCCTCAAGGGCAGGAAGGGCGACTTCGTTTCGGACAGGACGATACTCTCGGCCCTCTTCTCGCCCAAGGGGCTGAAGGTCGCGAGGGACGACCCCGGGTCGTGGACCGACGTCAGGCTCTCGGACATCCCGCCGGCGAAGGCCCACCTCGTCTCACCCGACGCCATGGTAGAGGACGTAGCCGCCCTGATAGAGCCCGGGCGGGAAGTCTTCATGACCTCAGACGGGGCAGGAGTGCTGTCGAGGTGGGACCTAGTAATGAAGCCATGGAAGGCCGGCAAGCTCCGCCTCGGGATGGTCGCTCAGCGGGCGCTTGAGCCGACCAAGGCTTAATCTCACCCCGGCGCAGACTCTCGCCGGCAGCGCCCGTGTCCAGCCAAGACCTAGCAGAAACGGCCCTCAAAGAGGCCAAGGACGAGATGACGGACTACACCACCTACAAGCGGCTCGCGGCCTCCGAGAAGGGCAAGGAGAACAAGGACATGTTCGAGAAGCTGAGCTCGATGGAGCGACGGCACTACGACCTCTGGATGAGGTACCTTCCCAAGGGGACGCCCGCCGTCGGGCCTTCCAACCGCACGGTCTACCTCACGCTGTTCCTCCGCCGAGTCTTCGGGGCCTCGTTCGCGATCAAGTTCCTGGAGCGCCGCGAGGCAAAGACGGTCGGCAAGTACGAGTCCCTCAAGCCGATGGTCCCACCCGATGACCAGGAAGCCTTCCAGTCGATGATAGAGGACGAGAAGGGCCACGAGACGGCCTTCGCCGATATTGTGGCGGGAACGTACGTCAAATACATCTCCTTCATCGTCCTCGGCCTCGCTGACGCACTCGTCGAGATAGCGGGGATACACGCGGGGTCCCTAGGAATCTACAACTCTACCGAGCTGACAGGCCTCGCCGGGATAGTCGCCGGGGCTGCCGCGTCCCTCGCCATGGCCTCGGCCGCATTCGCCCAGGCCAAGCAGGGTTTCGAGGGAAGGCCCTCCCTGGCGGCGGCCTACACCGGGGGGTCGTACTTCGTGGCGGCCGTCGTCCTAGCCCTGCCTTACTTCCTAACCAAGGAGATGCTCTCGGCCATCAGCCTCTCCCTCGCCTTCGGTCTGACGATGATAGCTTTCGTGTCTTGGTACAACTCCATCATCTCCTCGGGGAAGTTCGTCAAGGACTTCTCCGAGCTAGCAGGCGTCATGCTCGGGGCGACCGTCGCCCTTTTCATCTTCGGGAACATCATCAGGGCTCTCTTCGGGATAACAATCTAGGGGACACCCCCCTATGACACCCCGGAGACCTCCCCGTCGTCTCCGAGCGAGATCTTCTCGGCGGCGGGGGACGAAGGAAGCCCTGGCATCCTCGAGATCTCACCCATCTCGACAATGACGTACCCGGCACCCGCGGCCAGGTCGATGTCGTGGACGGTCGCCACGAACCCCTGAGGCCTCCCGACGGCCCTGGGGTCGTCCGAGAGCGAGGTCGCGGTCTTGGCGATGCATATCGGGAGGCGCCCGAACCCCTGCCTCTCCATCCTCTCCACCTCGAGGGCTGCCACATCGGTGAAGTCCACGGCCGCCCCGCCATACATCTGCGCCACGACCTTCCCCACCTTGTCTCTGACCGAGTCCTCCAGGTCGTAGACGGGCGCCCACCCACCGCTCCTCTCCGCCTCCTCGACCACCAGTTCAGCGAGGTCGCGCGACCCCTCCCCCCCTTCGGCAAAGGCTGAGGAAGTGGCCAGGGGCACCTGCTCGGCCTGGCAGAGCTCGACCACCGCCGTCAGCTCGTCCTCCGTGTCCCCCTCGAAGACGTTGAGCGCGACCACGGGGCGGAGCCCAAGCGACCTGACGTTCTCGATGTGCTTGGCGAGGTTGGCCGTCCCCCGCCTCACCGCCTCGGGGTCGGCTCCAGCAGAGTCCGCGCCCCCATGGTGCCTGAGCGCTCTCAGCGTCGCCACGATGACCGCTGCGTCTATCTTGAACCCGGTCGTCCGGGCGACTATGTCCACGAACTTCTCCGCCCCCAGGTCGCTGCCGAACCCGGCCTCGACGACCGCGTAGTCCGCCGACTGAAGGGCCAGGGAGATCGAGATGATGCTGCACGTCCCGTGAGCGATATTCCCGAACGGCCCCCCATGGACGAGGGCGGGCGTCCCCTCGCTCGTCTGGACAAGGTTGGGCTGCATCGCGTCCCTCAGCAGCGCCCCCATCGCCCCGACGACGTGAAGGTCCTCGGCCACCACAGGGTCGCCCGCCTTGGTGTATGCGACCACCATCCTCCCCAGCCGCGCTTTGAGGTCGGCGTAGTCGCCACTGAGGCAGAGAATGGCCATCACCTCGGAGGCGGCAGTGATGATGAAGCTCCCCTTGTGCGGCGTCCCGTTCATGTCGCCGAGCGCGACGGTGACCTCTCTCAAGGCCCTGTCTTCGACATCGAGGGCCCTCGGCCAGACTATGGCCTCAGGGTCTATCCCCAGGGCGTTCCCGTGGAAGATGTGGTTGTCTATGGCCGCCGCGAGGAGGTTGTGCGCCGACGTTATCGCGTCGATGTCACCGGTCAGCCTCATGTTGACCTCCTGCATCGGCTCGAGGGTCGCCCTACCTCCGCCTGCGCCCCCTCCCTTGATCCCGAAGACAGGCCCCAGCGACGGCTGCCTGATGCACGCGACCGCGAGCTTCCCGAGCCTGACCAACCCCATGGAGAGCCCTATCGAGACCACTGTCTTTCCCTCCCCGTGGGAGGTGGGGGTCATCCCGGTTACCAGGACCAGCTTCCCTCTCGTCGGGCGGCCGAGGGCCTTGAGGGAGATCTTCGCCTTGTACCTCCCGTAGAAGGTCGCGAGGCCCTCGTCAATCCCGAGCTCCGCGGCCACCTCCTCGATAGGCCTCGTGGCGCGCCGCCCCTCTAGTCCGTCCTCGGGGCGAGCCCCAGGGCGGCCTCCCCCGGGTCTATCCCCGCGCTGTAGAGCGACTCCATTATGGCGTGGACGAGCTCCATCGCCGACCTAGGAGTCAGCTCGACTGCCACCCTCGCCCCCGGCCCCTCCTTCTCGTTGAAGAAGTCGATGTTGACCCCCTGAGGCGCCGGGGTGTGGTAGGTGCAGTCGTACATCACGCTGACCTCCTCGAGCTTGAACCAGCCGTCCGCCGACTTGCCGGCACCCGTGACCCTCGCTCTCTGGACGAGCCCCGTGCACAACTCCCTTCCCTCCTAGGAGCTCCCCGCCGAGAGGTTCTTCTCGAGGAAGGCGAAGACCCTCTTCCAGCCGTCCACGGCCTGCTCCTGCCTGTACATGGGCTTGTCATAGTAGAAGAAGCCGTGGCCCGCCTTCGGGTACATGTGGAACTCGTAGGTCTTCCCGAACCTCTTGAGCGCTTCCTCGTGCTGGGCGACCTGCTGCGGCGTCGGGAACTGGTCCTCCTCCCCGAACAGCCCGAGGAGTGGGCACGACAGGTCCTTCGTGTACTCTATCGGCGCGACGGGGTAGTTTGCGCTCAGCTCCTGCTGGCTCATCACGACCCTGCCTCCCCAGCAGTCCACGGCCGCGCTGAACCCATTGGTCCTGCAGGCCACCAGGAAGACCTGCCTACCCCCTGAGCACGTCCCGAAGACGCCTATCTTCCCCGTGCAGATTGGGAGCGCCGCGAGGTAGTCCCTCGCCCCGCTGACGTCTCCCACGACCTGGTCGTCGGGGACGCCTCCCCCGGCCCTCGCCTTGGCGGCCACGTCCTCAGGCACCCCGGCCCCCAGGCGGTGGTAGATGTTGGGGCTCAGCGCGAGGTAGCCGTGGTGGGCGAACCTTCTCGTCGCCTCGCGATACCATTCGTCCCATCCGGGAGCGTGGTGGATCAGCACCACGCCCGGGAACGGCCCCGGCCCGAGCGGGCGCGCGAAGTACGCGTTGATCACCTCTCCTTTGTCCCCCTCCATCATGACCGTCTCCGCGATCATACCCTCGTACATGTCGGTCCGATATTGCTGATGAGACATGACACTTGCTGTCCGGCGGTCTCGGCTTAAATGATTTCAGCGCCTTCTCTCCGCCTTCGGCCCCTCTCTGACCTCCACATCGGCCGCGTCGGCCCTCGCCGACGCCCACCGGGCTATACCTCCTTCCACCTAGCGTTCCTCGACACGACGACCAAGAGTATGGCGGTCAGCCCGCCGAGGACCGCCCAGTCGGTCGCGACAGCGCCCGCGCTGAGCTGGAGCGAGCCGGCGGCGTTCTGCATGATCTCCGCCGCGTATGTGGTCGGGGAGAGGTACGCCAGGTACCTGAACGGTAGCGGGATGTACGTGATAGGGTAATAGACGGGCGTTATCGCGGTGAAAATGGTGCTGAGGAGCCTCGACCAGGCGAAGCTCTGGACGATGTCGCTCGAGAGGGTCGCGAACATGAAGCCGATGGTTATCGACGTGAGGAACATCAGGAGAAGGGCCCCCGTGAGCTCGAGGGCCTGGACCGCCCCCGGGTGTATGTAGATCGCCCCGAGGATGACCAAGATTGCCAAGGCCGGCAGCGTGTAGATGATCTCCGATGCCGCCATCCCGACCACGTAGGCCGCCGGGGACGCCGGCGAGCTGACGAGCATGTCCTGGAGCTTAAAATCGTTCTTGAGGTGGGAGATATCCCCCTGTAGCGACATCCCGCTCTGGAACATGCTCATAATGAGCCCTCCCTCGATCGCCTGGCCGATCAGCGCCCCCCTGCTCACAAAGTCGATCACGACGAGGAACGAGAGCGGGGACAGGACCGTGTTGACCAGGTTGATCGGGTAGTTCTTCATCTCGTAGACCGAGTTGACGAGTATGCCTGCCACCAGCTGGCTCGCGAGGCTCCTCCTCACGCCGACCAACCCCCTTCAGCGCCCGGAGCCGCCTCCTCGGCCATCGTCGACTCTCCCACCAGCTGGAAGAATATGTCATCCAGCGAGACCGGCCCTATGGAGAACCTGCCCCCCGAGTCCGAGACCTTCCTCGAGATGGCGAACGCCTCCTGCTCGTCCGTCAGTATCTGGACCTCCCCATTCTTCCCGGTCGTGACCTCTCCGTGCGAGACGCTCGGCACGGGGGAGTTCGCCGGGAGCTTGAGGCTGTACTGGTACCTTATCCTGCCGCGGATGGAGGGTACGCTCCCCACCGCGACCAGCCTTCCCTCCCCGAGGACCCCGAGCGTGTCGGCAAGCTGCTCCGCCTCCTCGAGGTAGTGGGTCGTGAGGAAGATGAACCGGTCCCTCGCCAGCTCGCGCAGGATCACCCAAAAGTCCTTCCTGGAAATGGGGTCGAGCCCGGTGGTCGGCTCATCTAGGAATATTATCTCCGCCTCCGACGCGAGGACCATGGCCGCGAGGGCCTTCCTCTTCGTCCCGCCCGAGAGCGACCTGTTCAGGGTGTCCGCATACTTCGAGAGGTTGAGCCTCGCGAGCGACTCCTCCGCCCTCTTCTTGGCCTCGGAGTATCCGAACCCCCTCCACATCAGGTATGTGAGCGCCGACTGCTTCGGCGACATCCAAGAGATAGTCCTCGACTCCTGAGGGACGATCGCTATCATCTCTCTGAGCCTCTTGTCCTCCCTCACCACGTCTATCCCGTTTATCGACGCAGAGCCCGTGGTGGGGGCGAGCTCGGTGGCGAGTATCCTCACCAGCGTCGTCTTGCCCGCCCCGTTCCTCCCGATGAGCGCGAAGATCCCAGACGAGGGCGCCTTGAAGGAGACCGAGTCCAAGGCCCTGGCCCCGCGCGCCCCCGCGTAGACCTTGGAAAGCCCCTCGGTGACTAGCTCCCCCAAACTTCTCCCCAGGATGTCGCTTCCGAACGCGAGGGCTATTTTAATGGGGCTGGGCGCTCGACCCCTCCCACCATAGAGCAGAGCTCGAGAACCGTATTATAGTCGGACGCGCCCTGTGGGGCGACAAGCGCGGCTTGAACGGCATCCGAGCGGCCAAGTACGCGGTCAAGGCTGCCTACCTCCTCGTCTGGCTCTTCACCCTGATCGTCGTTGCCGGGCCTATCATCGGGGCCGTCTCCCCGCAGCTGATGACGCAGAAGCCACTCGGGCTCGGGGTCAACATCCAAGCGATCCAGCCCCAGGTCAAGCAGATCTTCGACTCATCGAGCGCCGTGGGGTCGCACCAGCTGGAGGTGCCCGCGTTCAACAACTGGCCCCTCGCCGGGTCAGCCAGCCTGTTCCTGACGGTAATGGCCAACGGGCAGACGCTCTACCAGACCCCCCCGGCGAACCTGCGACTCGGGGCCTTCCAGTCGGGGAACCTCACCGTCCCGTTCGACATCTCGTCGAGCCTCTACTCCCAGCTCCAGGGCCAGTCGGTCGCGATAGGCGGGTCGATGTCGATGTCAGAGGGCCGGTTCTGGACGATAACCGTGAGCCTCTCAAAGTGATCCGTCGATGGCGAAGATAGCGAAGGGAATCGGTAACGCTGCAGCAAGGTTCCTCGTCATAGGCGTCGCCATCCCCTACGCCGTGGAGTACTTCGCCCCGACGATAGGCTCGTACATCAAGCTCCCTCCGGCGACCGAGGTCTGGGAGGCGCTCATCCTCCTCGGGGCGCTCTTCGCGGTGACCTCCTTCCTCCAGACCGCCTACTCCAACGGGGAGTTTCCGTGGCTCTTCGGCAAGATCGGCGCGGGGCTTGTCGACGCGCTCCTATTCACCTACCTCTTCCTCCTCCTGCCCAACTCCTTCGGCTCCTCGGGGGTCGGGACGGGGGTCCAGTCCTCCGGCCTCCTCACGCTGGTGTACCTAGCGGTCGCCCTGTCCTACGGCTACCTGATCCTCGACTTTGTAGACCACAGGCGCTCGAGGGCCCAGAACCCAACCGCCCAGGCCTCCTAGCGGTCACTTGGTCTTCTTGGTCGAGAGCTCGTCGACAAGGGCCTTCGCGACGTCGAACCTGATCTTCTTCTCCGCTATCATCCTCTCAGCGACGGCGTCGACCATCGCCCCCTTCGCCCCGGCGCTCATCGCCAGCGACCTCGCATGGAGCTTCATGTGCCCCCTTTGGATGCCCTCGGAAGCGAGCGCCCGCATCGCCGCGAAGTTCTGCGCCAGGCCGACCGCCCCCATCACCTCTGCAAGCTCAATCGCCGTCTTGATCCCGAGGATCCTGACGTTTGCCTTCGCCGCCGGGTGGACCCTCGCGGCACCGCCCACGAGCCCTACGGCCATCGGCATCTCGAGCGTCCCCACCAGGTCGCCGTCCCTGTTGACCTTCCAGGTCGTGAGCGGCTTGTACCCTCCCGACCTGCTCGCGTAGCTGTGCGCCCCTGCCTCGAGGGCCCTGGTGTCCTGCCCGCACGCGAGGGCGACGGCCACCACCCCGTTCATTATCCCCTTGTTGTGTGTCGCGCACCTGTAGGGGTCGGCGTCGGCGAAGGCATATGCATAGAGTATCCCCTCCACCACCTCATCCCCGCCGAGCGCCTGTCTGTCGAACACGGCGGTGGCCTTGACCAGCCTCCGGTCGGCGAGGTTCGAGATTATCCTGAGGTAGACCTTGCCTTTGGTTATCTCCTCGACCAGGGGCGCGACCGCCTCGGCCATCGTGTTTACGGCGTTCGCCCCCATGGCGTCGCCGCAGTCGACCAGAAGCTCGGCGATCACCATCGGCCCCTTGAGCGTCTCGATGACCTTGACGTTGACGTCCTTCGCCCCCCCGCCGAGCGAGACGAGCATCGGGTCCTGCTCGTTGGCCCTGGCCATAAGCTCCTTCTTCTTCGCGACCAGCTTCCGGGCGGCCTCCTTGGGGTCACGGACCCCGACCGTCTGAATCTGCCCGATCATGACCGGCCCGGTGTTCGTGACGACGAAACCGCCCTTCACCCTGGCGATCTTCGCCGCGTTGCTCGCGGCCGCGACGACCGACGGCTCCTCGAGCGCCATCGGGACGACGTAGTCCTTGCCGTTGACCAGGAAGTTGGTGGCCATCCCCAGGGGGAGCGTGATCCCCCCGACCACGTTCTCGATCATCCTGTTCGCGACCTCGATCGGCAGCCCTCCGGTGCTCCCGAGGGTCTTCGCCTCCTCGTCCGTCAGCCCCGCCAGCTTCTGGAGGAGCTTGAGCCTCTCCTCCACCGTCAGCTTGTAGAAGCCCTGGAGCTCCGAACTGCCTTTCATCTTCAGTTGCGGGCCTTCCGGCCCGACCATGTATTAAACGTGAGAAGGCTTGGCGTCCTGCTTCTGGACGGGAGGCTTCCCCACCAGCCCGCTGGCTGCCAGCTCCCTCATGACCGCCTTGACGTCGTTCCCCCTCCCGAGGACCCTCCTCAGGGCGGCCGCCCCCCTCTTCGTGTCGCCGCGCTTGAACAGTCCGAGCGCGAGCCAGAGCATGAACTCCGAGCCGTCCCCGGCCATGGCCGCCGCCTTCGCGAACTCCTTCTGCCCCCTCTCCACGTCCCCCTTCGCAACCAACTCCCCGCCGCTCTCGGCGCGGCCGTACGCCTCCTCGACCCTGAGCATCCTCCTCAGCTCCCTGACCGGGTTGTCGCTGTCGTCCACCCTCAGGTCGAGGACCCTGCCCTCCCAGGGGGTGCCGCTCGGCTTGGTCGCCACCACGACCAGCGAGGCTGACCTAGGTGCCCCGCCCCGCCTGTGCCCCTTGGTCGCCAGCTCGCCCGCCTCGAGGGCAGAAACAAGCCTCTCGGCCAGCGGCCCCCTACCCCTCCTGAACGAGGCCGCCAGCGAGGCCCACCCCCTCCTAGCCCCCACGAAGCTCGCCTGGACGCAGAACCCCCTCCCTGACTGGTGCCCCGCCAGGGGGAGCGTGCCCTTGCCCGTATGTGCAGCCTTCCTGCCCTTGGAGTCCATAATCATCACCTGCCTCACCCCCGGCCTGAGGTCAGTGGCGAGGAGGGACTTCAGCGTCTGCTGCGGGTTCTTCCCTCCCTTGAGCAGGGCAAGCGCGAGCGGACCGTAGCTGGGCTCGACGCTCCCCTGGGCGACCACCACGCCCACCCC